>CAYTLW010000038.1:6580-48415 GCA_964438735.1 uncultured Enterobacteriaceae bacterium | reverse complement strand
CAGGCCGCCAGCGCTGACTTGCTGCCGTTGTAGTGACACATGCCCGGCGTATTGGTGAGCGCCGCCATGCTGGCGATGTTGACGATGGTCCCGGCGCCGCGCTCGAGCATGGCGGGCAGGACGTGGTGGATCAGCGCCATGGGGCTGGTGACGTTCAAAGTCATCATGTGCTGGATGCGCTCCGGCGACACGCCGACCGTCGGCTCGACGTATTGAATTCCGGCGTTGTTGATGAGCACGTCCACGGGCCCCAAGGCGGCGACCACGTCGTCCACCAGGGCCCGACAATGTTGCATGTCGGCCAGGTCGGTCACGCGGACGAAGGTTGGGGCGTCCAGCTCGCCGGCCAGCGCCTCCAGCCGCTCCAGGCGCCGCGCGGCCAGGCTGAGCGACCAGCCCTGCTCTGCGAAATGCCTGGCGAAGCCGTCGCCCAGGCCGGACGAGGCGCCGGTGATCAATGCGTGCATGTCCACCCCCTGTCGAGGCCGGGGATGTTGCGGGGGAGTGCTACTTCGCGCAAGCGGCGGTGTGTTTTGCGTACCAGCGTCGGGTCTTTGGCAGCATCGCGGCCCGGACTCGATCGAAACCGAAGCGCCACATGCCGGCGCCGGCCCGCCTGGCCTTGGCCTCGATCTGGCAGAGTTTGCGGCGGTTCTTGTCGGGATATTTCGTGAACGGCCACGCCGCGCCGGCGCGGACCATGCCGGCAGCCACGTCCTTGCCATCGACCGTGACGCGGACCAACGCCCGGCCGTGACCGCCGGTCTTGCACTTGCCGTTGCGCTTGCGATCGCAATGCAGCCGCACGGGACCCGACGCCATCAGGCGCTTCATGATGCGCGCGCTCTGCAGGCCAAAGAGCTCCTTGTCGCGATCGCAGCCAGCGCTACGGAATCCGCGCTTGCGAACCTGTCGCTTGTGGCATTCGGGCGCGTTGATGCCAGCAAATCGGCCCTTCAATCGACGCCCGTCGGCCAGTTGGAACCAGGCTGTATCGCCATCGATGACGTGTAGGACGGTCACGGGTGCGCCCTGGGCGAAATCTGGCGGCGGCGGCGCCCGGCGAGCGCATGCGGGCGTCGAAGTGCCGCAGATGAGGCCGACCATCGCGGTGGCGGCCAGGAGCGCGAGGTGTCGATGGGCCATGTCAGTCGCCCTCTTCGATGGTGACACCGGTCATGACGGTGCCAACCTCCAGCGCATTCAGCGCCGCCTCTCCTTGCACGAGCTTGCCGAAGACCGAGTGCTTGCCATCGAGATGCGGTGTGGCCTTGTAGGTGATGAAGAACTGGCTGCCGTTGGAGTCGGGCCCGCTGTTGGCCATGGACAGGGTGTGGGTGTGGTGTTTATGGGAGGTGATCTCGTCGTCGAATTCGTAGCCCGGGCCGCCGTTGCCGCTGCCGGTGGGGTCGCCGCCCTGGGCCATGAAGTCCTTGAGCACCCGGTGGAAGGTCACGCCATCGTAGAAGCCCTGCCGGGCCAGGAAGACGAAGTTGTTGACCGTAATGGGCACGTCGGCGGCGAAGAGCTCCAGCCGCATGTCGCCGTGCGCCGTGGCGATGGTGGCGTGGAATGTATGCGTGGTGTCGATCTGCATGGCCGGCGGATCGTCCCAGGTGGCGTGTCCGGCATCGCAGCCGACCGAGGGGATGACGATGCACAGGGCGAGCAGGCAGACGGGCAGCGAGCGAATCGGCGGCACCTGTTGGGGGCGGATCACGGGCCTCTCCTCGTTGGGGCGCCCCAGGGGCCGAAGCCGGGCGGGGCGGCCGGCGGATTGGGGAGGGTAGCACCTTCCCCGCCGCCAGACCGCCCCTGAGGGATCGCCTCCGGATCAGGGACAGCTGGACGTGTCGTCGTGGTCGCCGTCGTCGCTGCTGCCGCCTCCGGCGCTGCCACCGCTGTCGCTGCCACCGCTGTCGCTTCCGCCGCCGCTGCCGACCGCGCCGCCGCCGCTCCCTGCCTCGCCGCCAGCGTTGTCGTCGCCGCTGCCGGGCGAGGCGTCAGACACCTGACCGCAGCAGGTGAAGGTCACAGCCAGGGCGCCGCCATCGCAAGTCTCGCCGGGCTTGTAGGACACCAGCACGGAACCCTCGAGATCGCAGGCTGACTCGGCGAGTGACTTCCAGGCCACCTGGCCCTTGCAGGTACCACCGGAGAAGGAGAGCTCGGCACAGGTCCACTTCGTGCCGCCGTCGCCATCATCTCCGCCCTTGTTGTCGGCGCCTCCTCCCCCGCCCTGTCCGGGCTGATCGGCCCCCTCTTCGCCGCCGTCCGGGGTGGTCGTCTTGCTGCTGGCCTCGCCCTTGCGGCTCTTCTTGCCGTGCTTGGGGCCCTTGTGGCCGTCGTCCTCCGCCCAGGCGTTGGGGGTCTTGGTGTTCTCTCCCCACTCGCCGTCGCCGCGACCGAATCCTTCGAAGTCCTCGCCGCAGCAGCCCACCTGGGCGCCGGCGAAGACCAACATGGCGAACATGGCGGGGGCCACGCTGAGGCTGAGATTCCGGGTCTGTTTGGGGTGGTTCATGCTGCGTTCTCCTCGGCCCCATCCCGGGACCATCTGGGTTCAAAAGGGGAAGTGCCCGGCGCCGAGGACAATGGCTCAAGTTTCTCCGAAGTGCGCGACAATCGGGCGAGAATCGGGCATCATTCGAGACGCTGCAGGCTCCGAGGTCGCCGCTGGCGAAGAAAGTTGAGCCGATCGGAAGCGCCGCAGACACACAACATTCATGAAGCCGCTCGCCCCAACAGCCAGCTCCACCTCCCCAGCCCCCAAGGCGGCGTCGGTGCACGTACTCGGCTTTGTGGGCGATGACGCTGCCCTGCACGCCGCCCTGGTCCAGGGCCATCCGGGCGCGCCTGCCGCACTCTTCGACCGCTACGGTCGCCACGTGCATCGCGTATTGGCCAACGTGCTGGGCATCGACAGCGAATTGCCGGACCTGCTGCACGAGGTCTTCGCCCGTGCCCTGAGCAACGTCGAAGATCTGCGGGATGGCAACCGGCTCAAGCCCTGGCTGACCGCCATCGCGGTCTACACCGCCCGCGGTTGCATCCGATCTCGTGTCCGGCGGAGGTGGCTGCGCTTCCTGTCGCCGCACGACATGCCCGAGGCCAGCCAGCCCGAGGCGCCGCACGAGGTGCGCGAAGCGCTCCGCGCCACGTATACGGTCCTGGAGCGCCTGCCGGCCGACCTGCGGGTGCCCTTCGCGCTGCGCTTCATCCAGGGCATGACGCTGGTCGAGGTCGCCGAAGCCTGCGAGGTCTCGCTGGCCACGTGCAAGCGTCGCCTGAGTCGCGCCGAGAAACGATTCGTTCACCACGCCAGGCGCCATCCGGCCCTGCACAGTTGGATCGCCCAGGGGAGCCGATGGTCGAATCGGTGAACCGCCTCCGCGAGCTGGGTCGAGTGGTGGACGACCTCCACCGGGCCGACCCACGTCAGGACAACACCCTGGCCGAGACGCGCGCGCGACTGGTGGGGGGATCGAGCGCGGGTGCCGCTGCCCTGGGCCACGAGATCGACCAGGCGCACGGCGACATGCTCTCGAGTCGCGACGACCTGCGCGAGGTGCGGGGACGTTTGCTGAGGCCGGCGCCGCGAGATCGGCGCGCGCTCAGCCGATGGGTCTGGGCCGGTCCGGCGCTGGCGGCTGCGGCGGCGCTGGTGGCGTTGTTGGCCTGGCCCGATGCCGAGCCCCCGCTAGGTTTCCAGGTCGACGGACAGCCCGGCACGCCGCGGATGGCGCTGGCCAGCGAGGGCCGCAAGCCGACCGTGCTGGCTTTTTCCGATGGCAGCGAGGTGGCGTTGAAAGACCACGCGGCCGCGCGGGTCCTGGAGGTGCTGCCCAACGGCGCCCGTGTGGCCCTGCGGCGCGGCACATTGGCGGTGCACGTAGTCCCGAAGCCTCGCACACGCTGGCGCTTCGACGCCGGCCCCTTCCAGGTTCACGTCCTGGGCACACGATTCGAGGTGGCCTGGGATCCAGGTGATGAGCGCTTCGCCCTGTCGTTGAAGCGCGGCAAGGTGCGCATTGTCGGCCCGGCGATCGGTACCCGCCTGGTGGAAGCCGGCGAATCGGTGACGGTGTGGCTCGGACAGGAGCGGGTGCGCGTGGTCAAGGCCGACGGATCGCATGAGTCGACCCGGCCGGATACGCCCAAGGACAAGGCGCCGGCGGCGAGACCGGCGGCGGCGAAACTGGCGGCACCGGATCTGGCGGCACCGGCTCTGGCAGCACCGGTTCTGGCGGCACCGGATCTGGCGACGGCCAGGCCGATGACGACGAGTCCAGCTGGTGCGGATGTGGCTGCCGAAGAGCCGCCCGTGGTGGCGCCTGCTGTCAGCGAGCGGCTGGCGAAGAGCCGACTGATGAAGAAGATGCGCAGGGCCAGCGCCGCGCCATCGCAGCCCGCGCCAACACCGCCTTCGAAGGCGCCGGATCCGGCCGCGCCGGCGATAGGCTCGGCAGCGGCCCACAGCGAACCGCCGCCGGGCGATGTCCAGCCTGAACCCGCCCCGGTCGCCCTCCCGCCGGCGGCCGAACTGGCGCGGGCGGGCCGCTACGATGAAGCGGTGGCGGCAGCGGCAGGCGTGGGATGGCAGCGTTGGATGGCCCAAGCCGATCGCGCCGATCTGCTGGTCGTCGCCGATGCGGCCCGGTTCAGTCGAGACTCGTCCCGGGCGACCCGGCTCTATGTATACCTGCGCTCGCGTGCCCCCGGTTCGACGCAAGCCGCCGCCGCCGCCTTTGCGCTGGGCCAGCTGGCCTTCGATCAGCGTCGCGACTACAACGCCGCCGCGGCGTGGTTTGGTCGCTATCTGGTGGAGCGTCCAACCGGTTCCCTGGCTCGAGAAGCCGCCGGGCGACTCCTGGAGGCCAGGCTGAAAGCGGACGACCACGCCGGCGCCTGCGCGGCCGCCAGAAAGTACATGGTCAGGCATGCATCCGGCCCCCACGCCAACCTCGCTCGCGAGACCGCGTCGACGTGCAATTCCGCGGCTGCGGCAGGCGCGCCATGAGCGCACGGGGCGCTGTGGTGGCGTGCTGCGCGGCCCTCACGTGGCTGACGCCGTCATCGGCCACCGCCGCTCCAGCCCCTGGAGTGCTGGTGGTCAGCGACGTGTCTGCAGGTCCGGTCGCCTCACGAATACTGGGCGAGTGCGCGGCCGCCGGCCTTCGCACCATGGCGGTGATCGACGATCGGGCCGTCGCCGGACCATCGCCGGCTGCGCTGATGGCCAGGCATGGCGCGCACGCCGTGGTGATGGTCTCCGGCGAGGGCACGACCGCGCGCACCTGGTGGCGGGACGATCGGGGTCGGCTGATCTCGTCTCCGGTCCGGCGCCGCCCGGGAGATGGCGAGCGGGGCCTGGCGATCCGGATCGCCGAGCGTCTGCGAGCTGCCATCCTGCCGCTGGCTGAAGCACCGGCAACGCCGCCGGAGCCCATGCCGCTACCCGCCGCCCTGCCGCCGACCTCCCCTGCGCCACCCGCGCCGGCCCTGAGTCGACCGCCGACGCCGATCTCGGCGCCGCCAACGACGCGTTCGCCGAGCAAGCCCGCCCCCTCCCGGTCGCCAGCGGTCATCGGCCGCCAGGCGCGCTATCGCCATCTGGCGTTGCGCCTGGGCCTGGCCAATAACGACGCCACCGCCAATCACGTCGGCTCCACCAACCTGGCCCTGTCCTTGGCCCGGCAGTGGGCGCCGTGGCTGGAGTCGGAGCTGCGTCTCATCCTGCCTGGTCTGCCATCGGGCAAGGGTCAGGTCTTCCTCGATGGCGGCACCATGGACGTGCGCTACTGGTCCGTGTACGCCAGCGCAAACTGGACGCCGGACTCCTGGTTCGGCGATTTGCTGTGGCCCTCCCTCGGCGTGGACCTGGGCATGGCGGCGATCAGCCTGACGCCGCGCGATCCAGACGCCAGCAGCGTGACGCAGCCAACCGGTGGCCATGGCAGCGGCGGTGGCCGTGGCGGCGACGGGGGGCGAGGACCTGGCGCTGGCGAGGTCGGCAGCCAGGAGCGGCTGGTTTTCCTGCCCGGTGTGCACGCGGGTCTGGGCTTGCGGGTGACGAGCTGGTTGCAGGTCCGCGTCGAGTTACACGTGGCCAGCCCGCTACCGCAGCCGCGCGTGGCCGAATTCGACTACCGGCTGCCGGTGTGGGACGACCCGATCGTGCTGCAGACCCTGAGCGTGGAGGTGGCGCTGTAGGAGGGACCGCGAACTTGCTGTAGGCTCCGCCCCATGAAGGAACGGATCCGCAATTTCTGCATCATCGCCCACATCGACCACGGCAAGTCGACGCTCGCCGATCGGCTCATCCAGGTCTGCGAGGCCATCGACGAGCGCGAACAGCGCAACCAGATGCTCGACACGATGGACATCGAGCGCGAACGCGGCATCACGATCAAGTCCAACACCATCACGCTGTCCTACGAGGCCCCCGATGGCGAGACCTATCAGCTCAACCTGATCGACACCCCCGGCCACGTGGACTTCTCCCACGAAGTCCGCCGCGCGCTCATGTCCTGCGAGGGTGCGGTGATCATCGTCGACGCCAGCCAGGGCGTCGAGGCGCAGACCGTGGCCAACCTCTACCTGGCCCTGGAACACGACCTGGAGCTGCTGCCGGTGATCAACAAGATCGACCTGCCGGCAGCCGACGTCGAACGCGCCCGCGAGGAGATCGACGCCGACCTGGGCCTGGATCCCTTCGCCGCCATCCCCATCTCGGCCAAGGATGGCATCGGCATCGACGACGTGCTCGCCGGCATTGTCGAGCACCTGCCGCCGCCCGAAGCCGACGACGAGGCGCCGCTCAAGGCCCTGGTCTTCGACGCCTATTACGATCGCTATCGCGGCGTGGTGCTCATGGTGCGCATCCGCGACGGCGTCATGCGCCCCGGTGACGAGATCCGCTTCATCCACACCGAGCGCGATTCGCAGGTCGAAGAGCTGGGACTGCACCAGATCGAGCGCACCAAGAAGGCCGAGCTGCGCGCCGGCGATGTGGGCTACGTCATCTCCGGCATCAAGAACATCCGGGGCATCAAGATCGGCGACACCATCACCCACGTCAGCGAGCCTTGCGACGAACCCATCGAGGGCTACAAGGACGCCCACCCGGTGGTCTTCTCGTCCATCTATCCGATGAGTTCCGAGGATTACGAGGACCTGACCGCGGCGCTCGAAAAGCTCTCGCTGAACGATCCGTCGCTGATCTACGAGAAGGACTCCTCCGCCGCGCTGGGTTTTGGCTTCCGCTGCGGTTTCCTTGGCCTGCTGCACCTGGACGTGGTGCAGGAGCGGCTGCAGCGCGAGTTCGGCATGTCGCTGATCCTGTCGGCGCCTTCGGTGCTCTACAAGGTGCACCTCAAGGACGAGACCGCGGTCGAGGTGGACAACCCCAGCTACTGGCCTGACCCCATCCACATCGCCTCGGTCGACGAGCCCTACATCCGCGCCTCGATCATGGTGCCGGAGCGATACATGGGCGTGGTCATGGAGCTGTGCAACCAGTTCCGCGCCGACGGGCTGTCGGTGAACTACCTGGCCGTGGGCCGCGTCGAGGTGCTCAGCGAGATGCCCCTGGGCGAGGTGCTATTTGACTTCTACGACCGCCTCAAGACGGTCACTCGCGGCTATGGATCGCTGGACTGGACCGAACTGGACTATCGACGCAGCAACATCGTCAAGGTCGACGTGCTGGTCAACAAGGAGAAGGTCGACGCCCTGGCCTACCTGGTCTTCGAGGGCAAAGCCCGCGAGCGAGCGCTGCACTACTGCGACAAGCTCGCCGAGTCGATCCCGCGCCAGCAGTTCAAGATCCCGATTCAAGGCGCCATCGGCGGCAAAATCATCGCCCGCTCGACCATCAACGCCTTCCGCAAGGACGTCACCGCCAAGTGCTACGGCGGCGACATCTCGCGCAAGCGGAAACTGCTCGAGAAGCAGAAGAAGGGCAAAGCCAAGATGAAGCTGGTGGGCGCGGTGCAGATCCCTCAGGAGGCGTTTGTCTCCGTGCTGCGGACCGGCGACTGAGTCGACAAAAGCTGCGTCCCCCAGGAACTCAGGAAGACCAGTCCAGCAGGTGGTCGAAACCGCTTGTGGCGCGCAGGTGATCGGCGACCAGGGAGGCACCGCGATTCAGACGCGGCGGATGACGCAGGTTGTGCTCCAATACCCGATGCAGGGTCGCTCGATCGATGCCGTGATGGCGCTGTAGCCACGACTCGTCCACCTCACTCCAGAATCGACACAGGCGCCGATTCCAGACCAGTCCGCCGGCCAGCGCCCGTCGGGTATTGCTCTCATCCAGCGACAACTCACCCGACAGCAAGGGCAGCCAGAGCAGGCTCGAGACCAGGAAGCCGGCGTGCTGGAAGTCCTCGTCCAGCGCCGCGCGGTCGTAGTCGGTCACCCCGCGCTCGACCAGCGTCCGATGCCAGGTATCCAGCAGGGCCTGCCCATGTGCCGCGCGCACCTCGCCGCTCAGGCTCAGCAGCATGAAGTAGGCACAGTCGAAAGCCGCCCGGCCCCAGCGCACCGCCTGCCAGTCGATCAGCCAGGCGCGCTCGTCGGTGAACATCATGTTGCCCACCCGCGCGTCGCCATGGATCACCGTCTGGGGCACGTTGCCGCGATGCCAGGAGCGGCTGGCGATGTCCCGCATGATCGCGCGTTCTTGACCACCAGCGAGCGAGACGAAGAAGTCGATGGCCACCGGCGGCAGGGGTGGCGGGAAGGAAGGCAGAGGTCCTGGCGTCGGGTCGGCGCCGCGCCAGTGCGCCGCGTGCAGGCGGGCCAGCGAGGCCATCGCCAGATGCGCCGCTTCTGGCGGGCAGCCATCGGTTTCGGCGTACTCGGTCGCCTCGTCCAGGTGCTCCATAAGCAAACAGAGATTGCCCGTAGCCGGGTCGGCGCGGCCGTAGAATGCGCGCGGGGCGATCTCGGGGGCCAGGCTCCGATACAGGTCGACTTCGCGGGTATGATTGGCTTGCAGGACGAAGATGGCGCGGTTGGCCAGGCTGCCGCCCGAGGGTGCAAACTTGGCCACGCAGCTCAGTCGCTCGCTGACGCCGCCCAGTCGCCAGTTCACATTCACCGTGGCCAGCTGGGAACGGAAGGCCTCGCCCTGCTTGATCCGCTGGACCTCGACGCGGCCGATTTCGCCATCCGCCGGCAAAACATCCGCCTGTTGCAGGGTGCGAATGAGCCAGTCCTTGCGGTCGGCGAGCTGATCGGGATCCCGTGGAAAAGACTTGGGCGGGCGCATACGGTCGATGGCAGAAATGAGCCAGAGCAGGCCGAAACCGACAGCGAAAATCACGTAGAAGCCGGCCAGTTTCAGCGCGCGCATGGCCCCTCGAACCCGGTCGCGCGGACGATCGGGTGACGGGCCTGTACATATCATGGCTCAGCGCGGTTATGGTGGGCCCGCCACCTGCTGGCGACACCTGGTGGCGACACCCAGTGAAGATCCTGCCTCGACCACGCAAAACCACGTTCTGAATGCTCGACCGCATCATCCCACTTCTGCTGTTGCTCACCGGCGCCGCCGGATTGGTCTACGAGGTGGTGTTGGGTCGCTATCTGGCGCTCTACCTGGGCTCCTCGGGCGCATCGCAGGCGATCACCCTGAGCGCCTTCTTGGGCGGCCTGGCCGGCGGTGCCCTGCTGGCCGGCAAGCTGGCGGCGGGTCCGCTTGGGCGCGTCCGACAACCGATGATCGCCTGGGCCGGGTTGGAGGCGGGCATCGGGTTGTGGGCCCTGGCGCTGCCCTGGCTGGCCGACCCGCTCTTTGCCGCCTATGCCGCCCTCGCCACAGGACTCGGGCCCACTTCCATGGCGTTCGTCGGCCTGCGCCTCGGCTGCGCCGCGCTGCTGGTCCTTCCCCTGGCGTTGCTGATGGGCGCGACGTTACCCGTGCTGGCGGCGTGCGTGGAGCGGGCCGCGCCAGCGCGCGCGGTGACGCTGATCTCGCGATACTACTGGGTCAACGCCGCCGGTGCCGCGGCAGGTGCGTTGGCCGCCGGCTTCTGGCTGATCGAGCACTTCGGCGTCGAACGGCCGTTGAGCGGCACCGCAGCCCTCAACCTGGGCGTGGCTGCGGCCGTCTGGCTGGCGTTCCGCGGCACGGCGTTGCCGGCGCGATCGGGCGACCTCACGCCGGAGCAGATGACAGGGGCCGAGGAAGAATCTGCGCCAGCCGAGCAAGCGTCGCCGGCGCAGGACCTGCCAGCGGACGGCTCCATCGCCCGCCTCCCATCCTGGCTGTGGGCCGCCGCCCTGACTGGTTTCGTCACCCTGGGCTCCGAGGTGGTCTGGACCCGACTGAGCAGCTTGCTCCTGGGCGCCAGCGTCTACGCCTTCGCAATGATGCTATTCGTGGTCATCGCGGGCATCTCGATCGGCAGCGCCGTAGCCAGCGCCAGCCTGTCGCGCGGCCACCGGCCCTGGACGGTGCTGGCCGTGTCGCAGTTGCTGGCTGCGGTGGCGGCGACGGCGCTGGTCTTGCGCCTGGACGCTTTGCCCATGGAGCTGCTGACCCTGCGCAGCGGGCTGCCCGCCGAGCCGGAGAACTACGGCACCTGGCTGCTCCTGGGCGGCGGTTGGACCGCGCTGCACTACCTGCCGAGCGCCATCGCGCTGGGCGCGGCCTTTCCGGCCCTGCTCGCGGGTGCCCACGCCGGCGGCACACGCGCCGATCGGGGCACCGCCTGGATCCTGGGCGCCAACACCGCTGGCAACCTGCTCGGCGCGCTGACCACGGGCTTCGTCCTCATGCCCGTGTTCGGCATCGAGCGCGTGCTGCTACTGGGCGCCTGCGGCTCGCTGGTGGTCTCGATTCTGTGCTTGCCGCGACCCCTCGGTCTCCGTCGTCTCGCGCCAACGCTGGCGGTGCTGGTCGCTGGCGCCGTGGCCCTTGGCACGCTCGGCGTCGACGCGCCGCTGCTGCCGCGCGGCCTGTTCCGCGCCCGGGTGGCGAAGCCCGGCGACCTGGACAAGCACGTCAAGGCGGTGCGCTCGGGCAAGACCGTGTTCCGCGAAGACGGCAAGGACGCCACCATCACCGTCGAGCTCTACCCGGGCGGCAACCTCATCTTCCGGACCAATGGCAAGACGGACGGCAGCAACGCCGACGTCGCCACCCAGGTGGTGCTGGGCCACCTTGGCTACCTCTTCCGGCCAGACGCCCGCGACGTGTTCATCGTCGGGCTGGGCACAGGCCAGACGGCGGCCGCCACCGTCTCCCATCCCGGGGCGATGGTGACGGCGGCCGAGCTATCGCCCGCCGTGGTCGAGGCCGCGCGTCTGTTCGCCCCATCCAACGGCGACGTGCTGGCCAACGAGCGCCTGCGGGTGATCGTCGCGGACGCCCGCGATGTGCTGCAATCCGTGCCGCCGGCGAGCTACGACATGGTGGTCTCCGAGCCGTCCAATCCCTGGGTCGCCGGCATCGCCGACCTGTACACGCTCGAGCACTTCGAACGGGTGCGCTCGCGGCTGCGGCCCGGCGGCGTGATGGTCCAGTGGATCCACGTCTACGAGCTGGCCGACGACGTGCTGGCCGACATCGTCTGCACCTTCCACGCCTCCTTCGGCCAGGTAGCGGTGTTCCGCCTGGACGTGGGCGACCTGGCCCTGGTGGGCATCGATGGACCGCCCCGGATCGACCTGCACGCAGCGGAGCAGGCGTTCGGCGCGCCCTCTGTACGGGCCGAACTCTTCAGCCACAAGCTGCGCAGCATCCCCACCAGCCTCGAAGACCTGCTGGTGAGCCAGCTCTGCGGCCCGAAGACCATCGAACGCTTCTGTGCCGGCTTCGACGGACATTTGCGCGAACGCGAACCGCGCGTCGAGTACCTGGCGCCACGGGACTTCTTCTCCGGCCGCTCGGCCAAGGTCACCCGGGCGGCCCTGGATACGCGAACGGGATCGACGCCGGATACCATCGGCGCAACGCTCTGGCGACAGCACCCGCTGGACGCGAAACGACGGGAGCGGTTGCACGACTTCCTGGTCGCCGGCAAACACCCGGAGGAAAAGCCGCTCATCGCCGCGTTGCTCCCCGAGCCGGCCACAGGGTCCGCGCTACCACTCTTCGGCGTCGGCCCGCCATAGTCGCAAAGCCTGAACGGAGCCGAGATACCGAGGCGTCCAGCCGACTCGCGGAGACGGGCGCGTCGTCGGTGAATCGACCTGCACGTCGCCGAATCGCGAGGCCCTCAGAGCAGCGAAGCGTGCGCCTTGCCAAGCAACAGGCGCGCCAGGTCAGACCGTCCGATCTCAGCGGGCGGCGGCGGCGCGATCGGCGGCACATCCAGGCAGCGACGCGCCACGATGGCCGCCAGGGGCCCATTGGCGGAGGCCGCCTCGATCGCCTGCAACCGGTCACGAGCCTGGCAATCAAGCGTCTCCGCCAGGTCCTCCGGCAACCACCACATCAACAGGCCGAGAAGGTGCTGGAATCCTTCGACCGCCACGTCTGCCTCGGCTTCGCCCCCCAGGGGCACTGCGCCCAGTCCGTCCAGCTCAAACTCGATGGCTCCCTCAGCGTCCACGGCGAGGTTGCCCACCAGCCTGGGGTGAACCAGCGCATCGCCGAAGTAGGGCGTGGCCACGCCCATATCAAGCGGCACCTCGCGCAAAGGCAGCGGGGATTCGGGCGGGTCTGTAATCAGGCCTTCGCGCTCCCGGTAGCCGGTATAGGCCGGCCAGGCACCGTCGGCGATGGCCGCCGTGGCCAGGTCGGCCAGACAGGCGACGAGCGCTTCGCCCTGCACGGGCATCTCGGCGAGATGGCGGGCGAGGAAGCGGCGCAGGACCGGCGCGATCAGGCGGCGATGGGGACGTTCAGGGGCGAGACTCCAGCCCTGTCCAGGACGGCAGAGCGCGTGCAGCCGGTCGGCGACGCGTTCCATCCAGGCGTCGGCGTGCTGCGACCAGTCTGCGGCGAGGGTGGCGGCGGCGGCGACGCGCAGGATGCCGGCCGCGCCCTGGGTATCGTCCTCGTCGATGGCGGCTTGTAGCGCGGCCAGTTGTGGATTTGTGGCCCGCGCGAGCCGTCCGGCGGCCAGCTCGCCCAGCCATCCGGCTTCGGCCCTGCCGTGTCGGGCGGCGTGCAGCCAGTCGAACGCCGGCGCCAGGGCGGGCAACAGCCACGTGCCCAGGCGCTCGTGCACGAAGGACGCGCGCAGCGTAGCGGCCAGTTGGTCGCCGGCCACCGTGCCGTGACGCAGAAGCGCCGGCGGCTCGGGCATCCATGTGGCCGGCAGGCTGGCCAGCAATTCGGCGCCATCATCGGCGGTCGGGGCCAGGACCACCTGGGGTTCGAAGAGGGCGTCTTCGGCCTGCAGGTATTCGCCCGCGGCGTCGGCTGCGCGGCCCAGACGCACGATGGGATTGAACTGGAAGAGCCGGTCCGCGCGACCACTGCGCAACGCGGCCGCAAAAGCGTGCAGCAGTGGCGGATGAAGCGCCTCCAGACAACGCTCGATGCGTTCGACAACCAGGTAGCCCGCCGTGGACAGGTTCTCGGCCGTCACGTTGAAGCGAACGTCGACCGGCGACTCGGGGTCGTTCGCCAACTGCAGCATGGCGTCGATCTTGTCGGCATAGGTCTGGGCGCCATATTGCTGCTGATGGTAGCGATCGACGGCGACGGTCAAAGTGATACGGGCCGGCAGATCTGCGAACCGATCCCGAAGCCAGTCGGCGCGTTTTTGGGGGTCGTCCGGCAGGGCCAGCGCGTTGCTGTAGATCTCGATCTGGGGGTGCGCCTCGGCCAGGATGGCCATCACCTGGCGCAGCTGGGGATGGGTCAACGGCTCGCCGCCCACCAGGGTCAGTCGGGGCACGCCGGCCAGTTCGGTGGCGAGACTGCGCAGGAGATCGGGGGTCATCCGCCGGCCCGAATCCAGCGTCTCCGAGGCGAAGCAGAAGCTGCAGTCGAAGGGGCAGTCCTTGGTGACGTCGACGATGACCTCGGGCGTCTCCGGTCGAGGCCGACCGCGATAGAGGCGCGCACGATTGTAGAATGGTGTCCAGAACAGGGGCTCGACGGCCGCCAACGTGTCCAGCACAGCAGCCGACTCGCCCAGGGTCGTGGCGGTGACGGACTGCAGGGCCACCGTCATGTGTGCTTTCCTTCGTCGCCGCCGGTCGGAAGCGGATGGTCGAAAGTGCAGAAGCGGCAATCGGGCAGTCGACCAGCCTCGCGTCGGAAGCAGGCCGCACGTTCGCTGAGCAGGACCTCGCCGAGGTGCATCTCGCGCAGATTGCCGACCACGGGGTCGGGCTTGAACTGAAACACCGGCTGGTTGCACAGCCGCACGTCGCCGCCGGGATGAATGGCGACGATGCGTTTGGCGATGCTGCACGGCTCGTCGGTCTCGAAGATGCGGCAGTAGGTGCCGCTGCCCACACGGGCGGCCACCTGCTCGTGACTGCAGGCTTCCAGGTCGATGGCGGGACGTACGCCCAGTTGCACATTCACCCTGGCGGCGATCTCTCGGCAGCGGGGCAGGATGTCGTTCACCAACTGCGAAACCTCCTCCTCGTTGAGCAGGGGGGTCTCGTTGCCGATCTCGGCCAGTGGCTGGCAGAAGAAGAAGGTCGAGCCGTCGAGCCCCAGCTCGCCGGCCAGCTCGACCACGCCGGGCAACAGCTGGTAGTTGAAGCGCGTGACCACGGAGTTGAAGCTGACCCAGTCGGTGCCCCGCGCCTTCAACTCCTTCGCGGCGCGGGTGGCGGCAGCGAACATGCCTTCGCGCCCCTTGAGGTCATCGTGCACCTCAGCCGAGGGCGCGTCCACGGAGATGGACAGGTCCTTGATGCCGGCGGCGACCATGCGATCCAATTCGGCGTCATCCAGCCCAACGCCCGTGGTGGTCACGAACGTTTGCACGCCAAGTCGCTGGGCAAAGGCCAGGATGGAGAAGAGGTCCCCACGCAGGGTGACTTCGCCACCGAAGAACTCCAGCGCTACGGCGCCGAGCACGGCCGTCTCCTCGATGGCGGCGAGCGCCTCGCGGAGGGTCATGCTGTCTTTCATTCGCAGCGGCAGGTCGCAGTAACGGCACACCGTCACGCAACGCCGATTGGCGACCATGGTGATGTGCTGCAGCACGGGCAGGGGTCGTCCATGGCCACGTTGCCGATACAGCAGCCACCAGGGGTCGGCGCCGTCACGTCCAGCGAGTCGATAATCCTGCAGGGCCAGCAGTGTGCCGCCCAGCGAGCGGGCCACGCGGGCCACCTCTGCGGGACGGATGTGTAAGGGATCGTGCACTTGGGAGACAGCCGAACCGTCGGCCTCCGCGGGAGCGCCGACCAGGGCCAATGGTCCGCGCCCGACCACCAGGATGTGGGCGTCCGCACCGGCTGCGGACATGGCTTTGGCAAGCCGAGCCCTTCCCTGACGGTCGGTCAGTTGCGCGGCCTCGACCACGACCAGGGCAGGCGAAGTCTGGGGCGCAGAATCGTCCGCGTCGACGTCGGCAGCCATCGACTGGATGAAGGACTGAAAGACCGCTGTGCCCAATACTCGTCGGCCGGCGCGGGCGAGGTCGGACGTGCGCAGTCGCTCGGCCAGGGCGGCCGCAGGCATGGGATCCGGGGCCCGCTCTTCGAACACACCGGCGCACTCATGGCGCACCTTGCAGTCGGTGCAGCGCGCCACCATGCGCAGATGCTGCCAGGCGCCGTCCTGCCAGATGCGGGCCCGACGCTGCACGTTGCGGGTGGTGTGAACACCATCGCCGTCGACCACCCGGCCACGTGCTCGGTGCACGACCAATTCGTCACCCTGGACAACGATGAGCGCGCCGATGCCCAGCTGGCGGGGCGCCACATCCGGCCGACGGTTGCAGCGGGTCACATCGAAAGCCGCCAGTGCCTCGACCGCTTCGAAGTGGATGTCGTCGCCAGCGGGTGCGCTCTCGCGCAGCGCCTGCATACCGCGACCGGCGACACGCGCATCGGGATCGGCCAGCAGGGCGACCACTGGACGTGCGACCGCAGCGCGCTCCAACACCTTGCCCAGGCGCCGCACGGCAGCCAGCACGGGGCGCGAGGGATTCGCTCCCTCCTCCGAGAGATAGCCGATGTCAAAGAGGCGCGTACGCACAAAGGCCTTGCCGCCGGGGGCGTGGGGCAGGATCACCGCCGTGGCCACCACGTCCTCGATCTGGCAGCGCAGGTCCAGGCGCAATTCGCCGGTGCGGCGGGCGGCAGAAAGCTGCTCGAAGCCCACCTCTGCCAGCGCCGCCACCAACTCCTGGCCCTCGTCGCCGGCGACCGGCACCAGCTCCTCGAGGCGCGCGTCCGCCCTGCTCTTGCCTTCGATGACTGCGCTGGTGGTCATCCCGCCTCCGGAGCGCAGCATAACGCGGCGGCGGGCAGTCCGCACTCCAGGCGCCGCCAATGACGCGAACCTGCACCCGCATCAGCCGGTGCCGCGTGGGTGCGCGCTGGCGAGACCGGTCAACCCTTGGTGATGCTCTTCTTGAGGCCCTTGTCGGCCGGCCGACGGCCAAACCAGATGGACCAGAGGGCCTTCATGAAGTCCTTGCCGGCCACGCTGAGCTTGTCTCGACCGTTGAAGCGCAAGGTGGTGCCCTTGCCGGGCCGATACCAGAAGCCGATGTCCAGGCCCTTCTTGATCTTGCCCGGGAACGCCGCCTTGAGCTTGCCGATATCCGAAGCGAGACGACCGCGGACCTCGTCCGAGGCGTTGGCCTCCAGACCGTCGTCGATGGCCGAGCGCATCTTGCCGCCGCCGATTCCACGCATCATGTGCAGCCAGAGGTACTTCGGCTCGTTGCTGTTGATCAGCTTCGAGGCGCTGCGGCCCGACGACTTCTGGTACACGCCCATGACGTACACGTTGACGAACCACTTGGTCCGTACGCCCGCGCCAACCAGCTTCAGGCTCTGGCCGCCCAGCTGCAGCGTGTCGGGCAGATTGAAGCCTTCCACGTTGCGGGCGCTGGCGTCGGGGGCCAGGGCCAGAACGGCGATCAGGGCGGTGGCGACGACCATTACGCGGGACTCAACTCGGTGCATGGTGGGGGTCCTCCTGGTTGGGCGGGCAGCGCCAGCCTAGCGCAGGTCGTGCGCTGTCGTCACCCGCGGACAACGGCGCGCCCCGACCACAAGCCGCTACGCCTGCAAGCGCCATCGATGTACACTGGCCGTTCCGACACGCCGCTGGTGCGAGTCGGCGGACTGGAGGACCGACATGGCGGCGCAAGGCGCGACCATCGAGTGCCAGATCTGCCCAAAGTTGTGCCGGATCGCGCCCGGTCAGAGCGGTGAGTGCCGCATCCGCGTCAATCTCGACGGCGATCTCCGGGCCGTCACGTGGGGATTCCCCAGCGCCGCGCACATCGATCCCATCGAGAAGAAGCCGCTCTTCCACTTTCTGCCGGGCACGCGCATCTTCAGCATCGCCACCGCGGGGTGCAATCTGCACTGCCGCAACTGCCAGAACTGGGAGCTCAGCCAGGGCAACCCGGAAGAGGTGGACACCTGGGAGATGCAGCCAAAGGACGTGGTCGAGTTGGCGCAGCTGCGCGGCTGCCCGTCCATCGCCTACACCTACTCCGATCCCATCGTCTTCTTCGAGTACGCGGTGGACACGGCGCGGCTGGCCCGTGACCGCGGATTGAACAACGTGCTGGTCACCGCCGGCTACGCCAACGCGGCACCCGCGCGAGAGCTGCTGTCGGTCGCCGACGCGGCGAACGTCGACCTGAAGTTCTTCGACGACCGCTTGTATCGCGAGATCTGCGACGCGTCATTGGCGCCTGTGCTGCGCTTCATCAGCATGGCACGGCAGATGGGGGTGGTGCTCGAATTGACCCACCTTGTGATCCCGACCTTGAACGATGACGACGCCGTGTTCGGGCGCATGTGCCGCTGGATCATCAGCGAACTGGGCCGCGACACGCCGCTGCATCTGTCGCGCTTTTCGCCGCGCCATAAGTTGCAGAATCTGCCGCCGACGCCCGTGTCGACGTTGCAGCGCATGCGACAACTCGCCCTGGCGGAGGGGCTGCAATTCGTCTACGTGGGCAACGTACCGGGCAGTGAAGGGGAGAGCACCTTCTGCCCCAACGATGGCACGCTGCTGGTGGCCAGGCGCGGCTACACGGTCGGTCGCAACGCGTTGGATGCCCAGGGGCGCTGTCCCAAGTGCAACCAGGCGCCTTACGGCCGCTGGGGAGACGTGCGATGAAACCACGCGAACCGAATCCCCAATACGAACCTGGTCGGCGCAAGCTGCTGCGTGGACTGCTCTGGCTCGGCGGCCTGGCGGTGGGCGCCGTGGCCCTGCCGGCGCGCTTCTGGCGGCGAGTGAGTGGACCTGCAGGTGGCGGATCCAGCGATCCTCGGTCCGCTGCCGGTGGCGCCGATATCGCAGCCCGGATTCGCCAACGCGCCCGCCCCTTCCGCCCCGACGTGCTCGACGAGCCGCACGACCTGGCCGGCTGACGTCCGGCCTGGAGGAACGCGATGATGCCCCCGACGGCCCATCGACTGCTCCTGCTCACCGCCTGCGTGGTCGCCCTGGCCGCCTGCAAGCGCGAATCGGCCCCGCCGCCAGAGCCGACCCAGGCCGCCGCAACAACCGAGGCGGCGCCGAAACCAACCGTTGCCGCACCGGCGGAGCAGGCCCCGCGCCCCCGCATCGAGCGGCCGGCGCGTCTGGCAGGGTCCTGGTATGCAGCGGATCCCGCCGCACTCGGCGCTGAATTGAACGCCAACCTCGCCGCCGCCGATCAGGCGCCCAAAGATGCCGCGCCGACGAGACCGCCGGCCACGGGTCGATTGCTGGGCGTCGTCGCGCCCCACGCCGGCTATCGTTATTCAGGCCCCGTTGCGGCGTACTCCTATCGCCTGGTGCGGGACGCCAGACCCAAGCGCGTGATCGTGCTCGGTCCGAGCCACCACAAGCGCATTCGCGGCGTGGCTGTGGTGGAGGCCACCCACTTTGCGACGCCCTTGGGGGCGCTGCCCATCGACGTGGCGGCGGGCGAGCGACTGCGCCGCCATCCGCTCTTCTTCCGCGACGACCAGGCCGACGCGCGCGAGCACTCCGTCGAGATGCAGATGCCCTATCTGCGCGTGGTGGCGCCTGAAGCGACCGTCTTGCCGCTGATCGTCGGTTCGTTGACCCTGCCGGAGGTCCACCAGGTGGCCGCGCAGCTGCGCGCCTTGCTGCGGGAGGGCGACGTGGTGGTGGCGTCGAGCGACTTCACGCACTACGGGCCGCGCTTTGGCTACGTGCCCTTCCAAGTCGACGTGCCGGAGTCGCTACGTGAGCTGGATATGCGCGCTGCCCGCGGCGTCGAGGCGGGTGACCTGGCGGCGTTCTGGCGCTTCAAGCACGGCACGGGCAATACCATCTGCGGCTTCTATCCGGTCAGCGTGTTGATGGCCTTGTTTGGCGCTGCCGCCGATACCCGGCTGGTCAAGTACGACACGTCCGGCCGCATCACCGGCGACTACTCCAGCTCGGTGAGTTACTTCGCCATGGGCATGTGGGCCGGGGACGCGGCGGCCACGCCAGGCAGCGCCACTCCGACACCGGAGTCCAGGTCGCCACCGCCCGGCGCCCGCACCATGTTGGATGCGGTCCACCAGAAACGCGCCCTGACCCTGGCCCGCAAGACGCTGGTGCACTGGTTCGACACCGGCGGGCAACGCCTGGATCCCCTGGCCAGCGGCCTCGCCGGCGGACGGCTGGCTGAGGTCCACGGCGTCTTCGTCACCTTGAAGAACCGCGCCGACGACAGCCTGCGCGGCTGTATCGGCAGCATCGTGGGCCGGGAGCCGCTGCAGCAGGGCATCGTGCGCCACGCCATCAACGCCGCCTTCCGCGACCGCCGATTCAGCCCACTGCGCCGCGAGGAGTTGGATCAGATCGCGGTCGAGGTGACCGTGCTCACACCGCCGAAGCCGGTGGCCGGCACCGAGCACATCACCATCGGACTGGACGGCATCATCCTGACCCGAGATGGTCGCAGCGCCGTGTTTCTGCCCCAGGTGGCGGTGGAGCAGGGCTGGGATCTGCAACGAACGCTGTCGGCGTTGTCGCGCAAGGCGGGGCTCGGACTTGAGGGTTGGCGCACGGCCAGCTACCAGACCTTCCAAGGCCACGTCTACGACGAGCGGCATACGAGCGCCCACCCATGACGACAGGTCGGTCGGGGCTCGCCTGGCTGGCGCTCTTCTTCGCCGCCGGCGCACTGAGCTTTGTGGCCCAGGCGGTCCTGTTTCGTGAGTACCTGGTGCTCTACCAGGGCAGCGAGCTGGTCATCGGCCTCTTCTTCGGCGCCTGGCTGGCCTGGGTCGCCGCCGGCGCGGCCCTCGGTCGACTGGCACCGCGCACGGGCTGGTCACCGGCGCTGCAGGTGGCCGTGCTCGGCAGCGCCCATGCGTTGGCGCCATTTGTACAGCTGGTCCTGTTGCGGTCGACGCGGCAACTGACCGGCGTGCCGGCGTGGCAGGCGTTTCCGCCCGACCTGCTGCTTGGCGTGACGTTGGTCGGCCTGGCGCCGGTCTCGGTGTTGACCGGTGCCCTCTTTACCGTCGCCTGCGCTGCGGCGGCAGACCATTCGGAGGCGCCAAAGAGGGGCGATGTCTCCGCTCGCTACGTCGCCGAATGCGTGGGCTCCTTCGCCGGCGGCGCGGCGGTCACGGCGGGCATCGAAGCCGGGCTGGGCGAGGTGATGCTCCTGATCGGCGCCGCCCTGGCCCTGTCCCTGGCGACCGCGTGGGTGTCGATATCGGCGAAGCATCGGGCCGCCTCGTGGCTCGCCGGGACCACCAGCGCGATCCTGGTTGTCGCGACCTTGACCGGCGGCGTGACGGCGGCCAATGAGGCGCTCGAACGGGCGCGCTGGCGCGGGGTCTTGCCCCAGGGCACGCTGCTGGCCAGCACGTCGACACCCTATCAGCACGTTGCGGTGGGCCAATTGGGGGGCCAGATCGTCATCGCCCGCGACGGTCGCCTGGACGCCGCCGTGCCCGACGACCCCGGCCACGCCGAGGTCGCGGCGCTGCTCTTCGCCCAACGGCCGGCGGCACGTCGGATTCTGGTGGTGGGCGATGCGGCCACCGGGTTGCTGCGACACCTGCTCCTGCGTGGCCCGGAAGAGGTGGTCTGGATCGATGATGATCCCGACGCGACTGCCTTGCTCCGGGCCCACCTGCCGGCAGCAGACCTGGCCGCGCTGACGGACCCGCGGGTGCGGGTGGCGACCGGCGATCCAAGGGTTCGGGTCCGCGAGCGCGGCGGCGTCTTCGACGTCATCGCGGTGCTCACCGCCGATCCGATGACCGCCCATGGCAATCGTCTCTACACCCGCCAGTTCCTGCTCGATCTCAAGAGGCGACTGGCCACCGGCGGCGTCTTCGCCAGCCGTATCGCGGCCGAGCCCAACTACCTGGCCGGTGACGTGTTGACGATGGGCGCCAGCCTCGATCGCACCCTGCGCTCGGTCTTTCACTGGGTGGCTGTGACCCCCGGCGACACCTGGTGGCTGTTCGCCGGCGACAGTGGCACCTCGCTCAGTGTCGATCCCGATATCCTGGCCGCGCGGTTGGCGGAAGCGCCTGCCGCAGGTGGATATGCGCCCGAGCGAATCGCCGGGGTGTGGTCGACGGCGAAGCTGCGTTGGCTGAAAGGGCGACTGGACAGCGCCCGCGCTGACGGAGACGACAAACTCCTCAACACAGACCGCCGGCCTGTGGCCATGCTGCTGGCGCTGGCCTGGCGTTTGCGAGCGCTGGACTCGGATATCGGATCGCTGCTCATGGCCCTGCGGTCTGCGGGCGCGTGGCCGTGGCTCGCGCTGCTGCTCATCTGCCTGTGTGGACGTCTGCTGCACGTCGGCTTCGGGCCGACACGGGCGGCCAATACCCGCCATCCACCCCGCGCCCGGGCAGACTGGCAGCGCGGTGTCGGCACCTTCAACGCGCTCGCCCTGGTTGCGGTGGCCGGCGGCTGCGGCATGGCGCTGGCGACCATCTGGATGCTCGCCTTCCAGGGCCGTTTTGGTGCGATCTTCGCCGAGATCGGGCTCGTAGGTGGTCTGTTTGTGCTCGGCCTTGCCGCCGGCGGCGCGGTGACGCTGCGCGCTCTCCGTTCTGGGGCAAGGCGGGAAGAGCCGCACGTCTTGAGTTGGCGGCCGGCGACGCTCTATGTCTGCGCTGCGGGGGCCATTCTCGTCACCCTGACACCTGCGCTCATCTGGCTGGACGGAGTGGACAACCTGTTCGCCTGGCCCCTCTTCCTGCTGGCCTTTCTGCTCTCCGGCGCCATCTCGGGCGCGGCGCTGCCGCTGGCGGAGGCGATGCTGGCGCCCTATCGCCAGACGACTGCCGAGGTCGCCGCGGGCCTCGAGGGGGCCGATCACCTCGGCGGGGCGGCGGCGGCCGGCGTGGTAGGTGCCGTACTGCTGCCCACCTTGGGGGTCCTGGGGACGACCTGGCTGCTAGCAGCATCGCTGGTGGCGGTGGCGCTGCTGCTGGTGCAGCAACGCTGGCTACAGGGGCGGGCGCCGCCGAAATCGACACGACCGGAGTCCTGGCGCTGGCGGCCGCCGACCGCGACGGCGTTGGTCGGTGCCACCATCGTGGGCTGCGCCATCGCTGGTGGAGCGCTGATTCGCGCCCAATTGGAACAGCCTCAGTTGCGCTTCGATGAGGCCACAATGCGCTCCTGGGTGGGCGATGGGGTGTTCGTCGAACGCGATGCACCCTTTGCACACTATGTGGTGGATCCGCCGGCCGATCGCCCCCCTCGTGGGGCGCTCGCGGCAAGCATGGCCGTGGCAGCCGACGTGCGCGGCTATGCTGGCCCCATCAACCTGCTCGTGGCCGTCGATGCCGCCGGACTGTTGAGCCGCATTCGGCTGCTCGAAACGCGGGACACGCCGGCCTACATCCGAGGCCTGGGACAATGGCTGCAGCGGCTGGAGGGCCGCGCCGTGGCGATCCCGCTGAGCGCGCACGCGCCGGACAGGACCAGAACCGGCGACCCCGGCGAAGTCGACGTGCTGACCGGCGCCACGGTGACCAGCGAAGCGGCCCTCGCGGCGATCAATCTCTGCGGCGCGGCCCTGGCCACCCACGCGCTCGCCCTGCCGCCGGCGCGCACACAGAACCCAACCCCCTTGTCCCGTCGCCTCCTGCAACCGGCCGTTCTCTACCTGCTGATCAGCCTGCTGCTGGCCATCGTCGTCGCCCGTCGCGCCGGCGCCCGCTTGCGCCGCCTGGTGCTGGCGACCCACGTGCTAATCGGCGGGCTGTTGCTGAACACCCAGCTGTCCACGGTCGACCTGGCCCGCCTGGTACGGCTCGAACTGCCAACCCTGGAGACGCCCGAGGTCTTCCTGCTCTTTTTCGGCGCCCTGGCGCTTGGCCTTGCGTTCGGCCCGCTCTACTGCGCGGGTCTCTGCCCGTTGGGTGCGGCCCAGGAGTTGTTGGGATCGCTGGGATTGGCGGGACGCCTGCACCACCGACTGGAGGACGGCGCACGCAAGCTGAAGTACCTGGTTCTGATCGCGGTGGTCTGCCTGGCGGCCAGCGGCGACGAGACCGGTCTGCTGGCGGGAGATCCCCTCCGTTTCGGCCTCGGCCGTCATGCGGAGGACGGCGCTTTGCTCTTGCTGCTGGTCCTGGCGCTGGGCTCCGTATTCGTGATCCGGCCCTGGTGTCGCTACCTGTGCCCGGTCGGTGCTGGCCTCAACCTGCTCAATCGCCTGCGCCTGGCCGATCGATGGTTGCGCCCTCGCATCTACGGCGCCTGCGACCTGGGCGTGGATGGGCCGTGGGATGCGGACTGTCTGCAGTGTGATCGATGCGTGACCGGCTGCACCCTGCCCGTGCGCCCCCAAACCGCTGCTGAAGCCGACACTGCAGCGGCCGGGGAAACCGGGGGGCGGCCATGAAACGCCCGCAGATGCGCCGTGGCTGGCGGGACATCCTCCTGATCGTCTGGCTGGTGGCCGTACTCAGCCTGCTGCCCGGCATCGAGGGGGCGGAGCCATCCAGGGCCGACGACGGCAAGGATCTGCACGGTGAGGCGAGGAATGTGCCGGTCGATCAACTCCGCCGGCGCGTCGAGGCCGGGCAACTGTCCTTGAAGCCGGCGAGGTGGTCGGAGGTGTTGGAGTCCGGGCAACAGACCGAATCGGTCATGGGCAGGCTGCCCGCACCCATTCGCCGCGTCGTCCGCCCGGCAGGACCACGGGAGTCGGGCAAGGACCGGTGACGCCAGGCCGCCGGCATGTGCGCGGCGAAGCGTCCGAACAAATTGACACTCGCAAGTCCTGTTCGGTGTACTAGACTCATCTTACTCAAGCCGCGAGTCACAGTGCCGGGAGGCGAACGTGTCCGCGAAATGCTGCAGATTGTCGACGTGGGGCGAACCGGGATTGCCGACGGTATGTGGTCGTTGCGGCTTGATTCTCGCCGACCTGGGTCGCAAGAGCGAAACCGAGAGCGAGGTACTCTTCGCAGGCACGCATCGCGGCGCCGCCTTTGACGCGGACGCCCACGTGGTACGTGAGACGCTGCTCAATCGACAGGAGGTTGTGCAGCACCATCGCCTGTTGCTCAACAGCCCCGACGTGGAAGACAAGGTCCGAGGCTACCGCTCCCTGTTGCACTGGTGTCATGGCGCCGCTGGCGAGACACCGGGTGAGGTGGACGAGCGAGCGCGCGAGATCGCCAGCCTGCATTTCGAGAGAATCGTCGAGTTGATCTGCGTCGTCTCCAGGCTGCTGATCCGCGCCCAGTTGGCGGCGCGCAAGCGCGATTCCCAGACCTATCGGCAATGTGTCGAGGGCGCCATGGAGCGCTGTTGCCGCCTGCCACAGGTGGGCTTCTCGACGGCCGCTCGCACCTTGTCATTTGTCGATCCGGAACACTTCTGCGGGTTGGATCCACCGCTGGCCCTGCGCATCGAGACCCAGGCTGAAGGACGCTGGGAATTCGAGTGGTCAGGACTCGCCGGCACCCGGCTGTCTGCCGCCTCGCCGCAGAATCGCGCCGGCTTCGTACGCTGGCTGGCCCACCTGCAGACGGTGGCCTGGGATCTCAACGCCAACGGCGTGCCGCAGGCCTCTCTGCACGCAGAGTCCTTCCGCGGTTGGCGCCCGGTGGACGTGGAATTCGCGCTCGCGGCCAGCTGAGTCGGTTCAGGCGCCCGGGCGCTCCTGGTACAGCTTCCACAAGGTCTGCAGCGTCGGCAGGTAGCGCGCCTCGAGGTCATCGCGCTCGGTCAACTGCGGCGCGTTGGGCATGGAGATGAACGGCACCTGGATGCCGTGCACCTCGACGTAGCCCGAGCTCGCGCCGTCGGTCAGGTCGGCGAAGTCCTGCTGGCGGGAGAAGCGCTCCACGCTCTCTTGCGGCAACCGATGGGCCAGGATCGAGTGCGCCAGGGCTTCCTGATAGCGCGCCTCATTGCGGCGTTGCGACTCCTCGAAGGTCACGTCGACGTACAGGATCGCAGCGCGCGAGAACAGCTTCTTGGAGAGCAACTCGTAGGCGCGCCGATACCCCCCGTCGGGCACACCGCGGGCGAACTCGACGAACAACGTGCCCTGTTTGTAGAAGTCGGGCTGGCTCATGTAGTCGCGCTCGACGACGGCGCTCAACTTGGCCAGGAACATCTCCAACAGGCGGTCGCCCTCGTACTGCACATAGCCGCCAGGCACCGTGCGGGACCACATCCGGTCCTCACCAAGCTGCTCCCAGATGTCGTCCTCGACGAACTTCTCCCACAGCCACACGAAGTCATCCAACTCGACGAAATCGCCGACGTGGTAGCGCTCGGCTCGCTCGTCTGCGGGGGTGTGCTTGAGGAAGTCGATGATCTCGCTTTTGCCGCCACCGGGGCGGCCGTTGAGGATGATGTGGTCGAAGGTGGCCATGGCGTCGCGCTCCGTGTTCAAGGGTCCTGACCCGGGTATGACATGGCTCCGGTTGCCCCCGCAACCCCTCGCCGTTACACTCCGCCGCCGCGGAGGGTCCATGAAGCATCGCCACGTCATCCTCGAAGGCAAGCCGGCCACCGGCAAGACCGAAATCAGCAACCTCTTCAAGATCTACTTCCCCGGCCGCATCGTCGTGCTGCCGGAGTTGGCCACGATCCTCGTTCGCGAGCATGGCCTGAATATCTTGGAGCATCGCAAGGAGTTGACCGATCTCCTGCGCGAGGCTGTCCCGGCGCGCGCCGCAGAGGTTCGCCGCCTGCTGGCCGAGCGAGACGACACCGTCCTGTTCGAAGAATCCCATATGGGCGTGCACCTGGGCTACTGCCGAGAGGTGAACGATCGCTTCTTCCTGGACATCTACGAAGAGCACATCAAGCCACATGTGGTGAGCGCCGATCTGTTCATCCGCTTCGAGATGCCGGTGCCCCTGTCCGTACAGCGCCAGCACGCCCGCTGGACGCCGGACGTGGAGGTTTCGGGCGGTCTGGTGGAGCGCGCCTTTGGTCACATCGACCGCTGGCACGCGGAGATGGGCCACGACAACGTCGCCATCGTGCAGACTGATCGGTCGCCAGATCTGGTCATCGCCGAGGTCCTCGACCTGATGGGCGTGACCTACAAGCCCTGGACGGGCCGCTGAGTCGCCGATTTCAGTACAAGTTCAAGCGCGTCAGGGAATCACCAGGTAGTGCAAACGCACCTGTTTGCCCGGCGCGTTGTAGAGATCGACGAAGACCTTGGTGTGACCCTTGGAGATATTGTTCTGGACCACCAGCCCGTTGCCCTTGGCGGCGCGGCGCAGGAAGTCGCCCGTGGTGTAAGGATGGGTCGCCGGGACCTTGTCCAGATCGTCGAAGATCGCGTTCTGGCTGGTCACCTGGTCGCCGAGCCGGAAGACCTTCATGGGCAGGTGATCGGTGCTGTTGGGCTCAACGCCCGACTTCAGATCCACGTCATCGCCGTGCTTCATGACCACCAGATCCGAGGCCTGCATGGCGGCGCCCTCGGTGATGGCGCCGGTCTCAAAGACGATGCCCTGATCGATCTTGAGGAGCACCTCCTGCTGCGTCGGAGCGGCGTCTCCTGTGGGCGCCGCGTCCGATGCACAGCCGACCAGGGCGGCGACGAGGACCAGGATCAGGCAGCGGGACAGTCGGCTCATCTTCGGCTCCATGCGGTGCGTGGCAACGCGCATGGTTAGCATGGCCAGCGGCGCACCGACAAGCCCGAGATCGAGCGAGCCCGCCGCCGAAAAAGGTCGGCGACGGGCCCGTTCAGGGGGGCGCTGAGGTTCAGCCGTCGTATTCCATCTCGTGCGGCGGAGGTCCGGCCGGCGCACGCTGGCCACCCTCGCCGCCTCCGCGATTCATGCCGCGATGCTTGCCGCGATGTTTGCCCCGATGCTTGCCCATTATGCGGTGCATCTGGCGCTTCTTCTTGTGCAGCGTGAAGAGCAGTCGGCCCTGTTGTTTGGGCGTCAGCAGGCGGCGCACGCGTGAGAATTCCTGTTCGCGCAGGCGCTGCAAGGCCTTGCGGGTCTGCAGCAGCCCATCGACCGCCGCGGTGTAGGCGCGCTGGTCGTTGGAGTCGGATTGGATCAACCCGCGCAACGCCCGCTTGCTCTGGTGCATCTTCTTGTGCAGCGCCTTGCGTTTGGCGTGCTGGTTGGCGTGGATCTTCTCCACCTTGCGCGCCGTGGCCTCGTCGAGCCCCACGTCCTTGCGCAGGGCCTTGGCCATCATCTTCTTGAAGCGTTCGCGCATCTTCTTGCGATGCGCCTTGCGTCCCTTGCCATCCCGTTCGCCACGCGGACCCATGCGATCACCGCGATCGCCACCGCGATATCCCGGCTGGGCGATCACCACCGAGGCGGCGAGCATGCCGCCCAGGGCCAGGGTGAGGGCTACAGTCCATCGCTTCTGTCGCTGCCGTGTGCTGTACATGCTCATCTCTACCTCCGTGGAAATGGGGTGGCGGATGCCGCCCCGGCCCTCCTCGTTCATGGATCCTTCGCGTCGGTCGGGATCAGATGATCCGCGATCAAATCATCCGCGGCCAGATCATCTGCGAACAGATCGTCGTCCTGCCAGCTGTCCAACGCCGCCAGCGGATCCCCGTCCAGCATGGCCAGGGCGTCGGCATCGGCTTCGAGACGACTGGTCTCGTCATCCCAGCCTGGTACCGCTTCTCCGGCCATTGCGCTGTCGGGCGATGTGGGCTCGGCCACGCGGTCCCCGATCCCCTCGGTGACCATCGGAATCTCCTCAATCTCCTCAGGCACCGACCTGTCCACCGTCAAATACAGACCCGCGCCGACCACCGCAGCCAGCATCGCGGCCACGGCGAACAGCACGACCGGACGCTGCCGGCCAACTCCAGGGGAGCTTCGGCGGAGTTCGTCCGACGGGATCCGCGCCGAGGACTCGACCAGCCTGGCCAGCGCATCGTCCGACGGCATCAACGCCGTCTGGTCGAAGACGTCCTGCAGCATCGCTTCGTCCGCAGCGGCCTGCTCTTCGGTTTCGTATACGGGTCGGTCGTTCATCGTCCGGCCTCCTCGCTGGCATCGGCCTTCAAGGCCGCCTTCAACTGCTTGAGCGCCAGGTGCACCAGCACCCGTACGGAGCGCTCGGTGGAGTCGAGCGCGACCGCGATCTCGGCGTGGCTGAGCCCGCCGTCCAGGCGCAGGATCACCGCCTGGCGGCGCTTGTCGGGCAGCTCGCGCAACACCTCTTCAATCCGTGCCGCCATCTGTGCGGCGCGCATCTGTTCTTCGGGATCGGCCGGTTGCTCCGGCGCTCCGGCGCCGTCTTCGCGATCGCGGCGGCGGATCTCCGATCGGGTCAGGGTCCAGGCCCGTTTGCTGACGATGGCCAGCAGCCATGCACGCAAGGAGGTGCCCGCTCGATAGTTGGCCAGCCGCTGCCAGGCCAACTGCAACGCCTCCTGCACAGCGTCTTCGGCCAGGTCATGCCGCCGTGCGGTGCGTGCCGCGACGCGAAACATGACGCCGAGGTGAGGACGCACCAGGGCCGCGTAGGCGTCGCCATCACCGGCCAACGCAGCCGCCAGACGCCGCCTCTCCAGGTCGACCACAGCGGCCGGCTTGGGCTCGCCAGTGGGTGTCGACTCGGCCATGACGCCCCCGACCGGTTCTCTGGACTCGCCGATGATGGTGGCGTGGTTGCGCATCATGACCCGGAGATGCCGCGGGGCCTCCGGACGTTAAACGCGCTCAGCCCGAGGATACATCCACCGGCTCCCAGGCCGCCGATCCCATGTTGCGATATCCCGCCAGCGCCTCGGCAACGAGCTCGAAGTCGACCTCGAGCCGCTCGATGAGGGGCGTGGCCTCTGCGAGATCCCCGCCGGTCTCAAGTCGCTCGAGCGCCTGGCAGATGTCGGCCATCTGGACCGCGCCCACCGCGTTGCAGGTTCCTTTGAAGCGGTGGGCCACAAAGCCCAGCGTCTTGCTGTCGGACATGCGCGCGGCCAGGCGCAGGTCGTCGAACGCCGGTTTGGCGCCGTCCAGAAAGCCCTGGATCGCCACACCGACCACTTCCTGGCCGCCCGCGGAACGCAGCCTGGCGAGCACCTCCGGTTCCACAGGCAGGCTGGAGATGCGCTGCGGTGCCACGGTGTAGCCGGACGAGTGACCGGCGCGGCGGGCCAGCGGAATCCAGCGGCTCACGGCTCTGGCGAGCGTGTCCGGATCGATGGGCTTGGTGACGTGGTCGTCCATGCCCGCGGCGAGACATTGTTCGCGATCGCCGCGCATGGCTGCGGCGGTCAGGGCGACGATGGGCACGTGTGCGCCGGTCTGCTCTTCGCTGGCTCGAATCGCCGCGGTGGCGGCCAGGCCGTCCATCTCCGGCATCCGACAGTCCATGAAGATGGCGTCGTATCTTCGCGCGCTCGCGGCGGCCACCGCGGCCTTGCCATCGGCGACCACATCGACCAGCAAACCCTGCTTTTCCAGCAACTTGGCGGCGATGATCTGGTTGACACGATTGTCCTCGGCGACCAACACCCGGGCCCGTGCGCGTGCCCGACGCTCATTCATCCGGTGGCGGGTGACCAGGAACGCTGTCTTGCGGCCACCGCTCTCCCGGCGAGGCATATCCAGGGCTGCGGCAAGACCTTCGCAGAGGGTGACCTGGTCTGTGTTGTGGCCAAACCAGGCGGCATACCCCGCCCGCTCCACCTCGCGGCCGCTATCGGGCTCATCGGACGTGAGCAAGATCAGCGACACGTCATCGTAGTCATGTTCAGAGCGGACCCGGCGGGCGAAGTCCAGCGGCCAGCCCTCAGATTCACCGGCGACCACCACGCACATGGCCATCGGCTCGCCGTCTTCGGAGGCGGTGGCCAGCGCCTGGTGTCCCCGCTCGATGTCATCCACCCGGTCGACCCGGATGCCCAGGCCCTGCAGGCGCAGTGGGATCGACTGGTCGACCAGCCGCGTGGTGACAACCAGGGCGCGCGCGTGGCGCAGACGCTCCACCTCCGGCGGCAGGTCTCCCTCGTCCACCAGGGGCTCACGGCGCGCCATGGGCAACTCGAACCAGAAGGTGCTGCCCTCGCCGGGGCGACTCTGACAGCCGATGCGCCCGCCCATCAATTCGACCAGCTGCTTGGAGATGGCCAGCCCCAGCCCGGTGCCGCCGTATCGCTGAGTGGTCGAGCCGTCCGCCTGACGGAATGGCTCGAAGATCCGGGCGATGGCGTCCGGCGCGATGCCAATCCCCTTGTCGCGCACCTCGAAACGAATGATGGAGCGCTCGTCCTGGTGCAGGACGACGTTCAGTTCCACCACCACTTCGCCCTTGGAGCTGAACTTGATGGCGTTGCCGACCAGATTGAGCAGGACCTGATGCAGGCGACCGGGATCACTGTTCACGCGCTCCGGCAGCCCCGCAGGCTTCAGCAGCGCCACCTCGACGCCCTTCTGCCCTGCTTGCATGGCCATGATGTTCATGACCTCGGCGACCACCGGCACCAGGTCGAAGTCCACTTCATCCAGCTCCAGGCGACCGGCCTCTACCTTGGAGAAGTCCAGGATGTCGTTGATAATCAACAGCAACGCATTGCCCGACGACTGGATCATCTCGACGTAGCTGCGTTGTTCATCTTGCAATTCGGTTTGCAGCACCAGCTGCGACAGACCGATGACGCCGTTCATGGGCGTGCGGATCTCGTGGCTCATGCGGGCCAGGAAGTCGCCTTTGGCGCGATTGGCAGCGTCCGCTTGCCGGCTTGCGCGCAGCAGTCGCTCTTCGGTCTGCGCCCGTTCCACGGTCTCTCGCTGAAGCCTGGACCGGAGTTCCCGCACATGGCCGACCACCACACCCAAGACGGGCAACAGCAGGTTGGCGGGCATGGAACCGCCGCCGAGCACGCTCGACAACGACACATCGAGCGCCGACACGTAGCCGGTCACGTGGACCAGCACACATAACAGCGCAGTAATCAGGCCGGCCACCTTGCCCAGGCCCAGGGCAGCGAAGAACACCACGATGGCCGCGAAGGCCTCTGTACCCGGCCCCACGACGCGGTAGATCGGCACGAATGCCAGGGTGTAGGCGATCAACAGCGCCGCGCAGAGGGCAAACTGGCGCACGCGATGCCGCTCGCCCGGTAGTCCGGTCTGTCGGGAGTCTGTCGTAGGAGTTGGCTGGTCTGCGCTCATTGCCCCGCCCATCCTGGGATTCGGGCTCCGGAATCCGCTGTCGTCGGTCAGACCGCAGGCGTCGCCTGCACGACGCCGGCACGCAGCAATTCGGGAATGCGGTGCAGCTCAGTGGCCTTCTCGACGCAGACCACGCCGCTGATCCCTTCGGCCTCGGCTCGGAGCACCGCGGTGGAGACGCTGCTGCAGACCACCACCGGCCCGCCGTAGCCGCGGGTACGCACCTCGCGCAGGAAGCTCATGCCATCCAGCCCGGGCATCAACAGGTCCAGCACCATGGCTTCCGGCGGTGGGTTCTTGGTCATCCACTCGCGGGCGTCGTCTGCGCTGGCCAGGGCCACGCAGTCAAAGCCGTTGCTGGTCACCAGCTGCCGCTCCAGGTCCCGAATCGCGCGGTCGTCGTCGATCACCAGGACCAGCGGTCGCGAGCGCAACGCTGTCGCATGCAGGGGTCGCATGTCCACGTAGACATCGGTCCGCTGCGGCAGGGGCGCCTCACGCGGTGCGTCGGCTTCGCTCTCGAGCTCGATCTTGAGCACCTGCTGCAGCCGCCTGGTACCGCTGAGGAAGTGGCTCGCCCACGAGGTCTCGACCTGCTTGCGCATGCTGTCGAAGCGACGCAGCACTTCTTCCATGTCCTGGGGCCGGCGGTCCGGCTCCTTCTCCAACATCTGCAGCAGCAGACGGTCGAGTTCGGGGATGATCCAGCTGCAACCGGTCACCTCCGACGGGGCCGGCGGCCGCTCTTTGGCCACCCGATCGAGCATGGCCTCGATATTGTGTTCAGCGAACAGGATCGTGCCCGTGAACATCTCGAAGAGCATCGCTCCGAAGCTGTAGATATCGGCGCGCTCATCGGCGGATTCGCCGCGCAGGATCTCGGGACTCACCGTGCAGGGCGACCCCAGCAGGGTCGAATGCATGGTGCTGTTGAGGTCGACCCGACTGCGGGTGCTGCCGCCCGTCTGGGCCACCGGGCGCGTCAACTTGGCCACGCCGAAGTCCAGCAGCTTGCACATGAAGCCCTGGGTCGAGGTCGGATCGGGCAACAGGAAGACGTTATCGGCCTTGATGTCGCGATGCACGATGCCCATGGCGTGGGCCGCGGCCAGGGCGGCGCCGGACTGCTCCAGGACGCAGTAGATATCCAGGATGTGCAGCTTCTTGCCCAGCTCCAGCAAGGTGCCCACGTCGCGGCCGAGCAGGTACTCCATGACGATGTAGTAGCCAGCCAGTTGATCGTGTCCGTAGTCCAGCACGCGGATGATGTGTGGATGCGTGACGACGGCCTCGGCCTCGACCTCGCGCTTGAAACGGGCGACCGCCACGGCGTCGTGGGAGCGGCTGCGGGACAGGATTTTGATGGCCACCTTGACCGGCAGGCGTTCGTGGTCGGCGGCATAGACCACGCCATAGCCGCCCTCGCCCAGCCGTCGTTGAACCCGATACGCCCCTGCCAGCACGTGGCCGATCATCGGGTCGCGCTCGGCCACCGGCTCCAATCGCCCGCCATCAGCCCCGCAGAAGCGGAAGCTGTCGTTATATCGGGCGCCGCATTGGGGGCACTGCATCATGAGGGGGGGCGTTCTCCGAGCGGGCTGGGGGGCCGCGTTGCGAACCGAGAAAGCGCGCGCCAGAGTCTAGGTGCAATCGGGTGCCCGACACAAGCGCGTGCCGACATTACGTGGTGAAATCGCGCGGTGAAATTGCATGGTGAACACGCGTGCGGCATGTTTGCCCTGTGGCGCCCTCAAATCATCGATTTCATCGCCTGGTTCTGGTCGTATGTGCAGCCGCGTTGGCGGCGGTCTGCCTGCCCATCCAGTGGCCGCCGACCACAGACCTGGCCCAGCACGCGGCGCAAACCCGGCTGCTGCAGGAGGCGTTGACGGATGCCGACGGTCCGTGGCGCATCCAGTGGCTGACGCCCTATTGGACCGCTTGTCTGGGCCTGTCCGCCCTGGCGGCGGCGGTCCCTGCCGACTGGCTGCCTCGACTGGCCGTATTGACGCTCCTGCTGGCGTGGCTGGGGGCCATGTACCTGCTGGTCCGTCGTCGCAGACGTGGCCCGGAGTTGATGCTTCTGGCGCTGCCGCTGCTCTTCAACAGGGTGCTGCTCTGGGGATTCTGGCCCTTTGCCTTCGGATTTGTGGCCTTTGTCCTCTGGCTGCTTGTCGTGGTCGCCATCCCACCGCACCGCCAAGGCGACGATCTTCCCCTACAAGCGCGCCACGCGGCGCTGCTCGTCGCCGGCGGCCTGCTGCTCTGGTTCAGCCACGCCTTGTGGTGGGCCGCAGCTGTGGTCTTCCTGTTGCTGCATGGGCTGGCCGTCCGTCGCTCGCTGCGCCAGGGCGCGCTCATCTCCGCGTGCCTGCTGCCGACGGTGGCGTTGGCCCTGTGGTGGTATCCGCAATTGCAGGCGCTGGGATTCGATACGCCGGCGGTCTGGGCCCGCAGCCTCGGCGATCGGCTGGGCCCCGTCGGCCTCGCAGACACGATCCTGGGCGGCCTGCGCGGGCCTGTAGAGGCGGCGTGGTGTGCCCTGGCCGCCGGTTGGTGCCTGTCCGGGCTGTGGACCCGCCGCAAGGAGCTGGCCGATGCCGCTGATCCGGTCCTCGCGATCACCGGCGCGGCGTTGCTCATCGCTGCCGTGGTGCTGCCGGACAAGTATGAAAACACGGTCGAGTTCGCCCGCCGCTGGGCTCCGTTCGGGGCCTTGCTGCTCGTGCTCGGCGCGCCGGTCCCCCGCTGGCCACGTCGTTGGCGGGTCGTGGTGGCAGCGGTCGCGGCTGGACTCGTCTTGCCGGTGACCGCCGCGGCGTGGATGGCTTTCGACCGCCAGGAAATGGCCGGCTTCTCACGCGCTGTGGATGCGCTGCCACCGGCGCCACGCCTGCTGTCGCTGGACTTCATCCGATTCAGCTCGGATTTCACCCACCAGCCCACCATGCAGATGGGCGCCTGGGCGCAACAACGCCACGGTGGCCAGCTGTCCTTCTCCTTCGCGGAGATGGCGCCCATGCCGGTGATCATGCGCCAGATGACCCGTCCGCCTTGGACCCAGGGCCTGGAGTGGTATCCCCAGAGACTGCGTCGCAGCGACTTGAAATGGTTCGATCACGCCCTGGTGCGGGCGCCGCCCCGGGTGCACGCAGCGCTGACCGGCGATGGGCGCCTCAAGCCCCTGCACAAGGATGGGACCTGGCGCTCGTACCGGATCGCGCCCTTGGCAGCCCCGGCCACTGAGGCCGATGACGCGGGTTAGGTTCGATCAGTCGCCGCGCATATCCTTCAGCGACAAGTGGATCTCGGCCAGGGTGCGCGGAGGCTCGTACCAATGGGCCTCGTACAGCGGCGATGGGAGCTCTATGCGCGGGTTGTTCAGCGGCAGACGCTCAGCGAACTGCCAGCGCTCGAACATGCCCAGGCCGAGCACCACACCCACGGTCAGGGCGGCGGCCAGCAGCGCCATGCGGAAGCGATCGGGCTTGGAGGCCCGGCGGGCGATCAGCATGGACGTGCGCAGCTCGTTGGCCTCGTTGGGATCCAATCCGATGGTGGGGACGGGCTCGGTGGTTTGGGTCGTCATATTGGCTCCTCCAGAGGGATGGCCGGGCCCCCTCTATGGGAATAGGACGCACCAACCGGCGCAGGGATCTGTGACGATTCAGTCGCTGACGACGGTGGCCGGCGGAGGCAGGGCGATATCGGCCACCACGCCCAGGTGTTCGGAGACCACATCCTGCAACACCCGATGCCCTGCGAAGGAGAGATCCGACGAGATCAGGATCCAGTCGATCCGGCGGTTGGTGGTCGGGAAGGTGACGAACTCCTCCTCCGGCTGCCACGTCTTCAGGTCCAGCGCCGCCACCAGGTCGCGCATCGGGCTGTTGGTCTGTCGCCAGCCGCAGTTGAAGTCGCCCATGATGATCAGCGAGCGACCGCGGTCGCGCAGGCGCTTTATCAATGTATCGACCTGGCGTCGACGCACCGATGGCCGGGCGAAGTCCAGGTGCACCGAGACCACATCGATGGCCAGGTCGGGGCGCCCCTGCGGTCGCACGGTGGCCACCAGGAAGCCCTTGCTGAAGGTTGGCGGGGAGGGCTTGAAGGTGATCGAACGCGGCGCCTCCAGGCTGGCCCTGGCCAGGACCGCAGTGCCATAGGCGATGCCGGGAGCTCGGACGTGATGTCCGTGGGCGGACCAGCCGTAGCCACCGCGCTCGGCGATATGTCTGACGTGATCCAGTCGGCCGCTCCAGACGGAGGGACCGTCCACCTCCTGCAGCGCGACGACATCTGGCGACTCTCGACGCAGCAGGTCGGCGATGGCGTCCAGGTTGGCGCGAATTCGACGCCCGCCCTGGACCGCCTGGTGAAATCCGTTCGCCCGACCGTGAGCGGCGTTCAGCGTGGCCACGCGCAGAGTGGTCCCGTTCGCGCCATCCGATGGCGCGGGGTCTTGCTTCAGCCTCAGGACCGGTGGTTCTGCCTCAGGCGGGCCGGCGGCACCGCGGGTCACCAGCCAGGCTCCTGCGCCCGCCGCCATGGCGACCAGCACGGTCGCCAGGGCCAGCTTCCTTGTCCTTGACACGGGCACCGGGCTCCTCCACGACACGCCCGCCTCAAGAGGGCGTCATGGCGGTTCCAACGCTTCAGGGCGGGGTTCGATTCCGGCGGCCGTTGGGCGCCGCGCTCGTCGCGACGCTCAGGCCGCATCGCGGGCGTCTTCGGCCGGCTTCGGTATTGCGAAGAGGCGGGTGTTGCGGTGGAAGACCGCCCAGGCAAACCAGAGGACCTCGAGCGCACCGGCCGGGGCCAGCTCTCGTCCCGCCCAGGTGCCCTCCAGACCCCGACCCGCGGCGTCGAATGTGCTGCCGGTGGCCAGGTCTACCAGGGCGACGTCATCGGGCGCATCGGCGTCCGGTGGGCCGAACTCCAGGGTCTGGCCATCCAGCTGACGCCAATACACCCAGGCGGTGCGGTGGGCAGGCTCCCAGAGCACCACAGCCGGCTTGCCGCCGACCTCATCGTTGAGCGGTCCATCGAGTTGATCGAGCTCGGCGTAGGGCCAGGCGACCGCCTCGTCACCGTGGCTCAAGCCGATGCACCACGCCTTGCGGCGCAAGCCACGTTCATCAAACGGCGGCACGCCCATGAGCTTGTCGTTTTCGAGGTACTCGGCGTACCCCTTGCCGCCGACGGGCAGCTCGTAGTCGTAGCCGGTGTCTTCGCCGTCGGGCGCGATCACCCGGGTGTCGGCGAACAACTCCCGCCAGCGCCGCCAGGTGGTCACGAAGGTGGGCACCGCAGGTAGGCGATCGCCGACCCTTGGCCCGTGGCGGCAGGCCCCATCCAGTTGCGACCACCATGAGCCCGAGGCGTGATCCTTCATCAGGAAGTTGCTGTTATTCAGCGCCCCGAGGAGGTAGCGGCCGTCGCCGGCCGGTTCATCGTTGGACGGCGCGTGTTTGTTGCCAGCCTGGAACACGAGGCCGGTACCCGTGAGTCCTCAGTACGTCCCCACGTGCCAGTCATCGCCGTCGGCCAGTTCGATGATGTGATGCCAGGCGGCCACATTGAGGGCCACCGCCACCGGCCCGTCGGGCAGACGGAAGCCGACGATCCGCGTATCCGGGTCGAGTTCGACATCGTCGGCGGTATAGAGTTGGGGCGACACCAGGGCGCGAAATCGGCGCTCAGGCACCATCGGCAGAAACGCCGCCCAGGCGACAACCGCACCGCCGATGGCGATCCATGACAGGACGTAGGCCCAGCCCGGCGGGGGCGCGGCGACCAGGAAGGCCGCACCCACGAGCGCGCCGGCCAACGTGAAGACGAGCAACTTGTTGCGATGGTCGACCAGCAGCGTGGCCGCCCGAATGCCACCGATTCCGAAGAGCGCAAAGCCGACGAAACCCACGGTACCGAGCGCAGCCGAAGTGACGGCCAACAACGCAAAAATCAGACCGATCCAGGTCATCGTGAGCTCGCCTCCACCGGGAATCGCGGAGATCGCGCCCGCCACGGCGCCCCCCCATTGTGAGTCTAACTCCGCGCGTCGTCTAGCGTCAGCCCCCTTGGCGCTGGGCAGGGGCAGGATTGCGGCCCTATCATGGAGCGCCGCGAGAGGATTCAGGGCACCGGTCGAGCCCGGCCTGTCGCGCCCCACCCGACACGCCGTCCGCGCTGTCGCCGAGGCACCCGTGCATCACAACACCATCATCGAGCCCTTTCGCATCAAGTCGGTCGAACCGCTGGCCATGTCCACTCGCGCGCAGCGCCTGGCCTGGCTGGAAACGGCCCACTACAACCCCTTCATGTTGCGGGCTGACCAGGTGCTCATCGACCTGCTCACGGACTCGGGCACCGGCGCCATGAGCGCGGCGCAGTGGGCGGCGCTCATGATGGGCGATGAGACCTACGCCGGCTCGCGCTCCTACTTCCGTCTCAAAGAGGTGGTGCAGCGAATCTCGGGCAAGAAGCACGTCATCCCCACCCACCAGGGCCGCGCGGCCGAGCACATCCTGTTTTCGGTGGTCAATCAGCCCGACATGGTGGTGCCCGCCAACGCCCACTTCGACACGACCCGTGCCAACTGCGAATACGTGGGCGGTCTAGCCTTGGACCTGCTGCCGCCCGAGCACCTCGATCCTGCGGCAGACCTGCCCTTCAAGGGAGACATCGACATCGGCCGGCTCGAAGGGGTACTGGTCCGCAACCGGGGCCGCGTGCCATTCGTCTTGATGACCGTGACCAACAACAAGGGCGGCGGCCAGCCGGTGAGCCTGGGCAACCTCTCCGATGTGCGCCATCTCTGCGATCGCTACGAAGTGCCGCTGATCCTGGACGCCGCGCGATTCGCCGAAAACGCGGGCCTGATTCGCTTGCGAGAGCCAGGCCAGGGCGAGCGTACGCCGGCCGAGATCGCGCGCGAGATGTTCGATCTCTGCGACGGCTTCGTCATGAGCGCCAAGAAGGATGGCCTGGTCAACATCGGTGGCCTGCTCTGCCTGGACGACGACAAGTGGGCCGACGCAGCGAGATCCTTGTTGATCCTTACCGAAGGCTTCCCGACCTACGGTGGCCTCGCGGGGCGCGACCTGGAGGCCCTGGCGGTCGGCCTGGAGGAGTCGCTGGAGCAGTCGTACCTGGACTATCGCCTGGCGTCGGTGCGCTACCTGCACGCGGGCCTGAACGAGGCCGGCGTGCCGCTGATGCGCCCACCGGGCGGGCACGCGGTCTACATCGACGCCGCTCGCTTCTACCCCCACATCCCCGCCCACCAGTATCCGGGCCTGGCCCTGACGCACGCCCTGTACATCGAGGGCGGCGTGCGCGCGGTCGAGGTGGGCACCGTCATGTTCGGCCGGCCGAATCCGGAGGGCGGCCCCGACATCTGCGCCGACCTGGAGCTGGTACGCCTGGCCATTCCGCGCCGCACCTATACGCAGAGCCATGTCGACTACCTGGTCGAGGTGGTCGCGGAGGCATGGCGCAAGCGGGAGCAGGCGACAGGGTCGGTGATCACCGAGCAGAAGCCCGTGCTCCGGGCTTTTACCGCGCACTTCAAGCCCGCGGCTTAGCGGTTCGCTACACGGCTGGTTGCGCGGCGAGTACGGTCGCGGGGTCGTCAGAGCGGGGCTCGAACTCGTCCCAGCCGAAGCGCTCGGGATACTCGCGCCACGGACCCTCGCAGTGTTCCTGCCAGGTGCAACTCTCGCAGGGCGGCCCGCGCAGTTTGCCCTCGTTCCAGCGGTACTCCGCGTAGTCGTCGATGCGCCGCTTGCCGTCGACGATCGCGGTCGTAGGCATGATGCGCTCGGCCACGAAGCGCTCCCGACCGTGCATCAGGCAGAAGGGCACCGCCTCGGTCATCATGCGCAGGCCGGCCTCCTCGCCGATGCGCAGCGCCTCGTGCAGGAAGGGCAGCAGACGGCCATAGCGCGGCACCACGTGGGCAAAGAACTGCTCGGCGGTGCCCAACGCGTGCACGAAAGCGAACTGCGATTGCTGAACGCGTAGTCGAGCAAAGAGGCGCACCATCGCCGGCAGCTGGCGATAATTCTGCTGCACGATGACCGAGTTCATCACCACGCGAGCGCCGCGCGCCCGGGCGTTGGCGACGCCCTGTACGGTCTGCCGAAACGCGCCTTTGGCCCGGGTCAGGTTGTCGTGCGTGCGAGCGTCTGCGCCGTGGATGGCCGGCGCAAACTCCGTCACGCCCGCGTCCACCAGCGCCTCCACGTAGGGCGCGTAGCTGAGCCGGCGGCCGTTGGTCTGGATCTGGATCGATCGATAGCCCAGGGTCCTGGCCTCGGCGACCATCTCGAGCAGATCCTCGCGCAGGGTGACCTCTCCGCCGGTGAATACGACCGACTCGCAGGTGGCCCGCTTCTCGGCCAGGATCTCGCGCAGCTCCTCGGTGGTCTTGTCCGGTTCGTGCTCGCGCTTGTCCCCCTGGACGCAGAAGACGCAACGATTGTTGCACTGGAATGAGAACTTCAGATCGAGGCGTGTCATTGGGGTCCTCGGAACGGGGGGACCGGGGCAGGTCGGGGAGTATGCCACTGAGGGCGGGGTTTTTGTGGTTTTCGCGGTCGTTGTTCGATCCGGGGTTCATGACGGCGTGCGTCTGAAGTTCGAACATCACCCTTGACAGCGGACGCCCGTCGCCGATCCTTGAGATGCGTGGTCGGAACTGTCAGCAGCCTGCAGGAGGAGAACATGACCGCTCGCCACGGGGACTCAGGCGACCAGACGGCTGTGATCGTCGAGGATCACCGACACCTGGCGGGCGAATTGCGCGACCTCAGCGAGACCACGAATCGCGCCGAAATCGCGACCATCGTCAATCGGCTGGGCACCATGTTGCCGGCCCACTTCGACCGAGAAGAGGCGCCCGAAGCACTTCGAGGCGCGGTGTCACGGTCTTCGCCGCAGTTGTCGGGCCGGCTGGAGGCGATACTCGGTGAGCATGGTGCTTTGACGGAGCTGTTGACCGCACTGAAGACAAGTGTCGACGACGGATCCGTCCCGGATGCGGCCGTTGTCGATCTCGCCCGGCGCTTCCTGGAGCAGATGCGCAACCACGAGGCGCGCGAGAGCGCCCTGTTGACCGACGCGCTCTGGGGCGGACGCGGCGGTTGATGATCGCTGACGCCATGGCCTGAATACAGGCGATCGCCGCGCCCGCCTTGAAGGCGCGCACCCGACTTGTCACCATGGCCGCTCGAACGCCGGCACAGAGCTGGATCGCCAAAGGGTCACCCGGCTCGGACGCGAGAGGCCGCTATGACGCGTCGTCAGGGCGCCATGCGGTCGCGACCAGACGCGTGTTGAATGGGGGAGGGCGCGGTGAGTAGAACCGTAGCGAACGTCGCCTTATGGGGCGGAATCCTGGTCCTGGCCACCGCGGTTGGCTGCACCGAGGATCCACCGGCAGAAGAGCCGTCCGATGCTGGCGCGACGGGCGGGGACAGCGCAGGACCCGACGATACCGGTCCCGGCGCGGACACCGGCTCGCCGGATGCCGGCAGCAAGGACACAAAGCGCCCGACTCGGCAGCCAAAGATGGCGGAACGCCAGACGCCGGCGCCTGCGCCGGTGGCAAGAACTGTGACGACGGCGAACCCTGCACCAAGGACGGATGCGATCCCGACAAGGGGTGTACCCACGAACCCGCCGACGGCAGCTGCGACGACGGCGACGCATGTACCGAAAAGGACGCTTGTGATGGCGGCAAATGCGCCGGCACCAAGCTCACCTGTGACGATGGCGATGTCTGCACCGATGACGCCTGCGACGCCAAAACCGGCTGCACCACCAAGAACAACACCGCCGAGTGCGACGACGGTGACGCCTGCACTGGAAAGGACGTCTGCGGCGAGGGCAAGTGCGCGGGAACGTCGATCCAGTGCGACGATGGCAACAGCTGTACCGACGATAGTTGCCTGCCGGCCTCCGGCTGCACGGTCACCAACAACAACGACGTCTGCGACGATGGCGACGCGTGCACCAAGGACGACTCCTGCGGCGTCGGGCTGTGCGCCGGGGCCACCATCAGTTGCGACGACGGCGACGTGTGCACGGACGACGCCTGCGATGCCAAGACCGGCTGCACCACCA
>CAYTLW010000038.1:0-6480 GCA_964438735.1 uncultured Enterobacteriaceae bacterium | reverse complement strand
GCGCGCCATGCGACGACAACAGCAAGTGCACCGAAAAGGACACCTGCGCCGTCGGACTCTGCGCCGGAGCCACCATCACCTGCGACGACAAGGACGTCTGTACCGACGACGCCTGCGACCCCAAGACGGGCTGCACCACCAAGCACAACAGCGCGCCATGCGACGACAACAGCAAGTGCACCGAAAAGGACACCTGCGCCGTCGGGCTGTGTGCCGGCGTCACCATCACCTGCGACGACAAGGACGTCTGCACAGACGACGGCTGCGACCCCAAGACAGGCTGCACCACCCAGCACAACAGCGCGCCCTGCGACGACGCCAGCAAATGCACGGACAAGGACACCTGCGCGGTCGGGCTCTGTGCGGGCGCCACCATCACCTGTGACGACAAGGACGTGTGCACAGACGACGCGTGCGACGCCAAGACCGGTTGCACCACCACGCACAACCCGGCCGGTTGCGATGACGGGGACGCGTGCACCGACAAGGACACCTGTGCCGGCGGCGCCTGCGCGGGCAGCAAGATCACCTGTGATGACAAGAACACCTGCACCAAGGATGCCTGCGACAACGCCAAGGGATGTGTGTACACAGCCGACGACAAGTTGACGTGCGATGACGGCAAACCGTGCACCGTCGACCTGTGCAAGTCAGGCACGTGCAGCAGCGCGGCCAAGGTCTGCCCCGGTCATGCCTGCGCCAGCGGCCTCTGCGATGCCAAGACGGGGGCGTGTGGGCTGAAGTCGGCGCCGAAGTTCAGCCCTTGCGGTGACGACCGGATCTGCATCTCCGGTCAGTGTCGGCAGCCTTGGGCGACCTCGGTGACTTCGTCGGCGCAGTTCAATTGCGCATTGAAGCCCGACGGCAAGGTGGTGTGTTGGGGCTCCGGCAAAGAGGGGCAACTGGGCAACGGCGTCGTTGGCAGCGGTCCGCCGAAGGCCGTCGGCGGCGTCAGTGGTGCGCGTTCGGTTCAAGCCGGTCGCGGCCATGTCTGCGCCAACCTGGTCGACGGTCGCACGGCCTGCTGGGGACGGGGCACCTGGGGACAGCTCGGCGGCGGCACCAAGGTCAAAGCCCAGGGGCTGGCCAAGTTCACCCTCGGCGCGGCGACCGCCACCACCGTGGCCACCGGCAACAACCACAGCTGCATGTTGCGCGGCGGCGGGGCCTGGTGCTTCGGCTACAACGGCTCCTACCAGTCGGCGCGCAAGCTGGCGCTCAACTTCACCTTGCCCACGGCGATGGTCGACGTGTCCGATCTGGACGACCTGAGCATCGGCAGCGGCTTCAGTTGCGCGCTGCGCAAAGGACGGGTGTTCTGCTGGGGCAGCAATACCTATGGCGAGACGGGGCGGGGCTACTTCAACAAGCATGGTCACGCCGAGGCGGTGGTCGGCATCGACGACGCCACGCAGGTGAGCGCGGGCGCCTACCATGCCTGCGCGCTGCGCCAGGGAGGCAGCGTGTCGTGCTGGGGACTGGGCACGTACGGCCGCCTTGGCAACGGGCAGGTGGTCAATCAGCCGGCGCCGGTCACGGTCACAGGCCTGTCATCGGTGGTCCAGGTCTCCGCCGGCGTCTACCACACCTGCGCGGTCCTGGACTCCGGCAAGGGGCGCTGCTGGGGCTGGAACAAGTACGGCCAGTTGGGCTCCGGCGACACGATTGACCGCAGCAAACCCAAGGCGGTTTTTGGCTCACCGGGTGACATCGCGATGATCGACGCCGGTGTCTTTCATACCTGTGCCCTGCGCCGGGATGGATCGCTGCTCTGCTGGGGCTTCAGCGCCGTCGGCGAGTTGGGCGTGTCGCAGAAGGGCACCCTGACCAAGCCGGTCTCCATGCCCAATACCAAACCTGCCGCACCATCGGGCTGCAAGAAGGACGCGGATTGCGGACCTGGCGGCGCCTGCTTCACATGGAAATGCGATGGGGCGACTTCGCTCTGCGTCTCCCACCTCAACGAGGACGGCAAGGGGTGCGACGACGGCGACAAGTGCACGGCGGCCACCGCCTGCAAAGCCGGTCGCTGCACCGGCAAGGCCAAGTGCAGCGATGGCAGCGCGTGCACGGACGATGTCTGCGATCCACTCTCTGGCAAGTGCAACTTCGCGCCCAATGTCGCTCTCTGCGACGACGGCAACGCATGCACGACCTACGACCGCTGCAAGGGCGGCAGCTGCGGCGGGCCGGCCAAGACCTGCGACGACGGCAACAGCTGCACCACCGAGGTCTGCGACAAGAAGTCTGGAGCTTGCACCACCAAGGTCGCGGGCGAAGGCGCCAAGTGCAGCGACGGCAGCAAGTGCACCACCTCCGACGCCTGCAAGGGCGGCCTCTGCAAGTCTGGCGGGGACGCGCCGCCCTGCCCCGACGACGGCAACCCGTGCACCCTGTCCGTCTGCGATCCCAGCACTGGCTGCCAGCACGTGGTGGCGGCAACGGGCACGCCCTGTGGCGGCCAGCTCATCTGCGTCAGCGGGGCGTGCGCCATGCCCTGGGGCACGGATGTGGCGGTGGGTCGCGAGTACAGCTGCGCCCTGCGACCAGGTGGCACGGTCTCCTGCTGGGGACGCAATCAGCTCGCCCAGCTTGGCCGCAACAAGCTCAGCGACGAGGAGATCGACATCGCGCCGGTGACCGGACTGAACGGGGTCCAGCACCTGGACGCCGGCCTGTACCACGCCTGCGCCATCGGCGCCGACGGCAAGGCCCGCTGCTGGGGCTACAACAAGTGGGGCCAGACCGGCTATGGCCAGGCCGGCGGCGTGGCCAAGGTGCCCATTACGGTGCCCGGACCCGGTGACCTGGTCGCCGTGCGGGCCGGCTATCAGCACACCTGCGCACGCCGGACCGCCGGAGAGTTGCTCTGCTGGGGCGAAGGCGCCTGGTACCAGTTCAATAACAACAAGAACCTGCCCTGGTTGAAGGCGACGCCCATCGCGCAGGTACCGCAGATGATCGACCTGGCTTCGCTAAACGTGACCACCTGCGCCGTGACTGGGGCCGGAACCGTGCACTGCTGGGGCTCGAATCACTCGGGCACGGCGGGCCACGGCAGCAGCGCCAAGCTGGTCGCCGACAAGCCCGTATTCGGCAATTTGAAGGCCAAGCGGGTGGTGACGGGCATCAGTCACGCCTGCGCCCTGCTGGTCGACGGCCGGGTCGCCTGCTGGGGCAGCAACAAGTATGGCCAATTGGGCAACGGCGGCCTGTCCGGCTCCGGTGTGCCCGGCGTGGTGTCGCTGATCGACGACGCCACGGACATCACCGCTGGCAGCGACCATTCCTGCGTGTTGCGCGCCGATGGCAAGGTCTGGTGTTGGGGCCGCAATGACCTGGGGCAGGCCGGTCAGAAGCTGCTGTCGCCCCGCCGCTGGCCCATGCCCGCGGGCGGCCCGCCCATGAAGGCCCTTTCGGCCGGCTACCAGCACAACTGCGCCATCGCCCTGGACGGCTCGCTCTACTGCTGGGGCAGCAGCAAGTACGGCGCCATCGGCCAGGGCAAGGTCAGCTGGAAGTACGTGACCTTCCCCTACCTGCTGAAGTCGACCAAGCCGACCACAGCCAAGTCCTGCCAGTCCAACTCCGACTGCGCGAACGCCGGGGCGTGCTACGCATCTGCGTGCATCAAGGGCACCTGCACGGCCACGCCGGCCAAGGATGGCAAGGGCTGCGACGACGGCCACGCATGCACCACCAAGGACGCCTGCCAGGGCGCGGTCTGCACCGGTATCGCCAAGTGCAACGACGGCAATGAGTGCACGCTGGACAGCTGCGCCAGCGACGGCGCCTGCAAGCAGGTCAACGCCGTCGGCTGGTGCGACGATGGCGACAACTGCACCAGCAAGTCGTTCTGCGCCAAGGGCAAGTGCGGCGGCGCCAAGGCCACTGTCTGCGACGACAAGCAGGCGTGCACCGTGGACAGCTGCAACGCCAAGACCGGCAAATGCGTGTTCACGCCCAAAGCCGGCTGCAACGCCGGCTCGATCATCTCCGGCACCATCACCTTTGGCTGGGTGCCGGCCCTGGATAAGAGCGAGGGCGGCCCGGCATTGGGCTACAGCAAGGGCCAAAACAAGCCCGCCCGCCGCGTCGAGGTGTTGGGCCTGGTCAACGGCGCCGTGGTCGCCAGCGCGCGGACGGACGACAAGGGCAACTATGCGCTATCGGTGCCGGCTGGGGCGTCGGTGCATGTGCGGGTCAACGCGCGCCTGTTGTCGGACGGCCACGCCGCCGATGGCATCGCTCCAGATGCCTGCAAGGGGGCGCGCTACGACGTGCGGGTGGTGGACAATACCAACGGCAAGTCGCTGTACGCGATGCAGACGCCGACCGGCATCAAGGCACCCAAATCCGGCGTGAATATGCATGCGCCGCTGGTCTGGTCCGCTGGCAAATATGTCAAGCGGATGGGCGCGCCATTCACCGTGCTGGACACGTCCCTGGAGTCCATCGAGACCATGTGCCAGGGCAACCCCAAGGTGAAGTTGCCGATGATGCTCTTCAACTGGAGCGTCAACAACAACCCGACCAAGGGCGACAAGACCAAGGGCGACATGGGCTCGGCGGCCCACTTCACCACCGAAAATGGCATCCCATCGGTCTATCTCAAGGGCAAGGAGAACGTGGATACGGACGAGTACGACGACCACACCGTGGCGCACGAATTCGGCCACTATCTCGAACGCAATCTCTTCCGCAGCGACACCATTGGCGGGCCCCATGCTTTCGGGCAGATCGTCAATCCACGGACCGCGTTCGGCGAGGGGTACGGCAACGGCTTGAGCGCCATCGTCTGGGCCGACCCCCAATACGTGAGCACCTCCGGCAAGAACCAGAAGGGCGGCTTCGTCTACGACTTCAGCCAGCAGACCAAGGGCGACGACCGCTCCGTGCATAGCGAGGCGGGTGTGGCGGCCTTCCTCTACCACCTGTGGGATGGGCGCGATGCCAAGCCCAACAGCGGCAGCTTCGATCGCATCTACACCGTGTTGTCGACCTGCCAGGTCACCACGCCGGCGTTGACCTCTCTGCACGCCTTCGCGGGCTGCTACAACAGCCTCTTCGGCGGCCAGGCGGAGGGCCTGAAGAAGCTCTGGCAGACCCGCGTGGACTCCCCCTATGACGCGCTCTGCGCCGGCTCTTGCAGCGGCAAGGGCGACGTGCCTGATCCATGGGACGTGGACAACGATCTGGGCAAACATTACGCCAACAAGATCGCCTACCCGGACAACAGCGGAACACTGTACGACGCCGACTTCTGGCGCCTCTATCCGCTGCTGAAGTCCGGCGCCAACCCGGTCACCGGCCACGAGCGCACGCGGCGGGCCACCTACAAGGGTCCGTTCAACAAGCACGGCGGTGCGCGGATGTACCGCTACCTGGGCACCGGCACGAAGACGACCATTTCACTCATCAAGCCGGTGGGCGCGACCTGCACCGACAACGCGGTCGACATGTTCATCCGCAAGCGCTCCAAAGTCGTCGCATCCGACTGGAAGAGCACCGGCCCGACCGCGGGTTGTCCGACCGCCACCTTCGCCGCCGATTCGAACACCTGGTACACGGTCACCGTGCGCCTGCCGTCATCCAAGGATGCCGAAAAGGACCTGGACGGTTGGCAGATGGTGGTGCAGCCATGATGAAGCCACACACACCCGCGGCCTCCGCGCCAGGGCAGGAGAGCGCCATGATCCACCGTCGCGCCGGGCTTGAGATGTTCGCCCTCTCGCTGGGGGTCGCCGTCTTTTTGTTGGCCAGCTCCGGCTGCGCTCGACAACAAGCGACGGCTTCCACCCCGAAGACGCCTGTCGCCACGGCCGAACCGGCGACTCGCACGCCGCTGTCCACCGAGGCGCATGTGCCCTTGCGGGCGTGGTACGAGGGGACCACCGTCGTCGCCGACGACAGGGCCCACGAGGTGCAGTTCACCTTCGAGGCCACCATGCCGCTGGCCGCCTTGACCACGGCCATCCGCGGGGTCGACGGCCTGCAGGTCAGCGGCGGTGAAGTTCGGGTTCACGGCGCCCAGACCGCAGGGGCGCCAAGTGTGCACCCGTTCTCGCTGCGTGTGCCGGCCACGGTCAGCGGCCTGCTGGCCATCGATGTGCGATGGTCTCAGGGCGGTGACATGCGCGGCGCGACCCTGGCCGTGCGTGTTGGCGCAAAGGGGGCCCAGCCCAAGGTGGAGAAGCTGGGCCGGATCGAGTCCGGCCCCGACGGCCAGCCGGTCCAGGTCATGCCCGCCGAAATGCGCTAGGAGCTTGATTCGCTACGGAGGTTTGGTCGATGGACATCGAGGTGCAAGGCATGTGTGTTCTGCAAGGCGCAGGGCTGGCCGTAGTCAATTCAAGCTCTTGCGGGACGCGCAGGCCGCCGTCAGATCGGCGTTCAGCGGTCGGACCGGAGTGCGAATCAAGCTCCTAGTTCGACGGTCCCGAAGCACTTCCCCAGTTTGGCGTCCAAGCCATGTGCCGC
>CAYTLW010000037.1:37846-59431 GCA_964438735.1 uncultured Enterobacteriaceae bacterium | reverse complement strand
GGGGTGAGGCCCGAAAACGACGTTTTTCGGGCCGAGGGGGCTTCCGGAAGCCCCCCTGTGTCTGGTCAGCGGGGCGTGGCTGAAATTCCTCATGTCTGTTCTCCTACAATAGCAGCAGCCGCCGAGCGAGGGCGGCGGCGGGCGAACAACGTCGGGATCGCTGGCAAGATCTGAACTGCCGGCTCAGATTTCTTCGATACGCACCGTGATAGCGGTGATGTTGTCTTTGCCACCGTTGTCACAGGCTACCTGGATCAGCTTCTGGGTCATCGCCTTCAGGTCACCATTAGCCGCGAGCATGATGTCGCGGATCTGCGGGTCGGTCACCTCTCCGGACAGGCCATCGCTGCAGAGCATGTAGATGTCGCCGGTCTCCGGGCGCTCGCGCTGGATGTCGACCAGCACGTCTTCTTTGAGGCCGCAGGCACGGACGATGATGTTCTTGTGGGGGAAGTTCTCCTCTTCCTCCGGCGTCAGGACCGCCATCTTCTTGTAATCGTTCAGCAGCGAGTGGTCTTCGGTGATCTGGGTGAGCTCGGCCTCGCGCAGCCGATAGCAGCGCGAATCACCGACGTGTGCGGTGGCCACGTACTCGTCATCGATGTGGATGCCGACTACGGTAGTGCCCATGTTCTTGAACTTGGCGTCGGCGTGGCCCCGCTCCCAGATGGAGTAGTTGCACCAGCGGATGCCGGCGTTGAGCATGTTCTCGCTCTCGGTACGCCCGCGTTCTTCGCGCCCCGGCCAGGTGGCTTCGTCGTCGCCCATGGCCCGACCGAAGTAGTCGCGCATGGTTGTGACCACCATCTCGCTGGCGACCTCACCGCAAGCGTGCCCCCCCATGCCATCTGCGACGACAAACAGGTTGCGCTCGGGGAAGACAAGCAGATTGTCTTCGTTGTGGGTGCGTTTCCGCCCCACATTCGTCTCGCCATAGGACGTGCATCGGATGGGCACCTTCGCCTCCAGCTTCGCCGGTCGCATTGTCGCCGCGACAATGCCGCGCGTCAAACTGTCCGGACACATCGGGCGGCAGCGCGCCCCAACGCCGATAATCCGCAGTGGACATGGTCCGCAGTCATCGCTTTGCAGTCCTACAGTTGCCAGATTCTGATCTTGTCGAACGAGACCTTGGTGAGCCAGTTGTTGAAACCGAAATACCGCCCGCGTACGGGCTCGGCATCGTCGTAGGCGATCATGAACTTATCGTCCACGTACCAGCGCACGACGTTGTCGGTGCGCACGATGGTCCACTTGTAGGTGCTCCCGGTCTTCACCGGCACGTGGGGCCGCTGAATGGCGCGTTTGGGCTCGTGTTCGCCCAGGCGGGCGATGGTGTTGATGGTGTTATTCCAGCCGCCAAAGATGATCGAGTAGCCGGCCTCGTGGCTCTTGCTGCGGGCGAAGACCTCGCACTTGGTGTCGCCGCGTTCGTCCACGGCCAGGGCCTCGAACTCGATCCGCGCCTTGTCCGGCAGCTTGACGTTGAGCCATACGCCCTTGTTGCGATCGTCGTAGACCGGCACCCGATTGGCCTTCAATTTACCGGCCTTGATCTGCCACTCGCCGGCCTGCAGGACAGCCCAGTCGCCGCCGAGTTCTGCCCGCTCGAAGTCGTCCTGGAAGACCAGCTTGCCGCCCTTCAAACCGTCTTTTCGAGCGGCATGTTTGTCCGGCGCGGGACGGCCGCGATTGGCCTTCTTGGCCTGGCGGGCGGCGATCTCGGCCTCGCTTGGACGCGGCGGCGGCGGTTGAGGCGGCACGCAGGACGCCACGAAGGCGCCGATGACCAGCGCCACCAGCCAGGGCAACGATGCGTTCGGTGTCGACATCGACGAGCTCCTGAACGTTGGCGATGCTGAAATCAACCGGGCGGGGGGCCCGCGCTGATGGCCTTCATGGTGGTGAGTTCGTCGCTGGTGGAGCGCAGCCGCGCGTTGAGCATGCGCACCATGCCCCAGAGCAGCTTCACGGCCGTCACCTCTTCGCGCAGCAGCGAGAAGAAGGGCTCGCGCTCGATGACCAGGGCGATCAGGTCGCTATGGGCCTGGATGGCGGCCGATCTCGGGGCGCGCTCAATCAGGCTCATCTCGCCGAAGTGAGCGCCGGCGCCCAGCTCGGCGATGACCACCTCGCTCTTGAGCACCTTGGCGTCGCCCTCCAGGATCACGTACAGGCTCTCGCCCATGTCGTTCTCGTGCAGGATCGTCGAGCCGGCCGGGAATCGAGTCTCCACCGCGATGCCGGCGACCCGGATCAGGTCCGGGTAGGGCAGGTAGCGGAACATGGAGATCGCCTGCAGCGCTTCGAGGCGACGGCGGACGCGCTCGACGCGATCCTCTGCGGCCTCCTGGATGACGTCGACCACGATCACCGTGGCGTTATCCGGCGCGCCATTCTGCAGCGCCATATCGACGAAGGTGTAGGCCGCCTCCTTGGCCGAGCCGTGCGGCGCGATCGACTGCATGGAGGTGTCGCCGACCACACCGTGCACGCCGTCGGAGCAGATCACGAAGCGATCGCCGGGCAGCACTTCCAGATCGAGCAGGTCGACACGCGCGGTGTTCAGCACACCCAGTGCTCGGGTCAGCGCGCCCTGGTAGGCGGCGCCCAGGTGGCTGCGATCGGGATCGCGACCGCGGCGCTTCAGATCGTTGAGCAGGCTGTGATCTTCGGTCAGCAGGTGGAGCGTCTTGTGGCGGCACAGGTAGACGCGCGAATCACCCACGTGGGCGATGAAGGCGTGGTCGCCGGCGATCAGCAGCGACGCCGCGGTGGTCGCCATGCCCGACAGCTCCGGGTTGGCCGTGGCGTGATCGCGAATCTGGCCGCTGGCCTCGCTGATGGCGTTCTCCAGCATCTGGCCGATCTCGCGCCGGGTGATGCGCGCGCCGGGCTCGCCGAAGCTGTTGAGCAGGTCTTTGCGTTCGTGGATGCGGCGGCCGATCCACTCACTTCCGATGCGGCTGGCAGCCTCGCCGCCCGTGCGTCCGCCGACGCCATCGCAAACCACAAAGAGGTTCGCGCCGTCGTCGATGAGGTAAGCGTCCTCGTTCTTCTGGCGGACGATGCCGACGTCAGTACGACCGGCGTGCGATAGTTTCAGTTGCGACATGGACGTTCCCCCGAGGCTGAAGTAGCGGCCTCGGTGTCGTCCAGATCGCCGTCTCTGTCAAGCGATCAAAGCTAGAAGCTCGTGTTCCACTGGGCCAGGTATTGACGCGCCCAGGCCCGCCCGAGCTTGGCCCCCAACGCGTCCGATGGCGCAAACACACCCGTGGCCACCAGCAGCTCCGATGAGCCGAACATGGGCCAGCGCAAGCGCGTGTCGATCTCGGTGCCCAGCGGCGCCCACTCGCCATCATTGCCCGATAGCTTGGGTTCGCTGAAGGCGGGCACGGGGCTGCCGACGATGCTGTTATGCAGACGCAGGTCCACAGTCAGCGAGACGCCCTTGTCGTCGCCCACCCGCAACCAGCCGTGGTACTGCATCAGGTTGCGTTGATCGACGATCTGCAGCAGGCCGAGGTGCTCGTCCAGGTTGGGGTAGAGCGGCCGCCAGGTGCGCACCTGGTCATCGCTCTCGCCCTCGTTGCCGGAGTGTTGTTGCATCTGCAATCCGACCGCCAGGGGCACGCCAAAATCGTGCGCCGCGGTCAGCGCGGCCGTCCAGCTGGTGGCGAAATGGTCCAACGGCTCGACGATGCCCGCCGGCTGCTGGGTGCCGACCTGGAAGGCCCCTTCGGCCTCGAGCTCGAGCCATTTCAGCGGTCGCCACTGCAGGCGCGCGCCCAGGGTCTGCACATCCAGGCGCACGTCTTCTTCGCCGTCGGTGACGTAGAGGAAGTAGACGTCCGCCTCGATGACCTTGGTCGGTTTGCCGGCGATATAGGCGCCCAGCAGGTTGCGCTCCAACTCGGGATGGGCGGTGTTGCGGCGGAGCTTCACCGCCAGCACGTCCACGTCGAGATAGTCGGGGATGCCGTAATGGAGTTTCAGGCCGTCGAAGGCGTTGCCCGTCTCGTGGAAGTCGTAGCTGCCGATCTGCCGTCCCTTGCCGTACTGCAGGGCCATGCGGCCAAGTTCCACGTCCACCGATGGCAGCCAGCCCGGCTTCCACAGCAGGCGTCCCTGTTGCAGGCCGATGGGCATCGGCACATCGCCCGGGCCCGAAGGTGCCGCGCCAGGCGGTTGGAATTGCACCGGCCCGGCCTCGCCCAACATGCTCGCCGACTGAAGCTGGATGGTCGCTTCCAGTTCGGCCATCGTGAAGCGGGCACCCAGCCGGAGGCGCTGGAAGATACCCCGCAGCAGGTCCTCCTGGTCCGCCTGCAGGACCGAGATGTGGCTGGCCTGGGAGGCTCGAAAACGCAGCTGCGCGCTGATCTCAGAACGGACCGGCGGCTTGGGCGCCGCGGGCGGCTTGGGCTGCTGGGCGGAAGTCCTGGCCGGCGCTTGCGGATCGATCACGCCATCTTCGAACGCCGCCGCCGGCGTGGTGGTGGCCATGAGCGCCAGGCAAGCGGCTGCGGCGAGTATCGGGGGCGACCAACGAAAGCGCGCGCCGCCCCGCATACCTGGTACCGAAGGAGGGACTCGAACCCTCACGAGCGCAAGCTCGGCGGATTTTGAGTCCGCTGCGTCTACCATTCCGCCACTTCGGCGCACGACTGCGGGGCCGGCGCGCGGGACGGAGATTCCCGCAACGTTCTGTGACGTGTCAAGCGCGTTGGCAACAGGTCTTGTGCCCGTCGTCAGGTCTTTGGGGATGCGGGGCGCGGCGGCACGCATGCTGGCCGGGATCAGGGGGCACTACCGGCGGGCACGCCGCCGGTGGGACCGACCGCGGGCGGTGGCGCCTTGTCCGCCGGGTCGGCGGCGGGATCGGCGGGTGGATCGGCAGGTGAATCCGCAGGCTCGGGCGGCGCCTCGTCGTCGGCATCCGCGTCGTCGCCATGATCGACGGCGATCTCACCATCCTCTCGATCCTCTTCGGCAATCTCCGCTTCATTGGTCTTGATATGTCGACGCTCCAGGCGCGCGGTGCGAATCCGCTCGACCACATCCGAGGCGAGCTTGCAGCCGGACTTGCCGGGGCAGGTGAAGCGCACATGCATGTGATCGGCGTGACCACGGAGGTGGCGGAAGACGCTCGACCGGGTGGCGGACTTCGGGCGCGGATACTGGAATACGCGAGCCAGCGTCTGGGTGCTCTCACCGGCCAGGCGCGCGGCCTCGTACAGGGGCTTCTGCAGGCCGTAGTCGATAAATGCATAGCGCAGCTGGCCGCTCGCCAGCATGGCCTTCAGGAAGAGCCAGGTGCGGTCCGCGTCGACGGTCGCCGGCGTCGCCAGGGTCATCCAGTTCCGCTGCACGCCGTCCCGCTGGTAGTAGCCGATATCGGCATCCAGGCCGCCGCGATGAGACTTGTGCGGCGGCAGGCAGCCGCCCCCACGCTTGCTCAAATCGCCGACGATCAGTCGGTCTCGTTCTGGCCAGGTGTCCTGCACAGCGCGCGCCGCGGCGCGGATGGCCTGCACCGTGACCGGCCGACCCCAGCCCCGCTGGGGGCGCTGCATGGCCAGCAGTCCGCGCTCGGGTGTCAGCAGGGTGCCGCCGGAGAGGCGCTGCCCTTCCAGTGGCGACTTGCGGATCACGTAGCGTCGGCCTTTCTTCAGCCGGTGGGTTCGACCGAGCCGATTCCAGGCCCGCACCGACGAGACCGACACGCGGTACCGGCGAGCGAAGGACCGCACACTCTCGCGGTGACGAGCGCGGCCGTAGCCGCGTCCGCAGATCCGCCAGTGGAGGCGACGTTTGCGCACTGCCCGGGCGTGGGTCTTGCAGCGGCGGGTCTTGCGGCGACTGCGACGGGCGCAGTACTTGCGATCGGCGCGGTAGCGAGCCAGGGCCTTGCGCTTGCGCTGGTTCTTTGCGAAGGAGCGACAGGAGGCGCTGCGGCGGTTCTTCCGCTTGCTGCAGCGCCGCTTCATGGTGGCGATCCAGCGCCGTTGGCGAGCCTTCCTGGCGGCCGCGGACTTGCTGGAGCGCTTGCCCCGCTTCGCCTTGCCGCGCCGGGCCTTTGCGCGCCTGTTCTTCGCCCTTGTCGCCTTGCTGCGTTTGACCTTGCTTCGCTTGGACGCCGCGGCCCGACGGCGCTTGCTGGCCGCGTCCAGTGGGGTCGGAAGGGCGAGTCCGGCGCACAGGATCAGCATCAGCAGGCGCACGTGACCGGCCGGGGCTGGCACATGGGGCATGGCTGGGAGGCGTCCGCTCATCGCCCGCAGAATCGGGCCCGTTGTCGTCCCTGTCAATGAAACCGCTGACTTTGTGCGATCCTCGACCTCCCTCAACAGTCGGTCGCCGGGCAATCGGCCTCATATGCCCCAGATCACGCGTTGCAACCTGTTGGAACAAAGACGTTAATCAAGAAACACATAAATGTTCGTCGAAACCACACAGAACTTTACGCCTTGTTCGACCATTGGCCTCTATACTGCTTGCACCGGGGGGTAATCGAGGTTCTATAACACGCAGTAACTGCGTGCCTTGGCGTAGAATAAGCGTCCTTCGACGCGAGGCGATTCAAGACATGATCAAGAAGCTCGCGACAATCGGAAATAGCTACGGCGTCATCATCGATCGCGTGTTGTTGCGCGAGGCGGGTATCGCGCCCAAGTCCAAGATTGAGCTGACGGTCAGCGAAGGCGCGGTCGTCGTTCGACCGGCGCCCAAAGCGGCCGTCGAGACGCGGCGCAGCCGGCGTCGGATGAGCAAGACGGTCAACTGACCGGATTCGCCGGGGCTGCCTGGCCCGCGGCACGAATGGCGTCAGGGGCGGGGATGGACCCCGTTTCGGTGCTGTGCCAACATCTCCGCGGGCGGTGGACAGCGCGCGATCCAGCACGATGTCACAGCCCTCCGGAGGGGCCGTGAGCGAACCGCGCAATATCGTCCTGTACATCATCCTGACCCTGATCACCTGCGGCCTGTGGGGGCTGGTCTGGTTCTTCCAGCTGGGCAGCGACATCCAGGCGCTTCGCGGTGACGACAAGCCAAACACCCTCGTCGACTTCCTGTTGACGATCGTGACTTGTGGGCTGTGGGGCTTCTATGTTGCCTACCAGTGGCCCATCTTCCTGCAGGAACCCATGCGGGCACGGGGCATACACGTCGACAACAACCTGCCGGTCATCTCGCTGGTGCTGTCCTTTTTCGGCTTTCAACTCGTCAGCATGATCTTGATGCAGAGCGCCGCGAACCAGGCCATGACCCAGGTTCAGCAGGGATGAGTCGCGGAAGCCCCCTCGAGTCTCCAGTGAGGACCGCATGATTCGAATCGTATGTGTCTGCCTGGGCAACATCTGCCGTTCGCCGACCGCCGAGGGCATCCTGATCCACCTGATTCGACAGGCTGGATTGCAGGACGCCATCGAGGTCGACAGCGCCGGCACCTCGGCATGGCACGTTGGCGAGTCGGCGGACGCCCGATCACAGGCCGCGGCCAGACGCCACGGCATCGCCCTGGTCGGCCACTCCCGACAGTTCCAGCGCGACGATTTCGACCGATTCGACTACATCCTGGCCATGGACCGCGCCAACCTGCGCGACATGTTGCGCATGGCGCCGGATGCGGCGGCCGAAGCACGGGTCACGCTGCTCCGTTCGCATGATCCGGAAGCGGATGGCCAGGACGTGCCCGATCCCTACTACGGCGCGGGCGACGGCTTCGAGCGCGTCTACCAGATCTGCCTGGCCGGCGCGCGTGGCCTGCTGGCTGAGATTCGGCGGGATCACGACCTGTAGACATCCCCTCGAGATGGGGGCTTGCTCCCTCACTTCGGCCACCCGCGCGGCGGTCCGTTCTCGCCATGCCATCGGGCCTCCGGTATGGTGCGCCGCAAGGGGGTTCGCGATGGGCTCGACGACACATCGAACATCTTGGCGGCGCGTCGCTGCGATACTCGCGGCGCTCGTCCTGGCGGCCTGCGGCAACAATCCCGCGGGCGTGCCGGCGGGCAACGCCCTGGCGCCCGGCGCGGACGGTGGTGGCGGCAACTTCGGCGCCCGACTGCCAGCGACCGCGGTGTCTCCAGATGAGGTCAAGACCGGCGAGACGGTGGCGATCACCTGCACCTGGTCAGACGATGGTTCGGCGCTGGCGACGGCAGCGGTCGTCTTGACACCGCAAGGCCCGGCGTTGAGCGCCACGGGTACCGGCACCTTCAGCGCGACCTTCGACCAGGCTGGCAACTACGCCGTGGCCTGTCGCGACACGGTGGGCGGCGGCCTCGATGAGACGCCGGCGGTGGTCCGTGTACTGGCGGGCGACTTCGTCTCCAGCGAGGCATCCGTCGCCCCGGCGACGATCGAGTCCGGTGAAGTAGCGACCCTGACCTGCACCGGCAAGGACTCGGGCGGCAACGCGGGCATCAAGGCTGCGTGGAAGGTGACCGTCACACCAGCCGAAGTGGCCAAGGTCGCCGGTCCCGACCCGGACAGTGGCCTCTTCGCCGTCACCGGAGCGCAGCTGGGTAGTGCCCAATTGCATTGCCTGCTGGCCGACCAGCCCGACCTGCCCGCCAAACCCGCCACGCTGGCGGTTGTGGCCGGCAAGATCGGCTCCGTTGAGGCCATACCGCCCGCCAAACCGATGGTAGTGGGCGATATGGCGGCCATCGGCTGCGTCGCCAAAGACGCCGGCGGCAACGCGGTCGCCGTGCCGGACAAGATGTGGACGATCCTGGCCGAAGCGCCCTTGACCGGCGTCGACCCCGCAGCAGCGAAGTTGAGCGTCGTCTCTACCAAAGCCGGCAAGTGGCCGGTGCGCTGCATGCTCTCCAGTCCGAAGCTGACCTCGGAGAGCGCCAAGGTGCACTACATCGCCGGCCCCGCGGAGAAGGTCGCGGCCAAGCTGGACCCGGTCCAGGTCGTCGCCGGCGATGCCGGCAGCACGGTCACCTGTTCCATGCAGGACGCCTACGGCAACGACACCGCCTGGCTGGTGCCGCCAGCGGATCCGGGCGCGCCGGCGGACAAGGTGGTATTTGCGGTCGACACCGGGCCCGATCTCACCGTAGCCGGCATGGTGGTCAAGTCCACCAAGGCGGGCGAACACAAGATCACCTGCTCGGTGGCCGACAAGGAGCTCACCAAGGTCCCCGCGACCCTGACCGTGGTGCCTGGCGCGCCCGACTTCTCCAAAGCCAACGCCACGCCCACCACCGTCGAGGTCGACCAGTCGATCAGCGTGGTCTGCACGGCCTACGACGCTTATGGCAACGAGGTGCTCGACCAGCCCAAGGACTTCAAGACCACGACGCCCGCCGACTGCACCTGGACCGGCGGCAGCTTCGCCTGCACCAAGGCGGCGAGCTTCGACATCGCTTGCGAATCCGCGTCCGTCAACGACGCCGTGGCGACGAAGATCACCATCAAGGCCGGGCCGCCCGTGTCGTTGCAGCTGCTGCTCGACCCGGACAAGAAGAACTACAGCAACGGCCAGAAGATCCAGCTCGAGGGCAAGGGCGCCGACAAGTACGGCAATGTCATCGACGACGTGCCCCTGAGCGGCATCACCATCAAGCCCCAGGGCGGCCAGATCGACGCTGTGAACGCCCAGATCTGGTTCGACCAGGACGGGCTCTACACCGTCACCGCCAAAGCCAAGACCAACCCCAAGGTCAGCGCCAGCCGCAAGGTGCGGGTCGACACCAGCGGGCCGTTGCTCATGGTCAGCTCACCGAAACGAGGCGCGACGCTCTACTACACCGGCAAGCAGAAGGTGGTGTTCAGCGTCAGCGACGAGCTCAGCGGCCTGGGCAAGGTCACGGTCAATGGCGTGCAGGTGAAGGTGGGCGACGGCATCGGCGCCTCCATCAGCATCCCGACCAAGTATGGCCTCAACCTCATCAAGATCGTGGCCGCCGATGAGTGGGGCAATACGTCGACCCTGGTGCAGAGCTTCTACGCCGCCAAGTCCTACCGGCCGACCCAGGACAAGGATGGCAGCAAGGCCCTGGTCTCCAGCGGTCTGGTCGCCTGGCTGGGCCAGAAGGTGATCGACTCGGGCGTGCATAACCACAGCAAACCCAAGGACATCGCCACGGTCATCGAGATCGTGCTCAAGAACCTGGACACGTCGATCATCGTCGGCCAGTCGTTCAAGGTCGACAAGAGCCTGCTCAACGCCAACGCCAAGGTGACCTCGTTCAAGTTCGGCAACAAGTACATCAACAAGGGCTACCCCAAGATCAAACTCACCGCGGTCAACGGTGGGCTCTACCTGGTCGGCACCATCTACAGCGTCGAAGCGAAGGTGAACATCAAGGGCAAGACCCTCTTCTTCATCCCGGTGAACATCGACTCGGTGGTCACGGCGACCTCGATGACGGTGTCGGGCACCATCAAGGTCACGGTCAGCTCGTCGGGCAAGGTCACCGCCAAGACCAGCGGCGTGAAGGTCAAGCTCAACGGGCTCAAGGTGAAGATCTCCAACAGTTGGGGATTCCTGGTCAACTGGCTGATCGGCCTGTTCAATGGGGCCATCACCAACCTCCTGCAGACCGAATTGAGCAAGCAGATCGGCGCCGCCATCGACGGTCCGCTGGGCAACGCGCTGCAGTCCTTCGCCATCAACACCACCTTCAACGTGCCCGGCTTCTTCGGCGGCTCACCCACCCCGGTGAAGCTCGCCTCGGCGCTGCAGTCCATGAACTTCAAGGGCAAATCGGGCAGCAAAGCCGGCGGAGGTCAGGTGGCCATGAAGGCGGCGCTGACCTCGGTCAAGAAGGTTAAACACAACATCCTCGGCGCGCTCCGGCGCCAGAGCTGCATGAAGGGCTACCAGACCAACGCCAAGCTGAAACAGTACAAACCCATGGAATTGGCGCTGCACTTCGACCTGGTCAACCAGATGCTGGCGGCCATCTGGCAGCGCGGCAGCCTGGCCATGAACGTGGATCCCAAGGCGTTGGGCAACTTCGACCTGAGCCAATACGCCATCCAGGATCTGAAGGTGCAGACCGACTTCCTGCTGCCGCCGGTGATCAACGATTGCACCAAGAGCGGCCAGCCAGAGATGCAGCTGGGTGATATCCGGCTGGACATCGTCGCCAAGATGGATGGCAAGCCGGTGGTGTTGAAGGTCTACGTCAGCGCGGCGGCGAAGGTGACGGTCAAGGCGGTGAAGGGGCTCAAAGGCGGCGAGATCGCCCTGGACATGGCTGCGGCGCACATCATCGAGGGAGATGTGGACTCGGTGCTTGTCGGTGGTATCGCGGCGCCCGAGGGTACGGTGAACTTCTTCGAGGCCCTGCTGCCGCTGATCACCAACCTGTTGATCGATCAGTTCAAGGGCACCCTGGCCAGCTTCCCCCTGCCGGAGATCGACCTGACGTTGTTGTCCAAGTCGATCCCCAAGGGCACCACCATCGCCATCGACGTGCAGAAGGTGTACTCGGGACCGGGCAATGTCTACGCAGAAGGCGACGTCAAGTAGGTTCGAGGCCCTGCGCTCGGTGGCCACCACGCTCGGCCTGGTGGCCCTGGTGCTGGTGGCGGTGGCGGTCTTCGCGACCGGCTCGCCCCTGTCGGGCACGGCGCCGCAGCTCAGCGGTCGGGCGATGGACGGCCAGGTCGTTCGCCTGGACACCCTGCGTGGCAAGCCCGTGGTGCTCTACTTCTGGGCCACGTGGTGCACGGCCTGCAAGCTGACTTCCCCGACCGTGGATGGCTTCGCCGAGCGCAACCCGGAGGTGCCCGTGCTGGCCGTGGCGTCCGATGATCTGGCCACCGTGCGCGGCTACCTGCAGGGAGAGGAGCGCGCCTTCACGGTGCTCGCGGACGGCCGTTCCATCATCAGCGGGCTGGGGATCCGATCCTTCCCGACCACGGCCATCCTGGATGCCCAGGGAGCGGTGGTGTGGAGTCGGCAGGGCGTGCTGTTGCCTGGCGAGCTGGACCTGCGGCTGCCATGAGGTGGCGGATGGCTACCGGCGACGCGCCACCAGGATGGTTCGGGTCAGTTCGACCACCTTTTCTTTGAGCCGATCGGCCTTGTCCTTGCTGCGCTCGGCGGCGAAGAGGTCGGCGCCGCTGGCCAGGATCTCGTCCGGGCGGCGGTTCTTGATGCCGACCACGCGCAGGTCGACCTCGCCGCAGTGGTCGCCGAGCGGCCGCACGGCGAGCACTTTCGAGGCCGAAAAGAGCGTATCGCCGGCCAGCACCGGGGCCGGATGGGCGCCGTCCTTCCAGTCGACCTCCCAGAGCAGGTGGCCGCCCACGTCGATGCTGCCCTGGGTCAGGGTCCAGGCCAGGACCAGGCCGCCATAGACGATGCGCTCGCCCTTGAAGCTGTTGTCCCGGCTGTAGATGGCATCCCAGTGCAGCGGGTGGCTGTTGCGGCAGACGGCCGACAGCTGCATGTGCTCGGTGTCTCCGACGGTGCGGCCGTTGGCGTGCACCACCATGGCGCCGGGCTCGAAGTCTTCCAGGGCGCCCCAGAGCGCCGGCTGGAAGCGCGCGGCATCTGCCTTTGCGGCCACGATCTCGGCGAAGGGCGTCGAGGGTGCGGTGCCCATGACGCCCGCGTCTGGCTGGACCACGGCGCCGGGTACGGCGGGCCTGGCCTTCAGGGAGCCGCCGCGGATCAGCGCCTTGCGCTCGAAATCCAGCACCCGGTCCCCCGCTTCGTCCACGAGCACCGTCTGTACGTGCACCACGCCCTTGTCCCCAGACGAGGTGGGCTTGGCGGCGATGACCCGCGACGCGGCGCGCACGGTGCCGCCCAGGGGCAGCGGTTTGGGAAAGGCCACCCGCACGTAGGCCAGGTGGGCGATGGCCTGCTGCGAGATGTCATGGACCGAAAACGACAAGCCCAGGTTCAGTAGCAGGTGTGGCGGCACCGGGCGGCCCGCCAGCCCCAGGGCGCGGGCTTGCAGATCGCTGGACCAGAGCGGCGTGGCGTCGATGAATCCGGCCATGTAGGGCCCGACGATGCTGGCATCGACCGTCAACTCGAAGGGGTGGAGATAGATGTCGCCAGGGCGGAAGTCGTCGAGCATTCGACCGTAGTCGTAGCGTCGGGGGGCCGTGTTATCGGCCGACGTGGAGGTCGTCATGGTCGCTGGGCACTCCTCAAGGTGTTTCTTCGGTGGCCGGGGCGGTGATCGCCGGGCGCGAAACCTGGCTCCGCAGGTTCTTCATCTCGCCCTCGGTGATACGCAGACTGATCAAGGCGTAGACGGTCAGGCCAAAGGCGAAGATGGCGGCGCAGGCAGACCCGAGGGCGATCCACTGCCAGAAGCGGAGCTGGCGCACCATGGCGCGCTCGTACTCGACCCGGGCCAACAGCTCCTGGCGCTGCTCGTCTGAACCCAACTTGCGCGTGAATCGATCCCGCGGCCCGATGTAGGTGTCGGTTGCAGGCGCCCAGGCGGAATCCAAGGAGTCGGGATCGTGCTGGCCATCGATGGGCGTGCCGCTGGCAGGTCGGCCGGCGGCGAATCGACCCGATGGCGTGCGCCGGCGCTGGGCGGCGGTCTCTTTTGGCGAGGCGGTGTCCCGTCGCGAACGCAAAGGCGCCGACCGGCCCGCCACCACCGCCTGCCCCCCGGTTTTGACCCGCACGATGGGGAGAGAGACGGCCCGCTGCGATTTTTGGAGGTCGTCTTGTGAAAGCGGTTGCTCACCCGCCTCCGCATCCATCGAGCCCTGCTGAAGCAGGGCGTCCTCGGGCAGCTCGTCTTCGACCCGCGCCGCCACGTCCAGCGAGGTGGACTCTTCGGCCGGTTCCGCCGGTTCCGCCGGTTGCCGAGCCTCTGCTCGCGTGGCTGGTTCTGGCGCCGCTGCAGCGTCGGTACCGGATTCGGCGTGGCCCCGATCCTGTCGCGCCGGCTGGCGTCGTTCTTCGATGACAGCCGCTTTCTGCTGCGCCGCCTCGGGGGCGGGCTCGGTCGACCTGGTGGCCTGGGGATCAGATGCCTGGGCATCGTCGACCACCTGGACCATCCGGGTAGCCGAGACCTCGCGCTGAACTGGCTCGGGTTCGGGATCCGGAGCCGTGTCCACCCCCATGCGCTGCACGGCCGGCCGAGCGGCGGATTGGGAGGAGCTGGCCAACGCCTGCTTCTGCCGGGCGACACGCGCGACGCGTTCTGCCGACAGTCGCGACAGCAGGGGTTGCCACTCGGCGGCCTGGCTGGCCGGCCGCCATTCGGGCCATCCCTTGCGCCAGATCAGCGCATCGCCATCCAACTCGCCGCTCTGGATGGCCACTTTCAACTCTGGCCCCAACATCTTGCGATGGCTGCCATCGGAGTGCGCCACGAACCACTTCACCTGGGTCTCGGTGTCCCCCTTCGGCTTGCCAGTGGTCTGGGGTTTGCGGGCCGACAAGTGCCTGCCGAGCGGGTCTCGGCGCGGTCCTCGCTTGTCCTCTCCCCCTGTCGTTCGACTTGCAGCACCGCTGACCGGCCGCTCGCCGCCACCGGTCTTGCGGCGGGCCTGGTGCGCGCCTCCGCCTCGGGGCCGCACGACGGCACCACCGCCACCGGTGCCAGTGGCGCCACCCGTGGCCCGACCTGCTCGCAACGAGCTGGCCGGTCCGCGTTGCCTGGAGCCCGTCACCTGTTCGGTGCCGCTGATGCGGGACCGAGACGCCGATCGGGCGGCATCTTCGGGCGCGGGTACGGCGACGACGATGCGGTGACCACAACGCCGGCAAGCGAATTGCACCCTTCGCCCAGGCTTGAGCTTCGAGGCGGGCAGTGTGTAGCCCGCGGCGCAACTTTCGCATTTCACACGCATGCTTGCCCTGTTGCACGTGGCCATGGGCCGTTCGGCAGCGCATAGCCTCGACGCTGCCCGGCGCCGCCGTCAAGCCCGCCGGCCCCCTCGCTCAGGTTCGATGCCACCCGTGGTTGATGGACAGCAACGCGATACCCGCGCCGTTGGCTGCGGTGGCGATGTCGGCCTCCCCGGGGGCCGGCCCCGGGTGAATCACCGCCTTGACCGAGGTCTTCGACAGCACCTGGAGCGCATCGGGATGATCGATCGGCGCATCGAGCGCCAGCACGCAAGGGCGGGTGAATCGTCGACCCTTCGCGGCCGCGATCTGGATGGCATCGCGCACGTGGGCCTGCCCTGCGCAGATGGCCACCGTGCCCGCCGGCTCGGCGATGACCGCGCCCACCGTGCCGAGGTGTCGCGCCGTGGCGATGGCGATCCTCGCCGCGGGTTCCAATTCGCGAGGCAGCGGCACATCTCCGGCAACCGTGAACGCCGTCAGCTCGGGCGCCGTTCCCTCGATCTGCTGCATCAAGACGCCAAAACGCGTCGCGTGCATTCGATGGCTGATGGAGCCGCTGCGTTCGGCGTCGATCTGCAGCAAGCGCAAGTCACCAAGCTCCGCGAGCGCCTCCACCGCCGGCTCATCGAAATGGGCCGCCGCGATGGTCGACAGCAGTTTTCCGGACTTGTGTTCGCGCAGCGCACGGGCGCACGTCAGGTCGATGCGACCAGAGCAGACGACGGTGCCCCCTACAGCCGCGGCCGGATCGCCGCCGAGGGCGCGCAGGATGGCCCTGGTGGTGGAGTCCGCCACGTTTGCCACAGCGCAGGGATGGCCTCTGCGGCACAGTGACGCTGTCTCGCCCTCCAGCAGGTCGGTCATCAGCGACCAGCCCAGGTCCACGTCGATCAGGGCCTCGACGCTGACGCGGCCGCCGGAGAGCTTGTGGTAGCTGCCGCGGGTCGAGAGGAGCTCCGAGGCGTCCTCGTAGCGCTGGGTCGGTGGCGTGCCGACGGTCTCAGCCGCCATCTGTTCGCCGCCCGTCGCAGCGGCGACCAGGCCGCGCGTGCCTCCGGTCTGGACGATCGCAGCGCGTTCGATCTTCGCCGGGGCCGCGCTCGATTCCTCGTCAGAGTCCGCCGTCGGGTCACGAAACGCGTCCAACTCTGCCGCGTCGTCTCGACCGCCAACGGCCGTCTGCCCGCCCACATGCTCCAGCAAAAGGGCGTCGAAACGGCCCAACTGGCGGAAGGCCTTCAGCGCGAGGCCCCGCCGGCGTGCGGCCGAGACGCCGCCACCGGCCATGGCCACCATCACCTCGTCGTAATCGTTGGGATCGCAGATGCTCAATACGCCGGCCCAGTTGGTTGCCGCCAGACGCAACAGCGACGCCCGCATGCCATACGGACCGCCGGCCAGCTGCTCGTGCACGCCATGCGTAGTGGGGAGGTGAGCCACCCGTCCGGGCACCTGAGCGACGACGATGTCGATGGGCGGCAACCCGCGGCCGGCCAGGGCGGCCGTATCTCGTTCCTCGCCTCGACGGGCGACGATGCCGGCCAGTAAGGAAGGATGCAGTGCGTCGACGCGCCCCCCCATGACCGTGGCCAGGCGTGTGGCGAACTCCACCGGCAACACATCGAGGCCGGCCATGGCCAGGGTGCGTCCCGTATCGCCTGCTACGATGATTTCGTAGCCCGCGCCGACGAGGGCGCGAGCGAATTCCATGATGCCGCGCTCTTCTTCGACGGCGATGAGCGCTCGCGGTCGCGCCATGGGCTCCTCCAACGTCCACCCGGGCTTCGGGTCAGTGGACGTTGGCCGAGGGTAGGCCAGTGAAGATGGTTGCGGAAGGGCAGGACGCCCGGCGTCTACCGGCGATCAGGGCTCGGAGACGATGTCGCGGGCGAAGTCTTCTTGCTGGAGCTTCTCGAGGCCATTGACCTCGACCTGGCGAATGCGCTCGCGGGTCAGGTTCATGATCGAGCCGACCTCTTCGAGTGTGATGCCGCCACGCTCGGCGATGTCCAGGGCGCAGGTCTGCTCCATCTCCCAGACCTCGCGATCAGGGAAGTTGATCTTGATCGACCCGGTGGCCGGGTTGACATCCAGATAGAGATGGAACTTGCACGAGACGAACGGGCAGGGCCGGATGCCGTTGACGCACTCACCGCGCTCCGACGGGCGGCGGTAGTCCATGTAGTCGGCGAGCGCGATGCCTTCGGCGATCTCGTCGCGGCTCAGCCGGCGCATCGGAATCGTGCGCGACCGGACCCGCTTCTGATCTCGAGGTGTGGAACGGGCCTTCTTCTTTGCGGTCCCTGCATAACTCTTCAACGCGCTGTTAGCCACGACTGGCCCCCTCTGTTGCGTAACGCCCTTACCGTGTCGCCCGAGCGAACCACATCGTTGTGCAGAACCTGGCCTGCACGCGCTGCGAATTGACTCGGAGTCCCCGCCCCCGGGGTTGTCCCACCAAGCGACGAATTGAAACTACGTCGGAGGTCTGAGATTGACAACTGTCTATGACGAAAAGCCCGCTCAAATCGGCCCTGGAGGTCTGCTGAAGGCTGTGTCCACATTGTGGATTCCGTTTCGCAAGGCCGCGGGATCTCAGGCCTGGAACGACATGTTCACAGCAGGATGATCGTCAAGTCAAGAAATCCACACACTCGTCAAACGGCGTGATCATAACAGTAGCCATTGGTAGAGTGGCATCGCTAATACATTGAATTTAAAGTGGAATATAGATTCGCCCGGATTCATGTTGATACGGGGGGCGGTTAGACGATCGACAAGTGCTTGGCATCTCAGAGATTCCCGATCGTCGAGTCTGAAACCACTCGATCATCCACTCAAAACACTGAACATCCGTTCACCATTTGTCAAGTTCGGAGTTCATCGCCGCAGAATACGTTTTCCGTGCGGGCGGTTCAAGCGACTTGATAGATCTCTAGCGCGCTTCGGGATGCGCAATATCGGAATCTGCTTCCTGAGGCGCGCCGAGTTGGCCTGGTGCATCCTCCCCGGAGGGACGCGGCACCGGCCGCACGGCGATGTATTTCTCGTCGTGCATCAGGCTGACCACACCTTCGACCGGCGGATCTTCGGTCGTGCGTATGTGGGCGACCGTTGGCCTGCCATCGCCGTCAAAACCCAGGTGGAGCAGCTCCACGCGCACCTGACGTCCGCGTAGTTGACCGACCCGGGGATTCTTCGCCCACTTCGCGAAGCGTCCGGCGCCATCACGCTCCATGACGCCTTGACGGATATGCAGGCGACCCACCTGGGCTGCGGCCAGGTCGAGCAGGGCAAACTGACCCGGCCCTCGGGCCACCAACGAGGCGTCCTCGAGGATCGGAGACTTCTCAGCGGCCATGGCCGGCACCAGCACTTCCTGGCCGGACTCGACGTCCGCGTCCGCTGCGCGATGTTGCCCCGATGGCGTTCCCGAAGCGGCGTTGCGGCCCGCCAGGAGATCGGCCAGCGCAGCGTCCGTAGGGGTTGCCGGACCGGCCAGTCCGGAGGGTCCTCCGGCATCTTTTGCCAGCCTGGGTCGAGCTGGTGGCTCGTTGAGCGGCCCGAGCCACGCGCCGCCGAGTACGAAACCGGCGGCGATGCCAACGATGGAGGCCAACAGGATCTGGAGACGTCTGCCCATGGCGGCAGGCATACACCGGCGCCCGCCCAGGCTCAAGCGGTGGGCGCGGCGTGCAGTGGACCTGGTGATCTCAGCGAGGCAGCTTCGGCTGCGCGCGGTCCAGTTCCTGCTGCAGCTCCATGCGCTGGGCTTCAGGCATCATGGAGAAGGGGTCGCCCAACACCTTTTGAAAGTGCCCCAGGATGGACAACGCCACCAGGGTGGTGATCAGCAGGCTGGCGCCCATGCGAAAGATGACGCCGGCCACCTGGACACCGGCGCGGTACTTGTCGCCGTGTTCGGCGGCCTGCAACGAGGCCGCTTCGGCCAGGTCGCCGGTCTTCTCGCCGGTGGCCAGCAGCGCGATCTCCTCGGGCCCGGTCCCAGGGATCTCCCTGGCTGCTTCCGAAAATGTGGCGCCCTCGGCCAGGTGGTCGAGCATTCTCTCGCCTGCCGCGGCCGTCTCCGGTTCGCCGGGCGCTCGCATGGACAGGGTGATCGCTTCACGAAGACCCAGGCCGCATTCCAGGGCGGCGGCCAGGGCGCCGAAGACCAGCGCCAGGCGGCGCCTGCGCAGCAGCGTCGACAACCCCGGCAGCCAGGCGCCCACTCGCAGGCCGAAGGGCTGAACCTTGGGGTGGCGCAATACGATGGGCGCCACCACGCCGACCAGTACGCCGGCCACCACGATGAGCGCCAGGCTGGCGAGCACGTCGCTGAGATAGGCGCCCAGGCCGTGCGTGAACAACTTTGCCACCGGCAGCAGCACGCAGGCCAGGAGCAGTACCAGGCTGGGATAAAGGAGGGACATCAAGATCTTGTTGCGGACCTCGAGCAGGATCTCCAGGCGTTGCTGCAGGCGATCGAAGAGTTCGCCGAGGCGTCCGGTGGCCTCGGCGGTTTCGACCAGGGCCACCTCGGTGCTGTCGAAGACGGTGGGATGGGCGGCCATGGCCTGCGACAGGCTCTGGCCGTCGCTCACGTCGTCGGACATGGTCGTCAGCGCGTTGGCCAGGGGGCCACGCCTGGCCACGGCGCGCAGACTGGTGAGCGCATCGGTGATGGTGATGCCCTTGTCGAGCATGCGCCCACCTTCGCGAAAGAAGAGGATGCGATGGCGCAGCGATGGGGGGCGCAGTCGCCAGCCGGTCGCCGTGGCGCGGGCGGCGGCGCGGGCCTGGCTGCTGGCGACCCTGGCTGCCTGGCGCCCGCCGCTGGCGGCGCGATCGGCGGCCTTGGCGGCCACCTTGCGGGCGCGCCGGGCGACCTCCTCGCTGGCGGATTTGGCGGATTTGGCGGATTTGGCGGATTTGCCGGAGCTGCCTCCCGGTCGAGCAGCGGCGGCTTTCGCTTTGGCCACGATCACGCCGCAGCGTGCGCATTCGATCGCCTGGGGCTGATCGAAACCACACTTGGGGCAGATCATCGCGTTCGCCGGCTCGCGCCCGGGCCAAGGCTCGTGCGCGCGTCCGGGCCGCGCACCGTCTCCAGCCGACACATCTCCTGCAACCGAGACCAGATGCGCAGGCCGAGGCGCTCCTCCAAGGTCTCGCCCGCGCTGCCGGCGGATCCATCGAAACCGCCCTTGTTGTCAGCGGCGAATGGGAAGTTGGTGGCGAAGAAGGTGCTGAGCTGCCGGTTGTAGCGTTCACAGACGATGGCATCGAGGATGCCCAGCTCCCAGTCGCTGCCACGACCCTTGCCCATCTCGTCGATGAAGAGCACCTCGACCTCGGCCAGCGGTCCGACGAGCTCGCGTTCGCTGCGCCCACTGGCGTACCCCGCCTTCAGCGACCAGAGCAGCTCTGCGAAATCTGTGAACCGAACGGGTACACCGCGCTCCAGCGTGAAGTAGCGGGCCAGGGCGGTGAGCAGGTGGGTCTTGCCGACGCCGGGCAATCCGCTGAGCCCCACGCCGGGTTCGCCGGGGGTGAACTCGTCGCAGAGCTCGGTGAACAGCGTGAAGAATCGAAACTGGTTGCCGGGCCGGTTCTCATACTCGTACTGGTGCACCCGACTGGCGTGGAATCGGCCCGGGATGTCGGCGTTGTTGAACAACATCACCCGGGCGTTGAGGCTGCGGATCTCGCAGTCACAGGGCAGCATCAATTCATAGCCCGAATCGTCACTTCCACGGGCGAATCCGCTGCCGCCGCAATCGCTGCAGTCGGCCAGATGGCGGCAGAGTATGGCCTCGGCTTTGGCGCCCTCAGCTCGGGTCAGGTAGCCGTCACCGTCGCAACGGCGACACGGTTGTCGTGCGGCCAGCGCTGTCGCCCTCATCGGTCTGCTCCCGACTTGATGGTCGCGCCGTCGGCGCCGCGCCAACCCTGCACCGTCGGCAGCAGCAGGCCAAGTCGGCGGCCCAGTTCACGTTCCAGGAGCACGCGCGCGCGCGCCTGTTGCGCCTTCTTGCTGCCTTGATGTCTGCCTTCGGCGACCAGTTGGGCGGCGATCTCGGTCTCGATCTCCGCTGCGGCAACGGGCCCGATTCCGGTCATGACGGTCCGCACCATGAGCGCCCGGCAGCGCCGCAGTCCCGCATCCAACTCGGATTCGCTCAGGCCAGGCAGCGTCTCCGCCGCGCCCGAGTTCGGCTCAGCAATGGCCTGTACCGCCTTCTCGGCCAGGCGTTGCAATGAACGCATGCCCCGGCGGCAGGCCTCGGCCACGGCCAGGTCGTCGGCGCCTTCGACCAGCTCTGGCAGGGCGTCGAGCAGGTCCAGCAGGATTGCAGCCGGGCTGTCGTCATCGGCTTCGGCGGTCGGGCCGGGCAGGCGAGCGGCCATTGTCGGGCCGGGCAGGCGCATCCGGCCGCGAGCGGAGGTCACGGTGGGTTCGTACCAGCCCAGGTGACTGGGCAGGTTCGCGTCCTGGCCGTTCAGGTACCGGAACGCTCGGACGCGACCTTCGATGGCGCCCACCACCGAGGCCAGCGGCAGTCCGGCGCGAAACCAGCGGCTGGCGCGGGCGCTGTCTTCCGGAGACCACTGCACGCCGCGCCCGCGGAGTTCGAGAAACAAGCCTTCGAGGTGTTGCAGGTAGCGGCTGAAGTCCGCTTCGGCCCCATGCGATTGCGCCGCGGCGGATGGCGTCAAGGTCGATTGCGTGACAGTCGATTGCGTGACAGTCGATTGCGTGACAGTCGATTGCG
>CAYTLW010000037.1:0-37746 GCA_964438735.1 uncultured Enterobacteriaceae bacterium | reverse complement strand
GTCGATTGCGTGACAGTCGATTGCGTGACAGTCGATTGCGTGACAGTCGATTGCGCAAGAGTGGACGGCGCCATGGTCGCGCGCACCGGTCCGCCCTCTTCGCCGGCCTCCCAGCCTGCCTTGCGCGCCATGAAACTCGACCTCCGACCGGCATGATTGCGCCGCGCGACGGCGTTGGCAATCGCTTTGCCGCTCCGCTCGGAATCCTGTCCGGTTGCGCGCCCCTGTTCGGCGGAGACGGCCTCTGCTATGACGCTGCCGGCGCGTGGCGCGTCGCGGGAGTGCTTGATGACGATCGGGGCAGGCAAGGCGGTTTCAGCCGCCAGCGAGCCAGCGATCGCCTGGGCCGGCAGCGGTCCTGCCGCTTGGCCCGCATTTGTCGATCGCGTCACGCCTGGCCAGGCCATGGTGCTGCCACGGCGGGCGATCCGCGATCGCCTGATGCTGCGGCTGCGTGGCGAGCACGGCGATCAACTCGCCGCCCGCGACCTGTTGGCGGCGGTGGACGATCTGCACGCCGATGGGCTGTCTGTGGCCGGCTATGTGGGCTACGAGGTGGGCCTGGCGCTCGAGGGCATCCCATTGCCCGTGGCGCCAGCGCCGACGGCACCACCGGACGTGGACCTGCTGGTATTTGACGCGGTCGACCTCGAAACACGGCAGCTGCCCCGACTGGCGGCGCCGGCTTCGTCGCTGACCGGACACGTGCTGCACGCGACGGCACGACCACCTGCGGACCTGGCCCGCCAGCGCGATGGCTGGTTGCAGGGTGCCCGCCAGGCGATCGCCGCCATCCATCGAGGCGCGATCTATCAGGTCAACCTCAGCGTCGAGTTCGGCGTGCCCGCTCCGCCGACCCTGGCCCGCGCCTCGCTGCTGACGACGGTGGCCGCCGCCCTGCAGATCCAGCCGGTGCCCCTGGCGATGGCTTTTGACGGGATGGGCAGGCGCCTGCTGTCGGGATCCATGGAGCGCCACCTCAGCCTGGATGGCGATCGCGTGAGCAGCCGGCCCATCAAGGGCACGGCGCAGCGGGGCAGCGGCGAGGCCGACTCGCGGCAGCGCGAGCGCCTGCTGGGCAGCGCCAAGGAGCGGGCTGAGAACACCATGATCGTCGACATGGTGCGCAATGATCTGGCGCGGGTGTGCGTGCCCGGCAGCGTGCAGGTGCCCCAGCTGTTGCATTGCGAGCCCTACGCGACCCTGTGGCACCTGGAGAGCGAGGTCCAGGGCCGCCTGATGAGCGCTTGTCGTCTCGGCGACCTGCTCGCCGCGACCCTGCCGCCGGCGTCGGTGACCGGTTGCCCGAAGGTGGCGGCCATGAAATTCATCGCCCGCACCGAGCGCCGTCGGCGCGGCGCCTACTGCGGTTCGCTCGGCGTGGCGCTGGCCGACGGCCGCGCGGACTGGTCCGTCGGCATCCGGCAGTTGAGCGTGCGCGATGGCGAGGCCAGGCTGAGTGTAGGCAGCGGCATCGTCGCCGACTCCGTGCCTGAATCGGAGTGGCGGGAGACCTGCTTGAAGGCTGCGGGCGGACTGGCCTGGCTGGATCGAATGGGCGACCTGTTGGGGCCGATCGCGGTGCGTAGCGCGCACCCTGCGGGGCGCCCGTGAACGAGACGACCTGGTGGGGAGACGGCTACGTTGTGGCCGCGCCCGTCCGCGCCCTGGCCACGGGCGAGGGGTTGAAGGAGACCTTCCTCTCTGGCGGCGGTCTACCCGCACGTTGGCAAAGGCACCTGGATCGCCTGGCGCGAGGTGCCGCCACGATGGGCCTGCCCTGTCCCGATCCCACGGTCCTGGCGGAGTCCGTGCAGGCGGCCGCGCATGCCCATCTGAGCGACCGCGGCGAACTCTCGTCGAACGAGCGGCTCCGGGTCCGCCTGCTGTTGCTCGCCGCCGGGTCGACCGGCAACCTGGCGGCCGTGGCGCGGTCGGCCGTCCTGCTCTCGGTGACCACCTTGTCACTCGACGACGTGGCCCGGGGCCCGGTGCGGCTCGCCTTGGGACCCGGCATTCGTTCGGCCGACCATCCACTGGCGGGTTGCAAGACCACCGCCATCGCAGCCGACCTCGTAGCGTTGCGTACTGCCCGAAGCGCCGGCTTCGATGATGTGTTGCTGCGCGATGTGCAGGGGCGATTCGCCGAGGCCAGCACCTCAAGCCTCGTCTTCGGGCTGGCCGATGGCCGCGTGCTCACGCCATCTGTCGACTGCGGCCCGGTGTCCGGAACAGTCGTCGGGCAGCTGCTCGACTCGGGCACGCTCGGCGCCGAGACCGTGGCGACTGGCGAGTTGACCGCTGCGGAACTGACCGAGGTGCGATGGGCGGTTCTGCTCAACGCCATCGTGGGTGCGCGCCCCGTCTCGGTCATCGACCGGCACCCGCTGAAGCCGCCTCCGTCGGCCTGGTGCGAAGCGATTCAACGGTGGGTATGGACGATGGAAGCCGGCCCCGCGCTTGACCCGGGCAGCACGCAAAGCGATGGTGAACGGCGCCTGTCGGGCGCAGGAGGCGCATCATGAACATCAAGACGACACTGGCGCTCATCGCAGCGACGTTGCTTGCGCAGCCGGTCCTGGCCGCGGCCAAGGCACCAGCCGCAAAGGGCCCCGCTGCCAAGGCCCCCGCTACAGCGAAAGCACCTGCCAAAGCCGCCCCTGCCAAGGCCAAGGGGTGGGGCAAGCTGGTGGCCGCCGACGGCAAGGTGATCTGGCTGACGGGCGACGACATCGTCATCGGCTCCGCCGCCAGCGCGAACGCCCGCGTACAACACGCCACCGTGTCGTCCCGCCACGCGCGCATCACCCACAAGAGCGGTGTCGTTCATGTCTCCGACCTGGGCAGCCGGCTGGGCACATTGGTGGCCGGCACGTCGCTTCGCAAGGGCAAGAAGATGCAGTTATTTCAGCCGACCACCCTGTCATTCGGAGCGATCGACCTGCGCTTCGAGTGGGGCGACCGGGGCAAGCTGATCAAGCCGTTGCGCAAGGCGCCCAAGGTGGACAAGCGCAAGGCCGGCAAGAAGGGCAAGAAGGCCCCGGCGAAGTCGGCCAGGAAGGTCAAACCGTCGAAGGCGGCCAGGTAGCCGCCTCGACATCGGGATCGAGATGACGCCACCAGAGGATGGGGCGCCGCCACCGGTGGCTGGCGCCGCGGCAGGGAACGATCAGACCACCCGGCACCAGCGCCGGCAGGTGGTGGTCTGTCGCATGCTCATCAACGGCGACCCGGTGGAGCTCGGCGTGCCCGCCCACTGGACCCTGCTCGAGGCGTTGCGTTACGTGCTCGACCTGACCGGCACCAAGCAAGGTTGTGACAAGGGCGACTGCGGGGCCTGCACGGTTCGACTGGACGGCCAGCCGACCCTGTCCTGCCTGACCCTGGCGATGGAGGCCGACGGCGCCCGCGTGGACACGGTCGAAGGCCTCGGCGTGGGCGGCGCGATGCATCCGCTGCAGGACGCGTTCGACTCCTGCGGTGCGGCCCAGTGCGGATTCTGTACCCCGGGCATGTTGATGAGCGCCGCGGCGCTGGTCGAGGGGCAGCCGCCCAGCGGCGACCGCAAGACCGATCGACTGGCCATCGCCCAGGCCCTGGGCGGCAACCTCTGCCGCTGTACCGGCTACGTGAAGATCCTGGACGCAGTGGAGCAGGCCTGGGCCAGCGTGGCGTCGCACGAGACCGACCATGGCTGACGGCAGGCGACCGCCAGAGAGCGCCGAGCCCTATGCCATCATCGGCGGACGGCATCGCAAGGTGGATGCCCTCGACCGGCTCACCGGCGTGGCCCGATATACCGATGACCTGCGCCTGCCGCGCATGTTGCATTGCAAGATCCTGCGCTCGCCCCATGCGCACGCCACCATCCGATCCATCGACGCCAGCGCCGCCCTGGCCATGGAGGGGGTCGAGGCGGTGATCGACGGCGGCGACATGCCGACGCCCTACGGCATCATCCCCTGGACCCCCGATGAGCACGCGCTCTGCACCGACAAGGCCCGCTACGTGGGCGACGCGGTGGCGGCCGTGGCGGCCATCGATGAAGAGACCGCGAACGCTGCGCTGGAACGCATCGTGGTCGACTGGGAGCCCTTGGAGGCCATCGTCGATCCGCACGAGTCGTTGCGCCGCGAGGATGTGCAGATCCACACCTCGCGCAAGGGCAATGGCAACCTGTGCAAGCGGGTCGAGCTGGCTTTTGGTGACCTGCAGGCGGGCTTCGCCGAGGCTGAAGTCGTGGTCGAGGGCGACTACCACTTCCACGGCACCACCCACGGCGCCATCGAGCCCCATTGCGCCCTGGGGTGGTTCGATGGTCGCGGCCTGCTGACCGTCTGGTCGGCCACCCAGGTGCCGCACTACCTGCACCGTGAGCTGGCGCGGGTGCTCGACGTGCCGACCTGGCGCATCCGGGTCATCCAGCCGCCCATCGGCGGCGCTTTCGGCGGCAAGAGCGAACCCTTCGACCTGGAGTTCTGCGTCGCCCTGCTGGCCATGCGAACCGGTCGTCCGGTCAAGTGCCTGTACACGCGCGAAGAGGTCTTCTACGCCCACCGTGGCCGCCACCCCTTCCACATGAGCTACCGCACGGCGTTGTCGGCAGAAGGGCGGATTCTGGCCGTGGACGCCAACACGGTGTTGGACGGTGGCGCCTACTCCAGCTTTGGCCTGGTGACCACCTACTACAGCGGCCAGCTGCTGGGCTCGCCCTACGACCTGGGCAGCTACCGCTTCCACTCGCGTCGGGCCTATACCAACAAGCCGGCCTGCGGGCCCAAGCGGGGCCACGGCTCCGTGCAGCCCCGCTTCGCCATCGAGGTGCAGCTGGACAAGGCCGCCCGGGCGCTGGGCATCGATCCCATCGCGCTGCGGCGGCGCAACGCCTTGCCGGTGGGCGGTCGTACCATCAACGGCTTCCACATCAACGCCACCGGCTTTCTCACCTGCCTCGATCGCGTTCAGGAGGCGTCCCGCTGGTCCGAACGCTGGGGCCAACTGCCGCGCGGCCAGGGCCTGGGCGTGGCCGGCAGCACCTACATCTCGGGCACCAACTACTGCATCTATCCGACCGAGTTGCCGCAGTCCGGCGTACAGATATGTCTCGATCGCTCCGGTCGCGTACGCATCTTCGCCGGCACCAGCGACATCGGCCAGGGCTCCAGCACCATGCTGGCGATCATCGCCGCGGAGGAGCTGGGCGTGGCCCTGGAGGACGTGCGTGTGGTGGCCGCCGACAGCGACCTCTGCCCGGTGGACCTGGGCGCCTACTCCTCTCGCATCACCTTGATGGCCGGCCACGCCTGCAAACAGGCCGCGTGCGACCTGGCTGGCAAGGTGCGCGGCGCGGTGGCCGAGCGCTGGGGCGTGCCGCGCAAGCTGGTCACCCTGGCCGGCAGGCGGGCGCAGCGTATCGACGAACCCGATACCTGGATGCCCATCCACGAGGCCTTCGTGCTGGCCGAGTCGGCCCTGGGCACCCTCGGCGCCACCGGCTCGTATCGGACCCGCAAAGAGGGGGTGCACGGCGAGTATCGCGGCGCCACCATCGGGGCCTCGCCGGCGTACTCCTACACCGCGCATGTGGCCGAGGTGAGCGTCGACGAGCAGACCGGCCAGGTGGAGGTGTTGCACATCTGGGCGGCGCACGATTGCGGGCGGGCGCTCTCGCCCGTGCTGGTGCAGGCCCAGATTGAGGGTTCGGTCTATATGGGCGCCGCCGAGGTGGTCATGGAAGAGCACCACGTCATGCCTTCGGGACTGCGCGACGACGGCGGCAAGCGGGATCCTGGACCCGGCAAGGACGGCTTGTTGGCCCACAGCTCGCTGCTCGATTACCGCATGCCGACGGCCCTGGACACGCCGGAGATCGAGGCCCTGATCGTCGAGGAACCCGATCCCGCAGGCCCATATGGTGCCAAGGAAGCCGGCGAGGGGCCGCTGCATCCGGCGATCCCGGCCATCGCCAACGCCGTATTTGACGCCGTGGGCGTGCGTATCGATCACCTGCCCATCACCCCGGCCAAGGTCCTGGCCGCCCTCGCCCAGCGGGATGCGGACCCCAACGAGGCCGCCTGATGTTGCGCCTGCGCCCCTTTGAACTCGCGCAGCCCGCCACCATCGAGGCGGCGCTGGCGTTGTTGCAGCAACACGGCGCTCGGGCCCGTCTGGTGGCCGGCGGCACCGACCTGTTGCCCAACATGAAACTCGGCCAGACCGACGCCGAGGTATTGGTCTCGCTGCGCCGCGTGGCCGGAATGCAACGGGTCGTCGAACAGGACGATGAGCTGCTGATCGGTGCTGGCGTCCGGTTGTCGGCCATCGCTGACCACGCCTTGATCCAGGCGCGCCTGCCAGCGCTGGCGGCCGCCGCGGGGCGGGTGGCCGGTCCGCAGATTCGCAATATGGGCACCCTGGGCGGCAACCTCTGCCTGGACACGCGCTGCCGCTATATCAACCAGAGCCAGCTCTTCCGACAGGCCCTGGGTGGTTGCCTCAAGTCCCACGGCGACGAGTGCCACGTGGTGCCGGGGGGGCAGGGCTGCGTCGCCGCGCTCAGCAGCGACACCGCGCCCGTGCTGATCGCCATGGGGGCCAGCGTCGACATCGTCGGCCAGGAAGGTCCTCGCCAGGTGGCGTTGTCGCGTTTCTACTCCACCGATGGGTTGGCCCACACGGACCTGTCCAACGGCGAGATCGTCTTCGCGGTGCGCGTGCCGCTGCCCGGACCGAATGTGCGCTTCGCCACGCGCAAGTGGGCGGTGCGCAAATCGATCGATTTTCCACTTGTCGCATTCTGCCTGCGGCTGGACACCGATCCGGACGACGCCGGCCGCCTGGTTGGCGGTTTACTGGCGGTCGGCGTGCTCGGTCCGAGGCCCCGCGTGATCTCCTTGAAGCGCCTGTCCGGCGCGCGCGTCGACGCGGCCCTTGCCGAGCGCCTCGCGGACGTGGCATTCAGCAAGTGCAGGCCGCTGCCGAACGTGCCGGGGGATCCGGTCTATCGGCGGCAGAGGCTGGCCATCGAGGTCCGGCGGGCCGCGCTCGAACTCTGCGCGCACAGGACGCCCGAGGCCGGTCGACGGCCCCAAGACGACGGAGGAAGACCATGACCGACAACGGCACATCGACCGCGGGCAACGGCCGACCTGGGCAGGACGACATCGTCTACGACTGGAATGAGATCAACCGGCGCGGGTCCGTAGTTCGCCACGACTTCACGCTGATGGACGAGACGTTGCGCGACGGCATCCAGTCCCCTTCGGTCCGGAATCCCTCCATCGGCGAGAAGCTGGAGATCATCCACCTGCAGGATCAATGCGGCATCGAGTACTCCGATATCGGTCTACCCGGTGCCGGGCAGCAGGCGGTCGATGATGTGACCCGCCTGGCCGAAGAGATTCGCGATGCCAAGCTGAGCATCAAGCCGAACTGCGCCGCGAGGACGCACATCAATGACGTGCAGGCGGTGATCGACATCTCGCAGAAGGCCGGTTACCCGATCGAGGTCTGCGCCTTTATCGGATCGTCGCCAGTGCGCCAGCTGGTCGAGGGCTGGGATATCGAGCGCATGACCAAGCTGGTCGTCGACTCGGTCGACCTGGCGGCGCGCGAGGGCCTGCCGGTGAGTTTCGTCACCGAGGACACCATCCGCTCCGATCCGCGCACCTTGGAGACCCTGTTCAAGGCGGCTATCGATCATGGTGCCGACCGCCTGATCCTGACCGATACGGTCGGCCATGCCACACCCGATGGCCTGCTGAACCTGCTGACCTATACCCGCAGCATCCTGCGCGCCATGGGGGCCAATCACGTCAAGCTGGACTGGCACGGTCATAACGACCGCGGCCTGTCGTTGACGCTCTGCCTCTGGGCCCTGCAGTACGGCATTGACCGGGTGCACGGCACGTGTCTGGGCGTCGGCGAGCGGGTCGGCAACGCCAGCATTGACATGGTGCTGATCAACCTGAAATTGCTGGGCATCATCGATCGTGACCTGACCCCGTTGCGCGCCTACGCCGACAAGGTCAGCGACTCCTATCGCGTGCCCATTCCCCACAGCTACCCGGTCTTCGGCACCGACGCCTTCCGCACGGCCACCGGCGTGCATGCAGCGGCCATCATCAAGGCGCTGCAGAAGGGCGACAAGGACCTGGCCGACCGGGTCTACTCCTCGGTGCCGGCGGCGGACTTCGGCTGCCGACAGGTGGTGGAGGTGGGCTTCTACAGCGGCAAGTCCAACATCCAGTTCTGGCTCTACGAGCGTGGGCTGACCATCAACGACGCCCGGGTGGACGCCATCTGGGACCTGGCCAAGACCAGCGACGCCACCCTGTCGGATGAGCAGATTCTGGGTTGCCTCCTGTCTGCCGGCCTGATCGACGACGGCGAGGCCACCGAAGCCGCCACCGCCGCGCTCGCCTGAGACCAGATGAATCGGTTCGACATCGCCCCCCGCGCGTCGCCAGCGGCCGTCCGTCGGGCCCGACGTTGGAGTTTCGGGGCGTGCGCGCTGGCCGTCTGCCTGCTGTGGGGCTGCGGCGCCGGCACGGCGGCCCGGACCGACCAGTCGGCGCCTGAAGAGCCCAGAGATTCGGTTCGCAAGCTGCCGGCACCCCTCGCTGAGCCGGAACAACCGCCACCGCCGCCCTTACCCGCCGCCCTGCAACCACCTGCACCCGCCGCGAAAGTTGCCAAGGCCAACCTGCCGAGCGCAAAGCAGCTGGCCGGGGCCTGGGCGCGGGTCTACCTGCTGAGCAATCCGGGTCCCTACCAATACGTGGCCTACGAGGTCACCTCACGAGGCGGCGCTGGTGTCGTTTCTCACCTGCGCGGCGTCATGGGGCGGCGCGACGCCATCATTCGCACCGAGTTGATCAGTGCAGAGCGCCTGGCGGGCCTGATGGCCACCCTGCGCGACCTGGGCGCGGCCGACCTGCCCGATCCAGGGCCACTGCCCGGCATGAAGCCCCGTCGAGGAAAAACGTCCAAAACCAATGCACCACCCGCCGAGGCCGGCGGCCTTCGCCTGCGCCAGGATGTGCCCCACGAATCGGCCGTGCCGATCTACGAACTCTCCTATCGGCTGGCCGGCAAAGAGCGCACCGTGCTCATCGCCGAGCCGACCCTGCATGCGGATCCGCGCTTCTCTCGCTTCATCGCAGAGGTGCGCCGATTCGTCTTCGATGCTGCCGGTGAAATCGGCTACCACGGCCCCACCGGTCCCGATTCCCGGCGGGGTTTTCTGTTCATCGACAGCGTGCCCGGCGCCACCGTGACCGTCGACGGCGTGCGCCTGCCCGAGCCGACGCCGGTATTCGCCTACGCGGTCTCGGCCGGCAAACACATCGTCGAGCTGGAGAACAAGGAGCACGGCCTCAAGCAACGCTACAAGGTCACCGTCAAGCCCGGCATGACCACCTCCGTCGAGGTGGACCTTCGCTGACGCCCCAGCGGCCAGGCCCAGATCCCACCGCGGACCGAATCGATCATGCGCAAGTCCATCGCCCAGCTGTTATTCGCCGTGCCGGAGGCCGACATGCGCATGCGGCGGGCGGCTGAGTTCCTGTCCCAGGACTCACCAGCGCTGGTGGTCATCGCCATCGAAAAGGCAGCGCTGGAGACCCGAGATCCGGTGCAACGTGTCTTCTATACCAGCCTGGTGCACCTGCTCTTCACCATCCGACCACGGCCGCCCCTGCCCGCCGGGCCGCTGCCCCTGGAGCAACGGGAACTGCTGCCGGATGCCGAACGGATCGACGAGCTGATCGAGGTCGCCGAGCAGCTGCACGCGCGGTTTACACGGGCCCTGCTGCGCGAACTCTGGGCGCCTTGGGAGAAGTACGACGACAAGATGCTGCCGCTGCACGTGACCATCGACCACATCTCGCTGGGCCATCGGCGGGAGCGGGCGCGCCTGCCCAAGCGCGCGGCGTTCTCGCCCCTGTTCGTCGACATGACGCCCTCGGTGGTGCAGCTGCTGGCCTTCAACCCGCGTCTACGCCAGGAAGATGCCGTGCAGATGGCGGCCATGCGTCCCCAGCATCCGTGGGCGTTGTGGGCGATTCTGCTCAACTTCCGCTGGCTGTCCAACGAGACGGTGCGCGAGGCCGTGGCGCTGAATCCCTACGCCCGGCAATGGACGACTCTGGCCCTGGCGCCGCTGATCGGCGCCGAGCGCATGGGCCGCGTGGTGCGCAAGATCCGCCTGCCGTCCGAGGTGCTCACCGCCATGTTGCCGTTGCATGGCGGCGCCTGCGTGCCCGCGATTCGTGAGGTGCTGATGCGCGACGCGCCGAGCGCCGGTTCGCTCATCTTCGAGATCGAGGAGACCGAAGAAGACGCAGCGGCGGAGTTCGGCCCGGACACGCTCGAGGCGTTGCTCCACGGCGAAGGGCAAGAGGAATCGTGAAGAATTGGTCGGTTGTTTGAACCGAGGCGGCCCGCTCTATACCGTACCAGGGTGACTGAAACTCCCGTCAGCGATGCGCGTAGCGCGCCTCTCGCTCGTCATGCAGTCGGATGGGCCCTGGCGTGGGGGGCGGCGCTCCTTGCCCCTTGTTCAGCCTGGGCCGGGATCGGCGACGCCACGCCGCAGCCCCCCGTGCTCCCCGAAGAGGTGACTGAGAGTCACGGTGTCGTGGTGGCGATCTCGGCGTTGCGCCTGGTGGTGCCCATCGCCGAGGTGAAGGTGGAGTTCCGGGTGCAGGAGTGGCTGTCCCTGGCGGTCCTTGGGGCGGTCGGCAGTGACGAGAGCGAGGTCTACGAGTCCATCAGCGTGCTCGGATTGGGGGGCCAGGTGCTGGCCTGGTGGGCCGGTCCTCATGGGCGGGGTTTCGCAGGCGGGGTGCAGGCGTTGTACGAGTATCGCAGCGCGAATTCACTCGATCAGCGGCCCGTCTTCTCGGCATTCGGTGCCCCGCCGCCCGGTCCGGCGCCCGACATCTCCGGCCACAATCTCGGTGTCCTGGGCCTGTTCCAGGGGCGCCTGTTGGGCGGGCCGGGCCTGACGCTGGACATGTTCCTGGGCTATGGCTGGCTGCACCAGCGCCTGCAGGCCGAATTGCCCCCAGCAACCCCGCTGAACATGGTGCGCAACAGTTTCTACGGCGTGTACGGGATCTGGTTCGGATGGACTTTTTGAGACATCGCAGTGCCCCGTCTGGGGTCTCCAGCCACCGGCTGGCCGTGGCGTGTATCGCCATGGCCACCGTGGCCCTCTGCGCGTCGACCGTTGGGGCCGAAGGGTTGCGCACGCCCGGACATCCGACCGGACGATTCGACCTGGGGCTGGGGCAGGGTTGGCACGGTCTGATCCTCGGCACCGAGATCTGCGACGCTGCGGACGTACGCCCCGAAGGGGTCTGCACGCTGATAGGTGGCACGGTCGGCGCCGTGCTCGGCCTGGCCCTGGGCGATGTGGACATGGGCCACGCCATGATGGTCAATCACGGCACGGCCCTGGGCGCGTTACATGCCGCGATCCTGATGGAGTGGCAGGACGATCCCGATTCCTGGAGGACCCAGGACGAGGAGCTGGCCTGGCTCGCAACAGGGCAGCTGACGGGCACCCTGGCCGGTGCGCTCATCGGCAGCGCGGTGGCCCACGAGCCGGGGCGCGCCGGACTGGCCGGATCCATGGCCATCTGGGCGATGTTCCTGGGCGGCATGTCCCGCTGGAGAGTGGGTGCCGACTTCTATCACCCCGGCTACCTGGCGTTGGTGGATTTGAGCTACGTGGCCGGCTGGCTGCTGTGGGAGAAGTGGCCCATCTCGCGCACGCAGGCGCTGTTGATCGACCTCGCCGGTGTCGGCGGGCTCATGATCGGCGCCAGCTGGGCCGAATCCGGCGGCTGGGACGACCCCGACACGCCGGTCGACGAGGAGTGGACAGCGATCCTGCTCGCGACCACGGGCGCCCTCGCGGCTGCGGCGGGGCTGGTGAACCTGGTCGGAGCCAGCGGCCGGATCGAGCCGACGGTGGCGTTCGTGCCCGCACATGGCGGAGGCCGCCTGTCGGTGTCGTTCGAATGGTGATGGGGGCAGGCCAGAACAGAGGTGAACCATGAGCGATCGTGCGTTGTTGGCTTTTGTCCTGACGCTGAGCCTGCTGGCCGCCATGGCGGCCATCGCCGCGCCCGAAGCACACGCATGCGGCGGTTGCGTGGTGCCGGCGCCACCGCCCGGCGGCCAGTCGCTGCCGGTCGTGCAGGACTCCGAGCGCGTCTTCTTCCACCGCGATCCCGCCACCGGGCGCAGCAGGGTGTGGGTGGAGGTCCGCTACAGCGGTCTGGCGGAGGAGTTCGGCTGGATCCTGCCGGTGCCCGCCCAACCCAAGGTATCTGTCGGCAGCTCCTATCTCTTCGATCGCCTGGACCAGGCCGCCGCGCCGCGCTTTGTGACCCGCTGGCTGTCGGCGGCGGAGAACTGCCGGCAGCCCGTGCAGCGGTCGACCGGCGTGACTTGTGGCGCCGATGACGCCGCCGTGTCGGGCCCCGCCACGAGCGTCAGCGCCGCGGGTGGCACGCCCAATCAACCGGTTGTTCAGGTCCTGGAACAGGACCAGACCGGGCCCTATGACTACGTGGTCCTGCAGGGCAACGACGCCAGCGCGCTGCAGGGCTGGCTCGACGAGCGCGGTTACGTCATGCCGAAGTCCGCCGGCCCGGCCCTGGCCGCCCATATCGCCAAGGGCGACCTCTTCGTGGCCATCAAGCTGAGCAACGGCGCCGGCGTCGACGAGATCGCGCCAGTGGTCCTGGAGATGCAGGACGCCGACCCCTGCGTGCCCCTGCGCCTGACCGCCATCGCGGCCATCGACGACATGTCCGTGGTGGTCTACCTGGCCGGGCCGGGCAGGGCGGTGCCGAAGAACCACATGCACGTGAAGGTCAATCCCTTTCGGCTGAGCTGGGGAGTCGCCGGCGGGGTGCAGAACTATCCGCAAGTCATGGCCGCAGCCATGGACGAAGCCGCCGGCCGCGCCTTCGTGACCGAGTACGCCCAGCCGGTGTCCAAGGTCCTGGTGCAGCAGGTGCTGAAAGGCCCCACCGACAGCGGGACCGTGTCGACCACCGCCTACTTCGGTCGGCCGATCGTTGTCGGAAGTTCTGCCTATGGCACCGGCGAGTTGGTCGACGTGCAACGCCTCAAGACCGGACTCATCTCGGAGGTCAAGACCTACGGGGAGCTCGCCGCAGCGCTCAAGGATAGCGACCTGGCCATCTCGGTCGACGCCGCGCAGATCCTGGCCCGGTACGCCACGCCCACATCCGCCGCAGAGGGCGAGACCGTCCTGGACGTGTTCACCGCCTGGCAGGATTCCGGTGCTGCGAAGAACGGCTGGGACGACGTGCCGGTCGATGGCATCGCGCTGGCTGCGGAGTTGGAAGAACGCTACGCCGCGCCATTGCGTTCGGTCGCCAAGGCCATCGCCGGGGCCAAGGTCGTGACCCGGCTGGCCATGCGCATCTCGCCGGAAGAGATGGATCGCGACCCGGTCTTCGCCTTCAACCCGGACCTGCCCTTCGTGGACAACGTCGAAGAGGTGACCCTCAACTACGCATGTCGGACGGGCCTCCTGCCGGTGGACAGTGTGCGCATGCGGCGCGGTGGACTGGATTCGTCGTGGATCGTGCGCTCCACAGAACCGCCGAACTTCTTCGCCACGCCGACCTTCAATACGGCGCTCGACCCGCGTTGGGAGAACGCGCCCGCGGCCATGCGCATCGAGCTGCTCGACGAGACCGGACCGCCCACTCCGGTCGCGCAGTCGGACGTCAAGCTGGTGGATACGGCCATCGCCGGGGCGTTGCCTGGCAAGCCTGCGTTGCCGGCGGAGCTGTCGTTGAAGCCGGACGCCAAGGCGTGGCAGCCGCCGCCGGCGGATCCCCTGTTGCACCTGGTAAGCGCGGCTGAAGACGCTGGTGGTGAGCCGGGTGGCTGCGGCAATGGGGCGCCTTTGAAGGGGCCGTTGACCGTGTTGTTGCTGGCTGGGCTGTCGGTGTTGTTGTTGGTGAGTCGGCGGCGGTTGGGGGGGTAGTTTGGGGTGAGGGTGAGGGTTCGGGTGTCGGCTGAGTCCTGCGCACGTCAGCGGGCTGCGGCCACCGCGCTGTCCAGGGTGCTTCTGGCTGATTCTACCTGGCGGAAGAGGGCCAGTTGATTGCTGGCGCGTAGCAGGTTGTGTTCGCCTCGGGTCGGCGCCACGGCTGGACTCCAGCCGAAGTAGTTTTCGGCCAGCGCGTCGGCGGTGAAGCGGGCGCTCAACTCCAGCGAGATGCGCAGCAGGCCCGGCACCAGGGCGGCCACCTCAGTATCCTGCAGCCAGGGTCGAGCCTGTTGCACGTAGGCCTGTACCGCAGCGGCCAGCACCTCGGCGTCCAGGCGGGCGGTCGGTGCGTGCTCCTCGGCCCGGTTGCACCACGAACGCAGGGCATCGCCCATCTCCACGTCCAGGGTCAGCCAGGCCATGGTGTCGAGATCGATGACCGCTGTGGCCTCGCCCGCCGGGTCGAAGAGCAGGTTGCTGACCTTGAGGTCGCCGTGACCGATTCGCAGCGGCAGGCCCGTGGGTACGTCCAGCGACCGCCAGTGGTCGAGGATCTCCGCGGCCAGCGGCGCCACCCGATCGTGCAGCCGATGAGCGCCATGTTCATCCACTGCCCGGGTCAGGGTCGCCATGTGGGCGGCGGTGTCGTGGGCGCCGGGTCGGGTGAAGGCGAAGTCGTGCTGCACATGGGCCAGGGCGGAGTGGAATCCGGCCACCAGGCGCGCGGCGCTGCCGGCCTGCGCCGGACCGCTCAGGCGATGCAGGGTCCGGCCGGGGAGCCGAGTGAGGATGCGCCAGACACCGGCCAGGTCGGCGCTCTCCTCCGCGGGCAACACGACATAGGGCAGCCCGTCATCGGCGCGCATGATATTCGGCACCTTGAGCCCCGCGGCGCGCAGGGGGCCGACCAGGGCCGCGATGTCGAGGTTCACCTCGGCCCGGAAGATGCTGTGCAGACGCTGCAGCACGTGGCTGTCGCCGACCGCGAAGGTGTCGTTGATGAGACCGCCAGCGAGGGGCTGCGTCGCCAGGTCCGCTGGCGCCATCGGCAGGCGCTGGCCGGCGTCGTCGTGCAGGTGGGGGTAGCGGCTCAGGACGGGGCGAAGGTCAACGGGCACGATCTTTCACCTGGGGCGGGAGCGGCGACGGGAGGCCATGGTCGGCGGGTCCTGGCGGACTGTCCAGACAACCTTCGCGACAAGAAGAACTGCCTGTAGGATGCTCCCGCGGTTGGCGGATCCGCCGCAGGAGGGCGCCCATGAGGTCAACTATCACCGTGGAGCGGGTCGGGCCGGTCGCTACGTTGCGCATGAATCGGCCGCCGGTGAACGCCATCAACGACGCCATGTGTCGTGAGATCATCGCCGCGCTCGACGAGCTGGAGGCCGACGACAGCGTCGACGCCATGATCCTGGCCGGCGCCGATGGCGTCTTTTCGGCGGGTCTGGACATCCGGGCGCTCTACCCGCTGCCCCGCGAGCAGATGCAGGTCTTCTGGATGCTCTTCTGTGAGACCTTTCGCCGGCTGGCGGGCAGTCCGCTCATCGTCGTCGCCGCCATCGAGGGTCATGCCCCGGCGGGCGGCTGCGTCTTCGCCTTGACATGCGATCACCGAATCATGGCCGAGGCGCCCTTCAAGATCGGCCTCAACGAGGTCCGCGTGGGGCTGCCGGTGCCCTACTGGCTGACGGACTGGGCCATCTCATTGATCGGGCGACGGCACGCCGAGCGCCTGCTGGGGCTGGGCGCCATGTTGTCGCCGAGGGAGGCGCTTGCCGTCGGCATGGTGGACGCAGTGGTCGCCCCAGACGCCGTCATGGGTGCCTGCAACGCCGAAATCGCGAGCCGCTTGACCGCTCCAGCCAACGCCCGTCGGGGGACCAAAGCCGCCGCGCGGGGCGATCGCCTGGCGACCATGATCCAGCGGGCCGAGCGGGATACAGACGTGTTGCTGGACAACTGGTTTGGCGCCGAATGTCGGGCCGTGATGGGCGCCCTGGTCGACAAACTCGGCGGCGCCGTGCACTGATCCCGACGACCGATCGTCCAAGGAGAGTCCACATGCGCGTCATCCTCAGCAGCTGCCCGGCGGATAAAGCCGACGAGATCGCCTCCGCCCTGGTGGAGCGCCAGGTGGCCGCCTGCGTCAGCATCCTGCCAGGGGCCATCAGCACCTATCGCTGGGAAGGGGCCGTGCAGCGCGATTCGGAGCATCTGCTGCTGATCAAGGTGCCGGTCGAAGGTCTGCAGCGCTGCGTGGCGGCCCTGGCCGAGGTGCATCCCTACGATGTGCCGGAGATCCTGGCCCTGCCGGTGGACCACGCTTCGCCATCCTACGCCGCGTGGGCCCGCGAGGTGGTCGACGCGGGCTGAGGGGCCTCGCCGACCGCCGACCGACTTCCGCCTACCGTCCTGCGGGCTTGCGCACAACCGTATCGTGCAGCCAGTTGTCGTCCGTCTCGGGGTGGTCGAGGCTGTAGTGCAAGCCCCGTGACTCGTGCCGCATCAGGGCGCTGTCGACGATGAGCCTGGCGACCTGGCAGAGATTGCGCAGCTCGACCAGCTCCGGCGTCAGCAGGAATCGCCAGTACTCCTCCCGAACCTCGTTGTAGAGCAGATCCAGGCGCCGGCGGGCGCGCTTGAGGCGGCGCGTACTGCGCACGATGCCGACGTAATTCCACATCAGTCGGCGGATCTCGTCCCAGCTATGGTTCATCACCACGGCTTCGTCGTGGCTGCGGGCGTCGCCTGTATCCCAGTCGGGCAGGTCCAGGTCGGGCGGTCCGTCCTTGCCGGCGATGACCTGTCGGGCAGCCTCGGCGGCCCGGTCGGCGAAGACCGCGCCTTCCAACAACGAATTGGATGCCAGTCGATTGGCCCCATGCAGACCCGTGCACGCGACCTCGCCGACGGCGACGAGCCCCTCGATATTGGTCCGCCCCACGTCGTCGGTGAGTACCCCGCCGCACATGTAGTGGGCCGCCGGCACCACCGGGATGGGCTGAACGCACATGTCGATGCCGACGCCGCTGCAGGTGGCGTGAATGTTCGGGAAGCGCTCGGCCAGGAAGTCGGCCTCGAGGTGGGTCATGTCCAGGAAGACGCTCTCGTCGCCGCGCGTCTTGAGCTCGCTGTCGATGGCCCGGGCGACGATGTCACGAGGTGCCAGGTCTGCCAGCTCGTGGTAGCGCGGCATGAAGGGCTCGCCATTGGCGTTGCGCAGGATGCCGCCCTCACCCCGAAGGGCCTCTGAGACCAGGAAGTGGCGCTCGGCGGGGTGGTAGAGCAACGTCGGGTGGAACTGGAAGAACTCCATGTTGGCGATGCGCGCCCCGGCGCGGTAGGCCATGGCGACGCCGTCGCCGGTCGCGATGTCCGGATTGGTGGTGTACAGGTAGGTACGCCCGGCGCCGCCGGTGGCCAGGCAGACCACATTGGCCGCAAAGGCCTGCACCGTGCCCTCGTCCACATCGAGCACATACGCGCCCAGCACGCGATCGCCGCGACCCCCAGGTACGCCCGTGCCGCGATTCTTGGCGATCTTTCCGCGGGTGATGAGGTCCACGGCGTGGTGTCGCACGCGCACATCGACGTTGGGGTGGGTGAGCACCCGTTGGGCCACCGCCTCCTGCACTGCCGCACCGGTGGTGTCCAGAGAGTGGGCCACCCGGCGATAGCTATGCCCGCCCTCGCGGGTCAGCATGAGGTCGCCCTGGTCGTCGCGATCGAAATCCACCCCGCGAGCCAGCAGTTTGTCGATGGCTTCCGGGCCGCCACGCACCACCAGCTCGACCACGTCCTCTTGGCACAGACCCGCGCCGGCCACCAGCGTGTCGCGAATGTGCGACTCAAACGAGTCGTGATGACCCAGTACGGCCGAGATGCCGCCCTGGGCCCGCGAGGTGTTGGTGTCGTTGAGCTCGCGCTTGGTGATCAGGCAGACGCTGCCTTGATCGGCCAGCTCGAGCGCCACGCTCATGCCGGCGATGCCGCTGCCGATGACCAGCGCGTCGTAGGCGCGCTCGGCACTCTTCATATCGCGCTCCTCCCGGGCCCGGCCTGCGGGTTCAGCCGGTCACATGCCGTTCGATAACGCTTTTGGGGTTCGCTGACAACGTCTGATCACGTCAGGGCGCGAGTTCTGACGTGTCGACTCACCGCCTCGTGGGTGATCAGTACAGCTTCAAACAGCGTTTGCCGACCGGACTGGGGAAGGAGAAGCAACATTGCGGCTTGGTGCCGATCCCACAGGTGGTGCTGGACGAGCCCTTGACCGGGCCCGCGTTCAATGTGGCCGTGGCCTTCAGCTTGACGGTGCTCGACGAGATGTAGCTGGTGCCGGACAGGCTGAAGCTGACCTTGGCGCCCACCTTCTTGTAGCTGTTGTGGGTGGTCTTCTTGGAGCACTTGTACCAGTAGAGTACGCACTTGCCCCAGACTGGATCCTTGGCCTTGCAGTAGCTTGAACAGGACCAACCTGATAGCGATTTGGCGACGTATTTCACCGCCGTGCTGACATAGGGGAAGTTGAAGTTGCCGATCGTCCAGTTGTAGGTCTGCGAGCCAGACACCTTGATGCCGGACGCCGAGGGGCTCGCCGACGCCGCGACCGACATCTTGACCACCTTGAGGTTGACCGAACCGGTGCCGGAGATGCCCTTGCTGTAGTGCGACTTGAAGTTGCCCACATAGGCGGTCGGGAAGGCGCCGAGCTTGAGGCCGCCGGTGCTGCCGAAGCTGAACTTGCCGTTGTACGGCACGGTCCCGTAGAGCTTGCCGCTCAGGTCCACATGATAGGTGTCGGCTTTCATGGTGGTATTCAGCCAGGCGCCCTTGCTGTTGAGCGTGATGGCGGTGGTGTGCTTCATGAGCTTGGCCACCCGCACACTGGTCGTGCCCTTGAAGGTTCGGCTGCCGTTGGACGCGATGGCGGTGCTGACTTTGGTCGATAGCACCGATCCGATTTTGATGTTGCCGTACGCCGAAGCGGTGGTCTTCTTCGGGGTCCAGGTCATGGCCGCCTTGCCACTGGTCAATGTCACCGAGGAATACGGTTTGATATTGCCGTAGACCGACAGGGAGACCGACTTGGGGCGACCGTCGGAACCGGCGCTCAGGGCGGCGTTGAAGTTCTGCGACACGCCGAGCGCGCTCATCTTGCCGGCGATGCGCACGCCGTTGTAGCCGCTGACGGCCGGAACGGACAGGCGCTGGTAGACGGTGCCGCTGACGCCGAAGGTCTTGAAGATCGAAGCGTTCAGTTTTCCCTGCAACATCAACAGGTCGACGGTCTTGCCGCCCAGCTTGGTGCCGAACTTCAGCGCGCCAGCCACGCCCACCTTGGCGATGCCGACGTCGATCGAACCCTTGGCTCCAAACCCCTTGTTGGCCGTGTACTTACATTCCAGCGGCAGGCCGGCCGCGGCGGTGGACTTGGGGTTGCAGGCCCAGAATCGACCGCTGGCCAGCTTGAATCCAGCGGGACGCAAGGTGGCGTTGCCCGCCAGGCCCCAGTACATCTTGCCGCCGCTGGCCTGGAACGCGCCGGCGATGGTGCCGCTGGCCCAGGTGCCGACGGGGCTCTTGCTGGTGTCGAGCTTGGCCAGGAGGCTGCCGCCGCCGCTGGCGCCGTTTCGTTGCACCTTGGCGGTGGTCGTCCATCGCAGCAGCGCGCCGCCGCCCGGGGCCACCACGCTGGTGCCGCTGACATCGAAGGAGGTGGGCGTCTTGAACCAGCCGCCCAGCTGTCCGTCGTAGAGCGCGGGTACCACCAGGCGCGCCTTCTTGACGAGCAGCCCCTGGCTGGTGGACAGGCTGACCGCCAGATCCGTGATGGGGATGGACGTGGCGCCCAACTTGCCCACCTTGGCCGTGCCCTCGAAGGCGGCCTTGGGGCTGGCGCCGAAGCAGGCCGAAACGTCGCCGTTGAAGGTCGCCAGTACCGGCACATCGACCTGCGTTTTGCCGGTCGCACACAGACGAGCCGGCTTCCATTGGAAGGTCGCCGCCAGGGAGGCCGCGGTGCCGAATTCCACGCCACCGATCGGGCCCAGGTCAAAGCTGCCCGTGGCCGTGATGCCTTTGCCGTCGATGAGCAGGGTCTGCTTGTTGAGCGTGCGTCCGAACGCCGACAGCCCGGACTCGGCCAGCAGGCGGAAGGGCACGTCCAGCGTGCTGGCCACGAAGCGGCCCTGGAGACCGAGCGCGTCCTTGCCGCCCAGGGGCACGGTGAGCTTGCCGTCGGCGCCTGCCTTGGTCTCCAGGAAGAGATGGTAGCCCTTGCCCGGGGAACAGGGCTTGCCGGTGAACGCGGCGCCGGAGTTGCCGGCCTTCTTCAGGCAGCCGAGGCGCGTGGTGACCTGGCCGATGGGCAGCAGGCTTCCCTGCCAGTCCAGCCCCAGTCGGGCCGAAGCGTCGATGGTCGGCAGGTGCTCGCTGCTCACATCCAACGCGGGCGCGAAGCTGGCCTCGAACCACAGGCCGTCGTCGAAGTCGCCGGACTTGCCGTTGGGGCCGTCACCGGACAGCACAAAACCGCCGATTCCTGGGATGGGTACGACGGTCAACGTTCGGGTGTAGAAGCGGCCGGCCACGAGGGATTTGGAGGCGTGCATCCGGGCCGCCACGTGCAGCTTGGGTGTGCCCAGCAATGTGGCCAGCGGGGCCGGCAACGCCAGGGCCAGGCCGGCCTCGAAGCCCATGCCGGCGGCCAGGGGATTGATCACTGGCAGCGAAAGATCCATGCGCAGGTCGGGGTCGGCCTTGTCGAGCAGGGGCTGCGCGCCGCCGAGATAGCGCCCGTGGTGACCGGGCAGGTGGCTGTCGCGAAGCACGACGACACCGGCGATCTTGTCGTGCACTTCATCGAAGTCGACCTCGTACCAGCCGCGCAAGGTGCTGTCGTTGTGGGCGCCCTTGGCCGGTCGCTCCAGGTAGCGCGAGATCGCCTCGGCGCTGCGGACCACGTTCCAGAAGCGCAGGTCATCGACCGCGCCAACGGCTTCCCCGGCCACGGTGCTGACCGCGGAGATGGCCGGAGCTGCGAAGCGAGCCTGGTCATCCAATGTGCCGGCGATGCCGTCGGCGCCATCGGCGCTGTCGACCAGCGGCACGCTGCGACCGTCGACGTAGATCGCTACATGGCCCTTGGCGTTCACCGTATAGGCCAGCCGCTGCCAGGAACCGGCTCGGCGCACGCCGCGCAGCGTACGCACGGTTCGTTTGCGCCACTGGGCGGGGATGTTCGAGTTGTCGGTCTGCAGCTCCAGGACCAGCGCCGGCGTCGGCTTGCTGCAGTCGACCTTGCTGCCGTCGGGCGCGGTCGGCGCCAGGGCGCCATCGGAGGGACAGGGTGCGTACAACTTGCTGGACTCCAGCAGACGCACCGCTCGCGCCCCCTTGCTGGTGCTGAGCAGGCTGGCGCCGCCCTTGGCCGGACCGCGGATCGCCAGTTCGACGGTCTGGGCCGACGCCGCCGCCAGACTCGCAGGCAGTTCCAAGGTCGCGTTGCCGGGCACCGAGGCGGCTTTGCGGAAGGGGTCGGCCACCAGGTCCATGCCCTTGAGCACCTGCAGCGGCGACACACGACCGTGCAATTCAACGCCGGCGGTGTCCATGGCGCCTTGCAGACGGAGCTTCTTGAACTTGCCCTTGTCGGCGCCCACCGGCACGACCATGGATGCGTCCAGCTCCATGCGGAAGCCAAAGGGCCAGTCCAGGCCGAATCGGCTCTGGTCATGGGTCGACAGGTAGACCAGGGCCCGGTGCAGGTCGACCTTGACGTCGTCGGGCAGAGCCAGGGTGACCGGCTTGTTCAGTGGGAAACGACCGGCGATCGCGGCGAAGGGGCTGTTCAATGTCTTCGTTGTGCCGGTGATGGGGTCGAAGACGGCCATGGTCTTGGTCTTGTCGATCACCGTCGCCAGGCCCTTCTGCATCTGGCTGACGGCCCAGACCAGGTCATCGGTACTCAGGTTCTGGCGATCCATGCGGATCAGCAGCGAAGGCAGCGGCGCGCAGGTCGCACCCAGGCAAAAGCCGGATGGAGATGGCGCCGTGTCCAGGTAGAAGCTGTTGCCGATGGTCAGCACACTCGCTGGCAGCTGAGCCATCAGGCTGCCGTCCGGGTTCACGCCGACCGGGTTGTTCTGCTTGTCCTTGGCGATCTTCGGCCAGGGTGCGTCGAAGTCGGCCTTGTGCAACAGCCCGGTGCCAGTGAAGCCGAGCGCGGTCGGCACCGGCGGCACGGCAGGCTGCAACTTCAGGGAGATGCCCATGTCCATGACCGCGAGGTTCGGCACGTAGAAGGGCTCCTGCCACAGCCCCGTCAGCGCGATGGTGCCGCCGATGCTGGAGGTGGAGTCGACCTCGAACTCGGCCAGGCCGGTCAAGGCGTGCTGGCCGCCCTTGCGATCCAGGGTGACCAGCTGCGTGGTGCCGCCGATCTTCAAGATCACGGTCGTGGCCACCTCCAGGTCGACGAAGAGGGTCTTGATGGACGCCGAATGCAGCGTCGGGATCTTGTATTCAGGCTTGATCAGCGGCCAATCCGTCTGGATGTCACCGCGGATGCGGAATTTCGTCGGCCCTTCGAGGGTCAGGTCCAGCTGAGCGGTGATGTTGGAGAACAGCTCGGCCAGGTGGGTGATCTCGGCAGCGGTTCGGATGGTCAGTCCCTTGGGTATATCCCAGGTGGCTTCGGTGCCGTTGCTCAGGTCGCCGTCGGTGTCGACCGCCAGGCCCTCGACAGCCTCCGAGGAGGCCAGCAAGACGATGGGGCTGGTCTTCAGGCCGCCGGCGCCGCCCTTGGTGGCGCCCAGCTCCAGGATGAACGCCCCGGCGCCCACCTTGAATGACTTCAACACGGCGGCGAACGTGACAATCGGTTGGGGCTTGCTGCCAGCGCCCGAATTCGGCCACTGCGCGCGCACATTCATGCTCACGTCCGCGGCTGCATTGCCGAGCAGCTTGACGGTGCCGGCTGTTCGCATCTGCACGGTCAGGGCTGCCTTGGCGGCCGCTCCCCAAGCCAGATCGAAGGCCAGTTCAGCGCCCTCGCTCTGCACCGAGAGCGCCCCCTTGCCCAGCAATGGAGCGAAGGGCTCGAAGGCGGGGAAGACGCAGGCGCCACCGCCGTTGCAGCTGGTCGGCAACACCAGACCGTGGAAGCTCGCCCCGGAGTCGCTGATGGACGCGCGCAGCACGGTGCGTAGACTCCATGCTGGCAGTCCGGCAGCGCTCAGATCGAGGTCGCTCTCACCGCTCAGCGCCACGTTGAAACTGCCCTTGCTGTCGACCGATGCGTGTGCGCCGACCTTGTCGAGCTGCAGGAGGGGGGCCCCCGCTACCTTGACCAGGGTGAGCTTGCCGCTCTGGCCGCCTGCTTCGGCCACGGCGTCCAGGGCCAGGGTGGCGCTCTTCTTGTCTGCCAGCACGTAGCCGCCCACCTGGGTGAAGGTCAAGTTGGCGATGGACTGCGGCACCTTGGCGGCCATGCCGGCGAACGGCGTCCAGGTCTGGCTGCAGACGGTGTCGCCGGCGCCGGTGTCGCAGGACGCGGTCCAGGCGCAGGTGGAGCTGCCCTTCTTGGTGCAGTACGGGGCCAGTGAGAGCTCGAGTCGTCCGGCAACGTCCGACTTCCAGGTGCCGCCTGCGCTCTTACAGCCCGCAGCGTGGGTGCTGTGGGAGTCGTAGCAGGAGCTGCCCAGCCAGTGGTAGCGCGGATCAGCGCCCTTGGCGGGGTTGTTCAGGCCTTGTTGCCAGGTCTTGTTCAGTGCAGAGCAGGCTTGCGACGTGGTCGCCTTGGCAGCGCACGCGCCGCCGGCCGCGTCGAGCCCTCCCGTGGCCAGCAAACGCAGGCTGGAAGGGCTGTTGGCCGCACCGACGCGCAGGGTGGTGCCCAGGGCGATGGTGTCGAATCCACCCTTGCTCCAGCACGTCGTGCCATGACTTGCAAGCACGGCCACGCCGGGCAGGGGAATGAGGGCCTTGGCTTTGCTCGGCAGCGCGCCGCTCACACAGAGCACGCCCTTGCTCCCATCGCCGGCCACCTTGTCCGCGTCCCAGTGGCCGCTCATGGAGAATGTGCCCAATCCCGGGTGAGTCACGGTCAGTGTGGCGCCAGGTCCGTCGCCCGCGCTGGCGACGGTTGTACCCGACGCATCCTTGCTGAAAGCGATGCAATGACCGGCGACCAGGCTGACATCGGTGGCGGCAAATCCCACTTTGGCGGGCACCGTGGCCGACAGGCATAGCGTTTTTGCTTTGCCGTCCAGCGTGGCCTGCGTCGGCAGGGTGCCAAAGGGGGGCAGGGCGACGGTGGCGCCGACAGTCGCCTTCAGCTGGCTGAGTTTCACGTCGGTACAGGCCTGCACCGCCAACGTCAGGGGCTTGCCGCCGATGTTGATGACCAGGTCGCCGTCCAGGCAGAGACTTTCACCCTGCAACTGGCCGGACAACTCCACCTGGCCCAGGGGCGGCAGCGGGATCGAGGCCAGCAGGCCGACGGCGCCGAACGACTTGTTGGCCAGGGTCAGGCAACTGCTCGCCAGCAATGGCGACTTGGTCAGGCCGGCGTTCAGGGGCGGCAGCGAGGCGCTGGTGGGCCCCTTGAGGCAGATCTGCTTGTTGCCTGGCTGCCAGGGGGCGCTGATGTTGGCCTGGCCGAATGGCGGCACTTCGATGGCCGCCTGTAGGGTCCAGGCGGGGGCGGCGCCCGCCTGGAAGCAGACCTGCGCCTGGGCGCTTGCGGCGGCGCCGGGTGGCGTGATGCCGGTCGCTCCGCTGGCGCACAGAGGGTCATCCTCCATGACCTGGCCGTCGATCTGGAGGATGCCCAGAGGCAGCAATTTGACCCCCTGTCCGGCGATCTTGAGGGTCCATTTGCCGCCGAATGGTCGCTTGGCGATGATCGAGAAGACATCGGCGGGTATCGCCGTGTCGCCACCCAGGTTCAGCTTGGCGGCGGCCAGCTTCAGGTCGTGGCTGACAAGGTCGCCACTGCGGCTCAGGGTGCCGCTTCCCTGCTGAGCCAGGCCGGTGAATGCCGCACCCAACAACTGCACCTCGCCGGGCTGCACCAGGGCCATGGTCAGGCTGCTGTCCTTGCCGGGCGTGAGCTGACCCGACAGGAGCACAGCCACCTGCTGGCCCAGGTAGTCCAGGGTCGCCTCGGCGTCCTTGATGGTCAGCGCCGTGTCGTCGGCCGCCCACACCACGGTGGCCTCGCTGCCGGCGACGCCGAGCAGATTCAGGCCCGTCGCGATGCAGACGATCTCGCTTTTGGCGCCGAGCGTCAGCTTGCAGTCGACCTGGGCTGACTGGCCATCGAAGGTCGCATCGCCGACCACCGTGGCGCTGATGTTGCCTTCGGCGTCCTTGCAGACCTCGATCGTGGCGTCCTGGAAGGTCGCGGGCCCCGCCGGGCCGACCTTGCCGGTCATGCACCAGGTCACCGGCGCGTCTTTGCCCGCTTTGCTGACCTTGCCCTCCACCGACACGTCGCCCAGCGGTCCGGCGTTCACTGTCGCCTTGGCGCCGACGTCGAACTGGTCGCCGGTGATGGGTTCGTCGGTTTCAAAGTCGCTCAGATCGTCGCCAACCAGGTCGGCACAGACATCTTCGTCACCGCCGCTGCAGTCGGTGTCGATGCCATCGCACGTCTCTTCCGCGCCCGGGAATGCGGCGGGATTGTCATCATCGCAATCGCCGGCCTGCTGGACATAACCGCCCGACCTGCGCCTGGCAGCGTCGGGCACCCCACAGGCGTTGCCGCTGAACAACAACCCGCCGTAGCCGTCCTTGTCCTTGTCCGCATACCAGACCTGGCCGGCGCGCCCCTGGCCCGCGCACTTGCCGCTGGCGCAGGAGTCGCCGCTGGTGCAGGCGTCGCCATCGTCGCAAGCATCCGTGGCCGTTTCGCAGCCGCCCGATGCAGCGCAGGACCAGCAGCCGGCGCCGCATTCGTCCGCCATGGGCAGGTGGGCCGAGTCGGATTCACCGACCTTGGCCAGCGGGCCATCGCCGACCGTGGCCCGGCAGCGCAGCAGGTCGCACCCCTTGGCGGCGCCGGGTTCGGCGGCAGAGAGTGAAGTCGTGGCCGCCATGGCCGCGAAAGGACCGCCATTTCGAGAGAAGGCGAAGACGATGGAGGTGCCAGCGGGTGGTGCCGTGGCCGCGGTCACCGCGCAACGTCGCGTATTGCCGTCAATGGTCAGTGTCACGGTCGGATCGGGCAGGGCCGCCGGGCTTTCGCCGCCGACCAGCGCGTCAAGTGAGGTGCGCCCCACATGCCCGTCACCGTCGTCGCCGCCAGGGCCGATGGCGGCATCTGGTCCGTTGGCCTCCTCGCCGCCGTCGGTGCTGCAGGCCGTCATGCCCAGCGCGCAGACGAGCAGCGCCGCCGGCAGCAGGCGTGCAAAAGAGAGCGTCATTGAGGACCCCGCGGTGTGAGTAATTCCTTTGGAATTCCGGCCTTAGCGCGCGACACCATAGGTCGTCAGGCGCCAACAAGGCCAGCGATCCCGGGGACATTGTTCCTAATTGCAGGGGGTTGCGGCGTCAGCTCGCGGGCGCGCGTGAGCGCCCTTCGGACAGCTCGGCGCCAGCCGATTGGGTGTCGGCCATGTACGGACCTTTCACAACATCAGGACTGGAGGCGCTCGACTACTTCTTCGGGTAGCACTTCGACTTGCACTTGGGGACCTCACCGCCGCCCTTGATGCACTTGTCGTAGCAGGCCTTGGCAGGGTCATCCTTGGTGCATTTCTTCTTGCAGCCGTCCGAATCGCCGCCCTTGTCCATGCAGGTCTTGTAGCAGCTGTCGCCGGGATCCTGCTTGTAGCAGGTGTTCTTGCAGGTGGCCTCATCAGCGCCCTTGTCGATGCACTTCTTGTAACATTCGGCGCCGGGGTCGGTCTTGGGGCAGCTCTTGGCGCAGCTGGTCTTGTCGCCGCCCTTCTTGATGCAGGCTTCGTAGCAGTCCTTGCCGGGATCGGTCTTGCCGACACATTGCGCTTTGCAGGCCTCCACGCCAGCGCCGGTCATGACGCAGGAGTTCAGACAGTCCCGCTCCGCTTTGGACAGCTCGTCTGAGTCGGCGGCGGTGTCCGTGCCGGTGCCCGCGCCCGTGTCCGCGACCAACTCACAGTGTGATGGAATATCACACTGCTCGTCTCGCTCCGCTCGCCCGGTGTCCGTGACCGTGTCCAACTCACAGTGTGATGAGATATCACACTGCTCGTCTCGCTCCGCTCGCCCCGTGTCGGCGACAGTGCCCGCGTCCGGGTCCGTGCCGGGCCCGCTGGTGCCACCGCTCTCTGTTCCGCAGCCTGCGGCGATCAGGGCGAGCATGGCCAGCCACAGCTCCGGCTGGCAGGTGTTGAAGCGCTTGTACATGAATCTCTCCCGTCTCGTGGCGCCGCTGCTGGTCTCGGGCGTCTTCTTTGAGTTGCCGTGCAATCGCCAGACGGCTCACGCATCCTACTTCTTGGCCGCTTCACCGAAAGCGATCCACTTGGTGTCGAAGCTGCCGCTGACCGCGGCGCCATCGGTCGTGCCGGCGGCCTCGAAGGTGATCGTACCTTCCCACAACCCCCCGACGACGGCGGTCTGCTTGCTCACCGCGTCGAACACCACCATGAAGCCACCCTGGCCGCCGATCAAGGGCGGCAGCGGCAAGGTCTTGCCCAGTTCGATGTCGTTCTTGTTCATCAGCAGGGCGATGACGACGAACTTCATCGCTTCGGTCGGATGCTGAAAGACCAGCCGCAGCTCGACCCGCTTGGGGTTGTCCTTGTTGAATCCCGAAGAGGCGCCCGCGGACATCACCTCGAAGGGGTTGCCCAGGTTGGTCCCCTTGAGCGTGCCGCTGCCGACCTTGAAGGCGTCGTCGTTGAGGGTGCCGAAGGTGGTCTTGAAGGTGCCGGTGGCCTGCACGGTGGGGGTGAAGCAGAGCATCTCTGGCTGGGGAAGGTCCCATAGGGGCGGCTCGGCCACGACCTGTTTGATGCGCTTTCGGCGGGTCTTGATCCAGCTCATCATGTTGCCGAAATACAACTGGAACCACGTATCCTGCGCCTTCGCCAGCGGATCGGCGTCGGCCAGTTCGCCCACCAGGCTCTTGAGGGTGATCAGGTTCTTCTCGATCTCCTCCTCCTGCCACACGGTGTCCAGCACCTCCTGCAGCGCGGCGAGGTACAGCTTCCGGCCCTCGGCGTGTTCGTACAGGCGGCGGGAGAGGTGGCCGCGCACCAACACCGCCGACGGTGCCTTCGGTCCATCAAATGAGCCGTCGCGGAAGGTGGCGTCTGCGCCCCAGGGGATGAACACCCAGCGCCCGCTATCGGGTTTGCGATAGAGGTAGAAGTTGTTGGTATTGCCGCTATAGCCGTCAAAGTGGTTGACCAGCACCTCCATGGCCCAGAAGCGCAGGAATTGCGGCCGATCGATAAGCTCGTCCAAGGCGGGCAGCAGCTTGTCGTCCGGCAGCTCCAGGGCGGCGACGATCTTGGCGATGTCCGGGTGCATCTCTGGCGTCTGGGAGGTCTTGGGCTCCAATGTGGCGGTCCAGTCGGGTCGGAAGTCGCTGAGCGTGCCCTCGTAGAGCGGCCCGTTATCATCGCCGAAGTTCCGCTTCAGGAAGCGCTTCTTGACCGACTCCACGTGCGAGAAGAGGCCGAGCTCCTGGCCGTTGACGCGCACCCGGGCGAAGTTGCAGCGCGGCGCCGGCACGCCCGCCTTGTTGAACAGCTGGTAGGTCAGGCAGGTGCGCAGGAAGGCCGGATCCTGCTTGTTGTTATTGAGCGTCAGGCGCTCGACGCCATGCAGGAGCTGGCCCTTGACGAACTTGTTGAACTTGATCTTCAGGCTGGGTTTGAGCGGCGTGATGGAGCCGATGAATCCCTTCTTTCGAACGCCCACATCGGCGAGCTCGACGCCGTTCACGGTCACTTTTGCTTTGTAGTAGGTGAAGGTGCCCGCAAAGGGCTTCGACCTGCAGCCCGGCTCCAGGAAGTTGTCCAGATTGCGCTTGTCATGTCGGAGCAGGTGCCAGTCCGCCGGAGGCAGCGTGATGTCGACCTGCACCAGCTGGTGGGGATCGTAAAGCGCGTTGGCGAAGGCCTCGTCGGCGCCCTTGTCCTCGATGTCGATGGCCGTGGCGTCCTCATCTGCCAGGCCGTCGGCGCCCGCCGCGTCCATGGCGCTCGAGCCGGCGTCTTCCGCAGTCGTCACCGGCGCTGCCGATGAACTGCAGCCAGCGGCGCAGAACAGGGCCACAGAAAGCAGCCAGGACGCCATTGTCGTCGTCGCGTGCACGTTCATGCTCAAAACCGTCCCTCCCCTTCGTCGCGCATTGTTGCGAATCAACGTCGCGCTCTGCAACCGAACGACAGGTTGCCGACCGCCACCACCGGACTTCACCCCGCCGCGGCGATCGCGTAGGCTCCCGCGCCGCACGCCGGCACTCCGGCGCCGTGTATCACCCAGGCCGCGACAGTGACCGATCCAGGCCCAGCCCAGCTCGCGCCACCGCCATCAGCGCCAGCTCCACCGGAGTCGTCGCCGCCGGTCGATCCTTCTTCCTCCGGTGTCGAAGGTTGGAACCTCCTCTTCTGGTCGCTCTTCGCCGCCCTGACGGCCCTGTGCATGGCGCCCATCTGGTTGCCAGATGGCCTGCCCATGCCCGACTCGGGCGCCCACCTGCACATGGTCGCCCTGCTGCATGATTGGGACATCAGCGCCCTGGTTCGCAACCGCCACATCCAGGCCGACGTCCTGGTGCCGGGGACGGCCTGGTATCACGCGGTCGAGCTGCTGGCGTGGGTGGGTGGCGTCGAGTGGGCAGGCCGCGTGGTGGTATCGCTGAGCGTAGGTTTGCTGCCCGCCGCGGCGTTGATGCTGTTGCGCACGCTGCGCCAGAGTCGGTGGCTGGTGCTGGCGATCATCCCGTGGGCGCTCAACGCCGGCTTCTTTGCTGGCGACCTGCCCTACCTGGCGGGGCTGCCGCTCTTCCTCTGGCTGCTGGCTGCCCACGTGCGCCTGGTCGAGCGGGCCACGTTCCAGCGCGCGTTGCTGGTGCTGGCGTTGATGTTGGCGCTGGCGGCGACGCACCATGTGCTCTGGATCGCCGCGCTTGTCTTGCTGCCCGTGCAGGCGGCGGTTGTCGGCGCTCGGGAGGGCTGGCGTCTGGGGCTCATGTGGCCGGCCCGCGAGTTGGCGATCTGTCTGCCATCGATTGGCCTGTTGGTGCCCTGGTTGCTGGCCCAGGTGGCCGCCGCGCGCCTGCCGCTGGTCTCCCATACGCCTGCGCTGGTCGAACCCATGGGCGCGGCCACCGAGCGCGTCTATGTGGCGGCCCACCTGACGCCCTTGGCATCCATCCGCCAGCTCTTCGAACACATGTTCGCGCGCTTCTCCGAAGCGTCGGGAGAGGTCGGTGGGCTGCCCCACTTCCTGCTGCAACGTCCTGGCGAGTTGGCGAGCAGTTTGTGGTTGCTCGGCCTGGTGTTGTGGATTCTGGCCATCTGGTACGGACCCGCCGTGGCCGCGTCCCGTGGCCGTGTCTATGCCGGCTCTGCATTGGTCACCTTGTTGGCGCTCTACTTCCTCCTGCCGCAGCACCTCTGGCGGCCGCTGCCACTGGCCGCCATGAGCCCCCGACTGGTGCCGCTGGTGGCCATCGTCGGGGTCGCGTGCCTGCCTCTGTGGCCGCTGGCTGGACGTCCTCATCGACGCGCCCTGTCCTGGGCGGGCAGCCTGGCGTTGCTCATCTGCGCCGTGACCCTGCCGTTGCAGACGGCGGGCGCCAGCATGGTGGCCAGCGCCGAGCAGGGCAGCATGCGGGCGGCCTATGGCCAGATTCCAGCCGAACGCAACGTGCTGACCCTGACCAGCCCCAACAGCAGCGCCTGGCTCAAAGGACCGGTCTGGCGCGATCCGGCCAGCTGGTACGCGGTCTACCAGGGTGGCTACACGCCGACGGATTTCGGCCGCCTGGGCCCCATCCCGCTGGCCGAGAACCCACACACAGCCATCCCGCGCCCGCCCGACGCCGCCCGGGCCGCGTTTTCGATCCGTGAACATGGTCGCTATTACAACTACGTGGTCATCCAGCGCCGGCACGGCGAGGCCCCCGGGGCGTGGGAACGCTCGCTCCGTGGCTGGCATCGCATCTATCAACGGGATCGCTGGCAGGTCTTCCAGAACCCGCAACCGGCGGAGTGGCCCATACCGACCGCAGAGGAACTGGCCCGCAGGGCCCGCGCCGAACGCATCGTCGAGCTGCTGCTGGAGTGGATCGGCATGGGGCTGCCCGACGACCGTCGCATCGATGCACGCGCATTCATGGGCGTGCTGGGCATCGACCTGCCCGAACCGCCGCCCCCGGAACCCGATCCCGAGGTGCCGGCGCCCGAATCCGCCACCGTGGCCGTGCCCGGTCTGGAGGGGTTGCGCGCGCCCGATCCCGTGATGATGATCCCCAACGTCGACTTCCTGCCCGCGCACGTGACGGTCGACGTCATGCCCACCATTGCCCCGAATGCGCTGATTCAGACCCAGCGACCCCTGCTGGGTCCCGACGCTCCGGCCGACCCACCCGGACGGCCCATGAGGTAGTTGTCGTAGCACCAGACCTTGCCCCGCTCCGGGTGCCTCCTACAATGTGGGTTGAGGCGCCAAGGGCGGCGCCGTGGAGGCCAGATTGTACGGTCAGTACCAGACCCGCCCCCTGTTCAGCATCGCCGGCATCCCGGTCGGTGTCTCGCCGTGGCATTTCGCGTTGTTGGCGATGATCTTCTTCGAGCTCTTCAAAAAGAGCCTCGCCCTGGGCTTCGGCGTGGTGCTGATCGCCAGCTTCTCGGTGCTGATGCACGAGATGGGGCACGCCATGATGGCGCGCTACTTCCGGCTGCAGCCTCGCATCCAGCTGATCAGCTTTGGCGGACTGACCTATCACCAGCCCACCCATCGGCCACGCGACCAGTTCCTGATCACCGCCGCCGGGCCAGCGACCAACTTCCTGCTCGGCTTCCTGTTGTGGTTCGTCTTGCCAGCCGGTGAGTCGATGCTGCCGGAGATCCTGGTCTACGGCGTCTACGTCAACATCATCTGGGGCATCTTCAACCTGATCCCCATCTGGCCGCTGGACGGCGGCATCCTGCTCCTGGTGGTCCTGCGCAAGGTTGTCACAGGCGGCCTGCGCGCCGATCGGGCGGTGCACATCATCGGCCTCGGGCTGTCCGGTCTGGGGGCGTTGTGGGCCCTGAGCAGCTCTGGCGGCCTGTTGATGGTCTTCATCCTGGCCATGACCGGCATGGACAACTGGCGCATGCTGCAGGCCATCGGCAAGAGCCCGGTGCGTCACGAGACCAAGGCCCACGAGCCCGTGCGCGACCTGTTGGTGAGCGCTCGAGACGCCTACCAGGCAGAGGACTTCGACACCGCCATCCGGCTGTCACACCAGGCGCGATCGGAACCCTTCCTGTCGCTGGAAGAGGTGAAACACGTCTGGCATATCCTGGCCCTGTCCTCGGCCCGGCTGACCCGTTATGACGACGCCATCCGCTACGCTGAGCGGTTGCCGGAGTCGTTGGAGATGGCCCAGGTCCAGGTGGTCTGCATCCAGGCATTGGGGGAGCCGGAGCGGGCGCGCACCTTCCTGGCTTCACCCGCCGCCCGCCTGGTGGACGCGGAGCGCCAGGCGGCCCTTCGGGAGCTCGCTCGCAAGTCCAACGGCGCCGCCAGCTGAGAGCCCAGCGAAGCATTGTCCCCCGTCAAGCGTAAGGAACCACGCCTTGAGCCTTGCGCCCTGGCGCTGTAGGTTCTCGCGTCCCGCTACTGCCGGAGGCCCCGCATGCATCCACGAGCCGTCACCCGAGCCATCATCCTCTCCCTCTGCCTGGCCTTGCTGGCCACCGACGCCCTGGGCGCGAGGAAGCGAGCGGCCAAGCCGAATCCCATCCGCGACGCACACTCGACCCTGTTGGCAGGGCTGAAGAGCGCCGACTTCCGCGCCCGCGGCATGGCCTACCAGGGCATCGCCTTTGACCGGAAGAATCGCGAGGTGCGCAAGCTCCTCAAGGATGGCGTCGAGGATCCCCAGTGGGTCGTGCGTGCCGGCATCGCTCGCGGCTATATGCAGCTGCGCGACAAGGCCTGGCGGAAGGTGGTCGTCGATGCCCTCAACCTGCCCACACTGCAGCCTTTCGTCGTGCTGCCGGTCCTCGAACACGTAAAGACCAAGCAGGCCATCTCAGTGATCGTCGAGGCCCTGGCCGACAAGGAGAGCGAGCGTCAGCCCGTCATCGCTGACGCCATCACCTCGCGCAACCACGACCGCACCGGACAGATCGTCGCCGCGCTCATCGGCAACAAGTCGCCCCTGGTCCACGAAGCCGGCGTCCGCGCCCTGAAGAACATGACCTCTTCGCTGCACGCCAAGCACCTGATCACGGTGGCCAAGAAGCACGGCAAGCGGGCCGAGGTGGCCAAGATCCTGCTCGACATCGGCCTCAACACCCGCGTCGGGCTGGATGTCTCCTTCCTCAAGTACATCAAGACCAAGGACTCAGCCGTGGCCGCCAAGGTGGCCCTGACCCGTGGACATCACGGTGACAAGTCGGTGTCCAAGGCGGTGCTGAAGTTCTGCGACAACGCCGAGGGCGACGAGTTGATCAAGGCGCTGAAGATCTACAAGGGCATCGCCAAGAAGGCGGACGCCGCCAAAATCAAGTCACTGCTGGGCGAGGACAAGGATGGCCGGCTCACGCTGGCGGTCTACGAAATCCTGGCCGAGATGGATGACCGAACCATGATGCGCGCCGCCGACGCCCTGGCCAAGGGCACCAACGTGCACCTGCGGCCCACCGGCGTGTACTACCTGGGCCGAGTTGGCGGTGCCGGACGGCTGCGCGAGATGCACGAGTACCTGCGCGACGCCATCCCGGACGTACGCATCGCCTCCGCCCGCGTCCTGGCCTACATCGCCTCCAAGGTGTCGGTGCCGCCGCTGCGCGAGGGCCTGGATCACGAGAAGAACGCCGCCGTAAAGGTGGAGCTGCTCAAAGCCATGGCGGCCATCAAGCACAAGTCGGCCTACGAGGCGCTGCGCTTCTACACCCGTGAGAAGCAGCCCGAGGTGCGCAAGCTGGTGGTCCGCGCTCTGGCCGAGTCGGGTGACGTGGCGGCGCGCCAGGGTCTGCAGATCGCCATCCGCGACCGCAGCCCGGACGTTCGTTATGAGGCGGTTCGGGGCTTCTTGATGTCCGATCCGGCCAACGCCGTACGCCACTTCAAGCGCGCCCTGGGCTGGCTGCAGCCGGGCGCCATCCTGCGCCTGACCCGAGAGTTCGGGCCCACGTTCGAGAGCTATGTGCAGTTCGCCCTGTTCAGCGATCGCATGGCCATCCGCGAGGAGGCCATGGACGCCATCGACCTGCTGCCGGAGCAGCGGACGGCGCTGCTCAAGCGGGTCATGCTCAAGACCGACGAGGACCAGTTGCGCGTGCGACTGCTGCACCGCCTGTTCGAGCTCGAGGGCAAGAAGATGGCCGACATCATCAAGCAATACGCCGCCAGGGCGCCCATGCCCACCCGCATCGCGGCCATCCGACTGCTGGGCAAGTTGAAGCGGGATAAGGGCGCCCGTGAGCTGCTGATCGGCACACTCAACGAGCCCAACCCCAACATCCGCATCGCCGCCGCCCTGACGCTGGTGGGCGGCTAGCGCGCGGACCCGGGCTCCGGCCCCCGACGAGGACCTTGCAGCTATCGTGGCGACCGCACATCCCGCAGCCCTGATCGCCCTGGCCAGTGCGCTGGCCATCGGCTGCGGTGAGCCCGCCGCCCCCGACGCCATGCGGCCGGAGCTCGCCGCGGCGTCCATGCTCATCGGCAGCGGCAACCCCTGTTTCAGCGACGCGGCCTGCGGTCCTGCAGAGGCACGAGGCGCCTGTGTGCTGGCCACTTGTTTCGGCTTGCTGACCACCGACAGCGCCGCAGCACGTGCCACCGTCGCCGAACGGCTCGAGCGCGCTGCGGAGCCCGCCCAGGAGATCGCCCGACTGCTCCTGCTCAAGGCGTTGCGCGATCCCGAATCGGGGCGCTCGACCCGGCTGGGGGCCATCGAGGGCATGGGCCGTTTGCTGGGGCCGGACAAGCCTTGCGAAGAGGCCTGCGAGGAGTTGAGAGCGCTGTTGGACGATGTCGACGAGACCCTGGCCATCGCCGCTCGCCTGGCGCTCTCCCGCCGGCGCGACCCTGCCGCCCGCAAGGCGCTCATCGTGGACCTGTCCGAAGGCACCGAACACCTGCGATGCGCCGCTGCGCGAGCGCTGCGGGTTCACGTGGGCCGCCCCGATGATGCCGACGTGGTCGCGGCGCTCGTGACCCTGCTCTCAGATCCAGGCCCCGTGGTCCGGCAGGCGGCCATGGGCTCGCTCGCACCCGTGGCCGATCGGCCCGCGGTGGCGACTGCCCTGCGCGGCGCCGGCGCGGTCGACCGCGCATGGTGGAAGTACGCCATGGACCGCATCGAGCGCGGCCAGCCGGCGCCTTGAACTCCCGACGAGCTCACCACCGAGGAGCCTGTCACATGAACCAAAACACGCTCAATCGTCTGTTGACCACGCTCATCCTGGCGGTCCTGGGGACTGGCATTGGCTGTCAGCGCGCCGACGATCCCGACGAGTCGCCTGCCGTCGTGCGCACACCGCCGCCGCCGCCGACCATCGGTGACGAGAACGGACCCTGGGTCCTGCGCTACTTCGCCCCGGCCAGCGGTCAGCTCATCATGGCCCGCAAGCCGGCCGACGTGCCCGAGGGCGCGCGGCCGCAGGTGATCGTGGTGCCCGATGATCCCAGCGCGCAGGGACCCTGGCTTTATGTCGCTGACCTGAGCAAGAAGGCGGGCGAGTCGTACGCGGTGCGCGTGGTCGATCGCTTCGAGCTGGAGAGGAAGGTCGCCGCCAGCAGGCCGCCGCCTCCAGCCCAGGTCCAAGCGGCGACCGTGGCATCTGGCGAGGTGATCCTGTACCGCACCGCCTGGTGCGGCTACTGCGAAAAAGCGGGTGATTACCTGCGCATGAAGGGCGTGCCATTCGTCAGCAAGGACATCGAGCGCGAGCCCGGCGCGCGCCAGGACATGCTCCAGCGGGCCGCCAAGGCAGGCGTGCCTTCATCCCAGCTTCAGGGCGTGCCGATTCTGTACATCAAGGGTCGGATCCTGTCGGGCTTCAGCCGCCAGGCCATCGACGCCGCGCTACAGGGCGGCTGAGCGATCAATCGATCTCGAGTCCACCGTTGCCGAACGCGCCAAAGTTATCGCCTGGCGTTGGCGCTGGCGCAGCCGCTGGTGGTGGGGCAGGGCGGGCGGACTCAGGTTCTGGCGTGCGCATGACCGGTGGACGTTGCGCAGGCGCCCTCTCGGCCGCGGTGAGGCGCACCTCGGCGCCGTCGACGCCGCGAGCGTAGACCTGTTGGCCGTCCACGCGCAGGCGGCCCATCTCGGTGGGGCCGCCGCGACCCTGCAGTTCGCGAATCAGGCTGGCAAAGTCCAGGGCCAACAGCTCGGTGATGGAGGGCCCGGTCGGCGTGGCCATGGCGTGGCCGCCACCGGCTGCAGGTTTGCTGGCCGTGGTGGCGATGGCCGCGACCGCGGTGGCGGCGATGACCGCCAGGTGGCCGGGCTCGTGGCGACCGAGTTGGCCGATGACGTCGGCCAGCGTGCCGCCGGCTTCGCGCACCGCTGCGGCGGTGTCCTGGCCCATCTCGGCGCCATCGAGCTTGACCCCGATAAGCACGGCGCCTGAGAAGTTCACGTCGACCAGGTTGGCCTGCCGCAGGTCGACGCCGATGAGCACCGCGCCGTCGAAGCTGGCGCGGAAGAGATTGGCGCCGACCATGTGCGAATTGCACAGCACTGCGCCTGCGAAGTTGGCGTTATCCAGCACCGCCCCGCCCTGCCGGGTATCCGTGAAGCGGCAGTTGATGAGCATCGCTTCGGTCAGGTTGGTGTGGTTGAGGTCTACGGTCTGGAATTCGCAACCAGACAGCACGGAGCGCGCCAGGTTGGCGTTGGTCAGTGGCGTCTCGACCACCCGGCAGTCGCGCATCTGCACGCGCGGCCACTGGATCTCGTGGCCCAGGGACTGCGAGATCTCGCAGTTCTTCAAGCGCGCGCCCTCGAAGCGGGTGCCGCGCAATACGGCACCCCTGGCTTGCCATCTATCGGCGACCAGTCCGCCGATGGAGACGCCGACCATCTTGGTGCCGAGCATGCGCACATGGTTCATCTGCACGGCGCCGAATTCGGCCGGGGCGAGGTCACATGGACCCACCTCGACGCGCTCCAGCGTGCCGCGGTCCAGGGCGTGGTTGAGATCGGAAGCATTCGCGATGGCGGTGAGGTCACTCATGGCGCGGAGCATAGCCCGTTCCCCTGGCCATCAAAAGCCCCTGCAGTAGCCGAGATCGGACTCTGTGCCAGATGTGCTCGGCGCAAGTGGCGAGCCGTTCAGGGCGTCGAGGTGCAAGCCAGGTGGTCTCGCCAGACCGCAGGAATAGTAGCGCTATTTCAAGAGGCTGGCGGGGCCGCATGGCGCAGCCAGATCGGCGTTCTGAACGGTTTGTCATCTCAGTCGAGTGCATCTAAACAGGTTCACGTTGGTTGTGGATCATTTTGCCCACCTGGCGACATGAGC
>CAYTLW010000036.1:0-59909 GCA_964438735.1 uncultured Enterobacteriaceae bacterium | reverse complement strand
CTTCTACTTCTCCTACAGTTTCAGGGCTTCGACCGACTTTGGGTCAGGTCTGGTGGCAGCAGCCGCTGCCCCCATTGCGGCGCCGGTGATCCGAGCGAGGAGCGCGCGGCGAAGAAATGTGGCGCCTGCCACCGTGAGATCGGCACAGGCGGACGGCCCTGTCCCCATTGCGGCGAGCCCAAACCCCTCGATCCCTTGCCGCCGGGCAAGCGCCTGCGTCGATGTCGAAAGTGCGGACGCATGGTCAGCATTGGCGCCGAGCAATGCCCCCATTGCCAGACGGACGCGCCGGCACCGCCCTCTCAACTGACCACCTGCGCCAGCTGCGCCAAACCGCTGGACAGCGCCAAACCCCCTTGTCCCCGCTGTGGTGCGCCGGACCTGAATGAACGAACCCAGATCGTCCGATGCCCCAGCTGCGACGGGCCGGTCAGCCGTGGCGCGCCGGGTTGTCCGCGCTGCCCGGACGCCCATATGGATGCCCAGCGCGAGGAGGCCACCTGCCTGCTCTGCGACGGCCCGCTGCCTGAGCCGGATGCGCCCTGCCCGCAGTGCTCACGCAAAGGCCGGCGCAAGAAGCGCGAGCGATGCGCCCGCTGCGGCCGACCTGCCTCGGGTCCGGGAGCCTGCGAATGTCCCGACGGCCTGCTGATGCCCGGCGGGCGTCTGGCGCGCCTGCTCGGCCCCTTCCTCGAACGTCCTGGGCTGATGCTGATGCTGATCCTGTCGATCGGCCTGGCCGCCGCCTGGCATAGCTGGGAGCCGAGCGAGGCAGCGGATCAGAGCAAGCGAGCCCGCGCACTGCTCGGCGACAAGGGCACCCCCGAGGCGGCCGACCTGCTGATGCGCGACGCCCAGGAGATCGGCGTGCCCCTGGACTGGCTGTTGCGCGCACAACGTCACTGCGTCTTCAACCCCAAGCGTCGACCGGGCGTGCCGATCCTGCGCGCGGTGGTCAAGAGCGCACGCGCCTCGGGCGGCGATCCGGAACGGGCGTTGATCGAGACCACAAAGGCGGCTTGTCGAGAGCGTTGACCGGACCGCGAGGCATCGAAGAGCGGGCGCCGTCTACTCGGTATCGTAATCGCGGAAGATGCCCGCCGTGGAGACCGTGTCGCATTCGGCCTCGGTCGCGGCCGGGTCGCCACGGACCATCAACTGGTAGGTGGAGCGCAGTCCATCGCAGTCCAGGTCGGCGTGGGCCGAGGCGGTGAAGCGGGCGCTGGCCAGCGTGCCGCTGCTGTCAAAGCTGTACTGGAAGTAGTGGGCATCCGACACCGAGAAGCGCAGCGCCGACCAAGACTGGTGATCCCAGCTGGCGGGTTTTGAATCGCAGCGGTCGTCCTGGTCGGCGTCCAGGCTGTCGATACAACAGCTGGCGCCCGCCGGCGTCAACGGCGCCTTCTTGGGGAACTGGCAATGAACCTTGGTCCGGGTCACGGGGTGCGTGCGTGGGATGATGTAGTAGGCGGCGCCACCTTTCTTTATCAGGTCCAGCATCTCGGTCGCTTCGGCCGCTTTCGCCTGGCGGATGTACTTGGTGAATTGCGGCACCGCCACCACGGCCAGGATGGCGATGATCGCCACCACGATCATCAACTCGATCAGCGTGAATCCCGCTCTTTCAGGGCCGGAAGCGCTCACATCTGCTCCCAAGCGACAGACGCCGGTCAGCCTGCCGAAGACGCGAATTGGCTTGGGGGGGTGGGGTGCCGCAGGACACCGCCGGGTCCGTTGCAGTGTAGCGCCACGCAACCTCCCTTTCAACGCGCGCATGGAGCGGTTGTGTCCATGGCGCCGCCGCGCCAAGATGGCGTCATCACCTACCCCGGGTCGGCCCGTGGCCGTCCACGAGGGGCATTGCGGGAGTTGTCCATGCTCTGGATCGGCCTGATCGCCGCCGCACTCGGCGGACTGCTGCTCTACCTGTCCAAAAACGCCAGTGAGCGCGTCTACCACATGAAGAACACCGAGACTTCGAAGATCGGTGACCTGCTGCAGTTGATCAACGATGTGCGCGCCGAGATGGGCGGCGGGGCGTCGGAGCTGCGCGAGTTCGTCGAGCTCAAGGGTGTGGTCGGTAGTGACAGCCCCATCGAGGCCGAGATGTCGGGTCAGCCGGCGGTGATTGTGCAGAGCCAGGTGACCCGCGACGTGGAGGAGCTGCGCGAACATAGGGACAGCGAGGGCAACGTCACCACCCGTTGGGAGAAGCGCACGGAGTCGGTGCACAGCAACCGCCTGGAGCGCCCTTTCTGGCTCGAGGACGACAGCGGGCGCCTCGAGGTCCGTCCCGGTGGCGCCGACGCCAGCCTGCAGACCGTGGTCGATCGCTTCGAGCAGCCTTCGGCGGTGGAGTCCGGCGGCGGCCACCTCTCTTTCGGGCGCTTCAGCTTCTCGGCCCGCATGCTCGGACCGTCGCGTAACTTCCGCGTGATTGGGTATCGCTTCGTCGAGTCCATCCTGCCGGTGGGCGCTCGCGTATATGCCCTGGGCGAGATCTCCGACACGGGCGAAGGCATCGCCCTGCACAAACCCGCCAGCGACAAGCCCTTCATGCTGTCCACGCGCAGCGAAGAGGAGATGGTCCGGTCGGGGATGAGCCAGGCCAAGTGGATGAAGATCGGCGGGATTGCCGCGGTGGCGCTCGGCGGCATCGGCATCCTGGTCGGCGCGGTGCAGATGATCATCGGCTGAGCCGCACAGTCGCCAGCGTTGACCTTCCTCGCGGGCGCGCAGCCTTGATTTAGCGCAAACGCCCCGCACTCGGCCGAATTGTCCGCAAGTGCGACCCTACAATTCTACCTTGACCATACCGGCGTCAGGCCGTCGGTTGTGTTCGGGGCCCATGCTCCGCAAAAAACGACTTCATGGAGGTCCGCCGTGGCCGATCTGAGAATCGCAACAGGGATGTTCATCTGCGGGCTGAGCCTCGCCCTGACCGCCGCCGGCTGCGAAGGCGTGGCAGGCGAGACCGGGTCGGCTGGCGCGCAAGGCGAAAAAGGCCTCGCCGGTGCCCCAGGTGCCGCGGGTGTGGCTGGACCGGACGGCGCCAAGGGCGACACCGGGCCAGCGGGCGCCAAGGGCGAGCAGGGGCCCAAGGGCGACAAGGGGGAACCGGGCGACCTGGTCGAGATCAACGGCTCCATCGCCGGCAAGGTGACCGCTGCGGCCGACGGCAAGGCCCTGTCCGGCGTGTCCGTCTCCACCGCACCGCTGGGCAAGACCGCCAAGACCGGCGCGGATGGAGCGTTCAAGATCGACGACCTGCAGGTCGGCGCCTACACGCTCACCTTCAAGCTCGATGGCTTCGCAGACAGCGTCGTCAGCGGCGTCGGCGTGGTCAGCAAGGCGACCACCGATGTGGCCGTCTCTCTGGCCGTCGGTGCGAGCACCGCCGGCGAAAAGCCGATGATCGCCATCACCGACAATCTGAACGCCGGATTCGGCGCAGCGGTCACCATCGAGGCCAAGGTCGAAGATGCCGACACCGACGCCAAGGACCTGACGCTGAAGTGGACCCAGTTGACCGGCCACAAGGTCAAACTGACTGGCGACACCACCACCAAGCTCAGCTTCACCACGGCGACCCTGAGCACCACCGCAGACCTGGCCACAGCCCGCTTCGGCGTGCTGGGCATCTCGCCCCAGATCGCCGGCAACTACCTCTTCGAGCTCAGCGCCACCGACCCGCAGGGCAATGTGGGCAAGGGCACGGTCAAGGTTCAGGCTTCCGCCTACACCTCGTCGGTCCGCAACGCGCCCCTGGGCCTGCCGGTCTACCTGGTCGGTGAAGGCGGCCAGAAGGCCTACAAGTGGAGCCTGGATGCGTCCAAGGCGTCCGGTTCGGCGGCCAAGCTGGTGGACGCCGACAAGCAGACCCCCCATTTCGTGCCCGACAAGAAGGGCACCTACACGCTGACCGAGTCCGAATCCAAGAAGACGGTGACCATCACCGCCGGCGAGTGGAGCGGCGTGGTCAACACGCCAGGCAATTGTGCCTTCTGTCACGTCGGCAATCCTGGCGATGGCGACACGTTGGACGCGTTCCCCATCTGGAAGAAGACCAAGCACTACAAGACCGCCGAGCGCCTGCTGACCAGCGGCGGCAAGGGCCTGCCGGGCGAACCCAAGAAGCTGGTCGAGGCCTGCTTCCAGTGCCACTCGGTGGGCTTTTCCTACCTGGCCAATAACGGCGGCTTCGACGACGTGGCCGCCTCCAGCAAGTGGGAGGTGCCCGAGCCCAAGGCGGGCAACTGGCAGGACCTGCTCAGCAAGAAGCCCGACCTGGCCAAGCTGGCCACCGTGCAGTGCGAGAACTGCCACGGACCGCAGAAGTCGGCTGGTCACACGAAGAAGGCCCAGCGCAACTCCTGGTCCCACCAGGTCTGCGCCCAGTGCCACGACGAGCAGCCGCTGCACTACAAGGTGGACCACTGGAAGAACAGCAAGCATAGCAACCTGGACCTGGCGCGGGCCCAGGCGACTTTCGAAAAGCGCGGCACCCTCGTGGCCAACTGCGGTCGCTGCCACGCGGCACAGGGATACGCCCGCTATGTCAGGCAACTGGCGCAGGGCAATGCGGGCAATCTCGTCAAATCGAAGAAGGACATAAAGGACAAGCTGACCGAAGAGGAATCCTTGCGCCAACTGGGGCTGCAGGATGCCGACGTGGAGTCGCAGACCTGCGCCACCTGCCATGACCCACACGACGCGACGAATCACGCTCAGCTGCGCCTGGTCGACAGCATCACTGCGCTGCCCAACGGCATGGCCGACATCAAGGGCGTGGGCATGGGCGCCCTGTGCATGGCTTGCCACAATACCCGCGACGGTGAGCACACCGACTTCGTCAAGCCCACGACCAGCTACTCCGGTCCCCATCGGCCGGCCCAGACCGATGTGCTCTTCGGTTTCAACGCCTACTTCGTGCCGCGCTACTCGCCTTCAGCCCACCTGGCGGTCAAGGACACCTGCGTGGGTTGCCACGTGTCCATCCCGACCCCGGCCCAGGCGGCTTTGAATCAGACCACCAACCACACCTTCAAGCCCGACCCGGCGCTCTGCCAGAGCTGCCACGGTGCGGGCACCGACGGGGTCGCCTTGAAGATCTCGCTGGAGACCCAACTGGACGCCACCAAGGACGTGATCGCAGCCAAGGTGGTCAGCCTGCTGGCCGCTGCGGTCAAGGATGATGGCGCGTTCATGGCCCGGGCCTGGGATCCGGCCACAGACCTGTATTCGCACAAGGACTCGCCCAACGTGAAGGTCGACAAGGCGCCGAACAAGGCCGAGATGACCAGCATTCATGGCAGGACCGGCTTCATCCTGCACCTGCCAGCCAAGGTGAAGGTGACCTGGACCGACGGCAAGTCCGCCGATGTGGACAAGCTCTACGCCATGGCCAGCGATCTTTCGAGCGGTGCGGCGGGCAAGGAGACCAAGGTGATCGCCGCCGGCTCGTTGGTGATGAAGGCGGCCTGGAACATCGCCCTGCTCAGCGGTGATGGCAGCGGCGGCATCCACAACCCCAGCTTCTACAAGGCTGTGCTCGGCGCCACGCAGGCGGAGATGAGCAAGTAGATCCGTCGCCCGCGCCCACATGTGGGCACGCGGCGTCGTCGACAGGCAGGGGCCCGGCCAGATGCCCGGGTGGGAGGCTGGAGATGACGACTGGATGGATGGCCAGAGCCGGCGTCCGGCCCATGCTGGCGACCGCCGCCGCGGCAGCATTGCTGCTTGCCGGTAGCCTGGTCGGCTGCGACGCCTCGCGGGTGCCCGCGCCGGCAGCGGCCGACGCTACATCGGGCGATACCACGGTTTCCGATGCTGTCGATCAGGCCTGCAACGCCTGTCACGGCGGCGTCGCAAACGCAGCCCCGCCCAAAGCCCTCGATGGCAGCACCGAGACCACCTCCCGCGGCGTCGGCGCCCACCAGGTGCACCTGGTCGCCTCGGCGGTGCAGGCGGCCGTGCCTTGCAAGGCCTGCCACGTGGTGCCCGCCGGCGTCTACGCCGAGGGCCACCTGGACGCCGTCGATGGCAAGGCCACGGTGACCATCGACACCAGTTGGCTGCCGGGCAACCCGTTGACCATGGGCGGGTCCTGGGATCCCGAGACCGCTACCTGCAGCAGCGTCTACTGTCATGGCGAAGGCCTCAAGGAGCCGGGCAAGCATAGCTCGCCCATCTGGACCCAGGTCGACGGCGTACAGCGCGCCTGCGATGCCTGCCATGGCGCGCCACCACAGTACAGCGACCACCCACAAGATGGCGCTTGCGAGATGTGCCACGCCGCCACCGCCGGTCCCAACCAGACCATCATCGACGTGAGCAGACATATCGACGGCACGGTGGACGTGGTTCTGGCCGATGACGTCAAGTGCAGCGGCTGCCACCAGGCGCCGCCCGAGAAGAACCATCCCAAGCTCGACAAGTGCCACTTCTGCCACGGCGGTACCGTCGACGAGGACATGAAGCTGATCGCCGGTGGCCAGCACATGAACGGGGTGTCGGACAAGCCCGGGGCCGAGGTCTACAAGGACTGCGGCAAATGCCACGGCAACCCGCCCCAGACCGACAAGCACCCCAAGATGAACCAGTGCATGGCTTGCCACCCGACGACGGTGGGGCCGCTCAACGTACTGCTGCCCGACGGCAAACACGCCGACGGCCAGGTCGACGTCCAACTGCCGACGGCTTGCGATGCCTGCCATGGCGGCAACGGCTCCGCAGCGCCGCCGCCCGACCACAACGGGGTCAGCGACCCGAGCGCGCCGACGGTGGGCGCGCACAAGGCGCACCTGGAGGGCGACGTCTACAGCACCGGTGGCATCAGCTGCGATGCCTGCCACGTGCTGCCGGCCTCGGTCACGGAGACCGGTCACCTCTTCGGCACCCTGCAGACGGTGCTCTTCCCGGCCGGATTGAGCAGCGCCAAGGGGGCCGAGCCGGTCTATGACGACAAGAACCTCACCTGCTCGGGTGTGTACTGCCACGGCGCCAAGCTCGATGGCGGCACCATGCTCCAGCCCAAGTGGACCGCGACCCAGCTCGACTGCGACGGCTGCCACGCCGTGCCGCCGCCGACCACGGTGGGCCATCCCAAGGGCAAGGCGGGCGATACGAGCACCTGTGGCAACTGCCACAAGAAGACCATGAACCCCGATGGCACCGTCAACGCGGCCGGTGGCTATCACATCAACGGGGCGGTGGACTGATGAGGCGGAAAACCACCACGGCGGTGCCCCTGCTGGTCGCCCTCTGCCTGGTCGCCGGCGATCTCGCCGCAGCGCCCGCTGGCGGAATGCACCTGCAGCTGCGCACCCTGGGCATGTTCACGCGCGATCTGCGGCCTGGCGCATTTCACCAGACTGACGGTCGGGCACCTTCATTCCAGATACTGAGCTTTCACGGCCAGAACCTGGGCGACAGCGGGGTGTACACCTCCGGCAGCGCCTTCCTGGGTCAGCAATGGGGCGATGAGGGCGGCCGCGACAGCCGCTCGGGCGACATCCCCTTTGGCTTCGTCGGCTGGCGTAACGACTCCGGTTCGGTAGACCTGCGTGCCGGTCGGCTGTTCGTCTTCGGGGCGCCGAACTATGCCCTGCTGGACGGCGGCCTGGCGACGGTCCGTCTACCCGCCGACCTGAAGGTCGAGCTCTACGGCGGCATGGTCGCCCGCGCCGGGCTGAGCGACGCCTTCGAAGCGCCCATCTGGGGCGCTCGCCTGGCCTGGATGGGCTGGGAACTGGGCCACCTGGGGCTGTCGGTGCAACACGTCGAGGAGGCCGCCGGCGAGACCACCACCGTGGCGCGCGAGTCCCTGGGCGCAGATCTCTCCGTGCGCGCTATTGGCCCGCTGCTGTTGACCGGCGCCTTCGCCTGGGACCTGGTTGACGGCGTGCTGCAGCAGGCGCGCCTGGACGCCGCCTGGCGGGTCAGTCGCTGGTTCGATGTCTTCCTGCGCGGCGAGCAGCGCGATCCGCTGGCCTGGATGTCGCGTGCGTCCATATTCCACGCCTTCCTGCAGCGCACCGACGGTCTGGTCGGCGGCGGCATGAGCCTGCGCACCCCCGGCGCCCTGGGCGCCTCGGCGGGCTACGAGCGCTTCCTTATCGGCGATGGTGGCCTGGACGGCTATCGCGGCTACCTGGACCTGCGCTTGCGGCCCACGAATACCGTCAAGCACAGCGCGGGCCTGCTGCTGTCTCGCGTCTCCCACGGCCTTGATGGATACAATCGCGTCCGCCTCTACGGCACGTTGCGACCGGCCGACGCCTGGACGGTCTCCTGCGCTGCGGATGCCTACGACCTCTTTGTGCCCGTGCATGGAGAAACCCGCTCGCTCACCGGCACCCTGGCCGTGCGCTGGCTGGCCAGTCGCGGCGTCACCATCGGTCTGGACGGCGAGGTCTGGCAGAACCCCTACTTCGACAAGCAGGGCCTGCTGCTGGCCTCGTTGCGGTTGACCGACGAGATGCTCAGCACGCCGCCGCCGGCCGCCGGCAAGCCGGTCTGGAAGCCGGATGACGACGAAGAGGAAGAGGAAGAGGAGGAAGAAGAGGAAGAAGAGGAAGAAGAAGAGGAGGATGCGGTAGCGCCAGCCGCTCCGGCCACGCCAGTGGCAGCCCCGGCCAAGACGGAAGGGGGTGCCAAATGAAGCGCCTCTTCACCATGGACACCGCCGCCCTTATCGCGCTCGCCGCCGGCATCCTGCTGGCCGGCACCTCGTGCACCTACCTGGTCGGCGAGTGGGGCGGCGCCGCTCCCGAGACTTCAGTGCGCGACTCAATCATCTTCTCGCACCACAAACACGTGGTTGAAGAAGAAGTGGATTGCAGCGACTGCCACAACGAGGTGGCCGACTCCGAGTCCATCGCCAAGGGCCGCATGCTGCCGCCGGAAGCGGCCTGCATGGAGTGCCACGAAAAAGAAGACAACTGCAAGATGTGCCACGCCAATCCCAAGTCGCCGACGACCTACGTCGACATCCGCATGCCCGGCATCCGGTTCAGTCACAAGGCGCACGGCGACCGCAAGCTGCCCAATGGCAAGAAGGCCGACTGCTTCACCTGTCACGCGGAGGTCAAGACCGCCAAGAAGGTCTCGCAGGATCGGCGTCCGGCGATGTTCGCCACCTGTGGTCAGTGCCACAAGAAGGCCTTCCGCAAGGAAGATTGCCGGCTGTGTCACACGTCGCTGCCGGAGACCGGCGCGGCGCCCCTGACGGTCTTCAGCCACGACGGCGATTGGAAGCGCCGCCACGGCCCGGCCGCGCGCGGCAACGAGACGGTCTGCGGTCACTGCCACAAGCCGTCCACCTGCGATGACTGCCACGGCAGGGCGAAGATCGCCATGCCGCCCTCACGGCTGAACCTGATCAACCAGGATCGCCGCTACCAGCATCGGGGCGACTTCTTCACCCGCCACCGGGTTGAGGCGAAGTTGGACTCCAAGCAATGCCTGACCTGCCACCAGCGCAGCCATTGCAGCGACTGCCACCAGCGCATGGGCGTGTTCGCCGTGGAGCGCGGCAAAGGAAGCCCGCACCCGCCGTCATGGCTGGGTCCTCAGGGCAACGCCATGCACGGCCAGGCAGCCCGCCGCAACCCGCTGGCCTGCGCCACCTGCCACGACCAGGGCGCGGCCAGCAACTGCGTGCTGTGCCACAAAGTGGGCGGCACGGGCGGCTCGCCGCACCCGCCGGGTTGGACGAGCAATCAGGCGAAGACTGCGGTTGGGTGCGCCCCCTGCCACTGATTTCTGGCGTCGCACTGCTGTCCTGGTCCGTCGATTCCACGCCCTTTGTTGAGCGCCTGACGATCGATTCCCAGTGGCGCTGCCCTGCCGCGCCAGCGGCGGACGACGCCCCGACTCACGACCCTCTAGCGGCTTTGCGGCTTTGCGCGAGCTTCCCCGCTCCCACTTCCGCGACGTTCTCTATTGATAGACGTGCGCCGACTGCTCGGCCGTCGGCAGCAGGTGCATGCCCAGGTACGTGAAGACGATCGCCGCAAAGCCGATGATGGTAAGGATGGCGGCGTTGCGCTCCTCGAAACCCTTGGTGTAGCGCAGGTGCAGGTAGATCACGAAGAGGAGCCAGCTCACCAGGGCCCAGTTCTCTTTCGGATCCCAGACCCAGTAGTCACCCCAGGCCACCTTGGCCCAGATGGCGCCGATGACCAGCCCGGCCGTCAGCAGCACGAAGCCGAAGAGAATGGCCAGGTGCATGAAGCCGGCGTAGGTGACCTCGGCGGTGCCGCCGCTCGCGCGCCGTAGCTGCAAGGTCTGGTCTGGTCGCCACAGGTGCATCAGGGCGGCCACGAAGGCGAAGAAGATGGCCGCGTAGCCGAAGAAGTAGACCACCACGTGGGGCACGAACCAGACGCTCTGCAAGGCGGCCGGCAGGTTGACGATCTCGGCGTCGGTCTTGATCACTGCGTAGCCGCAGGTCAGGAACATGAAGCCCGAGGTCATGAAGCCAAACCATGAGATCCGATAGAAGCGCTCCACGGCGATGTGCAGCACGGCCGAGCACCAGACGAAGAGCAACAGCGACTCGTAGAGCGACTTGAAGGGCGGTCGCCCCGCTTCGATCCAGCGCTGGGTGATCAGCGCCGTGATCAGGAAGAATGTGGCCACGATGAGGCCGGAGGCGACCAGCCTCAAGGCGCGGCCGCCCTTGTCCAGGGCCACCAGGCCGTAGGCTGCCGCCGCCAACGCGAAGGCGGCGAAGCTGGACAGGAACATCCAATTCTGCTGGCCCAGGGATTCCATGATGGCGTTCATGCGGCCACCTCCGTGCCGTCACCTGCGTCGGTCGGCTTGCCAGGCTGATCTTTGCGCTTGCGACGCCGTCGGTTGCGCTCCCAGGGCGGTGTCCAGCGGCGCAGCATCACGGTGTGCAACACGCCATACATCAGGACCCAGAAGGCGATGTTGACCAGGAACAGGCCCGGATCGCGGACCACCTGCAGGCCGCTGTAGCGCGGATTCTTGGGGTCGTAGTTCGACTGGTAGAACTCGAAACCGCCGTAGGACAGCGGGTGATTCACCTGCATCAACGTGGTCAGCACCGGCTTGCCCTGCTTCAACACGGTGACGGTGCTCTTGTAGTTGCGCACCTTGTTGGGCTTCTCCCGGTAGACCAGGATGCGCTTGCCGCCGATGGGGATGGGCTTGCTACCGCGCGCGGGCAATACGAATGTGCCGCGCTCGCCGCTGCGGACCACCTCCAGCTCGACGGCCGGGTTCTCAGGCCCTTTCGCCACGTCCTGCCAGGTCGCCCGGTGCACCGCCGACGGGATGGGTTTGTCGACCACCAGGCTGAGGTCCTTGTTGTCGGCCAGGGGGGCGAAGCGTTTGCCCCAGGCCATAGGCTTGCGTTCGAGGACCTTGCCGGCCTCGACCACGATGCGTTCGCTGGTGGCGCCGACCACGACGATGCTGCGCGAAACGGAGCGGGCCCCGGGGTGATGGTGAAAGAGCAGGTCCGTGCGACCGTGATCAGAGCGCTGCATCATCTTGCGCATCTCGGCCATGGCGAAGAGGTAGAAGGTCTTCGGCGCGCCGCCGGCGGCGGGGTTGGAGACATCGACCACCAGCGCAGGGTTGCGCGGTTCGTTGGAGCGCGAGACGGCCTGGCCACTGGTATTGTCGTAGACGAAGTCCGGCAGGAATTTGCGCACCTGCACGACCCGTCCATCTGCCAGTTCGAAGGTCTTGCCAGGCTCCACCGCCACCTTGCTGCCGTCGGGCTGGGCGATCTCGAACTCGGACTGTGCAGACGGCAGGGCCAGCTTGCTCAGCGCGGCGTCGTCGGGCGCCGTCCAGGCCAGGTGCATCTCGAAGCGCTGGCCGGGGTCGCGCAGGACCTTCTCGGTGTCCTGCAGCCAGCCTGAAGCGACCACGGTGTCGCCGCGGAACATCTCGATCTTCGCCGCAGGGCCCGGCTTGCTGGCGCGCTCGGCGGGCGTGCTGGCCGGAACCCATGCGCTGACCTGGCGGGCGCGCTTGAAGACCTTCTTGACGGTGACCTGAATGTCGGCATCTGGTGCGGGTACGCCTGCAGTTTTACCGACTTCGGGTTCTTCAGAGGCCACCATATCGTAGTCGCCCGCGCCGTCGGACTCGTAGGTGTAGACCTTGTATTCAGCGGTGTAGTTGTCCAACTCGAAGTGATCCAGGCGCACATCGAAGCCCAGTTGTACCGGCGGTCGTTTGGCCTCGCCTGGCCGCACGTCGGGCACGTAGCTGTTGCCACTGCGGCCCGTCTCCAGGTGGATCATGCCCTTGGAACCGGTCATGGTGCCGATGGCGGCGCCGATGAGCAGGGCGACCACGGAGATGTGGGTCAGCAGCAGGCCGAAATGACGCCAGCGAAGCAGTGTCTTGCGGCGTCGTATCACGGTGATCGTGGACGTCGCCCCGAGCATGATCAGCAGCAGGGTAAACGGGTAGGAGTGGAAGACATCGTTCAGGCCCAGCCACAGCAGCGGGCCGGCGAAGCTACCGTAGCGACTGGTGAAGTCCGCTTCACTGATTCCCTGCAGCACGACCGTGCCCACGCCGGTGAGCACCATCGCTGCGGTCAGGACCACCACCGCTGACTTGGCCGAAGCCAGGTAGTGATAGAGCGCCCGACCCGCCACCCAGGTGAACAACCCGGCCAGGACCACGCCGGCGACGGCGATAATCACCGAGCCGTAGCCGGTGGACGCAAGCGGCCCCTTGACCACCCACTGGGCGCCGGCGGCCAACAGCAGCAGGACGGTCAGGGCGCCGAACTGGTAGCTATACGGGGTCTTGTCCAGGCGCAGCCGCTGCCGGCGCCCGCTTCTTGCCCCCCCCGTCTTCCGCTTGTCTGCGCTCGCTGTTGTGCTCATGAACACGCCTCCGCGCCGGGTCGCGTTGGTCGACGATGACGCCGCCTGGTCGTGGCGGCAGGTGTGTCGGGGCGGTGATCGCGACACTCCGCCGGAGGGAGTGCCGGCGGGCGCCTGACCCTGGCGCAAGACTAGGCGTCTTCAGGGTCGGATCAATACACGCTGGACCCGGCGCCGGGCTCAACCTTGTTGGGGGGTCGGGCCGCCGATGCCTGAAGGCAGGCGTGGTCGGGATGAGGCCGGCTGCAGGTCGCCCAGTGCAGGGATTTCAAACCAGAAGGTTGTGCCTTTTCCGACCTCGGTGTCGAAACCTACCTCGCCGTCATGACGTTCGATCAACATCCGCGCGATGCTCAAACCCAGGCCGGTGCCGGAGGGGTGATCGCTGGCCGCGCTGGCCTGGGCGAAGCGCTGAAAGATGCGTGCGCGGAAGTTCTCTGGAATGCCGGGGCCGCGATCGATGACCTCGACGCGCGCGGTGCCGCCTCGGCGCGATACGCGCAGGGTGACCCGTTCGCCCCTGGGCGAGAACTTCACCGCGTTGGAGGCGAAATTGTTGATGGCCTGCACCAGTCGGCCCTCGTCACCTCGCACCATCACGCCTTCCTCACCGTGCACCTCCAAGCGCACGTCGAAGCCGTCGGCGTAAGTGGTGAGGGCCGCGGCTGCGTCCTGGACCACCGCCTGCAAATCGACTTCGGCGAAGTCGAACTCCATGCGCCCGGCCTCCATCTTCTGTACATCGAGGATGTCGTTGACCAGGCGGCCCAGGCGATCCGTATTGCGCAGCGCCATCTCGATCATGCCGCGGGCCGTCTCCGCGATGGGACCCACCGCACCCGCCTGCACCAGCTTCAGCGAGCCACCGATGGCCGTCAGCGGCGTGCGCAGCTCATGGCTGACCGTCGACAGGAAGTCGGACTTGGCCTGCGCCACCCGTCGCTCCTGCTGAACCTGTCGACGCTGGCGCAACAAGGCTTCGTGGCGAGCCAGGGCTTCAGCGGCCACCACCGCCGCCAGCGCCAGGGGGGCGGTCACCAGGGGCAGCAGCCAGTTGGTCTGGTCGGCCACCAGCCACCACCCAAAACCGTGCGCCGCGACCAAGACGGCGCTCAGTCGGACGGTGGAGCTGATCGTGGCGCTTCGGGACAGCCACGCCAACAGGATCGCCAGGAGGGTCGCCAACCAGAGCAGGCCAGCGAGGTGCTGTGGCCAGCCGGCCCGGCCCACATGGCCAGACAGCAGGTTGCTGGCCGCCGTGGCGTGCAGCTCCACGCCCGGCACCGCGACGTCGACCGGCGTGGCGAACTGCTCGTGCAGACCGCTGGCGGTGACCCCGACGAAGACGATGGCCCCGCGCAGGGCTGCGGCGACATGTGGGGCGTCGTCGCCAGCCTGCAATACATCGATGAAGGACAGCCTCTTCATCGCCTGCCGCTCGCCGAAGCGCAGACGAGGCAGGCCGCCGTCGATGTCCGCCACCTCGCCGATTTGTGGCGCCGCGCCCGACTCGAGCACCGCGGCCAGCGCCAGCGAGGCATACGCGTGGCCGTCGACCGCGCAGGACAGGGGATATCGGCGGATCAAGCCGTCCGGATCGGGCATGACGTTGAGTCCGCCGCTGGCCCGTGCGCTCACCGCAAAGCGCGACAGGCTCTCCACGATCACCGTGCCCTGCAGGCGCAGATTCTCCGGCTTGTCGACCTGCAGGCGCACGGGCGGGCGGGCTGGCTGGCGGACCAATCCAGCGGGCCATTGACCGCGCACGAAAGCGCCGAGGACCACGCCGCCGTGGTTGGCGATCGCCTGCGCCAGGGAGCGATCCCGATCGCGAGCGGTCAGCTCCTTCTCGACGACCTCGTTCAATTGATTGCGGAGCCTCTCGCTGAGGCCCGGTTGCGCCTGCACTTCTGCCAGCAGGCGTTCGGCCAGTTCGAGTTCGCGGAAGGGTGAGGGTTGGTCGAAGAGCACGTCGATCGCCGTGATGGCGGGCTCGAAGGCCGCGACCCGGTCGATGAAACGGGCCCATGTATCGCGCGCAACCGGCCAGCGCTCGCCCATCTCCAGCAACGAGCGATCGTCGACCTCGATCAGCACCACCCTGCGGTCCATGGGCGCGGCGGGCAGGATATGGCGACTGGCCAGGTCGTCGGCCCCTCGCTCCAGCAGGAGCAGCGGCTGCCAGCCCAGCAGGGGCAGAGCGGCGACCGCCAGTGCCGCCGTGGCGGCCAGCCATCGGGGCAGACTCTCTCTTCGATCCTTCAGGGTCTGCCTCCTGCCAGCACGATGGCGTAGATGCGGGAGGGCATGCCCACAAAACCGTCTGCATCGATCGGAGTCAGGCGCCAGAACCACTTGCCCGCGGCCAGATCAGCCGGCAGCACCATGGCCAGCCTGGTCGTCGCGAGGGACCGGGACGAACGCGTGAAGTCGGCGTCGCGCGCCAGCTCCACGCGCCAGGTCGCCGCGCCCTTGAGCGGGTGCCAGCGCAGGGTCACTCCGGGTGGCACCCTGCCCTTGAGTGGCGCCGCAGGTCGGGCGCCCGTCAGCAGTTTGCGCGGCTTGGAGGGCCGACCGTCGGCGCGCACCATGGAGCCCGTGCCGGCGGGCACCATCACCTTACCCTTGCTGCCGGCCAACTCGACCTTGCCGCTGAGCGTCTCCAATCGAGTTCGCGGTGCCCCTTCACTGGCCGGGTTCTGGTCGACCCGGAACACGGTGCCACGCACGCCAGCGGTGGCCACCCGGGTGACGATGTCGAAGTTGGCGCCCGTGCCCGAAGGCGCGACGGTCGAGGTGAGATTGCCGCGCAGCAGCTCGATGCGAACCTGCCGCCGCAGCTGCGCGTCGATGGCGATCCGTCCCAGGCGGATGGCCGTCGCGGGGCGCAAGCCCAGCGTGCTGCCGTCGGCCAGGGACACCACCGCGAAGCTGTGATTGCCGGTGCGCAGACGGTCACCGGCGCGCAGCAAGGTGCCTCGCCTGGCCAGCTGCCACTGCCGCTGGCCCCGTTGCCGGTGCACGATGCCGCCCAGCTCGCTGACGCTGGCCACCGGTCGGCCCGCCGGTTTGGCGCTGTAGGCGATCAGCAATGCCGCCTTCTCGTCGTTGCGTGTCAGCGGCACCACATGAGACAGGCGCCAGCGCGGCAACCCGGCGCCGGCCAGCAGGTCGGTGGCGGCGGCCGCCAGGCCACGCTTGTCGGCCGCCGAGCGCTGCTTTGCAGGCAGGCGCAGGGCGACCGTGACCGCGCGCAACCCTTCGAGCTCCCGGAGCGCCTTGCCGATGGCCTGCAGGCAGGTTCGGGTGTTCTCGTTCATGGGCACGTCGGTGGCCAGCGGCAGACCGGTGACCACCTGGCCGTCGCGCAGCTCCAGGCCGCCGCAGGGGCGCATGCTGTCGGCGTCGAAAGCCAGGGCCGAACCCGCCGAGGCCGCGACCGCAACCCAGCTCCCAATCAGCAGCAGAAGCCGGCGCGCAGGGCGTCCGATCCGTCGGCTGACGATTGTGTTCATGTTGCGCTCCCGGGCCCGTCACCTGCCGTCGCCGCATTCATACATGCAAAACCCATGCTTGGCGGGCGATCGCTGACAGTACGGGGTCTTGGACGTTGTCATGTCTCGCCGCGCCTGTCTCGATCTGTCTCGGCTGTCGCGTCGCCGCGACCCTCGCGCGTCGCGGGGGCGCACGTTATGGTAGCGCCATGTCCATATACCCCCAGTTGCTGGTGGCCGAAGTCCTCGAGTCTGGCGCAGTGCGCCCGCTGCTGGATGGGGACGGGGAGCGCAAGCTGGCCGACCTGCCCGCTCCCCTGGAACCGCCCGAGCCCGGCACCCTGATGGCCGTGCGTCCGCTGGACAGCGGCACCCTGGCGCCGGTGTTGACGCTCGCGGCGCCCGGCACGGCGCTCGGCCGGGTCCACCGGGTCGCGGCCGCCGCCGGACTGACGCCCTATCACCCACCCGAAGTCGAGCAGGAGGCGGCTGCGCTGCAGGCTGAGCCCGGGTTCGACGCGCCAGACCTGGTCGACCTCCGACATCTGCCTTTCGTCACCATCGACTACCTGCGCTCGCGCGATCTCGACCAGGCGGTGCACGTGCAGGCCGAAGCGGGCGGCTACGTGGTTCGTTATGCCCTCGCCGACGCGGCGTACTACGTTCGACCCGGAACGGCGTTGATGAGAGAAGCCCTTCGGCGCGGCGCCAGCTACTACCTGCCCGGACTGACCATCCCCATGCTGCCTCGCGTGCTCTGCGAGGACATCATCTCGCTCAACGAGGGCGTCGACAGGCGTGCAGTGGTCGTCGAGATGCGGCTGGATGCGGACGGCAGCTGTCTGGACGCCAGGTTGCTGCGAGCGCGTATCCGCAGCCGCCGCAAACTCACCTACGTCGGCGTGCAGTCGATGCTCGATCGCGGGCCGGGGCACCCGCTTGCGGAACAGCCCTTCGCCGGCTCGCTGCGCTTGATGGCCGAAGTCGGCCGTTTGCGCATGGCCGAAGCGGTCGGCCGTGGCGTCGTCCGGCATCGACGGGCAGAGGTGAATATCGACCTGGTCGACGATGCGGGCACTGCCTTTCGTGCGCGCGCCACCCCCCGCCTGTCCGTCGAGCGCTACAACGAACAGATCTCCCTGCTGACCAACATCGAGGGCGCCAGCCTGCTGGCCGCCGCCCGAGGGGAGCCCGACCTGCAGGCGGTCTTTCGGGTCCACGCCGAGCCACCGCCGGAGAAGTTGGACGCGTTGGAGCGCCTGGCCGATGCACTGGTTCGCGAGCACAAGCTCGACCCAGCAGCCTGGCGATGGCGCGGCGAGACCGAACATCGCCGGCCGATGGCCGATTGGCTGGCCGGCTTGCCGGGCCATGGCCACCTCGCCGGCATCCGCCAGGTGGTGGAACATCACGCCCTGCGCAGCAACGTGCGCTCGCTCTTCGACGCCGCGCCGGCGCGCCACCACGGGGTGGGCGCGGCGGCCTACGCCAGGTTCAGCGCGCCCATGCGCGAGGTGGTCGGCATCTTCACCCACAAGGAGGCGCTGGAGCTGCTGGGCATGGAACCCGGCGCGCCACCCGGCGCCGACGAAGCGCTTCGAGAGGCGGTGATCGAGGCCGGCAACCGGGCCCACACCCTGCAGAGGAAGCTGGACAAGAAGGCGCACAAGTTGCTGCTCGACCAGCTCTTCCGGCGCGATCTCCGCCTACCGGGGGGCGCACGGCGCTGGCGACGGGGCGTTCTACTGGGGCTGCGGCGTTCGCGAGGTTACGTCATCCTGGACGAGTTGCCCTTGGAGCTGAAGCTCTACGCCGCCGATCTGGCGCAGGGCGGCGAGCGTCTGACGGTGGATCGAGCGGGCGTCAGTCTGCAGATCGGCACCGAGCCAGACGGTCGCTGGCTGGTCGGCGATCGCATCGAGGTGGCCGCCGCGGGTCACGACGACCGGCGCGATCGCTGGCGATTTGCCATCCGCAGGCCGATTCGTTCGCCTCGCCTCGACGACGACTGAGCCCTCTCCCCGAGCCTGGGATCATCGGCTACACTGGCCACTTCTCCCGTGCTGCGGGAGGAGGGAGGACATCATGCCCCTGGCTGTGGTCGCCATCGGCGGAAACTCGCTCGTCCAGTTGGGCGGCACGGGGGCGATCCCAGAGCAGTTCCAGGCTGCGGTGTTCACCTGTGAACAGGTCGCCGCGCTCATCGACGCCGGCTGGGACGTGGTGCTGACCCACGGCAATGGCCCGCAGGTGGGCAACGTATTGCTGCGGGTGGAGATGTCCCGGCACGCCGTGTACGCGCTGCCGCTGGATATCTGCGATGCAGACACCGAGGGCGGCATGGGGTACATGCTGCAGCAGGTGCTGGGCAACGCCTTGAGCGCCCGCAGCATCGACCGCACGGTGGTGACTTTGGTGACCCAGGTTCGGGTCGACGCCGAAGACCCGGCCTTCGCCAACCCGGACAAACCCATCGGCCCCTTCTACGACGAAGAGACGGCCCGCCAACATGCCGAGGCCCATGGCTGGAACGTGGTCGAGGACGCTGGCCGGGGTTGGCGCAGGGTGGTGCCTTCACCGGCGCCGCTGGAGATCATCGAGCTTGACGCCATCCGGCGCTGCTGCGGCCGTGGGATGGTGCCCGTGGCCGTCGGCGGAGGCGGCGTGCCCGTGGTCCGCAACGATGGCTTGTTGCACGGCGTTGAGGCCGTCATCGACAAGGATCGCGCCTCGGCCATGTTGGCCTTGCAGTTGGGCGCCGACGCGCTGGTCATCTCGACCGCCGTATCCCACGTCGAGGAGGGCTTCGGTACCCCCGATGCCCGTCCGCTGGGCGAGGTGGACGCCGAGCGCATGCGCGCGCTGCTGGCCGCTGGGGAGTTTCCCGCCGGCAGCATGGGCCCCAAGATCGACGCCGCCCTGGCCTACATCGACGGCGGTGGCGGGCAGGTGGTAATCACCGATCCCGCCAACCTGGTGGAGGCCGTAGCCGGTCGCGCCGGGACACGAATCCTCGCCATCCGGGACGGTGCATGAAGCGACGTCGCCTGGCCGGCTCCATGCCAACCCGCACCCTGCTGGCTCTGCTGGTCGGGGCGGTCATCGTGCCGGGCGTGCTCTCGTTGAGCGTGGGCATCATCGCCCTGGCTCTGTGGCGGGAGGGCTGGGACATCGCGTTCGGTGTGCTGGTGCTCTGCTTCGCGGTCATGGCCATCACCGGTGGCGCCGCGGCGCTGCTCTATGTCCGCCGCACGGCCCGGTTGGCCGCCCTGCAGAGCGAGTTCGTCGCCAATGTCTCGCACGAGTTGCGCACGCCCATCGCGGGTATGCGCCTGATGACCGAGACCCTGGAGCTGGATCGCGCCGGCTCACCCGAACAACGCCAGCAGGTCTTGGAGCGACTGCGGGCCGAGATCGACCGCCTCGACGAGTTGGTCGATCGCATCCTGCGCTGGCGGCGGCTGGAAGCGTCGGCGGCCCCCCTGGACGCCAGACGCCTGGATGTGGCCACCCTGGTCGATGAGGTGGCGGCGCGGTTCGTCGATCGCGGCAATCACGCTGTCGGCTTGCATGTCTCGGTGCAGCCGCCGTTGCCGCCGGTGAACGGCGATCCCGACGCCCTGGCCGACGCCATCGCGAACCTGGTCGACAACGCGCTCAAGTTCGGTGGCGACCGTGGCCCCGTGGAGTTGGTCGCGCGGCAGCGCGCTGGCGAGGTGCTGATCGAGGTCCGCGACGAGGGGCCGGGCATCCCAGAGCACGAACGCGGCCGGATCGTCGAGCGCTTCTATCGCGCAGCCCTGCACCGCAGATCGCGCCAGGGTACCGGCCTCGGGCTGGCGATCGTCGATGGCGTGGTGCGTGCCCACGGCGGCTCCCTGGAGATCGACAGCGAGCCTGGGATCGGGTCTGTGTTCACCATCCGGCTGCCGGCGGTGCTCCCGGCGGCCGCCAGGAAGCGGCGGGGCAGTGCCAAAGCGCTGGCGGGACAGGTCGATGTCGGCTGAGCGCCCCCGCATCCTGGTGGTCGAAGACGACGTCACCCTGGCTTTGGGCCTGGAGTTGAACCTCGCCGCCGAGGGTTTCGTGGTCCGCCTGGCACGGGACGGCGAGGCGGGCTTGAAAGCCGCGCTGGACGATCCCCCCGATCTGATGGTGCTCGACCTGATGCTGCCGCTGATGGATGGCTTCGACGTGCTCGCGGAGCTGCGTGCCCAGGGGCGCAACATGCCGGTCATCATCCTCTCGGCTCGCGGGCAGGTGACGGACAAAATCAGCGGCCTGGACCTGGGCGCCGACGACTATCTCACCAAGCCTTTCAGCGTCCGCGAACTGGCCGCTCGCATTCACGCCGCTCTGCGTCGCGTACCGCCCGCCCACGAGCGCCAGCGGGTGCGTTTCTCCGACGTGGAGGTGGATCTGGACGGCCGTGTGGTCCGCCGGGGTGGCCAAGAGGTCGCCCTGACTCGACGTGAGTTCGAGTTGCTCGCCTTCCTGCTCGAACGACCGGGGCGGCTGCAGACGCGCACCCGCCTGCTCGACGCGGTCTGGGGCTGGGATTACGACGGCACCGAACGCACGGTCGACAACTTCATCCGTCGACTGCGGGTCAAGCTCGAGGTGGAGCCGACCCGTCCGGCTCACCTGGTCACCGTGCGCGGCGCCGGCTATCGCTTCGACGCCTGAGTTCGGGGGAGGGAGAGATGCTCGCCTGGTACATGCGGCAGTTGCGCCGACTCCTTGCCCTGGGCGGCCGCCCCGACGCCGACGCCGACGAGCTCGTCCGCAAGGCGGTGCTCAACATCTTCAGCCTGGTGATGTTGTTCGGCATGCCCGTCGAGGCCTGGATGGCCTGGCTCGCGGGAGACATGGCCGATGTCCAGGTGATGCTCGGCTATACCGCGATCACGACGCTCGGCCTGGTTCACTTCTGGCTGACCGGCAAGCGTATGTTCCTGCAGCGCTCCCAGTTTGCCCTGATCGTCGTCGTCGCCACCCTGGCGCACTACTGGTACGGCGGCATGGGAGCGGGTTACGGCTACATCATGTGGGGCTCGCTGGCACCGCTGGGCGCGCTGCTGCTGTCCTCCCGCCGCGAGGCGATCGTCTGGACCGAACTCTATTGCCTCGCCGCCACCGCGATCATCGTCGCCGAGGTCTGGTACGGCGTGCCCATGCGACCCTATGTGTCGAGCCACCCGCTATATCTCTCCCTCGCGGTACCGCTTGGCTACGTGATGACCGTCATCCTGCTGGTCTATTACTTCGTCTACGAGCTGGAGAAGGCGCGCGGAGCCCTGCGCGAAAAACACGTGTTGTTGCAAAAGGAACAGGCCCGTGGCGAGCGCCTGCTGCTCAACATCCTGCCGGCGGCCATCGCCGAGCGCCTCAAGGTCGACCACGAGACCATCGCCGAAGGATTCGCCGAGGTCAGCGTGCTCTTTGCGGACATCGTCGGCTTCACCGTGCTGTCGGCGAAGATCGGTCCCGAGGAGCTGGTCGGTCTGCTCAACCAGCTCTTTTCATCCTTCGACGAGCTGGCCGATCGCCATGGCGTGGAGAAGATCAAGACCATCGGGGACGCCTACATGGCCGCCGCCGGGCTGCCCGAACCGTGCCCTGATCATGCCCGCGCGCTGACCGACATGGCCGTCGGGATGCTGGCCGCCATCGATGAATTCAATGCCGCCACCGGGCACGAATTGGGCATCCGCATCGGCATCAACTCCGGGCCCGTGGTCGCCGGCGTGATCGGTCGCCGCAAGTTCATCTACGACCTCTGGGGCGACGCCGTGAACACCGCCAGCCGCATGGAATCCCACGGCGAGTCGGGACGCATCCAGGTGTCGGAGTCGACCCGTAATGCCCTGGGCGATGCCTTCCAATTCGAGAAGCGCGGCCCCATCGAGGTCAAGGGCAAGGGCGCCATGCGCACCTATTTCGTCGTGCCCCCGCAGGCCGACCGCGATGCAGCGGTCGCGCCTACGCCTCCGACGTAGGCACGGACAGCGGCAAAACTATCCTCTAGCAGGAACAGCCGACACCGACCTTCCTTCGGCCCGCCATTCCTCCAGAGGTTGTGATGCGCCAGCACGTTGTCACCGATCCGGCGGCGCCCTTTGTGGTCTGCGATGGTCGCCTGGAGGTGCACCAGGTCCCGCTGGGCCACGACAACCTGGGCTGGGTGGCCGTATGCCTGGAGACGGGCACGTGCGCTGCGGTGGATGGCCCTGAGGCCGGGCCGGTGCTCGAGTTGGTGAAGAGAAAGGGCTGGCGTTTCGAGACGATCTTGAACACCCATGCCCACGGCGATCACGTCGGCATCAACCGCGACCTGGAGAGTGCCGGTCAACTGGCTGATCTGCAGGTGGTCGGCTGCGCCTTGCGCGACGGTGACATCCCCGGCTTGAACCGGCCCGTGCAGGATGGCGACACGGTCCGGATCGGCGCGGTCGAAGGCACCACCTGGTTGACCGAGGGGCACGTCGACGGGCACCTCTCCTTCGTCTTCGATGGCGTCCTCTTCTGTGGCGATACGCTCTTTACAGGCGGCTGCGGGCGGCTCTTTCATGGGCCGCCGGCGAAGATGCACGCCAGCTTGCAGCGACTGGCCTCCCTGGACGGGCAGACCCGGGTCTGCTGCGCGCACGAGTATACGGTCGACAACCTGCGCTTTGCCTGGTCGGTCGAGCGCAGCAACGAAGACCTGGCCAGGCGAATCAAGCGGGTCTGGCAGGTGCGCAGCCGCGGCGGCTCGGCCGTGCCTTCGACCATCGCCGAGGAGCGGGCCACCAACCCCTTCATGCGGACCGACTCGGAGGCATTGCGGGGCCACCTCGCACACACCATCGGTCTGGATCCCAGGGCGTCTGATGAAGAGGTCTTTGCAGCTACGCGGGCGCTGAAAGATCGCGGCGCATACCGCGAACACGGCGATGCGGATCTGCCCACCTGAGATTCTGCTCTCGCCCTTTTCCGGATCTCGCCAGACGGCGGCTCAGTCCAAGAAGAAGCGCTGCACCGGCTCGCCCTTGTCCTTGGCCGGCTTGGGTTTGGCCTTGGCACGTGGTTTGGCGCGGGGGCGCGGTTTGGCGGTGGCGGGCTTGCGTGCGCTGGCTTTCTTGGCTCGTTTCGGGCGAACGGCGGGCTTGCCGGCCACTGGCGTCGGCGCTTTTTCCGCCTGCGCGTCGGCTGACTCCTTGCTCCCGCCGCCCGCCACGTGGGCGTCCGCCCCGGCCTCATGCGCCGCAGCTGCGCCCGCGTCAGGTTTCGTCGCGCTTGCGTCGGCGCCCTTCTGGGCCGCGGCCGCCCCCTTGGCCGCCGTCGGAGCGGGCGTCGTCGGAGCCGCCAGCGCGGCGTTTGGTGCGGCGACCTGGCCCTTGTCGGCATCGCCTGCCGGCTGCTCGTTACCACTACCGCGAAGGGCGAAGCCGCCGACCGCGGCCAGGATCACCACCGCACCCATGCCGACCCAGATGGCGATGGGCTGACGTCGTCGGGCTGGGGGCTCGGCAGGGCCGGATTGGGCGTCGGCTTGCGTCGCTGGCGCGGCTGTTTTCGGCGGCGCCGGGGCGGCTGCCGGCGCGGCTGCGGTGGCTGGGATCGAGGTGGTGCTCGCCGGTGTGGTCACCGTCGCTGCGACCGTAGGCGATTCACCGGCGTCGCCCAGGTGCACCGGCGCCGCGACGGTGGGATCTTCCACCGCGTCGGCGCCGCCATCGGCCACGCTGAGCGTCGGCACGGGCCCGGGTGTCAGGGGCTGGGCCGTGGTCTCGTCGTCCACGGAGATGTCGGCGGTGACGTCGATCCGGGCGATGCGCTTGGAGGTGCTCTCAACGTAGGGAAGGGTCGAGCCGCCCAGGGCTGCCTGCACATCGGGCGTCACGGCTGCCTGTGCCTGCGGTGCGCCACCGACCGCCGCGCTGCCACCGAAGGCCTCCGTCGGGCGACCACGCGGTTCCGGCTCCATCGCCGGGATGCCGGACGAGGAGGGCTGCCTGGTGTCGTCCGCCGGCAGCGGTCTGCCCGCCCGTACTGCCTCCAACGCCTGTCGCATGGCGCGCGCCGAGGGGAAGCGCTCGTGCGCACCCTTGGCCAGCGCCCGGTGCACGCAGGCGACGAAATCCTCGGACAGCGTCGCCGGCGCCATCTCCTGCAGATCGGGCACCGGCTCGGCCGCGTGTTTGAACATCACCGTCAGCGGATTGCGGTCTTCGAAGGGCACCTTGCCGGCGGTGCACAGGAAGAGGATGACCCCCAGGGAGTAGAGGTCGGAGCGGCCGTCCAGGGTCTTTCCCTGGCATTGCTCCGGGCTCATGTAGGCGGGGGTTCCCAAGGAGGTGCCAGCCCCGGTCAGGGAGCTCTCCTGGGGACGGGCGATGCCGAAGTCCAGGACCTTGACCACCACGTCGTCGTCCTCGTCGTCCTCGTCCAGCCGCGTGAGCATGATGTTGGCCGGCTTCAGATCGCGGTGAACCAGGCTCTTCTTGTGCGCTTCATGCAGGCTGCGCAGCACCGGCAGGGCGATGTCGATGGCCTCGTGCTCGCTCAGCGGCCCACCGGCGGCGATGCGCGCCTTCAGGTGCGCGGCCAGGGTGGGGCCGCGCAGCATCTCCATGGCGATGTACAGCGCGCCCTTGGCCGTCTGACCCACATCGAAGACCCGCACCGTGTTGGCGTGGCGCAGGCTGGCTGTAACCTGTGCTTCCCGGTAGAAGCGCCGGATCTCATCTTCGTCCGTGCCCTCCGGGTTGGGCAGCATCATCTTCAGCGCCACCTGTTGCTGGGTGCCGGTATGCTCGGCCGAGTACACCGCCCCGAATCCGCCTCGCCCCAGCACGCCGGTGATCCGATAGCGACCCTCGATCACGTCGCCGGTATGTAATTGTGAGGCGTCTACCGTAAGCGCTTCGCGTTGCACGGTGGCGACGCCATCGGCGGGGCAGAACTCAGCGTTGGTGGTCGCGCCGCAGTTGGGGCAGTAGCGCTTGCCGGTCTCTTGTTCGATCGGGTCCGACATGGGTTCGAGCCTCGCAGTGCCGCGATTCTGCCCTCTGGGCCGCCGGTCTGGCAACCGGGCCTGAACCGGGGTCCGCGCTTTGCATCGCGGCAGCCATGGGCTAGCCTCCGGCCCGCTCCTGGCCTGCCGGTCAGAAGCCCATTGCGGACGCCCTCAATGCAGATCCACACCCTCTCCGCCACCGAGCTGCTCGCCGCCATGCAGGCCGGCGACCTGTCATCGGTCGATATCGTGCGCGCCCTCACCGAGCGCCGCGATGCCATCGACGACCAGCTGAACTGTTTTGCCCTGCCACGCCACGAGCAGGCCCTGGCCGAGGCCGAGGCGGCCGACCAGGCGCGCGCCGCCGGCGAGTCATTGGGGCCGCTGCACGGACTGCCGCTGACGATCAAGGACAACCTCGAGGTGGCGGGCACCGACTCCACCATGGGCATCACCGGACGGGTCGGTCAGCCGGCCACCAGCGACGCCCCCGTGGTCGCCGCCCTGCGCGCCGCCGGCGCCATCGTGCTGGCCAAGACCAACGTGCCGCAATTGCTGCTGGCCCAGGAGACCGAGAACCCCATCTTCGGCCTGACCCGCAACCCCTGGCATGGGGGACGCTCGGCGGGCGGTTCCAGCGGTGGCGAGGCGGCCGCGATCGCCTCCGGCATGAGTCCCTGCGGCCTGGGCACCGATATCGGCGGCTCGATCCGCATCCCGGCCCACTTCTGCGGCATCGCGGGCCTGAAGCCGACGGTGGATCGTCTCTCCAACCGCGGTTCCCATGGCGCTCAGCCAGGCCAGGAGGTCGTGCGCGCCCAGGTGGGCCCCATGGCCCGTACGGTGGCCGATCTCAACCTGCTGATGTCGGTCCTGGATCCATTCGCCATGGCCGCTGTCGATCCCGCGGTGCCGCCCCTCCCTCTCGGCGATCCGGCCGCCGTCGACCTGACCGGCAAGCGCATCGGATGGTTCGATGACGACGGCTTCTTGACGCCCTCGGCGCCCCTGCGACGGGCGGTCTCCATCGCCCGCGACGGCCTGCTCGAGGCCGGTGCCACCCTGGTGGACTACCGGCCGCCCGATGCCGACGAGCTGATCTACCTCTGGCTGGCGGCGGTCAGCGCAGATGGTGCCCGCACCATGCGGGACAAGCTCGCCGGCGATGAGATCAGTCGCCAGCTATCGTCTTCCCTGCGCATCGTGCGCCTGCCTGCCATGGTCCGCCAGGGCCTGCGGCGCCTGCTGAACGCGCGCGGCGAGAGTCGCCTGGCCCGCTTGCTCGACGTGTTGGGGGAGAAGTCGGTGCAGCAGTTCTGGTCCCTGGCCGAGGCGCGCACCCGCCTGCGTCGCCAGGAGGCGGATCTGTGGGACCAGATCGGGCTGGACGCCGTGCTCTGCCCGGCGCACGTGGTGCCGGCCATGGGTCATGGCGAGAGTGGCGACTTCACGCTCTCGGCCTCGATCGCCTTCCGCTATACGTATCTGAACTTCCCCGCAGGCGTCGCCCCGGTCACCCGTGTGCACGCCGCAGAGGCGGCCGAATCCAGCTCCAGTGGCGATCGCGTCGAGCGCAAGGTGGCCTCGGTCACCGCCGCCGGCGCCGGTCTGCCGGTCGGCGTGCAGCTGGTCGCGCGGCCCTACTGCGAAGACCTGGTCCTGGCCGCCATGGCCGCCGTCGAGCGCCACGCCCACGACCAGCCGCACTTCCCCGCCACGCCCATCGACCCGCTCCACACCGAGGGCGCGGCCGAATCGGCGTAGGCCCACCAACCAGGAGTTCGCCATGCTCGATCTCATCGCCAGGCCACGCCGCAATCGCAAGGATCCGGTGGTGCGCGGCTTCGCTCGCGAGACCTGGATCGCCCCGCAACATTTCATCTACCCGGTGTTCATCCACGACGGCAGCGGCAACATCGCCATCCCATCCATGCCCGGCTGCGAGCGCCTGGACATGAACGGCCTGCTGGCCGAGGCCGAGGGTGCCCTGTCCGAAGGTGTCAACGCCATGGTCCTGTTCCCGGCCACCCCCGAGGAGCTCAAGACGCCCCATGGCGAGGAGGCCTTCAACCCCGATGGCCTGGTTCAGCGGGCCATCCGCAACCTCAAGTCCCGCTTCCCCGAACTCTGCGTGGTCACCGACGTCGCCCTGGACCCCTACAACTCCGACGGTCACGATGGCATCGTCGCCGCCGATGGTCGGATCCTCAACGACGAGACGGTCGATGTGCTGGTCAAGCAGGCGGTCAGCCAGGCCGAGGCCGGCGCAGACATCATCTCGCCTTCGGACATGATGGACGGCCGCGTCGGCGCCATCCGCGACGGTCTGGACGAGGCTGGCTTCACCGAGGTGAGCATCCTGGCCTACACCGCCAAGTACGCATCGGCCTTTTACGGCCCCTTCCGCGATGCCCTGGATTCGGCCCCCAAAGCCGGAGACAAGAAGACCTACCAGATGGATCCAGCCAACGCCCGCGAGGCCCTGCGCGAGGTGGCCCTGGACGAAGCCGAAGGCGCCGACATGGTCATGGTCAAGCCGGCTGGCCCCTACCTGGATGTGATCAGTCTGGTGCGCGAGGTGACCGCCCTGCCGGTGGCCGCTTACCAGGTCAGCGGTGAGTACGCCATGCTCAAGGCCGCCAGCGGCCACGGCTGGCTGGACGAGCGGCGTGTCGCCCTGGAGAGCCTGGTTGCCATCCGGCGCGCCGGCGCCGACGTGATCCTGACCTACTACGCCCGCCAGGCCGCTCGTTGGCTGCGCGACGGCCAGCCGGCCTGATCGGTCATGCCCGCCCACCTGCACGATCACGACCACGGCACCTGGCTCCTGCTGGGCAGTGTGCTCGCCCTGGCCCTGGGGCCGCCGCTCATCGCCCTGAGCGGCCGCTGGCGCTGGCTGGTGTCCACGGTGGACGGCATCGTATTGGTGACCATGGGGGGCCTGCTGGCCGCCCATATCATGCCCGAACTCTTCGAGGTCGCCGGTCCCATGGCCGGGGTGGCCGGCGTGGCCGGTCTGCTCACGCCGCCGATCCTCGAACGGGTGCTCGGTCGCGCCGCCAAGCAGGTGCATACGGCCACCCTGGCCCTGGCCCTGGGCGGCCTGGCCTTGCATGCCGCCATCGACGGGGTCGCCCTCGCCACCGGCGGCCATGATCACGGCGGTCCCGAATCCCTGCGCATGGCGATCGTGCTTCACCGCATCCCGGTCGGTCTCACGATCTGGTGGCTGCTCCGCCCGGCCTTCGGCGCCCGCCCAGCCATCGGCGTGCTCCTGCTGATCGCCGCCGCGACCATCGCCGGCTTCTACGGCGCCGAGTCGCTACACGGCCTGATGCATGGGCATACATTGGCGTTGTTCAATGCGTTTGTGGCTGGCACCCTGGTCCATGTGATGTTGCATCGACCTCACTCGCATGCGCACTGACATCGTCATCCTCGCGGAGGACCCCATGGCTCACCCCCGCCAGGCCATCCCCCCCCTCCTCGCCCTCACCCTTGTCCTGACGGCCTGTTCCGGCACCTCGGACTCCAGCGCCGGCACCGCCAAGACCGACGACGACACCTCGACCGCAACGGACAGCGGCAGCTTGGATGGCAGCGCCGCCGACAGCAGCGATCCCGACAGCCAGCCCGGCGTCGATGCCGTCGCCCCCACCGACGCCGACCAGCCCGACGCGACCCCCTGGCAACCACCGCCGATCTGCCACACCGGCAGCGGTTGGGATGGCCAGAGCCCCACCTTTACCGACGTCACAGTGCCCTCCGGCATCGGCTCGGGCGACGCCCACGTGCTCGGCGTGCGGCTGGGCACGGTGGACCTGGATGGCGACCTCTACCCGGAGATCGTCGCCCGACGGAACGTGATCGGCCAGCGTTCGGACCTGGTGGCCGGCAAGCAACACGCCTGGCTGCTGCGCAACGACAGCGCCATCAAAGGCAAGATCGCTTTCGCCGACCACACCGTCGGCAGCGGCCTGCTGGCCACCCGCGACGGGGTGCATGGCCGGCCGGTGCACATCGTGGTCTTCGGCGACGTGGACAACGACGGCGATGTGGACGTCTTCGCCGGCATGCACGTCAACGACAAGTCCCAGGGCGAGGCCATCGACGCCTCCGAGGTGCTGCTCAATGACGGCAAGGGCGTGCTTCAGCTGCAGGCCAAGGGCAGCTTCACGGCGCCAAAGGTCCGTCGCGGGCTCTCCGGGGCCAGCTTCGTCGACTACGATCGCGACGGCATGCTCGACCTCTGGCTGGGCTACACCACCTGGGGCCAGGCGCCGACGCCGGATCTGCTCTTCGCGGGCGATGGCAAGGGCGCCTACAGCGACGTGACGGTGGCCGAGGGCCTGATGACCCTGCCCTACGGCGCCCTGGGGCCGGTCGCCGCCGGCACCTCCCATCGCAACACCTGGAGCGCGGGCGCCTGCGACCTGAACAACGACGGCCATCCCGACCTGTTCACCACCAGCTATGGCCGCTACTTCAACGGCCTCTGGCTGGGCGGCCAGATCGAGGGCGACAAGCGCTTCGTCGATGTCATGCACAGCAGCAAGTTCGGCCGCGACGACAACGATGACTGGACCTCCAACATCAACGCTCAGTGCTACTGTCAGGAGAACCCCAAGGCCGACGAGTGCGACAAGGCGCCCAAGCCGACGGTCAACTGCGCCGGTCTCAAGGCGGGATTTGGCGGCAAATATCGCTGGAACCACACCTACGATCGCCAGCCCTGGCGCCTGGGGGGCACCACCGGCACGGCCATCTGCGCCGACATCGATCGCGACGGCGATCTGGACATCATGCAGTTCGACATCGTGCACGGAGATGTCGGCCCCTCGAGCGATCCCAGCCACCTGATGGAAAACGACGGCGCCAAGAAGCCGATCTTTGCCCACCTGGACAACAAGAAGATGGGCCTGCAGCGGGTCTACAGCCACCCCTGGGGCTGGAATGAAGGCGACATGACCGGCGCCGTCTTCGACTTCGACAACGACGGCCGACTCGACATCCTGATCGCCTCGTCGGACTACCCGGGCACGCGCGCGTCGCTCTTTCACCAGAAGGAAGACGGCACCTTCGCGGAGTTGCCATTCGCCAAGGCCATCGACCATCGCCGGGCCCATGGCGTGGCGGTGGCGGATTTCGATCGCGATGGCGATCTGGACGTGGCCCTGGGTCATAGCCGGGCCCGCTGCAAAGGCGCCACAGACTGCCCACCTGACGAGCAGGTGCACATCTATCGCAACGACGCCCATGGTTCAGGCAAAGCGGGCGGCAACTGGCTGCAGCTGCAGCTGGTCGGTGGCGCTGGCAGCAATCGCTCGGCCATCGGCGCCCGGGTCACCGTGCATGCCGGCGGCGTCGCCCAGACGGCCGAGCTCGACGGTGGCCATGGCCACTTCGGTATCCACAATGACCTGGTCCTTCATTTCGGCCTGGGCAGCGCCTGTACCATCGGCAAGATCGAGGTCCGCTGGCCCGACAAGGGCGGCACCGTGCAGACGTTCACCGGCGTGCAAGCCAACTACCTGGTCCGGCTGGTCCAAGGTGAGCAGGCGGTGGCCTATCCATTGGCGGTATCAAAAGGCGCCGAAAACCCTTGACAGCAAGGCGTCTGGACGGCAGATTCCGGCCCCCTTGCGGCCCGAAGCGGCCGCCCGGCGAGCAAGTCTGCCGCGCAACAGCGCACCCGAACCCAGGGCAGCACGGAGAGGCAACGATGGCCAACTACGCGATCATCAAGACCGGTGGCAAACAGTACCGGGCCGATCCGGGCGCCGTGCTCACGATCGAGAAGCTGCCCGCCCCGGTGGGCGCGCAGGTCGAGTTCGACCAGGTGCTCTTCGTGCGCAACGGCGACGACATCTCCGTCGGCGCGCCGAAAGTGGATGGCGCCACGGTGCGCGGCACCATCGTCGAGCAGGATCGCGACAAGAAGATCCTGATCCACAAGCACAAGCGGCGCAAGAAGTACCGCAAGACCCAGGGTCATCGTCAGTGGATCACGCGCGTGCGCGTGGACGAGATCGTGGCCTGAGCTTTGAGGCCGGAAACCGGCAGCGACGGGCCGACGCGCCCCCTGAGAGGCAGAAATGGCACATAAAAAGGGACAGGGCTCATCGCGCAACGGTCGGGATTCCAACGCTCAGCGTCGCGGCGTCAAGCGCTACGGCGGCGAGAATGTGCGCTCCGGCAACATCATCGTGCGCCAGGTCGGCTCGACCTTCCACGCTGGCCGCAATGTAGGTACCGGCAAGGACTACACCCTCTTCGCTACCGCCGACGGCGTGGTGGAGTTTCGGGCGGTCCGCGGACGTCGATTCATCGACGTGGTCGCCGCTGGATAGGCCAGAAACGGCCAACCAAACCATCACCTGAACCGCTTTCTGCGCCCGCGTGGCGTTGTTGTTGGTCTCGATCTATGCTAGTTGGGGCGGAGCCCCAGCCCGGGGCCGTGTGCAGTCACATGCCGCGGTCCACATACGTCGGTGCATCGGGGGCGGCACACCCTTGCGGCCGTGGACTGAACGGCAGGCCGGGTCGAGGATCCCATGGCGAACAACAGGCGAGGCGGACAGGGGTACGACGACGATCGCTACGGCGATTACGACGACTACGAAGACGATGGCGAAGAGGGGGTCGAGGCCACCCGCGCCATGGATGTAGTCGACGACTTTGCGCCGCCGACCGAGGTGGTGCGGTCGGCGCCACCACCCCCGCCCGGCCGGCCATCGCGGCCCAGGCCCGGGCAGCGACCCCCGCCGCCGCCGGCCTACGACGACGACGACGAAGAAGAAGAAGAAGAGGAAGCCACCCGCATGCTGGATGCGATGGACCTCGACCTGGGCGCGCCCGCCGCGGCACCTGCGCCGCCGGCCGAGCCGCTGGTGGAGCTGCGCATCATCTCCGGCCCCGATCGTGGCAAGACACACCGGGTCGTGACCGGCGATCACCTGGTCGGTCGTGGACTGGATTGCGGCATCGTGCTGGCCGATCCGGCCGTCTCGCGCAAGCATTTCCGCCTGCTTCGCCAGGGCGACGTCGTTGAAGCCATCGACATGGGTGGCGCCAACGGCACCACGATCAACGGCAATCGGATCTCCCGCCACCGCATGGCCCCGGGCGACCAGATCGAGGTTGGCACCACGGTGCTGGAGATCCACATAGAGGGCGCCGCAGCGCACGGCGCCTCGCCCGCGGCCAATCGTTTTATGCAGGAGGTTCACGCCTCCGGTGGCGCACCTCGACAGGCAGAAGGAAAGAACAATATCGCCCTGTTCCTGGGCCTGGCCGCGGTTGGATTCTTCGTCCTGGTGGGCGGCGGTGTGGCCGCGTACTTCCTGGTCGGCGGTGGCGACGACAAGGCCGCCGAGACCAGCAAAGAGGGCGGAGGCGACGACCTGATCAAGTTGATCACCAAGGCCAAGGAGCTGATCGACGATCGCGAGTGGGCCGAGGCGGTCGACAAGCTCAAGGCCGCGCGCAAGATCAAGCGGGATGACGCCGAGGTGAAGGGCCTGCTGGCCAAGGCACAGGACGAGCTCGACGCCGCAGAGGCCATCGAGGACGGCCAGGACCTGGTCAAGAAGGAGGAGTACGCGGCTGCCTTTGACCGCTTCAAGGAGGTGCCCAACACCTCCGAGCTCTATGCCGAAGCCCAGGAAGAGCTGGCCGTGGCGCAGGACGCCTACATCGCCGATCGTCTCAAGACGGCCAAGGCGGCGATGGACGAAGGCGCCAGCAAGGTGGCCATCCGGGCGCTGGATGGCATCCTCGAGATCGATCCGAAGCACGCGGCGGCCAAAGCCATGCGCTCTACCGTCGAAGAGGGCGGCGGCGCAGAGGATTCACCCGAAGAGGGCGGCAAGGAAGACAAGCCCACACGCGAGGCCGCAGGCGGCGGCAGCGCCACCGGGCAGAGCGCCAAGTCCCTGTTTACCAGTGCGCTCAACTCCTACCACAATCGCCAGTGGAGCGCCGCGCAGCAGGCCCTGAGCAACGTGACCAGCGGCAGCTTCGGCAAGGACGACAAGGCCAAAGCCAAGGGCTATTCCGTCGCGATTCAGAACGTGGCGGGCGCCATGGGATTCGCCGAGACGGCATCCAGCCCGATCAAGAAGGCGCGCGCCTACCAGAAGGCCTATAACGCCGACCGCAAGGTAGATGGGCACTTCGGGCCAGTGCTGGTCAAGAAGCTCACCGAGGCCTACGTGGTCGCCGGTAAGGCCGCCTATCGCAGCCGGCGCTACGCCAAAGCGGCCGAGGCATCGCGCGAGGCCATGAACTACGATCCAGAGCACCTGGGTGCCATGGACCTGGAAGAGAAGTGCATCGGCCAGGCGGCCGGTATGCTCGAGCAGGCGCGCGAGCATATGAAGAAGAGCAACCACGCCACGGCCCGCGACCTGGCCCGCCAGGTGGCGCAGATCCTGCCTGCCCTGGACCCAAGGGCGGCAGAGGCGCGGGAGATCGCAAAAAAGGCCACTGAGGCCCAGGTATCCGGCGACGATGAAGACTAGAGACGCCGTCGTCTTGGAGCGGACATGACCGACAGGAGTGGACTCAAGCTGCTGGTTGCGGAGGACGATCTCGAGATCGCCGATATGCTCCGCACCACGCTGAGCGGGCACGGCTACCCCGTGCAGCTGGTGCATGATGGTGCGGAGGCGCTGCGTGTGGCCCTGGCGGATCCGCCGGATGTCATCGTACTCGACGTGATGATGCCCGAGATGAACGGCTGGGAGGTCTGCAAGGCCCTTCGCGCCCGGCCTGATTTCGCGGATGTCGGCATCCTGATGCTGACCGCCATCGGTCCGAACTTGAACGAGATGACGGCCCCCCTCTACGGCGCCGACGACCACCTCGACAAGCCCTTCATCATCGAAGAGCTCCTGGAGCGGGTCGACGCCCTGGCCAACAAGGTGGCCGGACGAAAGGCAGCCGCCGGCGGTTGATGACCGCCACCTCCATGACAGCGACCCGATCGCCCATGCGCAGTTGCGGCGCAATCGCGTGCCTGTGCCTGTGCCTGTCAGCCGGTTGCGCAGAACTGAGCGGCAGTGACGGCGGCGGTGGCGACGAGGACGTGGTCGATACCGCCTCCGAAGGCGCCGAAACAGTCGCCGTAGCCGACAACACGGGCTGCAAATCGCCGGATAAGGCGCCGCCACCGGCCACTCTGGGCGACGGCCCGGCGGTGGAGGCGGTGGTCGACAAGGGCTACTTCGATCGCGCCCGAGAGGTGATTCGCAGCGCCGCCAGCCGGCTGGATATCGTGCAATTTGAAGTCGTGAGCGCCGACCTGATCGACATCCTGGTCGACGAGGTGATCGCGGCCCACAACCGTGGCGTGGCCGTGCGCGTGCTGCTCGATGACGAGGTGGATCACAACGTCGGCGCCCTGGCCAAGCTGAAAGCCGCCTGCGTGCCCGCCAAGATCGACAGCGACGAGGTGCGCACCCACGCCAAAATCGTCTGGTCCGAGCAGGCGCTGCTCATCGGCTCCACCAACTGGTCCCACAGCTCGGTGGCCAAGAACAACGAGACCAACCTGCTGGTCCGCCACAAGACATCGCGCAACGCCATCGGTGGCTACATCGACAGCTTGTGGAACAACTCCGCCGCGCCCGCCAAGCTGAATCTATCCAATAACAAGCTGGTGGCGGTCTATGGCGACGGCGGCTACGCCAAGGTTGTCGGGCCGCTCATCGACGCCGCCGCCAAGCGGATCTGGATCGTGACCTACAGCATGAATCTGGACCCGAAATACAGCGACGGACCGATTCACACCATGGCCGGCAAGCTGGCCAAGGCGGTCAAGCGGGGTGTCGATGTGCGGGTGATCTTCGATCGCTCCGGGGACTGGAACGCCCTGCTGAACAAGATCAACGCCACCTCGCGCAAGGAGCTCGAGGCCCTGGGTATACCGATCCGCCAGGAGACCGAAGAGACCATCACCCACGCCAAGTTCCTGGTCGCCGACGACACACTGGTCCTGGGCACCAATAACTGGGGGTATGGCGGCTTCCAACTGTACCACGAGGCCGGTATTCGGACGTCGGTGGCGGCCGCCGTCAAGGAGCTGGCCGACTACCACGAGGCGTTGTGGAAGATCTCCGATTGACCGACTGGGCAGGGACATGGACAGCCGGCGCAGGCGCGGTACCCTCGGCGCGGTGGTTCCGCTTCGAGGTGTCTGGGATCGCCGGCTCAATCGGACCACAGGAGGGTCTATGAGTGGCCGCCTCTCCCATCGCCTGACCATCGCGTTCGTCGCTGTTGGTCTGCTCGCGCCGCTGCATGCAGGCGCCGACGAGCCGATGGTCGTCACCATGATCGACATGAGCGTCGATGGCGCCGCCCAGGGCGAGATCGCCCACGACGTGGCCCGGGCCATCCGGCGCAACCCCAAGCTGCGCTATCGGGACGTCAACGAGACGCTGAATGTGGGCGGCGAAGATCAGCACGTCAGCAACGCGCGCAGCGCCAAGGGCCTGCTGCGTTCGGCGCTCAACCGGATGAAGGTCAAGGAGTACGAAGACGCCGCCGAGGAGCTGGAGACCGCGGTGACCAACCTGTCGATCTCGTTCTCCCACGTGCCCGACCAGTCCATGGTCAGCCGGGTGATGCTCCTGCACGGCGCGGCGCTTTTGCTCAGTGGCGAACCGAAAGCTGCCCACAAGGCCTTCGTGCGAGCCTGCGAGTTCAAGCCCAAGCTCAAGGCCCAGGCGACCCTGGAGCCTTATGGCGCCAAGGTGGCCGCCGCGTGGGAGAGCGCGCGCACCGAGGTCTTCAACCGCGGCATGGTCAGCTACGAGATCACGTCCAAACCGGCCCACGCCGAGGTCTGGGTCAACGGCACCTACTTCGGCTTGACCCCCACTTTCGTCAAGCGCTTCACGGGCTCGCAGTTCATCCGCATCAACAAGCAGGGCTTCGGCCGCCAGGGCAAGGTCGTGCAGATGAAGACCGGCAACACGGTCGGCTTCGAGCTCAAGACGGCCCGTCGCGTGCCTGCCTACGCCTCGATTCGCGAGCGCCTCGACGAGGTCTTCGACGGCGCCGTGGAGGGCAACGATCTCAGCGAGGCCCAGGGCCTGCTCAACGCCAGTCGGGCCGTCTTCCTGCGCACCTCGGGCACCCGCGAGGCGATGACCGTGCAGCTCGCCCTGGCCAACCTCAGCGGCCGCCAGGTGGTCAAGCGGCTGACCCGCAAAATGACCTGGATGCGGCGCGACAAGAAGGCCATCGAGGCGCTGATCACCGAACTTTTCAAGGCGCCCGACCTGCCCGTGGGAGCGGAAGGGCCGCAGGTGCGCACTGAGACTGTGTTCGGCAAGTGGTGGTTCTGGGGCATCGTCGGTGGCGCGGCCGTGGGTTCTGTGGCGGCGTACTATCTTCTGACCGATACCGACCCGACACCGCCGAAGCATCCGCCTGGTACCGGCGGGCTGATCATCAAGTTCTAGGAGCTTGATTCACACTACGGTCCCGCCGTTGGCCGCCGATCTGGCGGCGGCATGCGGGCCCTGCAAGACCTTGAATTGACTACGGCCAGTCCTGCGGCTTGCAGAACACACCTGCCTTGCACCTCGACGACCATCGGCAGAACCTCCTTAGCGAATCAAGCTCCTGGATCACCGCGTTACTGACCGGGCAAGGTGGTGCCGAGCAGGATCTCGCCGCGCACGGACGCCACGCGCATGGAGCGCTCCTCGAAGAAGGCCTCGCGGAGCAGCCAGCGGGGGAAGTCCGAGACGACCTTGAGGGCGGCGCGGGCGTCTGGCGCCATGGCGCGGCCACGGGCGACCGCCTTCTTCAGACGCGCCATGGTCGGGTCCTTGGTCAGGGCGGGATCGCCAGGTTCCCAGCCAGCGGCCAGCAGGCGCTCCTGCAAGCCTGGCCAGCGCAGGTCCACGCCTGGCGGCTCATGGGGGTGCTCGTAGTAGGCCTCGCCGTAGAGGCGGATGCCGCCGGGGATGGTCTCCTCGCTGATGATCAGCACCATGCGCTCGACCGTGTGCGGCAGGCGATTGATGAAGCCAGCGACGCGATCGGGAGCCCCGGCCAGATCCATGGTCAGGTGCACCACGCCGCGGAGGTCCTTCAGGGCCGGTTCCCAGCGCACGCCCGGCTGGTGCAGCGTCTGGTCGATGGGTCGAGGCTTGTCGGGCGTGGCGTCGATTCGGGCCAGGCGCACGTCCATGGACCTGGCCAGCCGCCCCAGGTCTGCGCGCAGACCGTCCAACGCCGGACGCGAGGGCACCCGGCGGAAGTACCCCCGACGCTGGAAGGCGCCGTTCATGCGGCCCAGGGCGCTGGCGGCTTTGGACCGCTGCTGGAGGATGTTCTCCATGGCGACGATCTCCTGCTCGACGCCGGTCAGGATCTTTGCCAACGGTACGCGCGGACCGGCCAGCGGCTTGTGGGCCTGTGCGGGTGCCGCCTGGGTGGTCCCCGCCGGGGCCTTGGCGATCGCAGCGGCGTCGGAGGTCTTGTCGCCACAGCCGGCCAGCGCCGCCAGCCACAGAGCGGCCATCCACACTGCCTTCGATGCCGTCGGATCGAATGTCATCTTGCCTTCCATGCGGTCTCCCAGCCGGTCCGTCGCCGCGACGGTTCGCGGCCCGGAGGTGGGCTCAGGGTAGCGCGCAGGCGGATTCTGCCCAAGGGCGATGGGGGACGGGGCGACAAAGGGGCCCGCCTCGCGTTGACCGGTCGCTGGCTCAGCGCTACGCTCCGACACCGGAATCGACCCCGGCGACAGCCAAGGAAAGGACCATCAGGCTGGCCCCCGGCGGCCGCGACAAGGAGCAGCCGACCATGGCGAGAACCCACGAGGACATCGAACGCTTCATCATCGCCAGCGACATCAACGCCGACGAGGCGGCGCCTGGCACCTGGATCCTACACGACGAGTCGTGGGGCGGAGCCCAGATCATCGTCCAGCATACGGACCCGCTGGTGATCTTCCGCTGCAAGCTCTTCGATCTGCCGGACCTGCCGGCGGCCGGCGAGGCGGCGCTCTTCCGCAAGATGCTGCAGCTCAACGCGACCGACATGGTGCAGGGCGCCTATGCGCTCGAGGATTCCGCCGTGGTGGTGGTCGAAGTGCTGCAGTCCGAGAACCTGGACGAGAACGAGTTCCTGGCCTCGGTCGACTCGCTGACCCTGGCCATCGTCGAGCATCACGACGCGCTCGCGGAGCTGCTCTCCCAACCCGGCGGCCTCGCCGCCTGAACCCCGCGCGCGGGCGCCGCGGCGCCCCTTCCCCGGCCCAAGGAGCAATCAGATGGGACTCTTCGATCGAATCGGCCTGCTGATGCGGTCCAACGTCAACGCGATGATCAGCAAGTCCGAGGATCCCGAGAAGATCCTCAACCAGCTGCTGATCGACATGCGCGAGCAGTTCATCGCCGCCAAGAAGCAGGTCGCCGTGGCGATCGCCGACGAGAAGCGCCTGGCAGCGCGCTACAAGAAGGCGGAGACCGACGCCGCCAACTGGGAGAAGAAGGCCATGCTCGCCCTGAGCAAGGGCGACGAAGGGCTGGCCCGCGAGGCCCTGAGCCGCCAGCAGGAAGCGGCCACCCAGTCGACCCAGTGGCAGCAGCAGTGGACCCAGCAGAAGACCGCCACCGAGCAGCTACGCGCCTCGTTGCACCAGCTCAATAACAAGATCGGCGAGGCCAAGCGCAAGAAGGATCTGCTCATCGCCCGGGCCAAGCGAGCCGAGGCCCAGAAGACGATCCAGTCGACCATGGGCGGCATGAACGACAACTCCGCCTTCGACGCCTTCTCGCGCATGACCGAGAAGGTCGAGCAGACCGAAGCCGAAGCCGAGGCCAGCGCAGACCTGGCCGGCGAGCTGGCCGGTGACGATCTGGAGGCCAAGTTCGCCGCCCTCGAGGTGGAAACCGGCACCGACGACGCCCTGTCCGCGCTCAAGGCCAAGATGGGGATGCTGCCGCAGGTCAAGGAGCCGGCCGCGCTGGGCGTCGAGGACGCCTTCCCGGTGCCGGATATCGGCGTCTCGGAAGACGACAAGGTCGGCGCCTGAGCCCCCAGACCCAGACAAATCACTCATGGTCCAACGTTATCGGCTGCGCGGCGCGCTGCTGATCGGGCGTGACGCCTCCGGTCGCTGGCTGGTCAAAGATCGCCAGCTCAAGCGGGCGCTGCGCCTGGGCGATGTGGATCGCCGGGTGGCGCAGTTGCTGGCCCGGCCGCGCGGGGCCACGGTGGCCGACCTGGGCAAGCGCCTGTCGCTGTCGTCCGCAGAGGCGGCTCGTCGCCTGAGCGGCCTGGCGCGCCTGTACCTGCTGGCCGGCGAACGGGCGCGACGACGGGTGGCCCTGCAAGATGAACACGAGCGCTGGCGGCAGGAGCTGGGAACACACGCCGCGCAGGCCGAGTTGAACTGGCCGCCGGGCGTCGATCCACCGCGCCACGGCTGCGTGGCCACCGGCGCCTGTTGCAGCGCGTCGTTTCTCGGCCCCATGACCGACGCCGATCGGGTGCGCGTCAGCGGCCTGAAGATGGGCGGACGCAGCCGGGTCGGCAGCGGCGATCTGGCCCTGGAGAGCATGACATTCCGCGGCGTGGAGCACACCGGCATGGCCCGCATCGAGGGCCGCTGCGTGGCCCAGGGCGACGACCAGCTCTGCGACATCCACGCCGAACATGGCATGGCCACCAAGCCGGTACCCTGCCGCCAGTTTCCGCTCCGCTTCCACCGCTCGCCGCGCGGCGTGCACGTCTCCCTGCTGTTGGCATGTGCCGGCTACGATCGCGCTCGAGAGGCCGCCGGCGACTGGCCGGATCGCGCCGACGAGGTGCGCGCGCTGCTGGCCGAAGGTGCGGCCGCGCCCGCGGTCGCTATTCCCATCGAGCTGGCCGCCGGGGTCCCCGTCTCCGCGGGCGACTGGTGGCAGCTGGCCGACGAGCTGCTGGCCTTGCAGACGCAACATCCGGGCGATGCGCGCGGCTGGCTGGCGGCGGTGTTGGAGCGCTTCGAGCAACGCCTGGTGGAGGTGCAGGGCGCCCTGGCCGAGGGCCCTGAGATCGCCTGGCAGCCCGCCACCACGGGACTGGTCGACGCCCTGCGCAAGCCCGACGCGCTGCCTTTCGAGAGCGACGCGGTGCAGGGCCACAGGCAGGAGCTGCTCGAGCGCGCCGAGGCCTTGACCCAATCGAGCCCGGCCGATGCCCGCCGCCTGCGCCTGCTGGCCGACGCCTTCGAGGCGCTGCTGGCCGGCCGGGCCCTGGCACCGCGCGGCGCCATGGCCGCCAGCGACGACGCGCGCCGGCACCTGGTCGACGTGGTGGCCAACGATCTGCCGCTGCAGGTCGCCCTGGGCCACGTGGACGCGGGCCTGGCCAGCCTGGCGCGGCGGGTGCTCCTGGCCGACGCCCTGTCGGTTCACGCAGCACGGGCCGAAGAGCACGCTGAAGTCCAATCCAGCCATACGACCGCGGCCCTGGCCTGCGTCTCCCGCAGCGAGCCAGACGTGGTCTCTCTCGGCCAGCGACCGCAAGGGGCCTGAGCGCCCCCTGGCCGGCCCCCTCAGGTGGCTCGCTGCGCTGGAATCGGGCGCCGGCCCGAGATGGGCCACCTTCTTGCGAAGGCCCCCAGGCTACCGTACTGTATGGCGGCCGTTTTCAGGCGTTGGAGTCCTCCATGATGGCGATCAACCCCCACCCGACCCACCCACATGGCGCCCCCCGGCGTACCCGCCGATCGCCAGGCGCAGCAGCCCTGCTCGCCCTGGCGAGCCTGCTGTTCAGCCCTGGCTGTGCCGATGACCCGGTGGCCGCGACCGACACGAACGAGCCGTTCGACTGGGACTCCGTCAGCACGCCCGATAACGGAAAGCCGGTCGACACCAACACCGGTACGCCCGACGACGGCGCCAAGCCGGACCAGGGCACCACGCCCAAGGACACCGCCACGACGCCTGATGTCGTCGAGGTGAAGGACGTGGTCGACGGCGGCCCCGACAACCCCGAAGTCGTCGACGATCCCGATGTGCCGGACGCCGATGACAATCCCGAGTTGCCGGACACGGTCGTCGATCCGGATTCCGGAGATACGGTCGTTGAGCCCGACATCCCCGACGCCGGGCCGGACATCCCCGACACCAAGAAAGAGCCCGACGTCGTCAAGCCGCCGACCAACTGCGCGGGCATGACCGGCAAGCTCGATCCCGCGACCGCTCCCGGCACGCTGTTGGTCTCGGAGATCCTGATCAACCCCAAAGCCACCACCGACCAGTTCGGCGAGTGGTTCGAGATCTACAACACCACCGACAAGTGCGTGCCCCTGGGCGATCTGCTGATCGCCGACGGCGTGGTCGACGTGCACAAGATCGGCGGCGACACCCTGTTCATCCCGCCCAAGGGCGTCATGGTCCTGGGTCCGAGCGCCGACCCGCTCAAGAACGGCAACGTCAAGGTGGACTACGTCTATAACAACTTCCTGCTCGGCAACCTGACCGACGCCATCATCCTCAAGACGTCCGTGGGCGGCATCCTCGACGAGGTGAAGTGGACCTTCCCGGTGGCCGATCCGACCAAGAAGTACACCGAGTGGCCGATGATCGAGCTCGACGGCAAGGCGGCGAACCTGTCCGCCGACGAGCTCACCGCCCAGAAGAAGAAGGGGTGGCAGACTCCGCTGGGTATCCCGGTGTGGTGCCTGGCCACCGCGCAGTGGGCCGCCGATCCGCAGACCGGCCAGCCGACCGGCGACTACGGTTCGCCCGGCAAGGTCAACCCCAACTGCCCCAAGCCGCCCGATGCCGACAAGGATGGCGTGCCGGACAGCAAGGATAACTGCATCAACGAGGCCAACCTCGACCAGGCGGACACCGACAAGGATGGCGTCGGCGACGCCTGCGACAACTGCAAGACCGTGCCCAACAAGCAGCAGGAGAACACCGCCGACCCCAACGCGTGCTTCGACCCCGGCTTCCAGGGCGGCGCCTGCGACAAGGGCGGCGACGCCTGCGACAAGCAGGAGTGCGGCGACGGCGAGGCCGACAAGGGCGAGGAGTGCGACGACGCCAATACCAAGCTCAATGACGGCTGCGAGGCGTGCAAGATCAAGCCGATCATCCCGGCGCAGGTGTTCATCACCGAGATCTTCTCCCATACCAACCAGGTGCCCCTGGGCAGCTGGATCGAGATCCACTCCAAGGATCCGCAGAAGATCACCTTGACCGGCTGGACCATCCAGACCTCCAAGGGCTTCATGCACACCATCCAGGGCCTGGAGATCAACAACGGCCAGACGCTGGTGCTCGGCGATACCAAGTCCAAGCTCTGGAATGGCAAGGTGCCGGTCGACTACGCCTGGCAGACCGCCAACAAGCCGGACATCAAGCTCGACGCCGCGGCCGACAGCATCGAGCTGATCAACAACGGCCAGCTCATCGACAAGGTGACCTACGGCGGCGCCAAGCCGGCACCAAAGACGGGCGTATCGCTGCAGCTGGACACCAAGTACTACGCCTCCAACCTCAACGACAACGGCAATAACTGGTGCGACGCCACCACTGGCTGGCTGCAGATCGCAGACCCAGACCTGGGCTCGCCGGGCAAGATGAACGTCACCTGCACGCCGCCCGACGGCGACAAGGACAAAGACGGCGTCAAGAACGGCGTCGATAACTGCATCTACAAGGCCAACCCGCAGCAGGAAGATGGCGACAACGATGGCACGGGCGATGCCTGCGATAACTGCAAGACCAAGTTCAACCAGGACCAGGCCGACGGCGATGGCGACGGCTTCGGCGACGCCTGCGATAACTGCCCCAAGGCGCCCAATCCGCTGCAGGAAGACAGCAACAAGAACGGCTTTGGCAACAAGTGCGACTCGCCCAAATGCGGCGACGGCCAGCTGGACCTGTACGAGGAGTGCGACGACGGCAACAAGGTCAACTGCGACGGCTGCACTGCGGTCTGCCACAAGGAGTCCACCGCCGCCGGCCAGCTGCTGGTCACGGAAATCATGGTCGCCCCGGCCAAGGTCAAGGACGCTGCCGGCGAGTGGTTCGAGGTCTACAACAACACGGGCGGCCAGATCGACCTGAACGGCTGGACCATCAAGGACAAGGGCTTCAACAGCCACCTCATCTCCGCGCCCAAGCCGGTGGTCGTGCCCGCCGGCGCCTACGCGGTCCTGGCGGCCAACGGCGACGAGCTGACCAACGGCGGCTTGTCCAAGGCCAAGACCAACCTGGTCTACGCCTACGGGGCCAAGAACTTCCAGCTCTCCAACCTGGTCGACAGCGTGATCCTGGAGTGCAACGGCAAGGTCATCGACGAGGTCTCCTACTGGCTCAAGGGCGCCCTCTGCGAGAAGGAGAACGATCCGCCGGGCTGCGCGACCAACGGCTTCGAGGCCTGCAAGGGCAAGTCACAGAACCTGGAGCCGGCCAAGACCAACTTCACCGACAACGACAAGGCCGACAACTGGTGCTGCGCCAAGGCGGCCTACGGTCTGGGCGACTTCGGCAGCCCCGGCAAGGGCAACCCCAGCTGCATCAACCCCTGCATCAACCAGGCGACCAAGCAGCCCAAGCCGGACAAGACCCCCTGCGATCCCACCGGCAAGAAGTATTGGTGCATCAAGGGTGAGTGCGTCGACCAGCCCAAGTGCGGCGACGGCGAGATCAACCAGGCCAATGAGCAGTGCGACGATGGCAACCACATCAAGGGCGACGGCTGCAGCCCGACCTGCACCATCGAAGAGAAGCCCCAGGATCCGGGCACGTTGATCATCAGCGAGATGATGATCAACCCCGACGCCAACGCGTCCAACAGCGACACCGGCGAGTGGTTCGAGGTCTACAACCCGACCGACAAGGCCATCAGCCTGCTGGGCTGGACCATCGCCGACGAACCGCGCGCCTGCGAGCTCAACAAGTCCAAGGCCTGCAACTTCGACGACGACTGCAAGGTCTGCCAGATGCAGGGCTTCCAGTGCTTGATGAAGGATGGCAAGCCGGTCATCAAGAGCGACTTCGGCAAGTGCCTGCTCAACGCGGCCATCAAGGCCGACAAGTACACCTTCAAGGCCAAGTGCGGTGACGGGCGTACCAGCGGCAACGAGGAGTGCGACGACGGCAACACCCTGGGCGGGGATGGCTGCTCCAATACCTGCACCGTCGAGGGCACCTGCTCGTCCCTGAGCATGGGCGGCACCGGCGCCAATGTGGGCATCGTCAAGCTGGTCGGCGGCAAGACCCAGAAGCTGCCCTTCGGCGAGCACCTGCTCATCCACGGCTGGTTCCTGCTGGAGGCCGCCGCCACGGTCGGCCTGTGTGACGACGGCAAGGGCAAGAAGGTCGGCTGCAGCCACCTCTTCTCCTATGGCCTGGCGGACGAGTACCACGTCGCCGTGCGCTCCATGGACAACAAGTTGTGGCTGGAGGCGGGCACCGCCGCCAAGCTCACGCTGCAGGAGCTGGGGCCGGTGACCCTCAACAAGTGGACGCATATCGCCATCCTGGCGCGGCGGGATTTCGACCCCATCAAGATGAAGAACACCGCCGCCGACCCCTACCTGGGACGCCTCTTCGGCTTCGTCAACGGCGAACCCAAAGCCGAGGTGACCCGCAGCGATTGGCCGTGGCATCCGCCCAAGACGGCCAAGGGCTGCAACGCCGGCGCCAGCAAGGTGACCCTGGGCGGCCAGGGGCTCGGTGGTCAGGTCGTCAACCCCATGAAGGGGCGCGTGGCGCGCTTCCACGTCACCGACGTGCCGCACATGGCGCTGCCGTTCGGCCCGCAAGCCGTATGGGGCGGCGCCTGGAAGGGCGGCACCTTCAACGGCAACATCATCCGTCTGCCGCTCAACGAGGGCGCCGGCTCGAGCCTCAAGGACAAGGCCAATAACAGCATCATCGCCGGCAACAGCGGCGGTGTCTGGGCCTCGCCTGCCGGCGGCAACCCGTCGGGTCCCTATTGCATGCAGGGCGGCAAGCTGCTGGCCGAGACCGCACCCATCAAGGCGGGCGCCAACGCTTTCGTCATCAAGCCCTTCGGCCGCGCCGTCATCATGAGCACCTACGACAAGGTGCATCGCAACGGCATTGACGGCATCGTCACCTTCGCCGATGACCTGTCCGGCGGCTTCTTCTCCCTGGACAACAACCCCGACGCGATCCTGCTGCTCAACCCCGCTGGCAAGGAGATCGATCGGGTGGCCTACAACGCCGACCAGAAGTGGAAGTGGTCCGTCGGCGTGTCCGCCATGCTCAAGCCCGGTGGCTGCCACCACACCAAGGAGAACGACAAGTCGGACTGCTGGTCCACGGCGGCCTTGATGTGCTCCTACGGCCTCAACCTGGGCTCGCTGCTCAACTCGCCCAAGGGCTGCAGTGACAAGTACGCCTGCTTCGCCGACAGCATCTGCTCGAGCGCGCCCTCGCCGGGCATCGTGTGCGCCAAGGGGCCCGCCGCCTGTGGTGCGCCCAGCTGCTGCGTGCTGCCCGATCGTGGCACACCGGGGCGCGTCAACACGTGCCCGTAGCTTCGCCTGAGCGCCCGGGGAGCCCATGAGCCCACCGCAATCGACAGATATGCGTTCGCCAGCACCGCGAATCGATCTCGCGGTGTTGCCCGAGGATGCGCCGGCGGCGGTCGAAGAGCTGGCCGGCGCGCTGGCCATGGCTGGCTTCGAGGTCGCTCGTGCGCCCGCTGAGCAGGTGCCCTTCGAGGCCTACCTGAACGGCGCTTCGGTGCTGGTCCTGGTGCCCAAAGCCGACGATACGGTGGCCGACACCTGGCTGCGCATGTGCGAGCGGGCGCCGGTGCAGATGCCGGTCACCGCGGTCTGGCTCACCGACGGCCAGAACGCGTGCGAGCCGTGGCTGGCCGCTGGCTTCGACGAGGTCTTCTGCGGCGACAGTACGCCGGCCATCGTCGCCGCCCGCCTGTCCGGTCGCGTGCGCAGCCGCGAGGTGCATCACTCGCTGGCGACCCTGGACCCGCTCACCGGCCTGGTCACGCACAAGGTCTTCCTGGCCCGGCTGGACCCGACGGTGCGCCTGGCCTCCCGCGCCAGCCTGCCCATGGCTGTGGCGGTGATGGATATGGACGGCTTCCGCGACCTGGAGCGACGGCGCGGCCGCGAGGTGGTGCGCACCCTGCTCTGCGACGTGTCGCGCCACCTGGAGCGTGTGCTGCGGCGGAGCGATACCATCGCTCGCCTGGGCGACGATCGCTTCGGCTTGATCCTGCACCACATCTCAGCCTTCGAGGCGCGCAAGCTGCTCTACAAGCTCTGGCACTCCATGACCCCTGGACAGGAGGGCCTCGAGCTGGCCGGACCGCAGGATGGACGCCTGACCTTCACCGCTGGTGTGGCGGTCTTCCCCGGCGACTCCAGCGACGGCATGGAGCTGTATACCCGCGCCGAGATCGCCCTGGACGTGGCCCGCGCCACCGGCCAGCGGCGGGTGCTGCTCTATTCGGAGACCGCTGGCGACGCCGGCCAGACCACCGGCAGTACCGACCTGCGCCTGCATCGCGTCGGCGATGGCCGGCGGACCAAACCCGAGTAGTGCCTTCAGCCCTGGACGGGCTCCCCATCAGTCGTCCAGCAGGCGCCTGGCGTTGTCCATCAGGGCGGTCAGCCCGGCGGCATCGGGGCTGTAGTGGCCGCGCACCACGGCGCCATCGACCAGCACCAGGCGAGCGCCGTGGCTGATGTCGACCAGGTTGTCGCTCACCTGCACCTTGTCGCCCATATAGGTCTTGAAGCCGTCCACCACCAGCGTTCGCACCGCCGGGCGCGGCCCCGTGAGCAGTCGCCAGCGCTTGCGATCGATGTGGTATTTCGGCTCGAAGTCGGCCAGCACCTGGGGCGTGTCGGTCTCCGGATCCACCGATACGCTCACCAGCAGCACCGGCAGCCCGGCCTTGTCGACGCGCTTCTGCAGGCGAGCCATGGCGCCCAGGATTTTAGGGCAGATGGTCCGGCAGCTGGTGAAGAAGAAGCTCGCCACCCAGACCTTGTCCGCCAGCTGCTCGCTGCCGAAGTCCTGCCCGCCGGCGTCGACCAGCTGCCACGCCGGCACCCGACCCAGATCGCGCGGCGGCGGCTTCGGCTCCGAGCGCCACCACACCGCCGCGGATACAAAGAGCGTCACCACCAGGGCCGCGCCCAGCATGGGCACGAGTTGGGCGCGACCAGGCGTCGGCTGCTGTGGGGTCGGTTCAGTGGTCACGGCGATCTCCGGAGGCGCGATGGTCGGCAGGAGACCCCAGGATGTCAATCCGTGTTCGAACGGGGTCCAACGATCCCGGACCGCACGTGGGCACAGCACCTCATCGTGGCGCGACCTCCTGCCCTCTGCTAGGCTCCGGTCTGCAAGCAGGGTGCATCACTGCGCCGCACCCTCGCCCAGGAGGCCGTCATGGGTCCACCGCAGAGCCGAGTTGGCGACAAGTCGCAGGTCCCAGCCGACGCGCACGGCTGTCCGGCCTGTCCGCATCCGTGTATCGGGCCGGCGACGGCTGGATCGCCGGACGTCATCGTCAATGGCAAGCCCGCCCTGCGGGTCGGGGATCCAGGTGTGCATGCCGCCTGTTGCGGGCCCAATACGTGGGTGGCCAAGGCCGGTTCTGGCACTGTCTTCATCAACTCGCTCAAGGCGCATCGCAAAGGTGACGCGGACACCCACTGCGGTGGTAACGGCAAGATGATCGAAGGGTCCGGTGACGTCTTTACCGGCGGTTAGTTGCTCTTTTTGGTCTTCGTTGGTCGGTTGTTTCCTCGCTGGCGCGAGGGGCGCCGTTGCACGGCGGTGGCTTCACGAGGGGGGCGCTTCGGGTGGGAGGCTGCGCTTGATTTGTTCTCCAGAGCTGCTTCCCCTTTGAGCTCCGCCTCCGGGCCAGCCCCCCCTCGTGGCTCCCCCCAGGGCCCGCCTCCGCGAGGCGCCCTTCGGGTCGTGGAACGGGGGCTGCTGTGGGTGTTTGTTGGGTTCTTGACCGGTGCATGGACTGCGCTTCTCTTTTGTCGTCGATGAGCCTGACGGTCTCTTGCTGATGGAGCGCAGGCGTCCTCGCCGGCGGCTTGACGGCGTCCTCGCCGTCTGCGCCTGGCTACAGGCGCGTGAGGTTTATGGATGCCCGTATGGGCAAAGTGATTTGGCTTGAAGCGTTGTCGGTTGTGGCTTGACCAACCTCGATGGCGCGACCAGCATCAGCGGCCGCGCCTGGTTCGGGCGCCTGCGGAGGTGTGGTTATGGCGGAATCCTACGACGTTGTGATCATTGGTTCGGGTCCTGGCGGCTATGTTTGTGGCATCCGTTGCGGGCAGCTGGGTTTGAAGGCGTTGGTGGTGGAGAAGGAAGCGTTGGGTGGGGTCTGCTTGAATGTGGGCTGCATCCCCTCCAAGGCGCTGATCCATGCCTCGAAGCTGTTCCACAAGGCTCGGAATGGGGCCCATATGGGTATCGTGGCTGGCGAGATGTCGGTCGACCTGGACGGCATGATCGGCTGGAAGGCGGGCATCGTCGGCAAGCTGACCAAGGGTGTGGGAACGCTGCTCAAGGCGAATAAGACGAAGGTCCGGATGGGCACCGGCAAGCTGGTGGGGCCGGGTCGGGTGGCGATCACGGACTCGGCTGGTGAGACGGTGGAGGTCGGGGCGAAGCATGTGGTGCTGGCGACCGGCTCGTCGCCGATTCAGATCCCTTCGCTGGCTTTTGATGGCGAGACGATCGTGGATTCGACGGGCGCGCTGGCGCCGAGCTCGTTGCCGGGGCACCTGGCGGTGATCGGTGGCGGGGTGATCGGCATGGAGCTGGGCGAGGTCTATGCCCGCCTGGGTTGCAAGGTCACGGTCATCGAGGCGCTGGATCGGGTGCTGGCGGTGTTCGATAAGGACGTGGTGCGGCCGCTGCAGATGAAACATCGCAAGCTGGGCATCGAGCACAAGGTCAGCACGAAGGTGGTCGGCGCGGATCGGCTCGATGAGGGCCAGGTGAAGCTGCGCTACGAGGACGGCAAGGGCGCCGGTGAGCTGGTGGTGGACCGGGTGCTGGTGGCTGTTGGACGGCGGCCGAATACGGCCGGGCTGGGCCTGGAGACGGTGGGTCTTCAGCCGGATGCGCGCGGGTTCATCGCCGTGGATGCGCAGCGCAAGACGACTGTGGACGGCGTGTGGGCCATCGGCGATATCGTCGCCGGGCCGATGCTGGCTCACAAGGCGTCCAAGGAGGCCGAGGTGTGCGCTGAAGCCATCGCCGGCAAGGCGTCAGCCATGGACGTGGCGGCGATACCGAACGTGGTCTACACCGATCCCGAGATCGCCACCGTGGGGCCGTCATTGGCCGAGTTGAAGGCCGGGGACCGCAAGCTGAAGATCGGCAAGTTCCCCTTTGGTGCGCTGGGTCGGGCCATGAGCGCCGATGCCACCGAAGGCTTTGCGCGCGTGGTCGGCGATGCCGAGACGGGCGAGGTGCTGGCGGTGCATATCGTCGGCGCGGAGGCCAGCGAGCTGGTCGCCGAGGCCGGGCTGGCGCTGGAGATGAGCGCGGACCTGGAGGATGTGGCCTTGACGGTGCATGCGCATCCGACGATGGCGGAGTCGTTGATGGAGGCGGCGAAGGCGGCCCTGGGTGAGGCGATTCACGCGGTGAACAGGTAGCGTCTTCGCAGCTTGTTGGGTGCCGGTCGTTTGCGGGATTGAAGCGCTCGCGCAATGCCGCAAAGCCGCAAAGTCGCAAAGGGTCTTGGGGCGCACGTTGCTGTGGGGGGCGGGGCTTCGGGCTACCAGATCGTGAGGAGCTCGTCGAAGGTTCGCAGGCGACTGTCCTTGGTGACCAGTGGGCAGTCGTGGTGCAGCGCCGTTGCGGCGATGATGCGGTCGGCCGGGTCGCCGTGCAGGCCGCGCAGGCCGAGTTGGCCGGCGAGTACGGCGATGGGCCAGGTCATCTCAAGTTGCCGCGTGCGTGGATGAGCGAAGGCTTGTCGCACCCAGGCGTCGACCGGTCTGTCCAGGCTGAGCCGGTCGCGTGAGACCTTGGTGGCGAGCTCCCAGGCGCTGATGGGGGCGACGCCGACCTCCTGGGCCCGATCGATAGCCGCCCGGGCGGGCTCGGAGAGTCTGCCGGGCTCGCTGAGCCACCACAGCCAGGTGTGGGTGTCCAGGACGATCAGGCGTCGGCGTCCCATGCTTCGTCCACGGGTTCGAGGAGGGCGGATTCGTCGGCGTACCGGACGCTGCCCAGCAGGGACGCGGGCTCCACAGTGGTGAGCGGCACGAGCTTCGCCACCGGGTTGCCGCGCTTGGTGACCACGATCTCGACGCCGGTAGCGGCCACCTCGTCCAGCAAGGCGAGGCAGCGGGCCTTGAAGTGGCTGGAGGCCATCTGCTTGGGAGTACTCGTCACGGGACCTCCTCTATCTTGCCCTGACCCTCCAAATGTATATGGTCACCTGACCATGGTCAAATGCCGTCAAAACCCCGCCCCGATATCCGACCGCAGCTGGCGACCCTCGAACTGGACGTGCTCGGTCGCCGCGTAGGCCTTTTCGCGGGCCTGGGCGATGGTGTCGGCCGCGGCGACGATGGTGTAGGCGCGGCCGCCGACGGTCTCGAGGCGTTCGGGCTGGCCGGGTTGGGGCGGGATCCAGCGTACGGCGTCTTCGAAGAGCCAGAGATCGGGGTCGGCTTCGAAAGGGGCCTCGTTGAGGGTGATCTCGTGGCCGCGAACGTAGCGTTCGGGGTAGCCCTCGCAGGCGAGTACCACCGAGACCCGGGGCCGATCGTCGATGGTCATGGCGGCGACGGCGTCGGCCAGGTCGCCGTGGCCGCGGCAGGCCTGGAGCAGGCCGTAGAAGTCGCCGCCGAGGCGGGACAGGAGAATCTGCGTGGCCGGATCGCCAAAACGCACGTTGTAGTCGATGACCACGGGCTGGCCGCGGACCAGCATCAGGTCGACGAAGAGGGCCCCGCGCAGGGGTGTGCCGCGTTCGGCCATGGCGTCGACGGTGGGCTGCAGGACCTGCTCGAAGATGCGCTTGAGCATGGTCTGGTCGATGTCGGGCGCCGGTGAGACCTGTCCCATGCCGCGGGTGGGCGGGCCCTGCTCGTCATCCAGCAGGCGGGGATAGTTGTGTACATGGCCCAGGACGTGCACCTGTTTGCCGTCGGTGAGTGAAAAGACCGTGACCTCGATGCCGTCCAGGCGCTCCTCGACCACGATGCGCTTGGACTCCAGGCCGTAGATGTTGTCGTGCATCACCTCGTGCAGGGCGGCCTCGGCCTCTTCGGCGCGGTAGGTGACGCGCACGCCTTTTCCATACGCGATGCCGTCGGCTTTGAAGACCCGCGCCCAGAGGGTGCTGTGGGCCTGGTGCAGGGCCCGGGGGATGCCGTCGCAGATGGCAAAACGCGGTGAGGTGATGCTCAGGCGGTTCATGAGCAGGCGGGCGAAGACCTTGGAGCCCTCCAGCTTCGCGGCCTGCACATCGGGGCCGAAGATGGGCAGATCCTGCTCGTCAAAGACGTCGACGATGCCATCCACCAGGGGCGTGTTGGGGCCGACGACGGTGAGATCGAACTCCTCCATCAGGGCGTGTTCGGCCAGGCCCTTGAAGTCCTGGCTGGCTACGGGGGCTGTCTGCCAGCCGCGCCGTTCCAGGCCGCTGGTGCCGGGGGCGAAGACGACCTTGGCGACCGTGGGGGAGTTGGCCAGGGCGAGGCCGAGGGCGTGGCTTCTGGCGCCGCCGCCGACCAGGAGGACTCGGTGGGAGGCGTCGGGTTTGGGGGTGGGCGGCATGGGGGGAGGGTAGCGTGGTGATGGTTGGATGGGCAGTGGGTGTCGGGAGGGTTCGGGAGCGGGAGGGGGAGGGGGGTTAGAGGCTGTCTGGGGCGGGGGTGTCTGGCACAGAAAGGGTGGTGTCGCCGGCGATGTTGGCCTGGCTGTTGTTGTAGAAGGTGGCGGGGTTGGCGGTCATGACGTGGCTGCTGGCGGTGACCAGGCCGAAGAGGTTGCCGCTGGCCAGGATGCGATCGACGGTGACGGCATCGGTGAAGTTGATGTAGACGCCGGCGCGATCGTTGTCGATGAAGAGGGAGCGGCTGATGGTCAGGTCTTTGACCACCGAGGCCAGCAGGCCGTCGCCGAACTCGTAGGGTTCGCCGTCGCTGCCGATGAGCCCGGCGAAACCCGTGCCGGTGACGACCGAGTCCCCGACCGCGCCCTTGCCATTGCCGAAGAAGACGCCGGCGACGCTGTTGTCGCGCACCGCGCTGGCCCGCAAGTGCACCACGCCGCCCTTCATGCAGGCCACGCCGATGCCGTTCTGTTCGACCTTGGTCGAGGCGCCCGTGTCCCGTACCACGCTGCCGGTGATGTACAGCGCGCCGTCGTCGTAGGCCGCGGCCATGCCCACGCTGCGGTTGGCCTGCGAGAGGGTGCCCGCCACCTCGACGCGGCTGCCGTAGAGTGAGACCAGGCCGGCGCCGAAGACGTTCTTGGCCTCGTTGGCCCGGGTCTTTTCAATGCGGCTGCCCCACAGGTCCAGACGGGTGCCGGGGTTGCCCACCAGGATGCCGGAGGAGCGGTTGCGGAACAGGCGCATCCGACCGGCCTGCAGGTGGCCGCCTGCGGTCACCACGATGCCGTTGCCGCCCTCGCCGTTGTTGGCGGCGGAGCGCTGGTTGTCGATGAGCAGGTCCTCCACCGCGGCGAAGGTGCCCGTGCTCTCCACCGACAGGGCGCGATCCCGATTGCCGCTCAGACGGGCATGGCGCAGCTCCAGGCGGGCCTGGGTCATGATCGAGATGGCGCGGCCGAAGCGATCCTCGCCCGGCTCCGGCTTGGAGCCATCCACCAGCAGCTCGCTGGCGCGGACCAGGGTGCCGGGCTCCTGCAGCATCAGGCCGGCGTGGCCATTGCCCGACAGCCGACTTCGATGCAGGTCCAGCCGGCCGCCGAGGTAGACCGCCACCCCCATGCCGCTGGGCGACTTGTCGGCCAGGGAGACGTTGCCGTCGGCGAGCAGGTCGCTGACCGTGGCCCGGCTGCCCACCTCGAAGATGCCCAGGCCCATGCCGTGATTGCTGTGCAGGCGCCCCTGCACGATGTCCAGCTGGCCACCGCCGCTGAGCACGATGCCGGCGGACTCCTGCAGACCCGCGTTTGGCGGCGTCGTACCGCTGACCTGCAGCGCCCGGGCCCAGACCTGGCTGCCGACCGCGTGCACCGAAAGGCCGGCCTGTCGGTTATCCACCAGCCAGGCGCCGACCAGCTCCAACCAGCCGCCGTCGATCACCACCACGCCCTGGCCATGACCCCACAGCGAGGTGGGCCGGGTGCGCTCGACCCGCAGGCCGGCCACCTTGGCCGCGGTGCTGCCGTCGGTGATGTGCAGGCCGTGACCGGCGGCGTCCTCGATGTGCACGCCGTGCAGCGTCAACTCGGCGCCGCTGCGGCCGATGATGCCCAGGCCCTGGGGGCCGCCCACGGACGTCAGCCGGCCCTGGACGTGCAGTCGACGGGCCTGCAGACGACTGCCGCCGCCGCTGATCCGCACGCCGGACTCGGCGCTGCCGATCACCCGGACCGCAATCAGCTCCGCACTGGCCCCGCCGCCGACCTCGACGCCGCGGCCATGGAGTTTGCCGGTCTCGGTCTGCCGGGTGTCGGCGATGAGCAGGCCGTCGGCGTCCGCCCGCGAGCCGACGCCGGTGACGAGCAGGCCGATGTCGTGTTGCTGGCTGACGCGCACGCGCTGCAGGGTCAGTTGGCCGCCGGAGCTGGCCTCCACGCCGCGACCATTCTTGCCGTCGGTGTCGGTCAGCGTGGCCGCGACCACCACGTCGCGCAGGGTCAGGTGCGCCTGCTTGGCGATGGCCGCCACGCCCGCCACGGACGCGCCTTTGATGTGCACCCGCTCGATGGTCGCTTTCACCGGCGCCGCCGCCAGCACGCCCACCGCAGAGCCGACGACGCTCACGTCACGCAGCGAGACCGGGCCGCTGCTGCCATCGACCAGCACGTTGGCGGCCTTGACCGTGTTGTACAGGCGGGTCAGGGCGGCGCAGCGGCCAACGACCTGCTGGCCCTTGTGCAGGGGCAGGGCCTCCTTCCAGGTGCCGGCCGACAGGGCGATGGTCGCGCCGATGGGCGCCGCCTGGACCGCCGCGCCGATGGACGCCAGGGGCGCGGCTTTGGAGCCGTCGCCGCCGGATTTGGCCTCGGCGTGGACGTACCACACCCCCTTGGCCGGTCCTGCTCCGGCCATCAGCGACGCGGCATAGGGCCCGGCACCACAGTCGGCGGGGTCTGGCAGGCAGTGTGGCGGACGCGTCGGCGTGCCGGGATCGTCCTTGTCGACCAGGAAGCCGGGCGGACAGAGCCAGTCCACGCCTGCTTTGCGGCAGACGCCGTCGTCGTCTGGCGCTTGCCCGACAGCGCAGCCGGACTCTTTGGCGCTGCCTTTCTTCTTGGAGCTGCCGTTCTCATTGGAGCTGCAGAGACGGGCCTGGGCGCCGTCCAGGCACCAGCGGGGCGCGGTCAGCGGCGGCAGGGGCGGCAGGGGTGGTGGTTCAGCGGGATGTCGACCGCCGGGCACCTTGCTGTCGGGCGGCAGCCCCGGAGGGATGCAGCCATCGTCGCCGTCGGGCGCCTGGCCAGCGGGGCAGCCGGCACCTGCGGCCCGCTCGTCATCGGTGCACGCACGACCCACCACCCGGCAGAGCAGGCCGGGTTTGGCGCAGGGGGCGTCGTCGGATGTCTTCAGATCCCAGCACCAGCGTGGCGTACAGGCGGTCGGCGCGACCAGGGAGACCGCGCTGCAGTCCGGCGGCCCGATGTCGATGCAGGCCGAGCTCAGCGGGTCGTAGCTCTGGCCGGCCTCGCAGCAGCCGCCATCGGGTCGAAGGGAGGGCTGTGGGCAGGCGGGGTCGCCGGCCGCGACGTCGGCGTCGGTGCCGTGGCCCGGATCGTCCGCATCACCCGGACTGCAGGCGCTGGTCCCCCACATGGCCGCCGGCAGCAGCAGGATCAGCAGCGCGGGCAGCAGGTGGCGGCGGGGCCGGGACATGGCGGGCGAGGTCTCCACGCTCGAGGGAGCCGACAGCATGCCATGCCGATCGGCTCGCTCGGCATGAACCCGCCGCAACCACAGGCGATGGTGGGCGATCTGGGCGAGCGCCGCGGCGAGGAATAGCGGCTCGACTACGGCGCGCCGGGATCGGGAGGGTGCGGAACGCCCAGGCTGATCTCGCCGGCGACGTTGGCCTGGCTGTTGCCATAGATGGCCCCCGGTCCGACCTGGACGATCTGGCCCTCAGTGGTGGCCAGGCCGAAGACGTTGCCGCTGATCACCAGCGACGAGATGTCGACCTGGTCCGAATGGGCGACGTAGAGGCCGGCGCGCTGGTTGTCGACCAGCAGGCAGCGGCCGATGGTCATCTCGCTCACCTGCGAGGCCAGCACGCCGTCGCCGAACTGGATCGGATCGCCGCTGCTGCTCATGACCGATGCCACACCCGTCTTGCTGACCACCGTATCCCAGATCTGACCGCCGAGCCCGGTGAAGAAGAGCCCGGCGACGCGGTTGTTGCGCACGATGCTGGCCCGCACATCCATCCGGCTGCCCAGCAGGGACGCGGCGCCGGCGCCGTTCTGCTCCTGGGCCGTCGACGCGGCGGTGTCTTCGATGACGCAGCCGGTCAAGCGCATCACCGTGTCGTCGCCACCGGCGACCGCGCCGACGCTGCGGTTGTCGCGAAATATCACGCCGTCGAGATCGGCCCTGCTGCCCATGACCACGGTGATGCCGGCTCCGTAGGCGCCGGTGGCGGCGTTGCCTGTGGTGGATTCGATGCGCGCCCCCCAGAGGTCCAGCCGGCTCGGCGCATGGCCGACCAGGATCGCCGAGGAGCGGTTGCCGATCAGCAGCGCGCGTCCAGCCTGCACCCGCCCGCCGGCCACCGCGACGATGGCGTCGCCGCCGAAGCCATCGGTGAGCGAGGACACGGTGCCGTCCACCAGCAGGTCCTCCACGGCGGCGAGGGTGCCGGTCGCCTCCACCGACAGGGCGCGCTCGTGGTTGCCGGACAGGCGGCCATGCTGCAGCTCCAGGCGCGAGCCCGACAGCACCAGCACCCCGGCGCCCGACGCGCCCGTCGACGGATCGGGCTTGCTGCCGTCGACCAGCAGCTCGCGCAGCCAGGCCGTCGTGCCCGCCTTGCGCAGCACCACGCCGGCGTTTTGATTGCCCGACAGGCGCCCCCTGTTCAGCTCCAGGCGGCCGCCCAGCTGGACCACCACGCCCATGCCGCTGGCCAGCTTGCCGGGGCCGAGCGACAGGCCGCCATCGGCCAGCAGGTCGGTCGCCTGCACCAGCGTGTCCACATCGGTGACCACCAGGCCGACGCCGCGGTTGTGGTGCAGGCGGACATGGGACAGGGTCAGCGACGCGCCGCCATTAGCCAGCACGGCGGCGGCCTCGGGCGTCTTGGCTGTCGGTGCGTCGGTGGCGTCGACCAGCAGCGCCCTGGCCCACACCTGCGTGCCCGCATCGCCGACGGCCAGACCGCTCTGGCGGTTATCCGACAGCCAGCCGCCCACCAGCTCGAGCCAGGCGCCATCGGTGGCGACCACGCCCTGGCCATGACCCGTCACCACGGCCGGCCGGGTGCGCAATACCTGCAGTCCGGCGAGCCTGGCGGCGGTGCCGGGTTCTGTGACGTGCATGCCGTGGCCGGTGGCGTCCTCGATCCGGGCGCCGACCGCCACCAGCTCGGCGCCATCGCGAGCGACCACGCCGTGTCCCTTGGGCCCCGCCGGCGGCTGCAGCGAGCCCTGGACCCGCAGGCCGGTGACCTTCAGCCGCGTGCCGGCGCCGGCGAGCCGGACCCCGATCTCGGCGCTGCCGATGATGCGCACCGCGTTCAGCTCCGCCTGTGCGCCGACGCTCACGTCCACGCCCCGACCCCGCACCTTGGACAGCTGGGTCGGCCGGGTGTCGGCGATCAGTACGCCATCGCCCAGCGCCCGCGAGCCGGCGTGGCTGACCATGAGGCCGACGTCGCGCTGCTGCGAGATGCGCACCCGCTCCAGCATCACCCGACCGCCGCCGCTGGCCTCGATGCCGCGACCGGCGGTGCCGTCCATCTTGGCGACCGTGGCGGCCACCACCGCGTCGCGAATGGTGAGTTCGGCGCCGGTCTTCAGGGCGGCGATGCCGGCCACAGAGGCGCCGTGGATGTGCACCCGCTCGATGGTCGCGGCGACGGGCTCGATGGCGATGACGCCGATGCCGCTGCCGACCACGCTGACGTCGCGCAGGGTCACGGGGCCGTCATCGCCGTCCAGCTGCACGTTGGCCGGCGCGGAGTTGTTGGCGAGTTGCGTCATGGCCGCGCAGCGACCGCGCACGACCAGGCCCTTGCCCAGGACCAGGGGTTCGGTCCAGGTGCCGGCGGACAGGGCCAGGGTGGCGCCGGTGGGGGCAGCTTTGACGGCGGCGAAGAGGGTGTTGAAGGGGGAGGAGGTGGAGCCGTCGCCGCCGGCTTTGGCGGCGGCATCGACGTAGAAAACGCCGGTGGCGGGCAGGTCGGCGGGCCAGGGTCCGGCGCCGCAGAGCGCGGGATCGGGTGTGCACGCCGGTGGTCGGGCGGCGCTGCCAGGGTCCTTTGCGTCGACCACGAAGCCCGGCGGGCAGAGCCAGGGCACGCCGGCGGGGATGCAGGTGCCGGTCTTGTCGGGGACCTCGCCGGTGGCGCAGCCGGTCTCGTTGGCGGCGCAGGGTCGAGCGAGGCCGTCCTTGGTGCACCAGCGCGGTGGTGTGGCTGCGGGCAGGGCTGGCAGCGGAGGCAGGGGCGCTACAGGGCCGCCTGCGGGTCGGAGCGGGCTGTTGGCGTGCAGTCCGGCGGGGGTGCAGGCGCCGACGTCATCGGGGACCTGGCCGGCGGGGCAGCCGGCGCTGGCGGCGCGTTCATCTGCGGTGCAGAGACGGCCGGCGGGTCGGCAGAGCAGGCCGGGTTCGGCGCATGGGGTGTCGTCGGGAGCCAGGAGATCCCAGCACCAGCGGGGGATGCAGGCGCCGGGATTGACCAGGGAGACGGCGGCGCAGTCTGCAGGTCCGACGGGCACGCAGCCCGAGAGCGCGGCGTCGAAGCTGTGGCCGGCGGGGCAGCAGCCGCCGTTGGGGCGTTGGGAGGGCTGGGGGCAGGTGGGCGTGGCGGTGCCGCTGTCGGCGGTGTCTGGGGTGGCGGCGGTGTCGGTCTCGGCCGGGCTGCAGGCCACCGTCAGCAGGAGCGCCGCCAGGAGTCGCAGCGCGGGCAGGGCATGGCGGGGCCAGGGCATGGGGTGAGACCTCTCCGCGGCGTTGCGGAGGTGGAGCATGCCATGGCGGAGAGGGCGGTGTCGGGGAGAGGGTGAGGGTGGGGGTTTGGGTGCGGGTGCGGGTGGGACGCGGGACGGGAGGGAGCCGGGCTATCCGAACTGCACCGAGCGGCGGGAGAGGTGGGCGTACTCCCAGCCCTGCACCGGGAAGCGCACTTTCGGTAGGGCGCCATCACCCGTTGCGGCGCCGAGGGCGACCATCATGGGGGTCCAGTGCTCCTCGGTGGGATGGGCCAGGCGCAGGGCGGGGGCCTTGTGGGGGTAGTCCACGAGGCCGTCGATGTCGCCGGCCTGCAGGCGCTCCACGACCCAGGCGTCGAAGTCCAGGGCCCACTGCGGCGTGCTGCGGACGCGGCCCATGAGGCCGAGATTGTGGGTCAGGCCGCCGCTGGCGATGAGCAGCACCCCCTCGCGGCGCAGGGGGGCGAGGCGGCGGCCGAGGTTGAAGAGATCCTGGGGTGTCGTGTGCGGCAGGGAGAGCTGGAGCAGGGGGATGTCGGCGTCGGGGTACAGGTGCAACAGCGGCACCCAGACGCCGTGATCCCAGCCCCTGGTCGGCTGAGCCTTGGGGGGATTGTTGGGGCTGAGGAGCTCGGTGACCCGGCGGGCGAGGTCGGGGGCGCCGGGGGCCTTGTAGGGGATCTTGTACAGGTGCGGCGGAAAGCCGGAGAAGTCGTAGATGAGGTCGCGTGTGGTGGTGGTGCCGAGGATGGGGGCGGCGGTCTGCCAGTGGGCGGAGATGGTGAGGATGGCGCGTGGGGCGGGGAGGGTGCGGCCCCAGTTGCGCAGATCGGTGCCGGCGACGGGGTTGGCAGCGAGGGTGGGGGCGCCGTGGGAGATGAAGGCGACGGGGGCGGTGGTGTTGTCGGCGGCGGTGGGTGTGGCCCGGGAGGGGGAGGGGGGCGGGGAGGGTGTCGGTGGGGCTGGCCGTGTCGGTGACTGTGACCGTGCCGGTGTCGGTGTCGGTGACGGTGACTGTGGGGCGGCGGCGGTGGTGGTGGGCGGCAGGCGGCTGCAGGCGAGGTTGGCGGTGGCCAGGGCGAGCGCGCGGGTGAAGTCGCGGCGGGTCAGGTTTTTTTGGGGGTTGGTCATGGTTCGCTGGCGGCCGGTGGGCGGGCCGGGGACCAGGGTAGGTGGCGGCGTGGGG
>CAYTLW010000035.1:0-63059 GCA_964438735.1 uncultured Enterobacteriaceae bacterium | reverse complement strand
GGCGCCCGAGGATGGCTCGCTGCCGGGCTGGTGATCACCGTCACCGTGGAGCTCTGCTTGACCTGCTCCGGCTTGCACAGCCGGCTGCTCGCCCACACCCGATCCTTGCCCTCCACACCGGCAGGAACCGGCGAGGTCTTCACCCACACCAGCGACTCCGCCGCCCGCGTCCAGCCGATCACCTGCCCCTGGCCCGGCTTCGTCTCGCCCTCCTGGCCGAAGTACAGCGTCACCAGCGCGCCGGGCGTCACCCCCGAGACCGGGATCTCCCGATCGCCATAGGCCACCGGCCCCAGGATCCGCGGCCGGTAGGGCTCCTTGCGCTGCTCCACCGCGATGGGCGCCGACCAGGCGCTCGCCTTGCTGCCCACCCGCTGGCGGGCCAGCACCTCGCCCGGGAAGCTGAGCGCGCCGTACAGTTCGACCTTGACGCTCGGCCCCTGGCCCGCCCACAGCCACTTGCTCAGCGGCGTGGCCCGCGCGTCCGGATTGGCCCGGTGGTAGACCTACACCGAGGCGCCCTGGTGCAGGTTCGACACCTGCACCGCACCCTGGCAGGGCAGCATGGGCGGGATCATCACCGGCGCGTGCAGCTTGTCGGGCGCGGCCAGCACCTTGAGTGTGTTCGAGTCGGCCTGCTGCTTGCAGATCGAGCCCTTGGGAGCGTCTTCGGCCAGTACCTGTCGCACCCGTACAGCGTGCCCGGCGATGAGAGGCGCGGCAAGCGGGATCTCGCCCCTGCCTGGCTGGTCGACCGGCCAGGGGCCCTACTGCTGCGCCTTGGGGGTGATCTTGCCGGCCGGATCGATGGATACGTAGACGCTGGCGCCGGGCCAGAGGTTGTCGACGTGGATCGACCTGTGCCCCTGCACCAGGGCGGGTAGCAGCTCCGGCACCACGTCCTCGGGCTTGACGGCGACCACCTGCGCCATCTCGCTCCACGGCCCCTTGTCCAGGCCCGAGGCGTCGGTGGCGGGCACCCCGGCGCAGGCAGCGGAGCGAACGACCCTGGCCCGAACCCGCTGGCCTGGCACGAAGGTCCAGGGCGTGAGCTGGGACACGTCCGGGGTACAGACGCAGGTGGCCTTGAAGCCACCTGTGGTGTCGCCAGACCAGAGCTCGAACTCGACGCCTGCGCCCGGATGCAGGTCGGCGACGTGGTCGGCCTGGGCCGCGATCGCCTGCAGGCCGGGAGTCATCAAGGCCACGGCCGACTGCTGCAGATGGAGCGCGGTCTGGCCGGGCTTGGTGGCGACCACGAGCTGCGGCGGCCCGTTGGGCTGCGCGCCGGCGGGCCAGGCGCCGATCCAGACGCCGACGTGCTGCGCGCTCAGCCCCGAGATCCCGATCCAGGCCGTGCTGGCGACGATCGGGTCGAGCAGCAGCGGCGGCAGGGGTTTGGGCGCCATGGTGCACTCCCCCGGCGCGATGCCGGCGGTGGCGGGCTCGACCGGCGGGCGCTCAGTTGCTCAGGATCACGTCGACCGAGATCTTGCCGGTGATGCTGCCGGCGGTCGACGCATCCTGGGTCGCTTTGAGGCGCGCGGCCACCGCTGCGCCGGGGCCGTCGTAGCGCGTGGTCAGTTCGTAGGCGCCGGCGGCCAGGGTTTCGAGGTTGACGTCGATCAGCGAGGTGCCCTCGACGAACTCGCGCGGCGGCTCGGCGGAGTCAGGAAACACCGGGTAGAGGTTCACCTCCAGCGTCGGCGTCTGGGTGATGGTGATCTGGTGCACCCGCACGGCGAGTTGGACCTTGCCGTAGCCGCTGGTGTCGACGACCTGTCCGAGATCCACGTGGCCGGAGTTGTTGACGCTGAGATTGCTGAAGTCGAACTCGATGCCAGCGGCGATGTTGACCTGCATGGTCACCTCCGTGGGTCGGGTCCGCGGTCGGAAGCGCAGCCGCGGGCCGTGGTGGGATGTATGGAGGCGAAGCTACTCTCTCTCTCTCTCTCTCTCTCTCTGGGTCAACGACAAGTTGCAGGCCGGCAGCGGCTGGTCGCCCGGCCGCGCTTGCCTGGCCGGCCGACGCGCCAGTTCGCACTACCGGTCTCGCCGCCACAGCCAACTGCTCTGAAGCTTCCCGCCACGCCAGGCGTCCCATTGCAGGGCGACCACGCCGCCCGCCTCTTGCCCCGAACTCCGAAATCCGCCAACCTCGCCGCCACAGCAGGAGCCATCGAAGATGAGACTGAACGCCCTCCGCCTCCCTGTACCGGCCCTGGCCGCTGCCCTGGCCTCGATCTTCGCCGTCGGCCTGCTGGCGACTCCCAGCCACGCCGCCCAGAAGAAGGGCCCGCCTGGCATTCTGGTCATCCCGACCACCGAGGTGGGCAAGGTGCGTGGGCTTTTCCTGCGCCGGGTCACCAAGGCGGTGCACGACACCATCGGCTTCTCCAACGCGCTGCACCTGCTCAAGGATACCGACCGCGCCGGCAAGGAGGAGGACGCGGCGACCATCAAACCCAAGGAGACCGCCAAGGGGCGCCAGATCGCCGGCGCTGACCTGGCCCGCCAGGCAGGCACCGACCTGCTCATGGCCAAGAAGTACAAGATCGCCTACCGCAAGCTGCGCTTCGCCGCCAAGGCCTACGAGCTGGCGTTCTCGGAGCTGGTCGACTTCACCAAGCTGGCCGACGCCTACGCCCGCTCCGCCGTGGCCGCCTGGTATGCCAAGAAGGGCAAGCGTGAGGTGGCCGAGCTCTTCCGCCTGGGCCTGTCCCTGCAGCCCACCCTGGTCATCGATCGGCGCGGCACCAACAAGAAGCTGCTCGAACTCTTCGACGGCATGCGAGTGAGCCACGAAAAGGCGAAACGCTACGCCGTGCAGGTCAAGGGCAACGCGCCCGGCGTCACCGTCTTCGTCGACGGCGTCAAGATCGGCCCCCTGCCAGCGCGCGCCCCCGGCTTGCTGCCCGGCACCCACTACGTGCAGACGCGCGGTCCCGGCTGGCATAACTGGGCCAAGTCGGTGCGCGTTCGCAAACGGGACGCCTCGGTCAAGGCCAAGCCGAAGAAGATCAAGGTCAAAGCCGCCAAGAAGGTCAAGATCTGGTCCACCGAAGAGCTGACCCCCTGCGGCCTCGGCGGCGCCTTCACCGCCAAGGGATGCCGCAAGCGCCTGCGCGCCCTGGCCGAGCAGACCGGCGCCGAGTACATCGTGCTCACCGCCCTGGCCGCCGATCGTTACGATCGGCTCACCGTGCACACCTTCCTGATGAAGGTCGGCAAGAAGATGCGCGTCATCGCGCTGCGGCCGATCGGCGTGGCCAAGAATCTGGGCGACCTGAACGCGCGCATGACCGACATGGAAAAGGCGGTCGTCGCCGCGACGAAGAAGTTCCCCAAGGCCCGCGCGTTGAACCGACCGCCGAAGGTGTTCCGGTAGGCCGCTGGCCAGGCCGGGCCAGCCTGTCTCCGGGGCTGCCAGGGAGAACGGGTGGCTCAAACGTCGAGCCGCCGCAATACGCCGGGCGCCTCGGCTTCGAACCAGGCCTTGATGTCCTGCCAGAGTTCGTCGTCCAGGCCGGCCGGCCACTCGTCTGCGGCCTCAGCATCCCCGAACCAGGTCAACGATCGGGCGACGTGGTACAGGTCTGAGCGCGCCCTGCCAAATCGCCGCACGTAGGCGTCCATGGCGTCGTCCAGCGCGATCCCGGCCCGACCCAGCGCGTACAGATCCCAGAAGTCGCGTCGAATGCCGCGGGTCGACACCGTCGCCAGCTTCATGGCGGCCAGGTCAAGCTCCTGTGCCGTCGGCACCGCCAGCGGTCCGGGGAGCGGCTCCTCCAGGAGCGGGTACGGGTAGGCGACGATATCGACCAGCGTACCGCCCAGGTTCGCTTTCAACATCACGTCGGTGAGGGACACGACCTCGTAGTCCAGGCCAGAGGCCACCAGCGCAAACTCCACGCCTTGCAGGCCGTCCACCCGCTCTCGGGTGAACAGATCCAGGTCGCGCGAACGGCGATGATCCAGGTGCCAGGCGATGGCCGTACCGCCAGCCAGGTAGAGGCCCTGCTGTTCGACCAGCGGCTTCAGGTCTGCCAGGGCGCGCTGCTGCGCCGCTTCCAGGCCGGGGGTTCGGCCCATGCCTCCTCCTTCGCGTCCAGGGCGCATCTCCAGAACGTCAGCGTCCGCGGGCTCAACTCCACGTGACCGACATCGCGGAAGAAGCGGTGGATTCGCGCCATGCCGTAGTGCTCGATCAGCCATTGTACGTCGACGAGGCGGCCCCGTTCGAGGATGCGCGCCATCACGTGATCGGGGTGCTCGTCGGGACGCCAGGACGCGAGATCCACCTCCTGGAAGAGGAAGCGCATCCCGGCCGGCAATCGGGTTGGCGGGGTCGATTCCGTTCGTTCGGCCTGCGGCTCTTGCATGGCGACAGGATAGCAGATTGGAGCGCAGTTTTCCGTTGCCCGACGTCCGCCTCGCCGGTATGGTGAAGCTGGAGATCGGAGGACGAGATGGCACAGCGCAGCAAGATTGAGAACATCCCGCAGACCCACATCCTGATGGACCGGGTGATGGACCGCCGCCAGCTGCTGGAAGGCGGCGTCAAGCTGGGCGTCGGTGTCGCGCTCGTGGGCGCTCTGCCCCTGCTGTCCAGTTGCGACATGGAGGAGGCGTCGAGCAGCGGCCATAAATGCGCCGGCAAGCGGCACGCGCAGCTCGGCAAGCATGGCAACAAGCCGGCGCCTGAAGCCGAGATCCTGGTCGCGCCCCACGCCATGGGCGATGTGCTCGAAGATCAGTACCGCCTTGTCGGCATCGAGCGCGCCCCGGACGGTCACCTGCAGCTGCACCTGCAGCACGTCAAACGCGGTGGCGCCCTGGAGGTGGAGATCTTCCGCCGGGCCGCCACCACCACCCGCCCCATCGCCGCCACGGCGCACTGGGAGATGTACAGCTTCAATACCAACGCCGGCCCCATCGACACGCCGGCGCACGTCAAGGACGTGATCGCCCAGGTCGCCCTGATCGTCGCCATGCACGAGGACGACGGCAAGATGCAGGCCCTGAACAAGACCGTCTGCACCTTCGAGGATCGGGTCAGTGGTCCGCCCAAGGCCGAAGCCCACGCCGCCTAGCGGTCCATTTCAGGGGTCTTGATGAGTTGTTCGTTGTCGCCAATGGACCGCTAGACTTCTATCTTCAGGGGGATTGCGGGGGCCAGACTTGGTCTGGCCGCTACCGCCTTCGGCTTCGGACGCCTCCGGCGCCCGACTCGCTCGCTGGCTCGCGAGACACCTTCAGTTGCTCCCCCTCGGCCCGAAAAACGTCGTTTTCGGGCCTCACCCCAAGCTCCGCTTCGCGAAAGTGCCGGTTGCCGAGCCCGGAAGAAAGAGGGGCATTCGACTTGCCACTTCCCTTGCAACGGGACACTGGCCCCCTCTCTCCCACACGCGACTTCACTTTGCGATCCAGGGGGGCAGGGCGTACCTTCTGGTCGTGAAACCGAACCGCCAGCCCAGCCGCGCACTCGCCGGGTTCCGCCTCGCCGCACTGACCGTTGTCGCCGTGCTGGCGGTCGCACTCGGCTGCAGCGACGCCCAGGATGGTGTCGTGGGCGCAGTCGCTGAACCGCCACCCGAACAATGGCTGCTCGAGACCGACACCGGCGGTGAAGAGGCGCGTGCCGGCATCGAATTCGAGATCGATTGCCACACCTTCCTGCCCGCCTCCGACGGCTCGAATTCTGGCGTCGAGAAACCCTTGCCCGGTCCCGCCACGGTCACCGTCAGCGACGGCCCCATCGGCCCCCTGTCCATCGACGGCACCACCATCCGCCTGTCGCGGGTCGGCACCTACCAGGTCGCCTGCAGCATTCCATCGCATGGGCTGATTGACGTGACGCCGGAACCGCTCGGCGTGATCCCGGGCCCACCCGCCTGGCAGGACACCCGCCTGCACACCGCCGACAAGCCGGCACAGGTGGTCGCCCTGAGCGTCAAGGCCGGCACCTGGGTCCAGGCCAGCTGCACCGGCGCCGACGCCTGGGAAAACCCCATCGTCGACGGCTGGAGTCTGGACAGCACGCCCGGATTGAAGCCACCGCCCGCAGGGCTGCTGTTGCAGGCCAAGGTCGCCGGAACCTATCAGCTCGCCTGTGCCGTGGACGGCCAACTGGACACCACCCCGGCGACGCTGACCGTGCAGGTGGGCGTGCCGCGCCACCTCTACGCCAAGCTGCAGCCACCCAAAATCGCCGCCGGCAACGCCAGCGTGCTGTCCTGCCTGGCCACCGACGCCTGGGGCAACCCAGTGGCCGACTTCCCGATGTCGGTCAGCCACGCCGACAAGGTCACCCTCAAGGGCAAGTACATGACCGGCACCGTCGCCGGCCTCTACGCCGTGCGCTGCGTGCCCGAGACCCTGGCCTGGGACCTGTTCGAGATCCACCCGGCCAGTCTGCACGTGGTGCCGGGCCCGCCGCACGACCTGCTGGTCGCCCGCGTGCCCGACAAGATCGTGTACAAGCGCAAGGATAAGGTGCAGTTCCCGGCCATGGTGCGCGACCTCTTCGGCAACGCCATCGGCGGCTTGAAGGTGTCCATGGCCGTGACCAAGCCGGCCAAGGGCTTCAAGGTGCTGGGCCCGAACACCGTCCAGTTCAAGGAGGACGCCACCTACAACGTGCACTTCGAGGTGGTCGGCCATCCCGCCGTGGTGCACGACCTGGAGATCCTGGTCGACGGCGCCCCGCCCCTGCTGACCATCGACCATCCGCCCTGGGGTTCGACCCTGACGGGCAAGCCCTCCATTCAGCTCAACGGCAAGGCCGGCGACGAAGGCGCGGGCATCGACAAAGTCACGGTCAATGGCAAGGCGGCGTACCCGGACGCAGCCCAGCAGTGGTACCACCAGCATGGCGCCCTGCATGGCCTCAACCGGGTGCTGGCCACGGCCACCGACCTGGGCGGCGAGCAGTCCAAAGCCACCCGCGGCTTCTACTTCTCCTCGCTGTACTACCCCACCGACGCCGCCAAGCCCGAAGCCGCCATGGTCAAGGACGCCATCCAGCTCTTCATGGGCAAGGACTTCTTTGACGACGGCGTTCACGACGTGAGCAAGCCCGATGACCTGGCCACGCTGATGGAGATCGTCGCCAACGCCATCCCCATCAACGCAGTGCTGCCGCCCAAGGTGTCCGAAGGCGACGTCGACGTGACCCTGTCCAACGCCTCCATGGGCAAGGTCTCCGTGGCCATCAAGCCGGTTCAGGGCGGTCTCGACTTCCAGATCGCGGTGCCGAACATCCACACCGACCTGAAGGTCAAGGCCAAGGTGAAGCTCGGCTTCTTCAAGACCAAGGTCTCGGTCAGCGGCAGCATCGACGTGGCCAAGATCACGCTGCAGGCGCGGGTGATGCTCAGCGCCAAGAACGGCAAGGCGGTCGCCACCATGGCCTCGTCCAGCGCCAAGGTCGACGGCATGAAGCTGCATGTGAACGGCATCGCCGGGCTGTTCGACTTCCTGTGGAACATCCTGCTGGACGCCTACAAGAAGGAGTTTGAAAAGCAGATCCAGAAGGCGCTGATCAAGGAGCTGCCCGGCGCCTTCGAGCAGGTCTTCTCCATCCTGGCGCTCAAGGAGAACATCGAACTCGACCCGCCCCTGGGCCAGGGCCCCAAGCTGACCCTGACCCTGATCAGCAAGATCGCCGCCCTGGACTTCACGCCGGCGGGCGGGCTGATCCGCCTGGACGCCACCGTGGTCGCCGCCAAGGGCACCAGTCACGTCACCCTGGGCGCCATCGGACGCGGCGGCTGTGTGGGTAAATCGCCCGACAAGTTCAACATCGACAAGAAGCAGCGATTGCAGTTCGCCGGCCACGACGACCTGATGAACCAGCTCCTGTACGCCCTGTGGTACGCCGGCGGCCTCAAGGGAGACATCCCCGGCAGCGAGCTGGCCAAAGATGGCGAAAAGCTCGCCGGCTTCGACCTCAGCAAGGCGACCATCGGCATCGACTTCCTGCTGCCGCCCATCCTGGAGGGCTGCGAGGTGGCCAAACCATCCCATGTGCGCGCCCAGGTGGGCGACCTCTTCCTGACCATGGCCCTGCCCATCGGCAAGAAGACCCTGGCCCTGTACAACGCCGCCAGCTTCGACATGCTCTCCGAGGTGGTGTTGACCAAGAACGACAAGGGCGAACCGGTGGTGCGCGTACAGCCCGTGCCCGACATGCCGCCCGAGTACCTCTTCGAGATGTTCGATATCAGCAAGGACTTCGCCGGCGCCAAACATGACTTCGCCAAGATCATCGAAGACATGGTCGGCAAGGAGCTGGACAAGGGCGTGCCCGGGTTGGACGAGCTGGAGGTGCCCCTGCCGCCGTTGGAGATCGACCTGGCGGCCATCTCCAAGGAGTTGCCGGCGGGCACCAAGCTGACCCTGGCCATCACCAAGCTCGCCCGTTCGGGTGGCTATACGGCACTCGATGCGGCGCTCGAATAGGGTGATGGGTCACCGGTTGGCGGCCGTCGAATGCCTGCCCGTCTTTTTCCGCGAGCCCGGGACTATGCTACCCTGCGCGGCCACCGGAGGGGACGGCTCCGACGGGGAGTTCATGCGCAGAACGGTCCATCATGTCGCTATCGTGTGCACTGCCTTGATGCTGGCTTTCGCTGGCCTGTCGGGCTGCGGCGAAGGCGATCCGGCGGGCAAGAATGGTGGTGGCCCGGGTGTGCCTGACGGCTTCAACGGCGGCAACCTCGACGTGACCGACAGCGACAACAGCTCGGACCTGGACGCTGGCGGCGAGGAGCTGCCCGAGGCGCCCGACGAGAAGCCGTGCGAGATCGAGGGCGGCTGGGGCTGCCCGTGCACCGACGGCGACATCTGCAACAGCGGCAAGTGCCTGGAGTCCGAGACCGGCAAGGTCTGCACCAAGACCTGCGTCGACAGCTGCCCGAAGAACTGGCAGTGCAAGCAGGCCGGCACCGACGACCCCACGTTCATCTGCGTGCCCAAGTTCGTGCTGCTCTGCCGTCCCTGCTCCAGCCATGGCGACTGCGGCCAGATCGGCACCGAGCAGGGGCAGGCCAAGTGCGTGCCCAACGCGGTGCAGGGCAGCGACTTCGTCAACGGCAGCTTCTGCGGCGCGCCCTGCGCTGGCGATAGCGACTGCCCGACCGATTTCGAGTGCAAGTCGGTCTCGTTGCCGGACGAGGTGACCACCAGCCAGTGCCTGCCCAAGGGCGGCGAGTGCACCTGCAGCAAGGCCGAGGTCGACCTGAAGCTCTCCACCGCCTGCTGGCGGGCCAACCAGTTCGGCAAATGCGAGGGCAAGCGCACCTGCACCAAGGACGGCCTGACGCTCTGCAACGTCAACGAGCCCTCGGCCGAGGTCTGTGATGGCGAGGACAACAACTGCGACGGCAAGATCGACGAGGATGGCGCGGTCGGCTGCAAGACCTGGTTCCCCGACAACGACGGCGACGGGGCTGGCATCACCAACGGCGACTGCATGTGCCAGAACCCGGGCGTGGGCTACGCCACCGGCGGCGGCGACTGCAACGACTTCGCCAAGTCCATCCACCCGGGCGCCAAGGAGATCTGCAACAACGTCGACGACAACTGCAACAGCCAGACCGACGAGTCCGGCGCCAGCGGCTGCACCAACTACTTCAAGGACAAAGATGGCGACGCGTTTGGCGATCCCGACGACGCCGCCTGCCTGTGCCCGTCCAAGAAGACGGTCGACTACATCGAGCAAGCCGGCGACTGCGACGACAACGACATCAAGGTCAAGCCCGGCGTGCCCGAGGTCTGCGACGGCAAGGATAACAACTGCAACGACAAGACCGACGAGGAGAACGCCTCCGGCTGCACCCTGCACTACCTGGATGGCGACCAGGATGGCTACGGCCCGACCGACAACGCCAAGTGCCTGTGCAAACCCGACGCCCTGTACACCGCCACCAAACCCGGCGACTGCGACGACGCCAACCCCAGCGCCTACCCGACCAAGATCGAGACCTGCAACGGCGTCGACGACGACTGCAACGGCCAGACCGACGATGGCGACGCGCCCAAGAGCTGCCCGCCCGTGGCCATGGGCCAGCCCGCCTGCGTGGCCGGCAAGTGCGCCGTCGGCGATTGCGCCAAGGGCTTCTTCAACGTCGATCCGGTGGCGCCCGGCTGCGAGTGCAAGGCCGACGCCAACTACGGCAAGGTCGGCGGCAGCTGCAAGGGCGCCCTGGACGTGGGCGGCCTCGGCGACGGCGGCTCCAAGGTCAACGTCAGCGGCAACGTGATGCCCGGCGAAGATGGCGACTGGTACAAGTTCAAGGCCACCGACAACCCCGAAGCCGAGGGCGGCTGCGACAGCTTCCACGTGCGTGCCCGCTTCCTCTACCCGCCGCCGAAGTCCAATCCCTTCGTGCTGGATATGTATCGCGGCTCCTGCGCCGGCAGCGCCCAGGTCTGTTCGGAGCAGATCGACGTGTCCTGGACGGTGCGCTTCTACGGCAAACCCCAGGGGCCGGGCGCCAAGTCGGGCACGCCGGCGGGCAAGAAGACGCCTTCGCCAAAACCGCTGCCCGGTGGCGAGTGCAAGTGCTCCAACAAGCAGGGTTCATCGGGCCCCGGCGCGCCGGGCATGAACTTCTGCATGGACAACAGCTCGATGTTCTACGTGCGTGTGCGGCTCAAGCCCGGCGCGAAACCAACCTGTGAGACCTACAACGTGGAGCTCAGCAACGGCGTCTACAAGCCGAAGTTCTGAGCCCGGGTAGGACCGGAGGTTCGTCATCGTGAGGCGACAAGGGGCGCAAAAAGCGTGGCCGCTGGCCGGCAACCTGGTCGCAGGGCTGGCGACGTTCGCCCTGGCCGCTTGCGGCAACTCTGCCTCGGGACCGGGCGGCCCACCCGTCGGCCAGGGACCTGGATTCGACTACACCTTCACCGCCGACGCCCAGGACGTCGCCGCGCCGACGGACAGCGGACCGGTCAAGACGGATCCGGACGCGAGCGTGCCGGTGGATGCTGGCGCAGGCACGCCGGACACGACGCCCATCGTCGACACCGCGCCCGACACCGGCACCCCCGACAGCGGAGGATCGGCCGACAGCGGACCGGTCGACACGGGCGTGGATAGCGGACCCGAAGACGTGGCGGTGGACGCCGGCTTCGTCGCCGTCTGTGGCGACAACGCCTGCACCGTCGGCAAGGAGGATTGCAACTCCTGCCCCAAAGATTGCGGCGCCTGCCCCTTCTGCGGCGATGGCAAGTGCGCCCCCGGCGTCGAGGATTGCAAGACGTGCCCGGCCGACTGCAACGCATGCCCCCAGTTCTGCGGCGACGGCACCTGCGACAAAGCCAAGGAGGATTGCGCCAGCTGCGCCGCCGATTGCGGCAACTGTCCGACGGTCTGCGGCAACGGCAAGTGCGAGATGCCGGCGGAGAGCTTCGATAAATGCCCCAAGGACTGCCCACCGACCGGCACCTGTGATCCGCTCACCTCCAACGGCTGCCTGGCCGCCCAGCAGTGCTACCCGGTGTCCAACAAGCCGGTCTGCGCCAACGTGGGCAGCCTCGCCGACGGCGCCGCCTGCCAGCTCAATACCCAGTGCTCCAAGGGCTACCTCTGCGTCGGCAGCAAGTGCAAACGAATCTGCGACCACACCGGCAAGAACCCGCTGGTCGGCTGCCCCACCGGGGCCATCTGCGACAAGCTGGTCTACAACGACGGCAAGGACGTGGGCTGGAACCTGGGCACTTGCATCAAGGTCGACAACTGCAACCTGACCACCGAAGTCGGCTGCCCACCGACGGATATGTGCGCCATCTCGGCCAACGGCAAGATCTGCGTCAAAGCCGGCACGGGCACCAGCGGCGCTTCATGCAAGTTCGCCAACGACTGCAACAAGGGCTTCATCTGCATCGGCAACCCGGGCACCTGCAAACCCAAGTGCCACCTCAAGGGCGGCAGCCCCAAGTGCGCCGGCGGCAAACAATGCAACCTGGTCACCATCCAGGAACCCGGCAAGCCGGCCAAACCCGCGCCTGATGACCTGGGCGTCTGCGGCTGAGCCGCGACGGCCTCCAACTGGGGATTGATGAGCGAACCGCGGCCCGGGCAGGGCGTTCTACTGCTCAACATCGGCACCCCGGATTCCACCTCGGTGCCGGATGTGCGCCGCTACCTGGCCCAATTCCTCGCCGATCCGCGGGTCATCGACATCCATCCGGTGGCCCGCTGGCTGCTGCTGCACGCCATCATCCTGCGCTTTCGCCCCAAACGAAGCGCCGAGGCCTACAAGAAGATCTGGACCGACCGTGGCTCGCCCCTGCTCTACCACTGCCAGGACCTGACCGCCGCCCTCAGCGAGCGTTTCGCCGGCCAGGCCAGCGTTCGCCTGGCCATGTGCTACGGCAACCCCTCCATGAGCGAGGCCATGGACGCCTTCGCCCTGGAGGGCATCGACCAGATCGCGGTGTTGCCGCTCTTTCCCCAGTACAGCTCGGCCACCATGGGATCGGCCATCGAAGGCGCCCAGACCGTGGCCAACAGCCGCTGGAACATGCCCCTGCTGCAGTTCATCGGTGAGCATCCCGAAGATCCGGGCTACATCGCTGGGCTGGCCGCCATCCTGCAGCCCGCCCTGGACACGGCGCCCGATCACGTGCTGTTCAGCTTTCACGGCCTGCCCGAGCGGCACGTGCAGAAGAGCGATCCGAGTGGCAAACATTGCCTGGCCACGGACGACTGTTGCGCCGTGCAGGTGGCGGCGAATCGTCGCTGCTACCGGGCGCAGTGTTTCCTCACCGCCCGTGCCTTGCAGGCGGCCGTTGGACTGGCTGATGAGCAGCTGACCATCGCCTTCCAGAGTCGCTTCGGCCGGACGCCCTGGATTGGACCGCACACCGAAGACGTGCTGGCCGAACTGGGCCGAAAGGGCGTGCAACGGCTGGTGGTCGCGATGCCCTCGTTCGTCGCCGATTGCCTGGAGACGGTCGAGGAGCTGGGCATTCGCGGTCGGGAGATCTTCACCGACGCCGGTGGCGGCGAGCTGATCCTGCTGCCATGTCTGAACGCCACCCCGACCTGGATCGACGGACTCGAGGCGCTGCTGCGAAGGCAGGTGCCGGGTCTGCGATCTGAGGGTTGAGTACGAGGCGTCGGACGCGGGCTAGTTTGCCTCGTCCGTCTTCGCTGGCGCCACATAGCGGCCCACCACCACCACCGCCGGGCGGATGATGTTGTCGCCCAGGGCGGCGCCGGCGGTGATGCTCTCGAGCACCCGGCTGTCCAGCTTCGGATCGGTCACCGGGACCGCGGTCATGGCCTCGTGGCGCTCGGGGTCGAAGCGCTCGCCGTTGGCGTCGAAACGCTCGATACCCAGCTCGCCCAGGGCCGTCTCGAAGTCGGCTCGGATCATCTGGATGCCGGCGACGAAGCTCTCCAGCGTGGCGCCGCCGGCGCTGGCCAGTGCCTTGTCGACGTTATCGAGCACGGTCAGCAGGCCCTGTGCCGCGCCCACCTTTTCGGTCGCCAGCATGCGCTGATGTTCGCGCTCCAGGCGGACCTTGGAGGCCTCGAATTCGCCCCGCATGCGGTCGACCGAGACCGCGTACTGGCGCAGCTTCTGGCCCATGTCGGACAGCTCGTCCTGCAAATCCAGGATCTGCTGCTGCTCGGCGGTCAGGGGCACGGCCTGCACGACCTCGGCCGCCTCTTCGACGCCGTCGTCGCCCTCGGCGAGTTCGACCGGGTCCTGCAGACCCGCATCGTCATTGGCCGCACCATTGCCCGGTCGGTCGTTTGCCTGGTTCACTGGCCCACCTCGCTCGACAGGCTAGTTGTCGTCGTCGTCATCCGCTTCGACCACGGCGCACTCGGTGGTCAGCAGCATGTTGGCCACCGACGCTGCGTTGATGAGCGCGATGCGCACCACCTTGGTCGGATCCAGGATGCCCGCTTCCATCAGGTCGCCGAGCTCGCACTTGCCGGCGTCGAAGCCGAAGGCACCGCTGCCCGCGGCCACCGTCTCGACGATCACCGAGCCCTCTTCGCCGGCGTTGTTGGCGATCTGGCGCAGGGGCGCGCTCAGGGCCTTGCCCAGCACCTTGATGCCGTGATCGCGCTCGTCGCCGAACTTGATGGGCGCCAGCACCGAGGCGGCGCGCACCAGGGCGACGCCACCGCCGGCCACCACGCCTTCGGCCACGGCCGCGCGGGTCGCGTGCAGGGCATCCTCGACGCGGGCCTTGCGCTCCTTCATCTCGATCTCGGTCGCGGCGCCGATCTTGACCACGGCCACGCCGGCGGCCAGGCGGGCGAGGCGCTCTTCGAGCTTCTCGCGATCCCAGTCGCTGCTGGTGGTCTCGATCTGGCGTCGGATGGCGGAGGCGCGGCCGTCGATCTCAGCCTGGCTGCCGCTGCCACCGATGATGGTGGTCTTGTCCTTGGTGATGGTGATCTTGGTCGCGCTGCCCAAGGACGCCATGTCCAGCTGCTCGAGTTTCTCGCCGATCTCGTCGCTCAGCGCGCGGGCGCCGGTCAGCACGGCGATGTCGCCGAGCATGGCCTTGCGGCGGTCACCGAAGCCCGGCGCCTTGACGGCGCAGACGTTCAGCTGGCCACGCAGCTTGTTGTAGACCAGGCCGGTCAGGGCCTCGCCCTCGACGTCCTCGGCGATGATCAGCAGCGAGGCGTTGTTCTGGCGCACATTCTCGAGCAGCGGCACCAGGTCGCGCAGCACCGAGATCTTCTTCTCGTGAACCAGGATCATCGGGTTCTCGAGCACGGTCTCCATGCGATCGCCGTCGGTGACGAAGTAGGGCGAGATGTAGCCGCGGTCGAACTGCATGCCGTCGACGGTGTCGAGCACGGTGTCGATGCCCTTGCCCTCTTCGACCGTGATAACGCCGTCCTGACCGACCGCGGTCATGGCCTTGCCGATCATCTCGCCGATCTCGTCGTCGTTGTTGGCCGAGATGGCGGCCACGCGCTCGATGTCATTGCCCTGGATGCCGCGCGACATGGCGGTCAACTCGGCCGTGACGGCGGTGACGCCGGCTTCGATGCCGCGCTTGATGTCCATGGGGTTGACGCCCGCGGCGACCAGCTTGCTGCCCTCGACCACGATGGCCTGGGCCAGCACGGTGGCGGTGGTGGTGCCATCACCGGCCAGGTCGTTGGTCTTGGAGGCCGCCTCTTTGACCATCTGCACGCCCAGGTTGGCGAAGTGACCGGGCAGCTCGATCTCCTTGGCGACGGTGACGCCGTCCTTGGTGATCAGCGGTGCGCCGAAGCTGCGATCGATGACCACGTTGCGGCCGCGCGGGCCGAGGGTGATCTTGACCGTATCGGCCAGCAGGTTGACGCCATCGAGCATGGCCGTGCGGGCCTGGCTGCTGTACTGGATGTTCTTGGCGGGCATGATTTGCCTCCGGTAGCGCTGCCGATGTGCCCATTACGGGCCGGCTGGCGCGGGTTGTTCGCTGGCTGTCGTGCAGCCGAAATGTAGACCGGGTTCAGTCGACGATGATGGCCAGGAGCTCGGACTCCTTCAGGATCAGGTAGTCCTCGCCCTCGTGGGAGATCTCGTTGCCGCCCCACTTGGCCAGCAACACCTTGTCGCCGACGTTGACCTGCGGCGGCCGGACCTCGCCATTCTTGAGGACCTTGCCCTTGCCGATGGCCTTGACCAGGCCCCAGACCTGCTTCTCCTGGGCGCTGGAGGGCAGGAACAGGCCGCCCTGGGTCTTCTCTTCGGGCTCTGCGCGCTGAACCAGGACGTTGTCGTACAACGGCTCGATGCTCATGAATGTCTCCTCGCTCTGGCCCGCGACATGCGCGGGGGTGGTCGCTCTGTTCGGTCGCCTTCCGCCGTCTTGCGGCATCAAGCGGCGCCCGGCGTGGATTGATTCTCTTTGGAATCAGCCTGTTGCGTGGGCGGCCTCGTATGAGGCGGGGGCAGAGTAGGATGTTTGGGCTTGGCGTCAAGGGGCAGCGACGGTGTCTCTACAACCCCGCGACCCCGGGCGGCGGTGGGACGTGCAGTCCCAGGTCGCCGGCGATGTTGACGTCGTTGCCTGTCAGCAGGCTGGCCTGGAGTTCGATCTCGCCGCTGCCTTCGGCGACCACGCCGTAGTAGCCCTTGGCTGCCATGGAGCCGGAGATGGTCGCGTTGCCGCCGTGGATCAGGACGCCGGCTCGCTTTTGATTGAAGACCAGTACGCGCTCCAGGAGGAGGGACTTGGCGCCGGTGGCGACGATGGCGTCGGCCAGGGTGACGGTCTTTTCGGCGGCGCCTTCGCCGACTTCGTAGGGGGCCGGGGCGGTGTTGGAGACGATTGTGTTGCGGATCGTGCCATTGGATTGGTGCAGGGCCAGGCCGGCGGAGTGGTTGTGGTGCAGGGCGCAGGCGAGGACCTCGAAGCTGGTCGGTCCGTTGATGGCGTACAGCCCGCTGCCGTAGGTCAGCTCGTCAGGACCGCGGTTTTGGTGGGTGCTGCCGGCGCTGGTGTTGGTGATCCGGCTGCCCACCAGGGTCGCCCGGGTGCCGGATGGGCCCTGGACCACCGCGCCCAGCAGGCGGTTGTTGTCCAGGCGGCTGCCCTGCAGGACGAGCGCGGCGCCGCGTGCGATGACTGCGCCCATGCCCATCTGCAGGTCCTGGCTGACCGGTGCGGTGCTGGTGATCAGCAGGCCGGTGGCGTGGACCCGGCTGTCGGCATGCAGCGCGCGCAGGCTGGTCCAGCGGTTGCCCGACAGGCGGGCGCCAACCAGGTCCAGTCGACCGCCGTCGTGCGCGTCCAAGGCGACCCCGCCGATGTACATCTGGCCGACGCCCGACGGCCGCGTGATGGTGGTCGAGGCCTTGGTGGCGTCGACCGTCAGGCGATGGGCCAGGACGTGGCTTTGTGGACCGGCGACCACCAGGCCGATGCCCACGTTGGCGTGCAATCGCAGCCGGTCCACCGACGCCGTCGCGCCGGCCGTGACCGCGAGGCCGGCCGCCCTGGTCTGGTCGCCGCCCGTAGGGGCCGGAACCTCGCCGGTCCGGGCGACCAGCACGTTGTTCGCCTCCATCCGGCTGGGGCTGGCCTGGACCAGCAGGCCGACGCCGCGGTTGTCGTCCAGGCGGGCGTCGCTCAACTCGATGCGGGCACCGCCGAGCGCCGCCACGCCGATGCCGCCGATGGCGTCGATCATCTGCGGCCGCGTGGTGTCGATGGTCAGCCCGCTGGCCTGAACCACGGTGCCGGTCGCGTGGGCGGCCAGGCCGACGTGGCGATTATCCGACAGGCGCGCCGAGTTCAGCGCCAGCTTCGCCTGTCCGCCGACCAGCACGCCCTCGCCCGTGGTGCCATCCTTGACCCGCTCACGGGTAGCGTCGATCACCACGCCGTGACCGGTCACCTCGGAGCCGGCGCCGGTCAATTGCAGGCCCGCCTGCCGGCTGGCGTGCAGGCGCACGCCGTCCAGCGTGGCCTGGCAGCCGCCGGCTACGGACCGACCGAAACCCTCCTCGCCGCTGGCCAGGATCGGCTGCGTCTTCTCGACCAGCACGCCGCGGGCGGTCAGCTCGCAGGCCTTGCCCTGCAGCCAGATGCCCGCCGTGCGGTTGCCGACGATGCGCACGCTGCCGGCGTTCGCCGTGGCGCCCTCGATGACCACCAGGCCGCCGCCCTGCCAGCCGTTTTTGTCGGCGCGGGTGCCGTCGGCGAGCACCTGCTCGACGTCCACGTGGGCGTTGGCGCCGCTGACCATCATCGCCGCGGTGGTATTGCCGACCAGGCGCACCCGGCGCAGCTTCAGCTTCCCTCCCCAGTTGGCGAACGCGCCCTGGCCGCCCCAGCCGGGCATCTCGCCGGTATCGGCGACCACGGAGTCGACCACCTCCAGCGGCGCGGCGAAGGCCGACACGCCGAGGCCGGCAGCGCCTTGGACGAAGCAGCGTTCGACCCGCCCCATGGTGCCATCCTTGCTGGCGATACCGGGGCCGGCGCTGTCGATCCTGAGGCCGCGGATGAGCACCTTGTCGCCGATCTTGGCCTTGAGGAAGAGCGCCGTCTTGGTCGGCTTGGTGCTCTGGATGGTGACCAGGGCGGCGCAGCGGCCGCGCAGCTCGACGGCCCGTGGCACCGTCTTCGGCGCGGTGTAGGTGCCGGCGGCGATGGCGATGACGGGGGCCGTGGTGGCCGTGACCGCGTGGGCCAGCGAGCGCCAGGGCTTGTCACGAGATCCGTCGCCGCCCGGCGCGGCGGCGCTGTCGACGAAGGCCACGCCGGGGCCCTCGCCCACGCCGCCGAAGGGATCGACCGGGCAGTCGGCCAGGTCGGGTTTGCAGCGGGCGAGCCCGGCCTCGGAGGGCGGCGCGGTGTCGTCGACGAGGAATCCGGGCGGGCAGAGCCAGGGCACGCCCACGGGCATGCAGCCGCCACCCACAGCGGGCATGGCCCCCGCACCACAGCTGCCCGGCGTCGAGCCGCAGACCGTCACCTGGCCGTCATCGCCTGAGCAGAAGGTCGTTTGGGTCGGCTCTGGCAGGGTCGACAGCGGCGGCGCCCCGGCCGGTGGGATGACCGGATCCAGGGGCGCCACCGGCTTGTCGGCACGCGCCTCGTCGGGACCCCAGGCGCCCGCCGGTCGACAGGCCCCCTTGTCCCAGGGATCGGGCCATTGTCCGGCCGTGCAGCCCCCGCCGACGGCCAGCTCGTCGTCGGTGCAGAGTCGACCGGCGAGCAGGCATCCCTTCGCCCCGGGCGCGCAGAGCTGGCCGGCGTCGTCGCGCAGGTCGGCGCACCAGCGCGGCTCGCAGGCGTCGGGATCTACGGGCAGGAGGTCGGCGCACTCGGGCGGCCCGATGGGCGCGCACTTGTCCTGGCTGGCGTCGTAGAAGTGGCCGCCGGGGCAGCAGGCGCCGTCGGCGCTGATGGCGGAGGCGTGGCAGGTGCCGGCGTCCGCGGCGGCATCCTGGCTGTCGATCGCGGCGTCCGCGCCGGGCGGCTCGGCGCTGTCGGCCGGGCCGCAAGCTGACTGCGATCCGATGGCCATTGCGGCCAGCCAACCGGCCGCCAGCCCCTGGAATGCGCGTTTCATAGAAGCATCATCACCCGCCGCGGTCCGCTTGGATAGACCCCCTACAAGCCTTCTGCTATGGTCCCGCGCCTTCCGCCCGCGCGCGGCCGAGGAAGGGCCCCAGGCAACAGGAAGTCCCCGGGAAACATGATGAACAGCCCCACCACCAGCCCGCCGACCTTTCAACAGGTCATCTGCATCCTGGAGCAGTACTGGGCCAGCCGGGACTGCCTGCTCGTGCAGCCCTGGGACATCGAAAAGGGCGCCGGCACGTTCAACCCGGCCACCTTCCTGCGCTCGCTGGGCCCCGAGCCGTGGCGTTGTGCCTATGTCGAGCCCTCGCGTCGGCCCACCGACGGCCGCTATGGCAACAACCCCAACCGCCTGCAGCACTACTTCCAGTACCAGGTGCTGCTCAAGCCGAGCCCGAAAGACATCCAGCAGGTCTACCTGGGCTCGCTCGAGGCCATGGGGCTGAACCTGCTCGATCACGACGTGCGCTTTGTCGAGGACGACTGGGAGTCGCCCACCCTGGGCGCCTGGGGGCTGGGCTGGGAGGTCTGGCTGGACGGCATGGAGGTGACCCAGTTCACCTACTTCCAACAGGTCGGCGGCGTCGAATTGGATCCGATCCCGGTGGAGCTGACCTACGGCATCGAGCGGCTGTGCATGTACCTGCAGGGTGTCGACAGCGTCTACGACCTGATCTGGAGCCACGGCCCCGACGGCCGGCCCATCACCTATGGCGAGATCAAGCATGCCGACGAGGTGCAGTTCTCGATCCACAACTTCGAGGAGGCCGACGTCGCCCTGCACCTGGAGCAGTTCAATCGCTTCGAGGCCGAGGTGATCCGCCTGCTCGGCGCGCGTACGCCGCCCCTGGTCCTGCCGGCCTACGACTACGTGATGAAGGCCAGCCACGCCTTCAACGTGCTCGATGCGCGCGGCGCCATCTCGGTGAGTGAACGACAGAAATACATCGGCCGGGTGCGCAACATGGCCCGCCTGGTGGCCGAAGCCTACGTTGAGCTGCGCTTCGCCCTGGGGCTGCCCCTGTGCAATGACGCCGAGCGAGATGCCGCGGTGGCTGCACGACAGGCACAGAAGGCCGCCGAAGAGGCGCGTGCCCGGAAGAAGGCGAAGAAGGCGAAGAAGAAGGGCAACAAGGCCGGCAAGGGCAGCGAGGTGCGCACATGAGCGCTGCCTCCCCAAACACTGCCCCCCTGCTGATCGAGCTCGGCTGCGAGGAGATCCCCGCCGCCGTCGCCCCGGCCATGGCCGAACACCTCTGCGGGGCCATCACCGCCCTGCTGGACGAGGCGTTGCTGGCGCACGGTCCGGCGCAATGGCTGGGCACCCCCCGCCGGCTGCTGGTGCATGTGCCGGATGTGGCCCTGCGCCAGGAAGATCGGGTCGAGCAGGTCAGCGGACCGCCCGCCCGCGTGGCCTTCGACGAAGACGGTCAGCCGACCCGCGCCGGCCAGGGATTCGCTCGCGGTCAGGGCGTCGACCCGGCCGAGTTGTTCACCATCGACACGCCCAAGGGCAGCTATGCCGCCCTGCGCAAGCAGATCGCCGGCAAGCAGACCGCCGCCTTGCTGGGCGACGCGCTGCCCGGAATGCTGCGCGCCCTGCCGCAGCCCAAAAAGATGCGCTGGTCGCGCGAGCCCGAGGCGTTCATCCGGCCGGTGCACTGGCTGGTGGCCCTGCTGGGCGACTTCGTCATCGACTGCAGCTTCGCCGGCGTGCGCAGCGGCCGACGGTCGCAGGGCCATGCCTTCCTCGGCAGCGCAGTGGACCTGCCCGACGCCGCCCTGGCCGGTTACCTGGCCGCCCTGGAGGCGCAGCATGTGCTGGTCGATCCGGCCCGCCGCAGCGCCGCCATCCTGGAGGGGGCCCGCGCCCTGGCCGGCGAGGCGGGCGGCACGCTGGTCGAAGACTCCGACCTGCTGGCCGAGGTCACCTGGCTGGTGGAGTGGCCCGCGCCCCTGCTCGGCCGTTTCGAGACCGCCTTCCTGGACATCCCGGAGGCGGTGACCATCCTGACGCTGAAGAAGAACCAGAAGCTGTTCACCATCCGCGGCCCGGACGGCGCCCTGCTGGATCGTTTCGTGGCCACGGCCAACACCTTGAGCGAGGCCAGCCGAGCCACCATCGCCGAGGGCAACGCCCGCGTGGTCGCCGCTCGTCTGTCGGACGCGCTGTTCTTCTACAACAACGACCTGAAGACGCCGCTGGCGGAATTCAATGAGTCCCTGGCAGCCCAGGTCTACCTGCAGGGACTGGGCAGCGTGCACGACAAGGTGCAGCGCAATGTCGCCCTGGCCAGCGCATTCGCTGAGCAACTCGGCGTCGACGTGGCCACCACCCGCCGCGCCGCGAGCCTGTGCAAGGCCGACCTGGCCAGCTCGCTGGTGACCGAGTTCACCGCGCTGCAGGGTCATATCGGCGGTCGATACGCCAAGGCCGCCGGCGAGTCCGACGCCGTCGCCCAGGCCATCGCCGAGCACTACCTGCCTCGTTTCGCTGGCGACGATCTGCCGCAGAGCGACGCTGGCGCCATCGTCGCCCTGGCCGACAAGCTCGACGCCATCGTCGGCTGCTTCGGCATCGGCATGATCCCCTCGGGCACCCAGGATCCCTACGCCCTGCGCCGGCAATCGCTGGGTGTGCTGCACATCCTGGCCGAATTCGGCTGGTCCATGCCCCTGTCGGCCGCCATCACCCTGGCCGTGGAAGGCCTGGCTGGTTGCGAGCTGAAGACTGAAGGCGACGCCCTGGTGGAGCAGGTCATGGGCTTCTGCCGCGGTCGCCTGGCCTCGCTCCATCGTGGTCAGCATGCCGCCGACCTGGTGGACGCCGTGCTGAGCGCCGATCACGACAACGTCGCCGCCATCACCCCCCGCCTGCAGGCCCTGGCCCGACTCCGCCAGGAGGATGGCTTCGAGCCCCTGGCTGCGGCTTTCAAACGGGTGGCCAATATCGTCAAGAAGGCGGGCGATGCAGGAGCCGACGACGTCGTGGAACCGACCCTGCTGCAGGACGCCGCCGAGCAGCGCCTGTGGAGCGAGGTGAACGCCCACGAGGCCGACCTGCAAGGGTTGATCGCCCAGGGCGCCTGGGCCGACGCCTTGAATCAGTTGGCCCGCATCCGGCCGACGGTGGACGGTTTCTTCGACGACGTCATGGTCATGGCCGAGGACGACGCCCTGCGCCGCAATCGCCTGGCCCTGATGCGTCGCACCGGCGGGCTCTTTGCCCGCATCGCCGACTTCGGCCGCATTCAGGCCGTGCGGGAGGCCACGTGAGCCGCAACCCGCGACCCTTCTGCCCGACAGGCCCCTGCCGCCCGCTCATCGGCGCGCTGGCGCTGGTGATGTGCACCGCGCTGACCGGCTGCGGCGGCGAGTTCGGCTTGCCACCTTATGAAGGCGACGGCGTACGCTACCCGGTCTCCATGACCGCCGATCCCAGCGGCAAATGGCTCTACGTGGTCGGCGCCAACTTCGATCGCCAGCATCGCGGCGGCATCGTGCGCGTGCTCGACACGGTCGCCGGCGCCTACATCGCCGACAGCGCGGTCGAGGTGCCCAGCCACGCCGCGGGCATCCTGCTGCAGCCGGGCGCCAGCAAAGATGGCAGTCATCGCCTGTATGTGGCGGCTCGGGATGACGACTCCATCAGCGCCATCGACGTCACCATCGCCGGCAACGGTCCGCCGACCCTGGACTGCGGACAGCCCGCTGGAGAGCTCGGACCGTGCAGTTCGGCCCATCGGATTGGCGGCGAGTTGGCCACCGATCCCGACGTCGGCTCCGATCCGGTCGAGACCGGCCTGGTGGCGGCGCCAGACGGCAGCGGCGTGCTCCTGCACGTGGTCGCCACGGGCGACGGCCGGGTCACCCTGGTCGACCCGCACAGCAAGACCGACACAAAAGCCGACGACACCAGCCTGACGCCGAAGATCCTCGATCACATGCAACTGGGCGCCGGCCTCAGCGCCCTGGCCACCTCGCCGCTGACCGGTCGCACCTACGTCGCCGATGCTCGCCTGAACCGGCTGTATACCCACGACATCGAGGGCACCACCGACGCCGACACCGGCGAACCCACCGGCTGGGCCATCGACCGCCAGGACACTCTGGTGCTGCCCAAAGCCAGCGGCGGCGAGTACGCCCGCGGCATGACGCTGTCGCTCGACGGCAGCCGCCTCTACATCGCCTACCGCAGCCCCAACGCCCTGCTCATCGTCGACGTGGCGCCCACTGCCAGCGGCGCGCCCGCCAACGCCCTGGTGGATACCATCGGCATCGGCGGTCGGCCGGCCCAGGTGGTGGTCGCGCCCACGGGACCCAAGGGCCGCGATCGCATCTACGTCAGCTGCTACGGCACCGATGACATCTGGGTCGTGGACCCGGAGCTGCGCACGGTGGTGGACGTCTTCGAGCTGGTCCACTCGCCCTACGGCATGTCGGCCATCGCGGTGCCGGACGGCCAGGGCGGCAAGACCTGGCGCCTCTATACCGGGCTGTTCACCCGCCACGAGGTGGTCGCCCTGGACATCGATCCCAGCGCCAAGGTGCAGGGGGCGGTGGTGGCGACCATCCAATGATCACCTGGAGATCGGCCAACGCCATGGGTGCATCCACTCGCCGCTTCCACCTGCCGGTTCTCGGCTCGCTACGCCTTGGCCCGCTGTTGTTGGGTCTCTGGATCCTGGGCGCTGCGTCCTGCACCACCCTGCCGCCGGTGGCCCCCGAGGGTGTGTCCAATCCGCGCAGCCTGGCCCTGGTCTGCATGGGCGACAACGGGCCCGTGGGCATGGCCGATTGCGACTCGCTCGCCAAGCTGCGCGCCTTCATCGCCTCGGGCAGCAAGGGCTCTGTGTCCATCGCTGTGCCGGCCGAGCCCGGCTGGGTCGACACGGACGCTTCTGAGCCCGGCTTCACGCCGCTCTATGTGGGCGGCCTGCCCCAGCACGTGGTCGCCGATCCGGCCGATCCCGGCCACCTCTACCTGACCCTGGGCGTGGCCTCCGACCTGCCGGCCGCCGCCACCACCGCCCTGGCCGTGGCCCAGGTCGACGTGCAGTCGCTGGCCCTGAAGTTCGTGGCCCTGCCCTTCAAGCCCGCCGGAATGGTCGCGGTGCAGCCTCAGGGCAGCGGCTCCAGCACCCTCTTCATCGCCGACCCCGAAGCGGGCCGGATCTGGACCCTGGCCACCGCCGACTTCGGCGCCACGTCCACGCTGCTGCCCATCGAGGTCGGCGGCTCGCCGCGGGCGCTGGCCTGGGTCAAGACCACCGGCCAGGTCTACGTCGGCCACCTGCGCCACAATCACGTGACCGTGCTCTCGGACGCCGGCGTGGTGGTCGATCGCATCTCGCTCGGTCCCGCCTGCGATGATGGGCTGGACAACGACGGCGACGGCAAGATCGACGCCGCCGATCGCGGTTGTGATGATCGACTCGATCGCCACGAGGGCGATCCCGAGCGCGGCGCGGCATTCTGCGGCGACAGCATCGACAACGACGGCGATGGCCAGATCGACGCCGCCGACCCCAGCTGCGCCGCCTCGCCCACCGGCGATACCTGCCGCGATGGCGTCGACAACGACGGCGACGGCAAGGCCGATTATCCCGATGACGCGGGCTGCACCGGTTTTGGCGGCGACGAGCGTTCGGACAACCCCAGCTGCAGCGACGGGGTGGACAACAACGGCGACGGCAAGGTCGACCTGGACGACAGCGCCTGCAGCGCGGCCGACGGTGACCAGGAGGCCGCCGCGGTGGTCACCGATGTACTCGCCGCCTGTGGCGACGGCGTGGACAACGACGGCGACGGCCTGACCGACCTGGATGACAAGGCCGACTGCGCAACCGCCAACAGCGGGGGCGAGGCCCGCCCCCCCTGCGACGACGGCCTGGACGACGACGGCGACGGATTGGTCGACACCGCCGATCCCGACTGCTTCAACCGCGCCGGCGCCGCCGAGGTGCGCAGCGACGACTCGCCTATCAGCGAACTGACCGTGGCCCCGGGCGACGCCCACGTGCTGGTCAGCCACCGACCACGGCGCCTGCTCTACGTCATCGACACGGCCACAAGAGCCCTGCTGGTGCCCGTGCCGGGTGCCGAGACCCCGTTCACACGGCCGTCGACCCTGGCCCTGCAGGCGGGTCGCCTCGGCCTGGGGCTGGACCTGCCGCCTCTGGCCATGGCCCCGCTCACCACAGACGAGTTCGACGGCTTTGCGCTGACCCTGTCCATGGGCGGCCTGGTCCAGGTGCGCGTGCTCGACAAGGGCGAAGATGCAGACAGCAAGTCCGACGACAAGCTGTCCATCGGCCTGGTCGAGCCCGACACCGAGGTCGCCACCAAGGGCGCCAAGCCCTCCCTGCTGGTGGGCGCCAAGCAGATCGACCTGGGCGCCAGCGCACCCAAGCGCTACGCCTCATTCGGCGCCTTGATCGTCTCACAGCAGGACGATGATCGGACCAGCTACTACGGCCTGATCATGAGCGAGGACAAGGCCGAGCATCGCACCGAGCAGTGGCGCTTCCGCTACCAGGGTCGCATCCCGGGCAGCGAGCGACACAGCGGCCGCCTGCGCAGCCCCGGCCTGCTGCGCGACGCCCACGCCGACTTCTGCCAGCTGGGCGTGGTGCCCGGCGACTGGCTGCTGCTTCACCGAGGCACCAAGGCGCCCGCCTGCGGTGAGCTCGAGGGCGACGTGGTGCGCTATCGCATCGCGCAGGTGCAGGCCACAGCCCTGGTCCTGGCCGCCGACGGTGGCGTGGTCGACGGCGCGGTGACGGTGGACAACCAGCTCGAGTTCGACTCGACCATCTTGAAGTCGGTGCCCCTGCCGCCCCTGTCCTGCGTGCCGCGGAGCGGCCTGCATTATGAGGTCAGGGCTTCGCAATGGCTGGTCCTGGGCAGCCGCAGCGGTCTGCTCAGCAGTCGTGGCCGGGTCGGTGACGCATGCCTGCCGTGGAGCAACAGCGAGCCGACGCAGGCCGCCCGCCTGGTCGAGCCCGCCCTGCGCGCAGCTAAAGACGGCGAGACGGTCGCCTTGAACGTCTGCCCGCCCGACGCCGACGACGTCGAAAAGACGCTCCGCATCACGCCCTACGGTGGCGGCGACGAGCAGCCCGTGACCGCCACGAAGAACCTGCTCTTCGAGGCCCGCCTGCTGCCGGGTTGTCAGGACGCCGACACCGCCGCCGGTAAGCCGCGCCTGCTGCCATCCATCCGCGACATGACCTGGACCTATTCGATCACCAGCGGCCTGACGCCGCAGAGCGTCGGCGTGGGTGCCAACCCGGTCGCCTTGGCCGTGGCCTCGGAGCTGGGCCGGGCGTTTGTCGCCGACCAGGGCCTGGGTGCCCTCTATATCGTCTCGTTGGGTGCCAGGATCGTCGAAGAGGTGATGCAGTAGGCGCTGCGATGCACCTCAATCGGGCCGGCGACCTGTCACTTCCACATCCAGCGCGCCGCCTGCCAGCAGCACCTCCAGCCCCTGCCCATCGGTCACCGTGTCGGGCTGCGTGATCGCCGTGCCGGTTTGCGGATCGCGTACGATGGCATACCCCCGGGCCAGGGCTGCGGTCGGGCTCAGGGCCCGCAACATGCCGTCCAGTCGATCCAGGCGTCGTCGTCGTTCGGCCACCAGCTGGCCCGAACGGCCCATGGCCTGCAGGTCGGCGCGCAGGCGGATCAGGCGCGCGCTGCGCTGGCGGGTCAGCACCTCGCCCCGGCGCATCAGCCGAGCGCGCAGCTTCGCCAGGGCCCGCTGGCGCAGGGCCAGCCGATGCATTGGATGGGCCGCCTGCAGCCGTCGACGTAGATCAGCCAGGTGGCGATGGCGCAGATCGCCAGCGCGTCGCGCGGCGGTGGCCAGGCTTCGGCGCAGCTCATCCAGCTGCCGTCGTCGATGCCCGGTGATGGCCTCACCCCGACCCAGACGCTCGCCCAGCTGGCCCAGGTGGCGCCGCTCGCTGGCCAGTTGGCGGCGCAACCCGCGTGCCAGCCGGCGCTGCGCCTGCTGCAGGTGGTCGTGCAGGTCGTCGATACGTGGCACGACCATCTCGGCGGCGGCGGTGGGCGTGGGCGCCCGCCGGTCGGCGGCGTGGTCGCTCAACAGGGTGTCGGACTCGTGACCCACCGCGCTGACGATGGGCGTTCGACAGTCCGCAAAAGCGCGCACCACGCGCTCTTCGTTGAACGCCCACAGGTCTTCGATGGAGCCGCCCCCGCGGCCGGCGATGATCACGTCGCAGAGCCCCGAGCCGTCGAGCAGCTCGATGGCCCGGGCGATGGTCTCGGCCGACCCCTGCCCCTGCACCCGCGCCGGCGCCAGCAGCACCCGCACCGGGCAGCGCTCGTCCAGGATGCGCAACATATCCCGCAGCGCCGCGCCCGTAGGCGCCGTGACGATGCCCACCGTACGCGGCAGGAAGGGCAACGCCTTGCGCCGCTCCGGGTCGAACAAACCCTCGGTCTGCAGCCGCTCCTTGAGTCGCTGCAGGGCCGCCCAGAGCGCGCCGGTGCCGGCCTCTTCGACGTGGTCGACGATGAAGGAATAGCTGCCGCCCCGAACCCACAAGTCCACGCTGCCGCGACAGATCAACTCCTGGCCATCCCGCAGGCGAATGCGCTTGCGCGCCACTGTCGAGCGCCAGATGGTGCAGCGAAGCGTGCTGCTGCCGTCCTTGAGCTGGAAGTAGACGTGCCCGCTCGACGAGCGCACATTGCTGACCTCGCCACGCACCTTCAATTCGCGCAGATCGCCGAGCCGGCCGCGGATCTCCTGGTTGAGCGACGTCGGCGTATACACCGCGTCGGCACCCCTGGGTCTGCGATCTTGAAGCCAACTCATGGCCGGCAGGGTAGGTCGGATCGGCCGCACGCGCTACCTCACCCGCACCCGCACCCGCTCGCCTTCCTGATCCTTGAACCCGCCCCCACAATCCTGCTATTGTATAACGTGTAATACACGGAGGCCCAGCCATGCTCGCAGTACGAATCGACAAGGAGCTCGACAGCCAACTGGCCGCGCTGGCAAAGCAGAAGCGGCGCAGCAAAAGCGAGCTGGTGCGCGAGGCGTTGCGGCGTTACCTCGATCACGACGCCTGGATGCGCGAATGCCGACGACAATCAGAGGTTGCGACCGCGGGCGCCAGCGAGGATCCCGTCGATGACCTGCTCGAAGATGCGGCCGACGAGGTGAATGGATGGACTTGAATCGTGGCGACATCGTCATCGTCGCCGCTCGGGGGCCCTACACCACCAAGCCGCGCCCGGCGGTCGTCGTGCAAAGCGACGCCTACAATCCATGCCACGACAGCGTCACCATCTGCCCCCTGACCACCATGCTGGTCGACAGCCCCAACTTCCGTGTCGACATCGCCGCAGATGAAGAGACGGGGCTTCAATCACCATCCCAGGCCATGATCGACAAGGTGTTGACCCTGCCACGCGACCGTCTGCGCGAGGCTGGTGGGCAGGTGAGCGACCGCCACATGGCGCGCATCGACGGCGCCTTGAGACATTGGCTGGATCTCTGAGTCGAACGGCGTCATCGTGTTGCGCCCGAGCTACCGACCCAACGTGATCAAGAAACGCGCCACCGCAAGTGTGCTCTTCGCCTCCTTGCTCGCCCTCGCCTTGGCGATCGGCGCCCTTGTCTACCTCAACTACCCCTCCGAACCGTGGCCCCCCACCCTCGACCCGAACCTGTCCTGGCATGCCGACAACCGCGCCCGACTCGACGCCCTGCTGGCTACCGTCGCCGACACCCACACCAAGACGCCAGACCAGCGCCAGGTCGCCGTCTTCGACTGGGACAACACGATGATCGCCAACGACGTCGGCGCGGCGACCGTGCATCACATGCTGCGCGCCGGCGGCGTCCGACGGCTGCCCGATGACGACTGGGGCGCGATCCCCTACCTGACCGCGACCGCTCAAGCGCGCCTGGCGGCGGTCTGCCCACCACAACCCGACGCCATCCACCTGCCCACGTCTGCCTCGGTGGGCTGCGCCGATGAGCTGGTGCACCTGTATGAAAAGCGCACCCTGGCCGACGGCATGCCGGCCTTCTCCGGCTACGATCATCGGCGCTACAAACCCTCCGCGGCGCTGCAAGTGCACTTGCTCGCCGGCTATCGGCCCGCCGACGTGCGGGACATCGCCGGCCGGGTGGTCGCCGCCGCGCTGGCCGCCCCTGTCGGTTCCAAGCACGCCGTGGGACGTATCCAAGTGCCCGCCTGGCTGCGCATCTATCCGCAGATGGCCGATCTGCTCTCGGCCATGCAGCGCGCCGGCGCCGAGGTCTGGATCGTCTCCGCCTCGCCGCAGGAGGTGGTCGAGGTGATCGCCGCCCGGGTGGGCGTGCCGGCCGACCGGGTCGTGGGCATCCGGGCGCTGAAGGACGACCAGGGGCGCCTGCGCCGACGCCTGCAGGGCTGCGGCCCGGTGCCCGATGGCGGCGGGCTGCTGACCTACATCGACGGCAAGCGCTGCTGGATCAACAAGGTCATCTATGGCGACAAGTCGGCTGACGCCATGACCCGGGCGCCGGCCGATCGCCGTCCCCTCTTCGCCGCCGGCGACACGGGTACCGATATCTCCATGTTGCTCGACGCGACCCGACTACGCCTGGTGATCGACCGACAGAATCCGGCGGTGCTCTGCCATGCCCGCCACGATGTGGGGCCCGGCCACTGGCTGGTGCAGCCCCGCTTCCTGCAGCCGCGGCCGATGCGGACGCAGCCCTACCCCTGCAGCAGCGCCGCCTGTGTGGCGGCCGATGGTCGCTTGGGGCCGTGTATATACAACGGCGAGGCGCTGGCCGATCGCTGAGGAGCGGCCCTACTTCGCCCACAAGGTGCCGGCCTGATTCCAGCCGCCAGAGGTGCTGTAGCAGCCTCCCCCCTCGGCCAGGCCGCCGGACGCCGCGTAGTTGGTATGACCGGCGTTGCAGGCCGGGTGATCGCTGAACACGTAGCCCTTGCGATTGGCCTTGCACTCGAACTTGCCATCCCGCTGGCGATCGAGAGACCAGTCCTGGTTGTTGGTCTTCATGGACGTCCAGGTCTTGGCCACGTTGGTGACATAGGCGTTGACCGAGCTGCCACAGCGCCAGCGCCAGCGGCCTTCGGTGGTCAGCAGGTTGATGACCGCATCGCTCAGCTTGGCCGCCGCGGCGGCGTTGCTGACGTCGCCGATGGCGCCCGGCTTGTCGCCGTGGTGGATGCTGCCCGGGCGTACGTTGACCACCCGGGTCCAGCCGCCGCCGTCATCCTTCATATCGCAGTACGCCGAAAACGGCGCCAGCGGGCCCTTGCCGTCCGCGTCCAGCACGTAGACGCCGCTCTTGGTATTGGGGCTCGCCGCCAGCAGGGCCTTGCAGCTGGGGGCGCTCTCCAGGGTGCACTTGGCGGTGCAGCCGTCGCCGTCGTCGAAGTTGCCGTCATCGCACTGCTCACCCTTGTTGTTGACGGCGCCGTCGCCACACGCCGGCGTCAGCCCCAGGGCGGACCACGCCTTGCCGTTGCAGATGCGCAGCAGTCCGTTGGCCGTGTCGAACCAGGCCAGACCGACGGTGGCCGGGCTGCACTTGGCGGGCGCCGCGGCGGCGGACTGAAAGCGGAAGAGCAGCGCCTGCTTGCTGCCGAAGTCGGTGTCCGCCTTGAGGTGCTGCGTCGCCTGCCAGGTGTTCTCCTTGGCCAGCTTGCCGTAGCCCTTCAGATCACCGCCGCCTTCCAGGTCGGCCATCTTTCCGCTCAGGGCCACCTTGTGCAGCTGCTTGGTAGCGACCAGTCCTTGGGTGAGATCGGGCGCGGCCATGGCTGCGGTGATGCAGCCCGTACAGAGCAACTTGGCGGCGGCGCCGGCGGTTTTGGCCTGGTCGGCAGTGGTGGCCACGCTGGCGGACTTGGCCACATCGGCGAGCTTGGCGTGGGCAGCGTTCTTGGCGGTGTCGGCGGCCTTGGCGGTGTCGGCGGCCTTGGCGTGATCTGCCTGGGTGGCGTGTTGGGCCGTCAGGGCCGAGTTGGCCGGGCCGCCCTTGGTCTTGCTGCCCGCATAGGCAAACCCCACCTGCATCGCCTGCACGCAGCCGGTGCACTGCAGCCCCTTGGCCAGCGCCGCGAACCGGGCGCGCACCGCATAAGGCTGCGCGCGCAGTCGTACGCGGGGCAGCTCGGGATCGGCGCCCACGGCCACACCCACCCAGCGGGCGGACTTGTCGGCAGCGGCAGCAAAGAGCGCGTCATCCAGCTTCTTGGTCGGATCGAGTACGCCCAGCTCGACGGCGAAGACCCCCGACTTCACGGGCACGGAGAGGAACTTCTCCACAAAAAGCGGCAGCCCACCCTTGGGTCCGTCGTACAGCGCGATGCCGACGGCGTAGTTGCCATCGGTCACCGGCCCGCCTGCGGCCGAGCGCAGCGCGCCCTGCATGGCGATCACCACAGGCTCGGCGCTGGCCAGCGCCGGCATGACGAGCATCAATCCGACCACGATCGCGTCGATGACGAGGCGGCGATCTCGCTGAACATCAATCCGGACTGTGCTGGACATGGGACCTCCTGAGCCTGGAACAGTGCACCCAGCGTGACATTTCGACGCCAGTACAGGCAAGAGAACTGCCACTGACAACCACGCGGGAATACGCGCAGGCGCCCCGGTTTTCAGGCGACGGCGCGGCAAGGCTTGCTCGTGGGGAGAATCCATTTATATTGCTGCCCCCTGAACCGACGGCAGCCGGTTTACACGCGCCCTCAGGGGCAGAAGAATCGGCCGCGAAAAGCAATGAGGTGGTGTCGATGAGCAGCACGACAGAAGCCGGCAAGGCGAATCCGACGGGCGCCCAGCCCGGTGTCCCCGACAATCCAAACCTGATCTACGCCATGTACGCCCTGTTGGCGGTGGGCATCGGCATCGCCATCTACCTGGTGTCGCTGAAGCTCAAGCTCGACACCGGCCTGATCGACCAGAGCAGCTGCAACTTCGGCGGCGCGTTCAACTGCGACAAGGTCGCGGTCAGCGATCAGAGCAAGATGTTCGACATGCCGATCGCGCTGTTCGCCATCCCGACCTACGGCGTCATGGCCTACCTGGCCTGGATCGCCCAGAAGGCCATCGGCACCGATGACGAAGAGACCCGCGCCCAGGGCGTGCTCGCCCTCTGCGCCATCGCCGCCATCGGCTCCCTGACCGTCGTGCACGCCATGTACCTGGCCTACGTCTCGACCGTGAAGATCGGCGCCTACTGCACCTTCTGCATGGGCCTGTACGTGGTCAACATCGGCACCACCGCGCTGGCCATCCTGGCCGGACCCAAGACCATCGGCAACGCGATTCAGACGTCATTGGAGGCGCTCGCAGCGGTCAAGCCGCCCATCCCCATGGCCCTGGTCATGGTGGTCTTGCTCGGCGGCATCTCCTGGATCGGGTTCGACACCACCAAGGCCAACTGGAACGCCTTCGCCGTCGAGTGCAGCAAGGTGAATATCCCGCCCAACAAGTGTTGTACCGAGGGGGATAAGCTGATCGAGTGCCCCGAAGACAAGGGCCAGGTGGCCGCTGCCAATCCGCAGGTCGTCGCTGCCGCCCAGGGTGGCGCCCAAGCCGGCGCCGCGCAGCCCACATCGGCCCAGCCGGGCACGGCCACTCCGCCGACCGGCGGCCCGCCGCCTTCGCCACCGCCCACAGGCGACTGCTTCAAACCCAAGAAGCTCGATCTCGGCGCGGCCAAGGTCTCGGGCAAGAAGACCGAAGATGGCTACTCGGAGTACCACACGCCACTGGACGAGGAGTGCGAGTTCTTCAAGGGCAAGGATCCCAAGAACGCCAAGGTCACCGTGGTCAAGTACGCCGACTTCCAGTGTGGCTACTGCCGCTACCTCGCCCTGACCATGGATCCCGTCGTCAAGAAGTACGCCGACAAGCCGGTGCGCTTCGTGATGAAGAACTTCCCCATGAACGTCAAATGCAACCCGCGCATGGCCGGCTACGACAAACATCCCTTCGCATGCGAGGCCTCCTTCGCCGCTCGCTGCGCCGGTCTGCAGGGCAAGTTCTGGGAGTTCCACGACCACCTGTACGCCAACCAGGACTCCATCAACAACGAGAACATCACCAAGTGGGCCCAGTCGTTCAAGTTCGACATGGCCAAGTTCAACCACTGCATCACCGCGCCGGAGACCAAGGAGTTCATCCGCCAGGAGATCCAGATCGCCTTCCGCGCCGGCATCTACGGCACCCCGCGGACCTACATCAACGGCCGCCTGGTCACCGGTTCGGCGTCCAAATCCATCCTCGAGTACCACATCGACCTGGCGCTCAAGGAGGCCGAGGGCAAAGCCGCCGGCGGCGGTGGCGAGCAGGTCGCAGCCAAGACCGATGGCACCACGATGATCAAGGTCAACGGCGCCAACGCGGCCTTCTGGATCGACGCCTACGAGGGCTCGCTCTCCAAGTCCGGCAAGGCCGTGCAGGCCCCCGGCGTGGTGCCCGCGCGCATCAACTGGTACGACGCGAAGTCCGCCTGCGAGAAGGCCGGCAAGCGCCTGTGCACCGAGGAGGAGTGGGTCACCGCCTGCGCCGGCAAACCCGCGGTCGATGACAACAACAACGGCATGTTCGGCGACGACACGGTCGAGGGTCGTATGTACCCCTACGGCGCCTTCTACAAGGTGGGCACCTGCAACGACAACGGCGACAAGTACCACGGCAAGGCCGTCGCCGCCGGCAGCAAGGAGCAGTGCCGCACCCCCAGTGGCATCTTCGACATGGGCGGCAACATCGCCGAGTGGGTCAACAGCGACAAGGATAAGATCACGCTCATGGGCGGCCACTCTTCGAGCACCGAGCGAGCCGCGTGCAACGATCGCGCATACTCGCCGGGCGCCGGCCGACGCAATCAGACCACCGGCTTCCGTTGCTGCGCCGACGCCAACATCAAGACCGCCAAGGCCGAGCTCGATCCCAGCCGCCTGGAGCCGGTCATCGAGACCTACAAGTTCAAGCCCTCGCCCGACTTCGAGGCAGAGACCAGCGACGGCAAGAAGATCACGGCCGCCTCGTTCAAGGGCAAGGCCACCCTGCTCAACTTCTTCGCTTCCTGGTGCGGGCCCTGCAAGAAAGAGATGCCCTACCTGGTCAAGCACCAGAACAATTACGGCAAGAAGGGCTTCCAGATCTTCGGCGTGGGCGTGGACACCGACGCGCAGGCCTCGCTGGACTTCGCCAAGGAGTACAAGGCCAACTATTCCATCATCACCGACCCGGAGTCGGTGCTCATGGGCACGTTTATGGTCTACTCCATGCCGGCCACGTTCCTGATCGACAAGAAGGGCGTGATCCAGTACCAGAGTACTGGCTTCAAGCCCGAGGAAGACGCGGCTCGCCTGGAAGACGCCATCAAGCGGCTGTTGTGAGTCTATCCGTGACTACATGAACGAACCGTGCCCGCCGCTGCGCCGCCCTTCAAGACTCGGGGTCGGCGTGCCGGTCGGCGTGGTCCTGGCCCTGGTCTGCCTGACCGCCAACTGCCAACCGCGTGGCAAGTCCGCGGTGCAGCGCCTGCGCACCCTGGAACCGGGCCTGGAATACAACAACCTGGCCGTACGCCCGGCGGGCTCCGACACGCCGACGGCGATCCACGTCCTGCGCTTCGATCCCAAGCGCTTCACCATGACGGTCATCGAGGCCGCGGCCACGGGGGCGAAGCTGGCCGACGCGCGCGCCTTCCGCCTGGCCGGCAAAGCCATCGCGGCGGTCAACGGCAACTACTTCGATCCCCAGTACAAACCCCTGGGCCTGCTGGTCAGCGCGGGCAAGCAGCTCCACCGCTTGCGGCGGGTGGATCATGGCATCTTCACCATCGCCGACAAGCGCCCGAAGTTGCAGCATGCGCGCAGCTACAAGAAGCCGGCCAAGCTCGAGTTCGCGGTCGAGTGCGGCCCCCGCCTGGTGGTCGACGGCAAGCCCCTGACCTTCAAGCCGGGGGTACATCGGCGCACGGCCATCGCCTCCGATCGCACCGGTCGCATCCTGCTGCTGGCCACCGCTGGCGTCATCAGCCTGGCCGACCTGGCCGCCTTCCTGGCCCGGCCGGAAGCCAAGGGCGGCCTGGGCGCGATCGCGGCCCTGAATCTGGACGGCGGATCCTCTACGATGTTCGATCTTGACCACCCCGCGGCCAGCGCCAGCGTGCCGGCGCCGGTACGCGTGCCGATTGGCCTGGGCGTGGCCAGACGGGGACCGGCAATAGCGGCCTCCAAAAAACAAGGTAGCCAATGAGATCCACTGACAAAGCGGCTGAATTCTGCTAGACACCCGGTCCCCGGGGCGCGGCCGGGGGCCGATAAGTCGGCAGTAAGCGGAGGGATATCGTGCAGATGAGCTCCAAACGGGCTTTCCGGATAGCCGCCTGGGTCGTCCTGTTGCCCTTCCTCACCATCACCATCGGGCCGCCCGTGCCCGCCGGTCCCTTGTCCATGGGCGTCGCCCACGCGCAGGCCGCCGACGCGCCGGTGCTGGCATTGGTTCCATTCGCAGTCGCCGCCGGGGCCAGCAACATGGCCGCCCAGCGGATCGAGACGCAGTTCGGCGGCGTGCTCGACGGCAGCCCGGCCGTCTCCCTGGTGCCGCCCGACATGGTCAAGGCGGGCAAGGTCTCCAAGCGGAAGAAGAAACGTCGCACCAAGGCCCAGACGGTGGCCGCCAAGAACCTGGAGAAGGCCGATCGCGCCCTGATCCACGCCCGCGACCTGGTCCAGGGCGGCCAGGAGCCCAAAGTCGCCGGCCGCTTGCTGTCGCTGGCCATCGGCCACTACGAGACCTATTTCCACGAGCTGGCCGACTTCAACCAGTTGGTGGACGCCTACTCGCAGGCTGCCGATCTGGCGCTGAAGAACGGCGGCCGCAGGGCCAAGAAGAAGGCCAGCAAGTTCTTCACCAAGGCGCTGGTGATCCAGCCCACGTTCATCGTCGACAACCGGCGTGCGACCCAGGAGATGCGCGATCTCGTGAGCAAGATCCGCAAAGGCTTGAACAAGAATCGTACCGCTTCCATCTCCGTGGAGAGCAGGCCCGCGGGAGCGACGGTGTACGTCGACGGCGTCAAGCTGGGCCCGGCCCCGGCGGTGGCCAAGGACCTGGCCCCCGGCGTGCACTACGTCCAGGTGCGCATGGAAGGCGCTGAGCCCTGGGGCCGCTCCTACAAGCTCAAGAAGAAACAGAAGAAGTCGGTCAAGGCCCGGCTCACCATGGAAGAGGATCCCGAAGAGGATATCGAGATGATGGTCAAGACGGCGGACGTGCTCCCCTTCGCCGCCAAGGGCAACTACCACGAGCGCCTCTTCCGCAACTTCTCCTTCATGTTCGCCAAGCAGGTCCAGGCCCGCTACCTGCTCTACGGGCTCATCGCCCGGGGCCGCGGCGGCGTTGAGCTGCACATGTTCCTCTTCGATCGCCAGATCAAGCGCACGGCGAGCCTGCAGCGGGTCCTGTTCCGGCACAACCTGAGCGACCTGCAGATGGGCCTGCTCAGCGCCGAAGGGTTGATTCGCAACGCCATCGCGCGCTTCCCAACCGATCGCGAGGTCAAGGCCCTGCCGCCGGTGTACCAACGTGGCGCCGCTGCCAGCGTGGCGCCGCCCGTTGTAGCGCCGACGCCGGCGCCTACACCCTTCCCGACGCCGACGCCGTCACCCACGCCTTCCCCGACGCCAGAGGTGCGACCGACGCCAGCACCGACGCCTTCGGTGGTGCGAACAACACCTGCGCCGACCCCGGTGCGCCCGGAGCAGCCCAAGCCCGATCCCTACGCCGGCCTGGTGCAGAAGGAAGACGCCGACGACAGCATCACCGGCAAGTGGTGGTTCTGGACCGCCATCGGTGTCGTGGTGCTCGGCGGTGCCGGCGCCACCGTCTGGGCCCTGTCGCAGGAGCCCGATCCATCGACCAACTTCAAGGTCAAGGCCCTGGTGCCCTAGGAGCGCGAGATGAAGTTGCTGTGTCGACCCTTGATCGCGCTGCCCCTGCTGGCCCTGCTGGTCGGTTGCGGCCCGGACGTAGCCGATCCGCTCGAGGGCGTGGGCTTGAGCGTGCGCGCGCCGCTCAATGAGCAGAACCCCTTCTTCGACCCCTTGGTGGCCTTCGTCGAGTTGACCGCTGAAGGGGTGGATATCCCCGAAAACAGCGCTCAGAAGGTCGACGCCTACGCGCCGGGCAAAGAGTTCTCCCTGGACGTGGTGCCCTTCGGCTTCCGTCGGCAGATTCGCGTCGGGCTGTGGCAGAAGAACCCTGAGAGCGGCCAGCCGGACGGGCCCATGATCGGCATCGGGCGCACGATCCCCTTCGATCTCAGCTACGACGACATCCTGGCCAAGGGCGCCCGCATCTTCTTCCCCTACGTCACCCGGCTCAACGAGTTCGCCGCCGCAGTGGGCGAGACCGGCGTGGCCGCGGCCATCGACGCGCGCGTTGGGTTGACTGCAGAGGCGTTGCCCGACGCCACGGTGATGATCTTCGGCGGCGGCGTGCCCAAACCCGCCTCCACCGATCCCTGGGATCCCGCCAGCTACTCCGCCTTCAGCAACAAGGTGCTGCAATACGACCCGAACCTGCGCGCCATTGGCGACGTCTCCCTGGCCCTCGGAGCGCCGCTGACAACCGCTCGCGCGTTCCACGCCTCCGCCGCTGGCATCAACGGCCTGGTCGCCGTGTCGGGCGGTTACACCATGATCGCAGACGCCGCAAAGGCCACCGACCACGTCGAGTACTTCGACCCGACCACGCGCAAGTTCCTGGCCGCCCTGCCGCCGGCCGGCTCGCCGAATCCCCCGCACCTCCGCCACCCGCGGGCCGGCCACACCATGACGCGCATGTTCGACAACGACGACTACTTCCTGGTGGTCGGCGGCAAAGGGACCGACTCGGCGGCCGCGCATAGCTGGGAGATCTGGCATCCCAAACAAGGCGCGATCGCCGAGGGCCAGCTGCGCTACTCGCGCTGGAATCACGCCGCGGTTCGCCTGCCCGAGAAGGATGGCGGATTCGTGATGCTGATCGGCGGTGAGGGCGACGACAAAGGCAAGTCCGTGGTGTGGAATAACTTCGAGGTCATCCGCTACGACACGCGCGGCAACATCGCCTTCGTGGGCAACACCATGATCACCTGCAAGGTGGGCAGCGCCAACTACAACGGCCCGCCGGGCGACCCGAAGGGCCGTGATAAGTGCCCGGCCCTCGAGGGCCAGCCCGGTTACCAGAAGATCACCTGGGAGCCGCTGAGCCAGCCGCTCGCCGACAACATTGCGCGCACCCTGCCGGGCGCCGTCTACGTCGACCACCTCAAGTACCACTACATCTACATCGCCGGCGGTTTCTCCGATACGGGGCACAGCAAGCCCCTGGACCGAATCGACATCTTCGACATCAAGAACGGCCTCTGGGTGGCCAACCAGCTGAGCCTGGACGTGGCCCGTGGCGCCCCGATGGTGGCCGCCTCCATGGTCGGGCCGCGTGGCGGACAGGTCTTGATCGCCGGTGGCGTCGGCAGCGATGGCAAGTCGGTCTCACCGGCCGAGGTCGTCTATCACGCCAACCCCGGCACGGATAAGGCGGGCCTGCAGAAGTGGTCCGCCAAGACCGTGGTGCCCGGTGGCAGCGTGGGCGGCGTGGCCTTCCCGCTCGCTACAGGGCACATCATGGTGGCCGGCGGCGCCAGTCTCGCAGAGGCGGGCATGACCCCGCAGTTGCCCATCTTGCTCTACAATCCCCTGTAGCTGACGCGACCGCCGCCGCAAAGAAGCCGCGCGCCTTTGTCGCCACTGCTCCTTTAAGTCTACACTGGCGCGCGTGATCACCACGCCGCCGCTGACGCAAGTCTCCCAGCGCCCTCTGCGCGCCGGTCGATGGCTGCTGCTTGCGCTACTGCTGGCGTCGCTGGCGCCGGGCCATGCATACGCAGAGGCGGTGGGCGCCTACCCGGACAAGGTCACCAAGTTCACGGTCTACGGCAAAGCGGTGCAGATGGGCGCCTCGCTGGTGACCAACTTCACCGACTATCGCTACAACGACGCCCTCAAGGCGCAGAGCTCGGACAAGATCGTCGGCGTCATCCCCAAGGATGCCGTCATCAAGGGGGCCTGGTTGTTCTGGGGCGGTTCGGCGCCCAAGTCGGGCGGCGGCGGCTGGTCCATCGACAACACGGTCAGCCTGACCACGCCCGATGGCGCCAAGACCTCCGTCATCGCCGACGGCGCCTGCCTGACCCACCAGACCAAGGACAACCAGGGCACGGTACAGGTCAACCACTTCTACTGCCGCAAGGACGTCACCTCCCTGGTCTCCTCGCACCCCGGCCTGGACACCTGGAACGGCGTCTACAGCGTCGGCGATCTGCAGGCCCGGGTTGCCAACATCCAGAACCAGGGCTGCGGGTCGAAGCTCAACACCAAGCACTACCCCAACATACCCGAGACAACCTGCTGCGTTTACCAACCCGGCAACCCCAAACACGATCCGCACTGCCAGGCCCACCACGCCTCCTGGTCCATGGTGGTCATCTACGACACCAAGTTCTCGGATACCACCGAACGCGACATTCACCTCTACGACGGTTTCCTGCTGCTCGACGAGACCAAGCTCTCCGCAGGCCAGAAGACATTCCAACTGGACGGTTTCCTGGTCGGTGACCCGCCGCAGGCGCGTATCGCCTACTACGCCATGGAGGGCGACAAGCACCTGGGCAATCCCTACCAGTGGGGCGCCGGCGGCAAGGGCGGGCCCGACAGCTATCCGTGTCAGAGCTGTCCGGACTACATCGCCTTCAACGGCAGCAAACTCTCCGGCGGCGCCGGCAACGGCGAGGTCGACAACATCTTCAACTCGACCCCGGAGACCAGCATCGACCTGGACAGCTTCGATGTGTCCAAGCTGGTCAAACCCCAGGACGTGAGCGCCTCGGTGCTGGTCTCCTCGGGCGATGGCATCGTCGCCGGCCCGGGGCCCGATCCCGACGGCGAAAAGACGGGCTATGGCGAGCTGCTCCTGTATGGCTACACGCTGCTGGAGATCAACCGCCTGGCGCCCAACTTCAAGAACGCCTTCACCAAGTTCCGGGTCGACGGCAAGCAGAAGACCACCGCCGTCGCGGGCCAGGAGCTCTCCTTCACCCTGGACGTGTTCAACGTCGGCGATCTGGACGCCCTGAGCACGGTCGTGAAGCTGGATACCTGGCCGCCGCCCGGGACCGAGTACGTGCCCGGCACCACCGTGGTCGACGGCAAGACCATCGCCGACATCGGCGTGCAGAGCGCCCTGATGACCGGCCTGCAGCTGGGCACCATCACCGGCAAGTTCGGCGGCGACCAGCAGCGTTCCATCTCGTTCAAGCTCAAGGTCAAGGACCCGCCCGGGGTGGCCTCGTTCAAGTCCAACGCGGTACTCACCTACCAGTACAAGGGCAGCAGCAAGACCTTCGACGGCAAGATCGAGACCGAGCAGGTCGAGGTGGACATCGTGCAGCCGACCTTTGGCCTGCCGGTGCTCATCGCCAGCCCCGACAAGGTCAAACCCGGCGGCAACGTCGAGTACTCGCTGAGCATCACCAACACCTCCAACCAGCCCGCCGTGATCGACAGCCTGCGCCTGGACATGCCGTCAGAGGTGCTCTTCGCCAGCGCCACCGGGCCGGGCGCCAACGCCAGCGCCAAGACCGGCGGCGCCAAAGGTACGGGTTTTGCGCTCTTCACCAAGGCCACGGTGGCCCCGGGGCAGACCGCGATCTGGAAGATCAACGGCACCCTGAAATCCGCCGCCCAGCTCAAGGCCCTCGGCGTCAGCCAGCTGCACGGGCACGTGGTCACGGTGCAGGGGCTGGTCAAGAGCGGCAGCCTGGACGTCAAGACCGACAGCCCGCAGGGCCCCGGCAAGGCCGACCCCACCACCTTCACGGTCGACGCGCCGGCCAGCCTGGCCAAGTCCAGCAAGGAGGGCCTCGACCTGACGCCCGCCACCCCCCTGCAGGCCGGCGATGACATGCAGTTCACCATCACCGTGGTCAACGACGGCCAGGGCGACGCGGTGGTGGACATCAGCGACGTGCTGGCCGGCCCGCTGGACTACGTCTCGTCGCCCGACCCGCAGGTGAAGTTCAACAACGGCGCGGTGACCATCTCGGCGCTCACGGTCAAGGCGGGCATCACCGAGACCTTCACCTTCAAGGTCAAGATCAAGGCCAATACGCCGCCCAATACCAAGTTCAAGAACAGCGCCACCATCTTCCCCAAGGATGGCTCGCCGCCGGTGGTGATCCAGACCGGCGAGTTCACCGTCATGGGCGGCACGGATCTGACCCAATCGCTGAAGACTTTCGATGACCTCAACGGCGGCGACATCGAGCCGGGCGACATCCTTCGCTACACCATCGTCCTCATCAACAACGGCAAGCAGCCCTCGGGCACCCTGCAGGTCAGCGATCCCGTCGATGGCGACCTGGACCAGATCACCAAGGTCTCCGGCGGCAGCAACGGCAGCTACGACGCCGGCACCCACACGGTCTTGTGGTCGGTGCCCTCCCTGCCGGGCGGTGGCGGCAAGGCGGTGCTCTCCTTCGACGCCCGGGTCAAGCCCGGTCTGCCCAACGGCACGGCCCTGGACAATACGGCGTCCGTGACCGGCCAGGAGCTGCCCGAGCCGCTGCAGCTGACCGCCAATACCAAGGTCAAGGCGAACCCGGTCATCTCGTTGTTCACCAACGTGGTCACTTCTTCCGGCGGCGCCGATTTCGAGCCCGGCGATACGGTCACCTACACCATCACCGTGCACAACACCGGCAATGGCGCGGTCGAAAACGCGCAGCTGATCACCACCTACGACCCTGTGCTGGAGATCAAGGACGTGGCCGGCGGCAAGGTGAACGGCCAGCAGGTCACGTGGGATCTGGCCGACTTTGCGCCCGGCCCGGCCAAAAAGATCGTGGTCACCGCGACCCTGAAGGCGTCCATCAAGCAGGGCACCCAGGTCAGCAACCAGGTCGAACTCACCGGCGGCGGCCTGTCGGCCAAGACCCTCAGCGACGACCCCGGCAAACCGGGCCAGAACGACGCCACCATCTTCGACGTCAAGTCGGCGCCCGACCTGACCGCGTCGGCCAAGGCGTTTACCGATGTCGATGGCGGCAGCGTGCAGGGCGGCGACGCCATCACCTTCACGATCACCGTGACCAATACCGGCAACGCCCCCGCCTCCAACGTGGTCGTCACCGACGTGCTGCACAAGGCGCTGACCAACGTGCAGGTCACCGGTGGCAGCTTCGACGCCGGCACCTCGACCGCCTCCTGGCCCGCCGTGACGGTCAATCCCGGCGATCCGCCGCTGCTGCTCAAGCTCTCAGCGGTCGTGGACAAGACCACCGCCAGCGGCACCACGGTCACCAATACCGCCAAGGTCGCCTTCACCGAGACGCCGGGCCAGCACACCACCAATACGATCTCGTTCAAGGTCGAGAACCTGCCCGACTTCGGCACCAGCACCAAGGCGGTCTCCGCCGCCGCCATCGCCGCCGGCGACAAGGTCACCTACACCATCACCGTCACCAATACCGGCAACTTGAGCGGCAGCGCCATCGTGGTCACCGACGCCGTGCCGCCGCAGCTCACCGGTGTAGTGGCCACCGACGGCAGCTTCGCCAACGGCACCGCGACCTGGACTGTCGGCACGCTGGCCGCCGGGCAGAGCAAGGTCCTGTCGCTGGAGGGCACCCTGGCCAAACCGCTGGCCGACGGCCTGGAGATCTGCAACAGCGCGGCCATCAAGGCGGCCGAGAATCCCGCCGCCGTCGTGACGGTGCCGCCCGGGGCCGATCCCAAACCCGGCGGTGAGCCCACCTGCTTCAAGGTCCAGAGCGCCGCCAAGGCCACCGCCAGCAAGGATGTCTTCGACGCCGCCACCGGCGCCAAGATCAACGGCGGTCAGGTCAAACCCAAGCAGGTGGTGCGCTACCAGGTCACCGTGGTCAACGGCGGCAACGACGTCGCCAAGCAGGTCGTGATCAGCGATCCGGTGGACGCCAACCTCGACGACATCAAGCCGCTGGACAGCGGCAGCTACGACGCCGGCACCGGGGTGATCACCTGGCCGACGGTGGCCTCGCTGGGCCTGGGCGCCGGCGACCAGGTCGTGGTGCGCTTCGAGGCCACGGTCAAAGCCGGTCTCGACAACGGCACCAAGATCGACAACCAGGCCTCGGTCACCTGGGAGGGGGCGGCGGCGCCGAGTACATCCGACGATCCGGCCACCCCCGCGGCCAACGACGCCACCTCGCTCTCGGTCATCTCCAACATCGACTTCTCCAAGGCCACCAAGACGGTCGTGGACAGCGACGGCGGCGATCCGAAGCCGGGCGACGAGCTGCAGTACACCATCACGGTGCCCAACCAGGGCGACGCCATCGGCAAGGACGTGGTGATCACCGATCCGCTGCCGCCGCAGCTCGAGTCGGTCGTGCCCGCCGATGGCGGCATTCTCAAGAACGGTGTGATCACCTGGCAGGGCGGCAACATCGCGCCCGGCGAGACCGTCACGGTGCACTTCACCGCCAAGCTCAAGAAGCCGCTGCCGGCCGGCGTCGCGGTGAGCAACCAGGCCCAGGTCACCGCCAAGGGTTTCGCAGCGCCGGTCCTGACCGACGCCAACCTGGCCACTCCGGTGCGTGAACCGACCGTCATCAAGGTGGTCGCCAAGGTCGACCTGGGCACCAGCGCCTGGTCCACCACCGACGTCAACGGCGGCACCGTGGAGCCCGGCGATGAGATCATCTTCCGGCTGGTGTTGCGCAACACCGGCGACGCCCTGGCTGTGGGCACGCAGGTCAAGGCCCTGTTCAGCAAGACCACCTTGAGCGACATCCAGACCTTCGACGATGGCGTGCTCGCCGGTGAAGAGGTCCTCTGGGGCGTGCCGCTCATCGGCCTGACCCCGGCCGGTGACGTGGAATTGCGCTTCAAAGCCAAGGTGAAGGAGGGGCTGGCCAACGGAACCAAGATCACCGTGGTGGCCGACATCCCGAGCGTATTGCCGCCACCGCAGGTCACGCTGCAGGTGGACGCCAAGCCGAAGCTGGAGACCTCGACCCTGGCCGTGGATGACGAGTCCGGCTGGCTGCTCAAAATCAACCAGGTGGGTCCGGGTCATAAGCTGCGCTTCGAGGTCACGGTGCGCAACACCGGCAAGGTCGCCGCCACCGACGTGGTGGTGAACCTGCCCCTGCCCGCCGCGTTCGAGGACCTGGTGGCGATCACGCCCGGCTCGATCTCGGGCAACTCGATCACCTGGACCCTGCCCAAGGTGGCCGGCGGTGGCACGGCGTTGGTGGTGGCGACCGCCAAGGTCAAGGCGTCGGCGGTCGACGGCAGCAAGCTGACCCCGAGCGCGACCCTGAAGCCGTCGGAGTTGAGCACCGTCACCACGGTGGTCGGGCCGACCATCACCGTGCTGAAGCGGCCGTTGCTGAAGGTGACCAAGGGGGTCGATGACCTGACCGGCAATCACCTCTTCCCCGGTGACTCCCTGCGCTTCCACATCACGGTCGCCAACGTGGGCAACGCCGCGGCGCAGTCGCTGGTCATCGAAGACGAGGTGGGCAACATCGCGCTGGACGAGATCCAGGTCGAGAGCGGCGGCACCCTCGCCGGCACCACCGCCACCTGGAAGATCCCCACACTGGAGGTCGGCCAGTCGGTGACCGTGGCCTTCCGCGCCAAGGTGGGCAAGGGCGTGTCCAACGGCGCCACCCTGGTCAACCAGGCCACGGCCAAGCCGGCCAACGGCGACCTGGCGGCGTCCAACCAGGCCGCCGCGCTGGTGGATTATCCGACCCTGGCCGTGCTGGCGGTGTGGGCGCCGCAGCCGCCTGCGACAGTGCCCGCGACCCCGGGGGACCTGGTCGAGTTGCAGGTGACCGTCGGCGCCAACGCCAAGGAGCCGGCGACCGCCGTGCGCGTCCGGGTGCCCATCGATCCGGCCCTCTTCGAGATGGTCGACAGCGGTGGCGGCGCCTGGGATAGCAAGGCCCAGACCCTGATCTGGGAGCCGGGCAATACGCCGGCCCTGGCGACCATCGACGCCGGCAGCCAGTTGACCCTGAAGGCCACGCTGAAGGTGCGCTCCACAGCGCCTCATGGTGCCGTCGCCAAGGCCATCGCCACCGCCCGCGAGGGCGAGACCCAGATCGCATGGACATCGCCGCCGGCCAACCTGCCCATCGCCTCGGCGCCGAAGCTGGTCCTGAGCAAGACCGTGCTGGACCTGAACGGCGGCAAGGTGGCGCCGCTGGATGTGCTCCGCTATCGCATCGAGGTGCAGGTGCAGGGCGCCGCAGCGGCCCAGCAGGTGCAGGTGGTGGACACCTTGGACGCCAACCTCGAGGTCGTCGCGGTGGGTGCCAAGGGCGTGGCTAATGGCCAGGAGATCACCTGGGCGCCGCCGGCCACGGCTGAACTGGCTTTGATCGAACCCGGTGATGTGGTCGTTCTCGAGGTCGATATACGCGTGCTGGCCGAAGTGGCCAACGGAACCAAGATCGCCAACCAGGCCTTCGGCAACGCGGTCGGCCTGGACGCGCCTGTGGGCAGCGACGATCCGGCCACCGATACGGTCGGCGATCCCACCGTGAGCACCGTGCGCGTGGTCAGCGCTTTGGAAGCGTCGACCAAGACCGGAACCGACGACAACGGCGCGCCGCTCCTGGCCGGCGACACCGTCACCTGGCGCATCACGGTCATCGCCACCGCGGGCCAGCCGGTCAACAACGTGCGCCTGATCGACCCGATCCCCGCCGGCATGGATTACATCCTCGGTTCGACCCGTCTGAACGGGTCGCCCGCGGCCGATGTGGACGGCACCTCGCCGCTGGTGCAGGGGCTGGCGGTGGCCAGTCCTGGCGCGTCGGCAGGCACGGTCCAACCCGGAGTCGCCGGCGCCGCCATCGTCGAGTTCCGGACCCGTGTGCGCTCGGACGTGGTGGACGGCGCTGTGGTCAGCAACCTGGCCACAGCGGTGGCCGACCAGGTGCCGCCGACGCCCATCGGCCCGGCGGTGATGGTGGTCGGCAAGGGCGCTTCGCTGCGCCGCACGGACAAGGTCGTCACGCTCATCGACACCGACGGCAACGGCAAGGCCGATCCTGGCGACGCCTTGCGCTACGCCATCACGGTGCACAACGACGGCGCCGCACCGGCCGACGAGACCGTGCTCGAAGATCCCATCCCCGAGGGTGTGCAGTACATCGGCGGCACCCTGCGACTGGACGATGCTCCTTTGAGCGACGCCGCCGATGGCGACGCCGGCCACGTGGACGCGGCGGCGGGCAAGGTCGTGGTCCAACTGGGCAGCATCGCCACCGGCGCGGCGCGCACGGTGGTCTTCCAGGTGCGCATCGGCAAGACCAAGCTGGTCAGCAACCAGGCGGTGGTGCAGGCCAAGGGGCTGGCGCCCGAGCCCTCCGATTCGGACGGCGATGACAGCAACGGCAACCAGCCGACCGTGATCACCGTCAGCGGCGGCGCCGCCATGACCGTCACCAAGGTGGTGCAAGACGAAAATGGCGGCCAGGTCATCGCCGGCGACTGGCTGCGCTACACCATCGCCATGCGCAACCATAGCGATGCGCCCTTCAACAACGTCGAGCTCATCGACCTGCTGCCGGCGGGCCTCAGCGGCGCGCCCCAGGATGTGCTGGTGCCGCCGGGTGCCCAGCTGGACCTGCAGCCCGCCGCCGACAAGGGCGCCGGCACGCTGCGTGTGACCGGCATCACCGTGCTCGATGGCGACCAGGCCGTGGTCTCGTTGCGGGTCAAGGTGGCCGACACCGCCCCCAGCGGCCAGGCCATCTGCAATACGGCCCGGGCGCGCTTCTCGATCCCGGGGCCGGACGCGCCGATTCCGATCGTCGACACCACCTCCAAACCCGCCTGCGTGACCATCGGCGCCACCGCTGGCGTGGGCGTGGTGCGCGGCGTGGTCTTCGAAGATGTGGGCGCCGAAGATGGCGCCTTTGCCGAGGGCGACCTCTTCTTCACCGGCTACCAGGTGCTCATTCAGCCGCCTGCGGGTCAGACCGGGCCGACCCTGAGCGCCATCACCGACAGCCAGGGCCGCTACCTCATCGAGCAGGTGCCGGCCGGCGAGCGTCGGGTGCGGGTCCTGTCGGCGGCGGGCACCCTCTTCCTGGAGACCACCTTCGATCAGGGTGCCGGCGATTCGCGCCAACTGGACCTTGCCCTGGCACCCACCGGACGCGTCTACGACGCCAAGGCGGGCACCGGCGTGGCCGGCATCAAGGTCTTCCTCTACTACGACGCCGCCGATCCCATCGCGCCGGGCCAGCTGGTCCCCGAGTCGGACCTGGGCATCGGCCAGCAGGGCCAGACCACCGGCCGCGATGGCGCCTACGTCTTCGCTCCGCCCGCTGGACGGGCCTATCGCATCGACGCCGCAGGGGCGGGGGGCACCTGGGCCTTCCCGTCCAGTCAGCGCGCCCCCGAACCGGGCCTGGCCCTGCTGGACAAGCTGGGCATGGTGGTCGCCGACGCCTTGCCGAAGCTGACCGCCGGCCTGCCGCGCTACTTCACCCGATTCACCCGCCAGGGCGCCAGCGGCGACCAGGCGCCGCCCTCACCGCGCCACAACCACCTGCCCGTGGACGCCATGGCCGACGCCATCAAGTTGAGCGTGCACCTGAGCAAGGCGCAGGCGCGGATCGGCGAGGTGGTGCACGTGACCGTGACCGCCGAGAACGGCTCGACCCACTCCTTCGCCGCCGACCTGCTCACCGCCAAGGGCGGCGTTGTGATCCGTCATCTGCTACCCGAGGGGCTGGGCCGGGTGGCCGGCGCCGCCCGCCTGCAGCTGTTCGAAAAGGGCCTGACCAAGCCGACCAACATCGCCCTGGCGCCCATGACCGGTCCGCTGCTGGAGGCCTGGCGCGCGACCCCCATCGCCGGCCATCGCATGGGCCTGGATCTGCCCGCTGGCGCCAAACTGGTGCTGCATATGCAGACCGTGGTGTTGCCCTCGGCCCAGCTGGGCGCCTGGCTGATGCATCGCTCCCAACTGGTCGATCCCGCCGGCGTGGAACTGTCCAAGGCCGCCATGGGTCGCATGCAGGTGCGCGCCGATCCGCTCTTCGATCGCGGCATCGTCATGGGCAAGGTCTTCTGCGACGCCGACGGGGACGGCGACCAGGATCCCGGCGAACCCGGCCTGCCCGGCGCCCGGGTCTATGCCGACAACGGCCACTACGCCGACAGCGATCGCCACGGACGCTTCCACCTGGTCGACATCCACCCGGGCAACCACCTCTTCAAGCTGGACCTGGAGACCACGCCGCCGGGCTCCACCATGACCACGGACGTCAAGCGCGTGCTCTATGTCACCCGCGGTATCGCCCTGGGGCTGCGTTTCGGCGTGAGCTGCGAGCTCGACACCGTGCGCCCGCAGACGGTTCAGCCGGCGCCCCGCAAGCGCGCGCAGGAGATCGACGAGAACGGCGCCGGCGTGGTCTCCTTGCGCGGCGCCACCGAGTCCCTCGAGGTGATCATCGACGAGCGCACCCTGCCGCCGCAGTGGCTGCGCGCTGCGCTGGTCCACGGCGCCGCCAAGCCGCCCACGCCGCTGCCCACGCAGGTCACGCCGGTGGTGGTCCTGGCCCACGCGGCGTTGACCATTCGCGTACAGAGCGAGGGCGCCTTCACCCGTCACGCGCTCGAGGTGCGCGAGGTCGACGCGCGCGGCGGCATCGGCGCCTACGTCTTCGAACGCAGCTGGCGGGGCAAGCCGCCGGCCCTCCTCGTGGTGCAGCCACCCGCCGATGCCTTCAAGGCCGATCGCCGCTACGTGGCCGTGTTGCGCGCGGAGACGCGCTATCGCGCCGGCGCCTGGTCTGCGCCCATGCCGATGCAGATCGCCGGGCAGCTCAAGGCCGGCGCCAACGCCCCGTGGCGCCTCAAGCCCCGGCCCCGGCTCGCCCTGGCCAACGGTCAGCGGATGGATGTGCAGGCCGATGGCCGCTTCGCTGAGCTCATCGCCCGACCTGCCGACGGGCGCCTGATCGTGGGCCTTCGGGCTGCAGACGGGCGTCGCCGCGACGCGTACGTCTCCCTGGCCCCGGCGATCTCGCCCGATCGCGTCAAGCTGCCGCCCGCCGGCGGGCTGCTGCAATCGGTGGTCCGGCCCGAGGTGCCAGCCGAGGTGGTGCCGCCGCCCGAGACGCCGAAGCCGGCGCCCAAACCGGCCGAGGCCACGCCGAAGCCGGCGCCGAAGCCCCCGCCGAAACCCGCGCCGAAGCCTGTCGGCAAGCCCGCGCCGAAGCCCGTCGCAAAGCCGACGCCGAAACCGGCCCCCAAGCCCGTGGTCGTGGCACCGAAACCGGCACCCAAGCCCGTGGTCGTGCCACCGAAACCGGCTCCGAAGCCCGTGGTCGTGGCGCCGAAACCGGCTCCGAAGCCCGTGGTCGTGGCGCCGAAACCAGCTCCGAAGCCTGTCGTGAAGCCCGCGCCCAAACCGGTGCCGAAACCCAAACCGGCGGTCGTGGTGCCGAAACCTGCGCCGAAGCCTGCGCCGAAGCCTGTGGTCGTGGTGCCCAAGCCGACTCCGAAGCCGAAGCCGGCCGTGGTGGTGCCGAAACCGGCTCCGAAACCGAAACCCAAACCTGCCCCGGCGCGCCCCGGCCGCACCCTGGTCCCCGTGCCGGGCAAAGCCAGTGGCGCCGCATGGGTCGACGTGCCCATCGCCTTCGAGATGCCCATGGGCGTGCGCATTGCGGGCGTGCGCCTCGATCCAGTCAGTCAGCCGCTGAAGCTGAGAGTGCCCAACATGCCACTGCCCATGGCCGAGGGACGCATCCTCGGCCGCGTGGTGCTGTCCACCGAGGGTATGCCGGAGGAGGCCAAGGAGGCCGCCGTCGTGGTCATGGATCGCGAAGGCCACATCGTGCAGCGAACACGTCTGCCGGTGCCCCTGCCGTCGACATTCTTCTGGGATCCCTCCAGCGCCATCCAGGGCAAGGCGTTGAAGGCTGGCCGCTACGGCCTGGCCATGGAGGTGCTGATCCCCGCGCCCGGTGGCGCTGGTAGCGGCCTGGTGGGCTGGCGTACCGCGCCCGCCACCCTGCGGTTGCTCGCCGGCGGCGTTGGACTGGTGCCCTCGACACCACCGGACAAGGTGGTGCGCGCCGATCTCTTCCGCAGCAATGGTGAGCTCACGCCGAGCCTGGGCGAGTGGCTGGAGCGCTCCGCCGACACCCTGCGACAGCGGACCCGACACATCGCCGTGGTCAGCGTGCACAGCATCACCAAGGACTCCGCCAGGCGCACCACCCTGGCCGCCAAGAACGTGCGCGCCGCGCTGCTGGACGCCGGTGTGCGCCGTGACCGCCTGGTGGTCTTCGGCGTCGGCGCTGCTCTGCCGGACGCTGATCCAGACGGCAGCAAGCTGGGTGTGGACCGGATCGAGATTCGCTTCCGACACCAGGTCACCGGTTCGTCGGGCAGCACCAAACCCAAACCCTTCACCGTCACCGCTGGCCTCTGGGTCGCTGGCAAGCCGGTGATCGGCGACGGCAACCGACCGCCGCGAACCGTGCGTGTACGGGTCGGCAAACCGACGCTTATCGAGCTGCAGCAGGACGACGGCCAGGGCCGATTGTGGAAGCGGGTGCTGGCGGTCAATCCGGGTGCAGAGGCGACGAGCAAGGCGCCCCAGGTGGACGACAAGGGCGGCCTGATGCACTTCGGCGCCGGCGTCATCGACCAGATGCGGCGCGAGCTGGACAAGGCCGACCAGGAACGCGCCGCGGCACGCGCAGAGGCCGCCGCGCGCAAGAAGGCCGGCAAGAAGGCCGCAAAGAAGGGCGAGGCCGTCGACAAGGCCGTCGACAAGCCCGGGGGCAAGGCCGCCGACAAGGCATCCGCCAAATCGACCGACAAGGCTGTGACGGGGGCCATGTTCACGCCGCCGCCCCAGCCCGCCGCCAGCAGCGAGCTGCCCGCCGCCCGACTGGCGGTGGTGCTGCCCAAGGAAGGCGCCAAGCTGCGTTCGGAGCGCCTGGCCATCAGCGGCCGGACGGCGCCCGGCAACGCCATCAAGATCAACGGCCGAGAGGTTCTGCTCGATGGCGACGGCAGCTTCTACACCGTGGTCAAGCTCAAGCCCGGCCGCAGCAAGCTGATCATCAGCGCCACCGACAAGGCCGGCAACGTGGCGAAGATCGAACGCACCGTGGAGCTGTCCGAGCGCGCCTTCTTCCTGCTGGCGATCGCCGATACCGCCCTGGCGCAGACCACGGCGAACATCCAGGGGCTGAGCGACCAGACCACCATCAAGGTGGGCGACAAGCTCAAGCTGCACGGCCGCGCGGCGCTCTACCTCAAGGGTCGCATCAAGGGCGACTGGGCCGGCTTCAAGTCGATCCGCTACACCGCCCATGTGGACACGGCGAAGGACCCGGATATCGAAGACTTCAAGACCAACCTGCTCGATCCGGAGCGCTTCTATCCGGTCTACGGCGACGCTTCGGAGGACGTGCAGGATGCGCGCGCCCGCGGCAAGGTCTATGTGCTGGTGGAGGCCGATCGCAGCACGGCCATGTTGGGCAACTTCCGCTCGGCCATTGGCGGCTTCGAGCTGGTTCGCTACGACCGCGCCATGTACGGCGCCATGGTCCACCTGAACAAGGTGCTCGGCGGCGACTTCGACACCCAGGCCAAGGCATTCGTGGCGACCGAAGATCGGCAGCTCAGCCGGCGCACGGACCTGATGCGCGGCACGGGCGGCTCGCTCTTCTACCTGTCCGGGCGCGACGTGCTGGCGGGTTCGGAGAAGGTCTGGGTCGTCATCCGCGATCGCGACTCCAACATGGAGTTGGGCCGCGTGCCCCAGGCTCGCAACAACGACTACACCATCGACTATCGCGAGGGTCGGCTGCTGTTCAAGTCGCCGGTTTCCAGCGCCGTGGACAGCTTCTTCACCGTCGGCAGCGCCGGCCAGCCGGGTCAGTACCTGCACTGGAACGGGCACGCGGTCTTCGTGCACGTGACCTACGAGGCGCGCAACCTCGATGACGGCGTCGCCGGCACCAACTTCGGCGGTCAGCTCCAGGAGAAGCTCGCCGGTGGCAAGGTCACCCTGGGCGGCACCTATGTGCAGGAGCAGCGTGACGGCAGCGAGGTCGCCTACCAGCTCGCCGGCGCCCACGCCGAGCTCAAGATCGGCAAGCACTCCCGCCTGCGCGCCGAGTATGGCTGGAGCCGCTCGCGCGACAGCCTGGTCTCCGTCTCCGATGACGGCGGCCTGACCTTCGGCACCGGCGATGCACAGACCGGTGGCCACCTGGACTCCCGGGTCTCTGGCCACGCCCTGGGCCTGCGCCTGGACAGCGACATGCGCGACCTGGGCGGGCTCTTCGGCGTGCAGCCGCTGCGCCTGTCCGCGGCCAAGGCGGGCGAAAAGGACAAGGCGCCCAAGCGCTGGGGCCACGTCAAGGCCTGGTACAAGTGGGTCCAGCAAGGCTTCCACACCGGCGGCGTCTTGACCGAGCAGGGCCAGCAGAAGGCCGGCGCCGAGACGATCTTCGCCATCGCGCCCGGCAACAACCTGGCGTTGCGCTACGACGCCATCTTCACCGACAGCCGCCGCGATCCCTTCCAGGGCGTCGACATGGGCCCGCTCTGGGGCGCCGGCGCGCTGGCCACATCGGGCTCGTTCACGCCGCTGCAACGCCAGATGGCGACCATCCAGGACAGCCATCGCATGGGCCGCTGGACCCTGCTGGGTTCCCTGGGCTGGATGCACGCCGACGATGCCGTGGGCACCGGTCGCCACAGCGGCACCGTCACCGGCGGCGCCGCCTACCGCGTCACCCCGCGCCTGACCCTGCGCGGCGAGCAGCAGTTCATCGGTGGCGGCGATCCCAACCAGTATCGCCCCGAGCATCGCTACACCGATCACTTCGCCACCGTGGCGGGCGGCGAATACAAGCTCGGCAAGGACCTGTCCATCGTGCTCAACGAGCGCATCGGCTGGGGCGGCCAGAACGCGACCATGGCGGGCATTCGCACGCGCCTGGACGAGCGCTCGAGCCTCTACCTGCAACAACGCCTCGAAGACAGCTACGACACCGGCCGCCCGGTGAGCGCCACGGTCCTGGGCGCCGAGAGCCGCTATGGCAATGACAAGACCAGCCGCGCCTGGGGCGAGTACCAGGTCGACGCGCTCAACGCCGGCCGCATGAATCGGGCCATCATGGGCGTGGGCAAGCGCTTCCAGATCGCGCCCGGCCTCAACCTGGACGCCAGTTACGAGCGCTCGCAGACCTTCTCCGGTCCCGTCGGCGAGACCGCCCGCGATGCCCTGTCTGTGGGGGGCGAGTGGCTGCGACATCGCTTGTGGAAGCTGACCAGCCGCCAGGAGGTGCGCGTCGACCGGGGCGATGAGAACTACGGCGGCCAGCGACGCCTGCAGATCGTCTCATTGAACGCGATCACCGCCCGCGCCACCCGCTCGCTGACCTTCTTCGGCCGGGCCAACTACCTGCGCACCGACAACCAGACCCTCGATCGCCTCGAGGCCGAGACCCTGCAGGGCACCATCGGCACCGCCTGGCGACCCGCCGGCGCCGGTCGTCTGAACGTGATCAGCAAGTACACCCACCTGATCGAGAAGCGGCCCGTCGCCGCCGACCTGGGCGTGGGTGAGCACAGCATCAAGCACATCTTCAGCGTCGAGCCCATCGTCGAGCTGCCGGCCAACCTGCAGTGGAGTCATAAGCTGGCCCTGCGGCGGGCGAAGGAGCGCTTCGGCGAGGTGCCCGAGGCGACGGTGGACACCTGGCTGTTCATCAGCCGAATGGGCTACCACCTCAGCTCGATGGTGGACGCGGCGGCCGAGTACCGCTTCCTGAAGGTGGGCATCGGTGGCGACAACGGCAAGAACCTCGAGCATGGCGCGCTGGTCGAGGCCGCCTGGCTGGTGGGCAAGGCGCTTCGCGTGGGCGCCGGCTACAACTTCAGCCGTTTCGCCGAGACGGCGGCTGGGGACATCGAACGCAACGAGGGCGGCTTCTTCCTGCGCATGATCGGTATGTACTGATCGACGCGCCCGGGGCTCGACATGGCGTCGGCTTGATTGTCCGGCCTCGAAGTGGCAGACAGGGGATCCATGGCTCGCAAGACCACCAGCATCGTCACCGCCCTCGGCATCGCCTTGATGCTCGCCTGTCTCGGCGGTTGCGAGACAGAGGTGGCCTACTCCTCCTGCCAGCTGGACAAAGAGGTCACCAGCAAGAACATCTGCAGCGGCACCAGCTCCAGCAAGACCAACAGCACCAGCTGCGTCGTGCGCCAGCACCCCCATTGCCCGCAGAATGTCTGCCTGAGCTACTTCTCGCGCCAGGCGGTCTGCACGACGCCATGCCAGGCGGATGCGGACTGCGTCCAGGACAGCATCCAGGGCACATGCTGGGAATTCGCCGGCCCGCTCGACGGCAAGCCGGCAGAGAAATACTGCGTGCCGCCTGACGACTACTACGAGGACTTGATCGTCGAGTAGACGGCTTCTTGACGGCCTCGGATCACCGCGATCAGGAATATTGACCTATACTCCGCCGTTGGATCGCTATGGCGAGCCACGGCGGCGCTGCCTCGTTAAGCGTGCCCGTCGTCGAATCGGAGGTGGGGATGTTGCGCGGCACGGGGATCGGTCGACACAGGCTGGGGGCGCTGACCGGACTCGTTTCGCTCTGGCTGGTAGCCGCTGTCGCGGCCGCCGCGCCGACCGCGACCGCGCCGGCAAATGCGCAGCTCTGGACCGACAAGCAGCCGGCGGAGACCGGCCTGTCACCCGACACGCCGGTGACCATGGGCGCCTTCGCCAAGTTGTCCAAGGTCGTCTCACCTACGGTCATCAACATCACCACCGTGCGCGTGGCCTACAACACCTGGGGCGGTCGCGGTGAAAACCAGGCTGCGGCGCCCTCCAATGCCAGCGGCACCGGCTTCTTCATCCACCGGGACGGCTACGCCCTGACCAACCATCACGTCATCGCCGGCGCGCGCCAGATCACCGTGCGTACCGTGGGCGACCGCACCTATCAGGCGCGCGTGGTGGGCTCAGATCCCTATACCGACCTGGCCCTCATCAAGGTGGCCGCCCCCACGCCCTTCCCGGTCGCTCCACTGGGCGACTCGGACAAGCTCGAGATCGGCGAGTGGGTCGTGGCCATCGGCAACCCCTACGGCCTCGGCCACACGGTCACCGCCGGCATCGTCAGCGCCAAGGGGCGCAGCACCATCATGCCCGGCAAGACCCGCTACTCGAACTACATCCAGACCGACGCCAGCATCAATCCCGGCAACTCCGGCGGGCCGCTGGTCAACATCCGCGGCCAGGTGGTGGGCATCAACTCGGCCGTGCACGGCAAGGCCCAGGGCATCGGCTTCGCCATCCCCGCCAACATGGCCAAGAAGCTGATCCCGCAGCTGGTCCGCGGTCGCATCGAGCGCTCCTGGTTGGGCATCTCGGTACGCGAGGTGACACCTCAGGTGGCCCGCACCTTGGGCCTGAAGCGCGCCGCCGGCGCCTACATCGAGCGCCTGGTCTCCGGCAGTCCTGCGGCCAAGGCCGGCCTGCTGCCCGGCGACGTGATCGTGCGCTTCAACGGCCACGACGTGCGCCGCTCCACCGACCTGCCCTGGCTGGCCGCCTCAGCCGGCGTCGGCACGGCGGCCAAGGTCGAGTTGATCCGCGAGGGCGCGCCCAAGGCCGTTCAGGTCAAGCTGACGGCGCTGCCCCGCAAGCTCGGCGGCCACGGCAGGGCGCCCGTGCAGCCGACCACCGAGGTCTTTGTCGGCGGTCTGGGCATGAAGGTGACCACCCTCACGCCGGCGCTGCGTCGACGCTTCCGGCTCAGCGCGTCAGCCGGAGTCCTGGTGATCAAGGTCGATCGCGGCGGCCCGGCGGATCTGGTCGGGTTGAGCCCCCGTGACGTGATCGTTGGCGGCTATCGCACGCCCCTGACCAGCTCCAGCGGCCTGCGCCAGTTCGCCGACAGCTTCGCCGTCAACGAGATGGTGCCGCTGCGGGTGATGCGCGGCCGCCGGCGGCTGTTCTTGATGCCCAAGAAGTCTCGCTAGGCAAAGCCTCTACGTTCCTGCCGCCGCTGGCAGCAGCAGGCCTGTGCCCGCTGACACCCCATCGGTGGGAACGTCGGCGTCGGGCGCGTGCAGTCGGCCGAAGGGGCAGGTGCGATCGAAGCCTGCCTGGTGGGCCAGCGGGTCGATGCTCGTCGCCGCCGCCAGCGGGCGCGCCAGGCCGCTCAGCCAGGTGCGGAGCGGCGCCATGGCGGCTGGCAATTGCTGTCGATCGACCAACGGGAGCAAGACCAGGCAGCGCGCGCCCGGCCCCAGGTCGACCAGGCTGAGGGGGGCGTGCATGCCGGCTGAGGGGCGGGCCACGATGGCCCAGCCCGCTCTCGCCTCGTGGTGCACCCAGCCGCCATCGTCGCCGGTGGCGGCCAGGAACCCCACCTCCTCCACCAGCAGGCGTCGGCGGGCCAGCAGGTCCATGGCGATTTGCCCGGGCGGCAGGCGCTCGGCGCAGTCGGCGAACGCCGCCGCCAGCAACTTGCCCAGGCGGGTCCCCCGCTCGCCCTCCAAGCCCCCCTCCACCAGCAATGCGCGCAGGGACAGGCAGCCGCGGCCATCGGCCAGCAGCGCGTCATGGGCCAGCCCGCGTGCCAGTCGCATCAGCTGCTCGGGTTGCTCAACCAGTCTGGCCGGCAGCAGACCCAGCGAGACGCCGTGACCGTGCCTGCGAATCGGTCCGGCGTAGCCCGCCTCCGCTGCCCGCCGGGCGACCGACTCCACCGCCGGATCGCCGCCATAGATCAGCAACGCATCCAGCCCATCGAAGAAGGTCCGCCAGCCGGTCTCATCGCCACGCTCGAACTGGACCAGTTCCACCTGGGCGGCGAGCTCTTCATCTGTCTCCGCCAGCAGCCGCACAAGGTTGCCGGGCGCAAGCCGATCGCCGCTGCCAGCGCGGATGCGGACCGTATTGCCCGTCACCAGGGCTTCGATCATGGCCTGCCAGGTCGCCACGCAGAGGTTGCCGGGAGCGACGATGCCGACCCGCCCGGCGGGCCTTCGCCCCTCGGCCAGCGCCACCATCCGGCCCAGCGATCGCGGGCTGGCGCCACCCAACCAGAGCTCCACCAGTCGACGCAGGCTGGTCGGGTGCAATCCGCTGCTCTGGGCGATCCCCGCCTCCAACCGCGACAGCGCCCCACGATCTCGCCGCAGGCGTGATGTCATCTGCAGCAGAGAGTCCACAACAGCGGCCGGCTCCGACATGGCGCCCAGTGTGCGCAACGGGTGGCGATTGGGCAATCTCGGGTTGACCCACGCCGCGCTCGGACTTGCGCCGCGTCTGGTCGGTCGCGCCAGACGCTCCAATCGCCCTTGCGAACCGCGGCGAATGCGGGTACAACGCCCGTCCGCAGCCGGTGCGCCCGGCGCGAACTCGCTGAAAACAAGCGGCAGAATCGAGCAGCGGGACGGAGCGGCAGCGCCCGACAGCCGGCCGCAACCGGACCCCGAAGCAACCTCCACGGAGGAGTGGCCGAGTGGTTTAAGGCAGCGGTCTTGAAAACCGCCGAGGTGAGAGCCTCCGGGGGTTCGAATCCCTCCTCCTCCGCTGCGAAACTGTCGCCAAGATTGGCCGAGGAGAGGTGGCCGAGTTGGCTTAAGGCGCTCCCCTGCTAAGGGAGTGAACTTCAAAAGGGTTCCGAGGGTTCGAATCCCTCCCTCTCCGCCAGCGAAGGGCTCATAGCTCAACTGGATAGAGCATCGGTCTACGGAACCGAAGGTCGCAGGTTCGAATCCTGCTGGGCCCGCTAGGAAAAACGGGCACTTGCCGTCAAGGCAGGTGCCCGTCTTTTCGTTTTGGGGCCACGGCGGGGCCACAGAGGCCTTCTCCTACCCTGTCTGCACCAAGGCCATGGCCTTCGTATCGGTGACAGGGGCCCGGGTACCAGCCACCTTGCTCAACGAGGAGCAGGGCCGTGGCCAAACCTATCAAGCACAGGAACAAGTGGCGCATCCGCTGGCTCGATGAGACAGGGCGGCGTCAGTCGGCCGTCTTCGACAGCTACCGCGAGGCCGAGCGCGAGCTGCGCAACCGGCAGTCCCAGGTCGACGCCATCGTGGCCGGGCACAGCCCCGCCGCACCGCCGGCCAAGACCTTCGACGACCTGTGTGACTACTGGCTCGCCGTGCGCGCGCCGCAGAAGCGCAAGGCACGCGACGACCAGAGCATCATTCGCTGTCACCTGCGCCCGACCTTCGGCCGGCTGAAGCTGAGCGAAGTCACCTTTGCTCGCGTCGAAGGACTCAAGACCAGCCGCGCTCACCTCGCCCGCAACACCCGACGCAACATCCTGACCCTGCTCGGGGCCATGCTGCGTGTCGCCATCGACCTGGGTTGGCTGGCGCGCCTGCCCAAGATCGTCAAGCCGCGCACGCCCGATTTTGGCGAGGACTACAGCTACCTGCGGACTGACGCCGAGGTGCGCCGCTTCCTCATCGCCGCCCGCGATGCCGGCGAGGCGGTGCATGTCCTGTACGCGGCGGCCCTCTACACCGGGATGCGGCAGGGCGAACTCGCCGGATTGCGCTGGGAGGATGTCGATTTCGACAAGCGGCTCATCACCGTGCAGCGATCCTTCACGAAGCCCACCAAGGCCCGGCGCGTCCGCTACGTGCCGATTCTCAACCCGCTGCTGCCTCCGCTGCGCCGCTGGCGCCTCGCGACACCGGGCAGGCTCGTCTTCCCGAACAATCGCGGCCGTATGCATCAGCCCGCCGCCTGGGTCTTCCAGGAGCGGCTGCACAAGGTGCTGGACGGGGCTGGCTTCGACCGACCCGAACCCGGGAGTCGGCGGGTGCACTACATCCGCTTCCACGACCTGCGCCACACCTTCGCCAGCCACTGGGTCATGAAGGGCGGCGACATCTTCAAGCTGCAGAAGATCCTCGGCCATCAGTCGATGGAGATGACCCAGCGATACGCGCACCTGGCACCGGCCGCGTTCTCCTCTGATCTCGACAGGTTCGACGGATCGGCCGAGATCGGACTCCCCGATGATCAGGCCATCTCGCTGCGCGTCGCGAAGGAGAAGTGAATGAAAACAACACCTTCACGAAGGCCGTGGTCCTCCTGCCAGGTGCAGTTTCCCTTCAGCCCGCCCGACAGCCCGGGCAGAGTGGAGCAAGTCGAGCGGTCGGAAGTGACCGCAAGGAGGTATGCATGACAACGAAGACCAAGCAGCCGGAGGTTCTGCGCCGCCGTGTTGACTCCGACGCACTCGGCCAGCGCGACGCTGAGCCGCCCGACCTGATGGGTTATGCCGAGGCTGCTCGCCTGCTCGCCATTCCCGTCGGGACGCTCTACGGCTGGACCCATCGTCGCCGCGTGCCCTTCATCCGTATCGGGCCGCGCATGGTGCGATTCTCGCGGAGGGCGCTGCAAGGCTGGCTCGATGAGCGGGCCGTCGAGCCACGCGTCGATTGTCAGCGAGAGATTTGAAGACGGGCAACTGGCCGCGAGGGTCGCGACCAGTTGCCGGTCACAGCGGCCAGCGACCCATCCTGCAAGAGCAAGTCACTGGCCAGAGGTAATTGATTATGAAGAAGAACAAGGCGGCCCACAAGGCCCAGATCAGCAGCGTGGAGGAGGAGTCCGGCAAGGTCTCAGCGCCAACGACCAAGGACCCCTTCGCCGACATCGACAACCTGGTCCTCGACCAGACCTTCGACCAGCTCACCACCACCGAGCATCTGGTCGAGGTGACCGTGCGCAAGCCGGGCAAGCACGAGTGGGTTCGCACCCACCCGGACCCGGGGATGCGCCTGCAGACGGCGATCCTGCATTTCGAGCGCGATGATCAGGTCTACCTGGTCGCCAAGCCGCTGTGGACGCAGCTGGCAGACAGCATCAACCCGGCGTGCCTGATCCCCGCCGTCAACCGCGACGGCGTGCTCTTCATCTGGGTGATCAAGCTGCCCAAGGACGGCAAGGACTGGAACTCGTGGAACAAGACGGCGATGGCGGGCGCCGACCTGGCCGTGGGCGTCTGGGCGCGGCTCAAGCGCAACCACGACGGCAAGTGCTACGTGCCGGTGACCGCCGAGATGGACTTGGGTGAGCCGGTCTTCCCCGACAAGTCCCGGACCGACCTGCTGCGGTTGGCCTTCGGCGACCGCTTCATCGACTCGGCCGACCACCCGGTGGTTCGCCAGCTCTTGGGCAAGGAGTAGTCATGAACAACGTACACATCAACGAGAACGGCGCCTTGGAAGGGCGCCACATGGGCCCTGGCAACGCGGGCGCCATCCAGTCCTCTCTGCCCTTCAACGAGGTCTGGCTCGTTGACTTCGAGTTCGGCAACAGCCCGGGCGAGCAGGTCGACCCGATCTGCCTGGTCGCCCACGAGCTCCACACCGGGCGCGTCATCAAGCTCTGGCAGGACGAGCTGCGCCGCGCCGTCGCGCCGCCCTACGCGGTCGGCGACGACGCGGTCATCGTGGCCTACTACGCCTCGGCCGAGGTGGCCTGCCACCTGGCGCTGGGCTGGCCGGTGCCGCGCAACATCGTCGACCTCTTCGCCGAGTTCCGCTGCCAGACCAACGGCCGCCAGCTGGCGGCCGGCGCCGGCCTGCTCGGGGCGCTGGTCCACTACGGCGAGGACGCCATGGCGGCCGCAGACAAGCAGGAGATGCGCGAACTGGCGTTGCGCGGTGGCCCCTGGACGGCAGAGGAGCGGGCCGCGCTGCTCGACTACTGCGCCGCCGATGTCGAAGCCCTTCGCCGCCTGCTGCTGGCGATGGACGCTCACCTCGACGTGCCCAGGGCGTTGCTGCGCGGCCGCTACATGGCCGCCGTCGCCGCGATGGAGCATCGGGGAGTGCCGGTCGACCTGGCCATGCTCGAGCGGCTGCGTCGGCATTGGCAGGGGCTGCGGCTGCGGCTCATCGAGGAGGTCGATCTGGACTTCGGCGTCTACGTCGATGGCACCTTCTCTGTGGCGCTGTTCCGCCGGTGGCTCGGCCAACACGACATCGCCTGGCCCTTGACCGACACGGGCCGGCTGCGCCTGGACAAGGAGACCTTCGCGCTGATGGCGTTGAGGCACCCGCAGTTGGAGTCGCTGCGGCAGCTGCGGTCGTCGGTGGCCAAGCTGCGCACCACGGACCTCGAGGTCGGGGTCGACGGCCGCAACCGGACCATGCTCCGGCCCTTCCAGGCCAAGACCGGCCGCAACCAGCCCAGCACGACCCGCTTCATCTTCGGCCCGGCCCGTTGGCTGCGGGCGCTGATCAAGCCACCTGCCGGGCGCTCGCTGTGCTACATCGACTACGAGCAGCAGGAGTTCGGCATCGCGGCTGCGCTGTCGTGCGACCCGGCGATGCTGGCGGCCTACGCCACCGGCGACCCCTACCTGGCCTTCGCACGCCAGGCCGGCGCGGTGCCGCCGGGGGCGACGGCGGCCACCCACCCGGTCGAGCGCAAGCAGTTCAAGGAGTGCGCGCTGGGCGTGCAGTATGGCATTGGGGCCCGGTCGCTGGCCCTGCGCCTCGGCATCACCGAGCTGCAGGCGCGCGATCTGCTGCGCTTGCACCGGCGCACCTATCCGGTGTTCTGGGCGTGGTCGGACAGGGTGGTCGACCACGCCACCCTGTCAGGTCACCTGCACACCGTGCTGGGCTGGCGGCTGGCCGTGCGGGGGCGCTTCGATGGGCCGAGTGGCAGTTGGCAGCCACCCAACCCGCGATCCTTGCGCAACTTCCCCATGCAGGCCAACGGCGCCGAGATCCTGCGCCTGGCCTGCATCGCCGCCACCGAGGCCGGCATCGAGGTCGTCGCCCCGGTGCATGACGCCCTGCTGATCGAGGCGCCGACCGAGGCCATCGACGAAGCCGCGGCCAGGACCGCGCAGGTCATGGAACTGGCCGCCGCCGCTGTCCTGGGCGGCGTGCGGCTGCGCACCGACGCCTTGTTCATCCATCACCCCGACCGGCTGGTCGACCCGGCCGGCCGGGACATGTGGCTGCGTGTGCAGCGGCTGCTGGCCGAGTTGGCCTGACACCGGAGGGTGTGCGCGGCTGCGACAGGGGGTGTTGCAGCCGCGCTCACCCGTCCACTGTCTTCTTTGTCTTGTCCACCAGCGTGATCAGCAGATGGCAGCCACGTTCGACCCGGACCTGCTCGCCCTGCCCACCGCCGCAGTCGAGCCCCGGCCAGCACAGTCTTCGTCCCGGCACTGGGCTCGGCGGTCGCCCTTTGTCCGGGGGCCGATGCCTGTCGCCTGGCTGAAGGCCGCGAGGCAGGCCGGTGGCAGCGCCCTGGCCGTCGGTTTGATGGCCTGGCACCTCGCCGGGTTGGCCGGCACCCACGAGGGGCTTCGACTACGCCCCAGCCACTACGATGCCTTTGGCTTGTCCAGGCACGCCGTGTATCGCGGCCTCGCGGCCTTGGAGTGGGCGGGCCTGGTGCGCGTCACCCGCGCCCCTGGCGCCGCTGCGACTGTCGACCTGCTACCGCCGCCGACCGCGAAGGAACCCGAGCCATGACCGCGATTCGCGCCGCCCTCTATGCCCGCGTCAGCACCGCCGACTAGGCGCAAGACCCAGAGAACCAGCTCACCGGGCTGCGAGCCCACGCGGCTGCGCGGGGCTGGCAGGTGGTCGACGAGTTCGTTGATATCGGCGTCAGTGGCGCCAAGCGCGACCGGCCCGGTCTCGACGCCATGCTGGCCGCCGTGCGCCGGCGCGAGATCGATGTCGTCGCCGTCTGGCGCTTCGATCGCTTCGCCCGCACCGTGGCCCATCTGGTCGAGGCGCTGGACGAGTTCAAGGCCCTCGGCGTGGCCTTCGTCAGCCTGC
>CAYTLW010000034.1:61080-63466 GCA_964438735.1 uncultured Enterobacteriaceae bacterium | reverse complement strand
CGGTGGTCCATGACCATCGATCGACCAGTTCGCTGCTGGCCGGCGTTCCTGTCAGTGCAGCATGGGCCTTACCTTTGCAAAGAATCAGGGGGAAACCCCCGGAACTCAAAAAAAAAAGACACGCATGTCTGCCGCGGTGATTTGACCCGGGTTTGACACCAATTCCCGCAAGTCGAGATCTATGTGGTGCTTGCCCCCGCCGGATGCCATCCACTATGGTCCCCATCCGCAGAGAGGTTCGCCATGCTCCACGCCCAACAATCGCATCCGAGAACACACGCCATCGCCGCCGCAGTCGTGGCCTTGTTCGTCGCCTCGACCTTGCCGCTGCTGGCCACGGCCAAGCCAAAGTGGGTCCGCGTCAGCGTGCCTGGCACCAACGCCGACACCAGCATGACCATCGCCTGGAATGACACGACCGGCGGCAGCAGCGACGTCGAGTACGGCCTCGCCGGCGGCGCCCTGAACACCAAGGCCAAGGGCGCCTCGTTCAAGGGCAAGGGCACCATCGGCACCATCCACGAGGCCACCTTGCAGGGCCTCAAGGCGGACACCAAGTACGCCTATCGCGTCGGCGGCGCCGGCGCGTGGAGCAAGACCTACGACTTCCGCACCGCACCTGCCGATGGCTGCACCCCGATCACCTTCATCGCCGGCGGCGACCATCGCAGCGATGACAACGCCGGGCCGAACCCCAAGTGGAAGACCATCATCGAGGACATGAAGGCCCACAAACCGCGCTTCATCCTCGAGAGTGGCGACCTGGTCCGCAGCGGCAAAGATGAGAAGCAGTGGATCGCCCACATGGAGATGGCTGAAGCGCTGTTGCCCTGGTTCCCCATGATGCCCGCGATCGGCAACCACGACTCGGATAGCGCCAAGGGCGACAACGCCTACTACAACCAGATCTTCGCCCTGCCGGTGAACGACATCAGCAAGACCGAGGACTACTGGTCATTCACCTACGGCAACGTGCTGGTCATGGCCCTGTCCACGCAGACCTTCGGCGACGACGGCTTCAAGAACCAGGCCAAGTGGCTCGACGCGACCCTGACCAAGTACAAGGACAAGACCTGGAAGTTCGCCTTCTATCACCACCCTTCCTACACCAGCTACGCCGACCTGAAGATCACCGACCTGAACCATCCGCCCAACGAGAAGGGCCAGAACAAGGCCTTCGTGCCCATGTTCGATAAACATGGCGTCGACATCGTCTTCGCCGGGCACAACCACTTCTACGAGCGCTTCAAGCCCAAGAAGGGCGGCAAGACCGTGGCTGCGGGGCAGGGTACCGTCTACATCACCTCGGGTGGCACCGGCGCGTTCACCTACGACGTGATCGACATCGGCATCCTCAAGATCGAACCCATGAAGATCATCTGCGGCAAGGGTGTCTTCGGCGTCGGCGGCGGCATCGCCGATGGCAGCGTCAAGTGCAGCGGCAAGAATCACTTCGTCTTCGTCAAGATCGACGGCAACAAGCTGGAGGCCAAGGTCCTGGCCACCACCGCCCAGAACTTCGGCACCGACCCCAAGAACAAGTTCGAGATCGACTCGTTCACACTGACCAAGCCCGGCAAGCCCAACTGCACGCCCGTGGGCCCAGGTCCCGATGCCGGCAGCAGCGAAGCGGACGCCGGCGGGGCGCCGGATGCGGGTGGCACGGTCGATGCTGGCAGCGGTCCGGCAGATGCGGGCAGCACGCCGGACGCCGGCAATCCAGCGGTGGACGCATGGTCGCCAGCTGAAGACGCTATCACTCCCGCAGTCGACGCGGGCGCGCCCGCCGAGGACGTCGGAACACCCTCGGCCGACGCCGGATCGAGCACAGATGCGGGCTCCGGCGCTGCTGACGGCGGTTCCGCGGGCGCGGCGGACGCCGGCGTAGGCGCGGGCAGCGATGCGGGCCAGGCCGGGGCCGACACCGGTATCGTCAATCCCGGCGATGGTGGCGGGGGCACGGTACCGCTCGCGGATGGCATCGGCAGCGGACCGGGTGGCGGATCAGGGGGCAGCGCCAGCGGGCAGCAGGCGACCGGCTCGTCCAGCGGCTGCTCGTCCCAGCCGACCGGGCAGGGCACGGCTCCGCTGGCGATGATCCTGGCGCTCGTGGGCTACGCGATCCTGCGACGTCGCCAGGCCAGCGCCAGCGCGCACACCATCACGTAGAGCAGGGGCGCGACAGGGCGACGCCCGTCGGGGCTCGCCGAACATCCGTCGTCATCGTCGTCCGTGGCCGCTGGTGGCGCCACCGGTGCGCCGCCCATGTCCGGCGCGCCGCTACCACCGTCGACGACGCTGGTGTCATCGACGACGTTGCCGGCATCCACCGCGCCGCCAGCATCCAAAGCGCCGCCAGCATCCAAAGCGCCGCCAGCATCCAAAG
>CAYTLW010000034.1:0-60980 GCA_964438735.1 uncultured Enterobacteriaceae bacterium | reverse complement strand
GCATCCAAAGCGCCGCCAGCATCCAAAGCGCCGCCAGCATCGACCGGGCCACTTCCGTCTTCGGCTCCGCCCGCATCAGGGGCGCCAGCATCGGGATCGCTGGAACCCGCGTCCGGATTGGGCGGCGCGCTGCCGGGCAGCACGCAGCCCCCTGGTGCTGCGCAGGCGTTTGGCGTGCAGTCGCTGGTGGCCTTCAGATCCAGGCAGCCGTCGCCGTCCGAGTCAGAACAGACCACCGCGGTGGCGCCCTGGCAGGTCACCTCCCCCAGCGTCTTGCAGCCATCCTTGCAGCCGTCCATGCCGCACGCGGCCGCCTTGCAGGAAGCGCCGGGGCCGCAATCCTGCAGGTGCTTGTTCTCCAGGCAGCTGTCGTTATCCCAGTTGCCGCATTCGGACACATGCCACTGGCCAAACTTGTCCTTGGTGCACGCCTTGTCGCCCGACTTGTCGCAGAGATCGACGCAGTTCGACGAGCATGAGCCGTACTGACAGAACTGGCCTTTGTTGCACGGCTCGTACTTCTTCCAATCCCAGCAAGGGTCGTCGTCGGCTTTGGCACATCCCCAGATGACCCAGACCTTGTCGGCAGCATCCCACTCGCACTTGCGATGGGTGGGCCCGGCGCAGTCGTCGCTGCAGGTGGGCAGGCAGATGTGGTTGGCGCAGACAGCACCAGCGGCGCAGGGCGCCAATCCGGTGCCGGCGACGTCTTCATCCACCTGGCCATCACAGTCATTGTCCTGCCCGTCACAGACCTCGTCATCCGCCGCGCCGCTGCAGTCGTTGTCGACGCCGTCGCCGCATACGTCGATGGCGCCCGGGTTCACCTTGGGGTCGGCGTCATTGCAGTCGGTGTCGGCGAAGAACCCGTCCTTGTCGCCGTCCAGGGCGATGGTGATCGCCAGCGTTGGCGGCACCTTGCCCTCCTTGGAGTTGAACGACACCCAACGCTCGATGGGCTTGTCCTTGTTGCCGAAATCGGGATCGTGCAGGTGGAATCCACAGTTGGGCTGGATCGGCGCTCCCTTCATGTCCGCGTCGCCATTGAGCCAGTCGGCGACGGCTTTGGTCACGTCGAACATCCACACCTGTCCTGGCGCCGAAGAGACGTTCTGCGGCAGGGAGGACCAGGTCGTGCCATTGGTGTCGGACAGCTTCTTCTCATCCCACGCGCAGATGGGATTGGGGTTGCCGATCTTCTTGAGGCGGGTCGTCACCACTTTGGCCGGTGGTCCCAGCACCTCCTTGACCTCGCCCACACGCATGCGCAGCTCGGCTTTGGTCACCTTGCCCTTTGGCACCTTGCCCAGGTCAAACGAGATGTATCCTCGAAACTTGCGAAATGAGGTCCAACTCGGCGGTGTATTTGCGCAGGCATCCTTGGGTGCACAGTATGCTGGGGTTGCCCCATCAGCCGGACAGCAGACCTGTGCTGGCTTCTTCTTGGTGCAGATATTCTTGGCATCGGCCGCGACACATGCCTGGCGCTCGATGCCGACCTTGATGGCGGGCTCCAGGCCGTGGGTTTTGCCGTCATCATGGGTGGCCCAGGTGTCGTGGGCCGGGGTCAGGTCCACCTGCTTCATGCCTGTGGGATCACCTTTGGCCAGGGCGCTGCCGGCGATGAGCAGGCAAGCAAATAGCGAGATCGCCCACAGGGGGCGCGGGCCGATAGATGGGGCCGTCGTACGCATCGCGGACTCCAGGGTGTGAAGGTGGCTACCGATCACGATCTAGCAAGTCACCGTCGTCGCGGCAACCGCAACGATGTTCGCGTCGGAAGGACATCGGCACGTCTCAGAGCCAGCGTCGCCCAATACGCGGCAACAGTCCCGATCGACGCATCGCCCTTGCCAGGTGCATGGCCTGCCGCACGCTGGGCGACGGCGGATAGGGCGGCAAAGGCTCCGGCAGATCCCAGGGCGACATGCCGCAGGTCAATCCCACATGGCGCGCTGCCAGCAGCGCGGTGGCGTTTGCGCGTTCCATGTAGAGCACGGGCAGCGGGCAATCGATCCAGTCGCCAGCCAGGGCAAGATTGCCGATCGGTGTGCGCACCGGCGGCAGACGGGCCATCATGCCCGGCGCAAAGGCGACGTTATTGGCTGCGTTGCGCTGCACATGACCGTGAATCAGCCGTCCGCTGGTCTCCGGCCAGACCCGGCCGACCGTCTCCAACGTGCGTTGGATAATCGACTCGTCATCCAGGCGCGCCGAACGACGGGCGCGTCGGGCGTAGAGGTGACACTCCAAGACGCTGCCCCCGGTCGCATGATGGAAGGCGCGGAAGGGAGTCTGCAGTCGGTGCAACCAGAAGAAGTTATCCGCCGCCAGGCCATGAAAGACGCCTGCGGAGGCCCGTTCCAGGGAGGGCGCCGAATCGAACCACATGCGGACGATGATACTCGGCACGCCACGTGGAATCGCCGACTCCTTCAGTCTCTCAGCCAACGGACCGTCGCGGATCAGCCGACGGAAGTTGATGGGATCCACCGCGATGATCACCGCGTCGACCGCCGTGCGACCCGCCCGCCTGGCGTCGCGTCTCCTGGCCAGCACGGCCTTGGCGCGCGGTGGGTTCTGGTCGTCGAACTCGATGCCCTCGACCCGAGTGTTCAGGCGGACATGGCCACCGCGGGCGCGGATCGCGCCCGCCAACGGGCGCAGCAGATCGGTGCCAATGTCCGTCGTCAGCACACCAAAGTGCAGGTCTCTCTTGTCCGCGATGAAATAGCCGTGCAGCCCGGTCAGGAAGGTGGCAAGGCTGACCTGGTCCGCGTCCCGGAAGAAAGCCGAATGCCCCAACACGGTCACCAGGCGCCTCATCACGGGCGGCCAGGCGTGCAGGAAGTCGCCGACCGTGAGCCGGTCGTAGCGACCGATATCGCGTTCGGGGTCAAATGCCAGCGCGTGCAAGAGCTCCGTTCCGGCGCCGACGAAGCGATGCGGACCCTCGCGCACGACGCGACCGGCGAGGCCGTCCATGGACATCAGCTTGAACAGCGCCAGCAGATCCGGCAGTCCAGAGGTGCGGATTCGAGCGCCAAACTCCACCACGCGAAGTCCGTCGGCGTCGTCCTTGCTGACCAACTCCTGCTCACTGACCGGCACCAGGCGATCGAGCAGTCCGTGCTCATCCAGGGTCCGGTGCACGTTTCGATACTGCCGCCAGATGCCGTGCGCGGCGTGTTCGAGGTCGAACTGCCACTGCCGCCCGCGGAACTCGAATTCCGCTTCGGCAGGCAGCGAGGCGCGCCCGCCCAGCTGCGGGTCGGCTTCGAAGACCACCACACGACAACCGGCCTCGGCGAGCGTCTTGGCGGCGACCAGGCCGGCAATTCCACCGCCGACGATGCCGATAGTCGGCCGCTTCTCCGCCCTGCCTTTCCGTGCGCCGCTCTGGGGCATGGCCGGACTCCGGGCGGCAGGACCAGGTCTGCGCGCACGGGACATACTAGCCCTGCCGGTCGGCGCCACCACCCCGCCGTCGGTTCCAGGTCGCCATGACCGCTCGATTGCGATGTCTGCCGTACGCGCGATACGCTGCGCTGAAGCTCGCAACATGAGGATTGCCATGCCGCTGCTCGGACAACCGCATGCCCGCCCCGTCGAGAAGCTCAGCGGTCTACGGCGGATGATGCCCTTCTTGATGCCCCGCCGAAACGACAGCGTGGTCTACTTCGAGCAACACATCGACGTCGGGGCGACCCTGGACTGGCTGGCGACAGAGGATTCTGGCACCGGTCCGAAGGTGACCTTCTTCATCGTGATCCTGGGCGCATTTGTCCGCACCCTGGCGAGCCGCCCACGGCTCAATCGCTTCATCGCCGGATTGCGCACCTGGCAAAGGCAGGACATCACCCTGTCATTCGCGGTCAAGAAGCGTTTTGCCGACGACGCCGGGCTCACCACGGTCAAGGTTCGATTCGCCCCCGACGACGACCTGCAGGAGATCGCCCGCAAGGTGGACGAGGCGATCGCGATCGGCCGGGGCAGCAAGCAGACCTCCTCGGAGAAGGAGGTCGCGCTGATCACCCGCATGCCGCGATTCGCCATCCGCCTGTTGCTGTGGTTCAACGGCCTGATGGAGTACTTCAACGTTGCGCCGACGGCCATGCTGGAGGCCGACCCCCTGCACGCCAGCGCCTTCCTGGCCAACCTGGGCAGCGTCGGCATCGACGCGCCCTATCACCACCTCTTCGAACACGGCACCTGCTCGATATTTGCGACGATCGGGCGCATCCACAAGGCACCGATCGTGGACGCAGACGGAGCGCTCGCTGTGGGGCGCATGGTGACCCTGCGTTATTCCTACGATGAACGCATCGCGGACGGTTTCTACGCCGCTCGAGCGCTGGAGATGCTGAGCCGCCACGTGGCCGACGCAGAGGGCACGTGGGGCAGCAGCACGGACGAGGAGTCGGCGGGTTGAGGGCTGGCGTCTCGAGCTGGCTCTAGAGATCGACCGCGCACCGGAAGCCAATGTCCGGGCGGCGCGCCTCACCGGGCGCCGTGCCGCGGTGGTAGACCGGCACCATGCTGCGGGCATCCATGAACAGGTTGCCGCCACGCCAGACCTTGCGGGCCGGGCCCTTGATGGCTGGCGCCCCGGGATAGGCTACGTGATCGCCGGCGACCCACTCGCTGACATTGCCGCCCAGACCATGCACGCCGGCCCAGCTGCGGTCGCCCGGGTGCTCGCCGGCGGGCGATGTGCCGCCCTTGCCGCAGCCGTCGCCGGAGAATGTGCGCAGCACGGTATGCCCGCACGATGGCCACTCGGATCCCCACGGGTAGACCTTCTGCTGCTGGCCGCGAGCGGAGGCTTCCCATTCGGCTTCGCTCGGCAACCGCCAGCCACGGAAGCGACAGTAGGCGTCTGCAGCCTGCCACGACACGCAGTTGATCGGATGGCGTCCGCTGCGCGCCCGGGTGCGATTGCACTGGAAGCCGGTCCCGGCGGCCGGGCAGGCGCCGTCGGCCTCGCACCTGCGATACTCCGAGGTGTTCACCTCGCGTTCCATGATGGCGAACGCGGGCAGCGGTGTGCGATGCATCGGCGTGGCATCGGCCGGGCAACCATCATGGGTGGCCAGGCAACCCAGTGGGTAGTTGCCCGAGGCGATGCGGACCATGTGTTCGGGTACCGGCCGCTCCTTTTCGACCGTCGCCGCCGCCGGAGCGGGCGCATCGATGGCGGTTCCTGCTGTCGGTGCGCCGACCGACTCGCCAGGCTCGTCCACGCCACCCTCGGTGGTCTCGGCTGCGGCGACACCTGTGGCAGCGACAGCCATGGCCGGCGGTGGCACCGCGGCGGTCCCGGTCTCCGTGCTCGCCGGAGGAGCGGTCGTTGCGGCTACCGCAGGCGTGGTGGATTTGGCCGTCGAGGCGGGCCGCCGACCATGCCACACGGCGAGATAGAGCACGCCAGCGAAGAGAAACAGCGCCAGCACGATACGCACGGTCCAGCGGCCCTGCTCGGTACGCCAGAAGCCCCCCGTTGGGGCCACCTCGGCCATGAAGCCGCTCGAAGCCCGTTTCTTTCGACCCGTCGTCTTTCGCTCGTCTGGTTTGGCATCGCCGTCGAAGAAGCGATCGACGGCCAGGATGTCCTCAATGGAGCGCACGGTTCCGCCGCCGTCGTCGTCCGCCTCTGCTTCCCCTTCCTCTTCCCCCTCGGGCTCGGTCACCTCGAGGTGGGTCATGATCTGGCTGTCGCTGAGGTCCCGCGCTGGATCTTCGGGTTTGATGCCGCCGCTGTCCCGCCACGGCAGGAAGGCTCCACTGGCCGACACGGAGACATTGCTGGGCATCTCTCGATGCTGGCTCGACTTGAAGGCGCGCTGCGCGGGCTGCGCGGGCTGCGCTTCGGGGGACGGTTCGGCCGCTGGTCGTTTGTCTGCGATGGGCGGCAGGACATCCGCCTGCTGCTCCTCCGCGGCGACCTCTTCGTCTCGCGGGCGCTGCCAGGGCGGCAACTGGTCACTGGGCTGGCGACGCGCCGCCGGCGGGTTCATCCACGATGGTCTGGCCGCTTCAGGCTCGGCCTCGGCGGTACTGGCCGCCTCGGCGCTCCCGGCAGAATCGGTCGCGTGCGGTGCCACCTCTATCTCGGTGGTCGGAGAATCGTCGTCATAGGCATCGTCTGCAGGCTGGCTGGCTCCGGCCACCGCATTCGCGCCTCCCCTTGCCGGTGCAGTGGACGTCCAGCCGCGACCGACCGCAGCGCCACGCATCGTCGGCTCGGAAGCCGTGCGCCGCCACGGGGGCAGGCTCGTGGCGGGAGGTCCTCGCCAACCGCTGTCCGGCTTCGGTGGCGGCTCATCTTCTTCGCTTGCCTCAACTTCTGCGTCTTTGTCGGCGAATCGTCCGGGTACCCAGTGCGACGTCTCTGCGTGGCGCTCGCTGCCGCCCTCTTGCACGGCGGCGGCACCCTGCAACGAGGGCAGCCCAACGCCGCGACGCAAGGAGTCGGTGTCCCGCCGCGTGAGCGTTGGGATCGTGCCGAATTCCAGCCGCGTGGTCCCCGCGAAGGGCTTTGGTTCGGCCGCACCGCTCTTGAACCCCGCTTCGGGCAACGTGGGCCGCGGGCGGCGACGCTCCGGATCGTCGGTATAGGCCTTCACCCGCACATCTCGCGGCGTGATTCGCCCCTCCCTCTCGGGCGTTCCAGTCAGTCGAGTGAGCGCTTCCACCGCCTCCTCTGCTGATTGAATCCGCTCGTTCGGGTCGGCCGCGAGCAGGCCGTAGATGACATCGGCCAGTGCGTCGTCCAGGCCATGCAGGTCGGCTTCATCGGCCGCCATGAAGGGCGCCCGCTCGCCGTCGTCGGAGTCGGTTTGACGACCCTCGGTGGACAGGCTGCGCCCACGCACGAGGTGGTAGAGCAGGGCACCAAGGCCGTACAGATCGCTACGTGGCTCGACACCGCCGGGCACGGCGCGTTCCGGTCCCATGCCGGCCATCAGGTCGCGCAACGCGGGATCTGTGGCCTCGATGGCCAGGTCGTCCACGCCCGGTTCAGCCAGCAGCCGCGCCAGGCCGAAGTCGCGCACCTTCACGAAGTCGTCTTCGCCCTGCGACTCCACCAGGACGGCTCTCGCGGTCAGTCCGGCGTGCACGACACCCGCCGCGTGGGCGGCCGACAGGGATTTGGCGACGGACTTGCAGATGGCCGCCGCGCGCTGCCACTCCATCGGGCCGTCATTGGCCACGATGCGGTCGACGGGCATGCCCTCGGCGAAGTCGGTCGCGACGAAGAATTGCCCCTCGTCGGTGCGCCCGAAATCACGCACGGCCAGGACCCACTCCGAGTCGACCTCGCTGACCTTCTGCATGATGCGCAGGTAGTTCTCGTCGTCCTTCTGCTCATTGCCGGATGGGCGCAGGATCTGCAGCACGACGTGGCGTTCTTCAGCCGTCTGCCACGCTTTATATGCTGTGCCAAACGGACCGACGCCCAACCTGGCATCGATGCGGTAGCGGCTTGACATGGATTGCCCGAGCATCAGTCTGTCCTCGCCTGGATCCTGGCCTGCACCTCGCTTTGGCAGGGTCCAGCGGCACGAACGAGGTGTCAAGCAGACCCTGGAGACGCCATGCGTCGCGAGGTACACTCGACCGAGCGGTCCATCATTGACCGCCATCGGAGCCCCCCATGGCCCCGTTTGAAGAAAAGCTGTCTGCCGCGGCACTGAGTGGCCGCATCGTGGCCCTCACAGGCGCCGGCATCTCCGCCGAGAGCGGGATTCCGACCTTCCGCGGCGAGCAGGGCTACTGGACGGTCGGCTCACGCAATTATCGGCCGGAGGAGTTGGCCACACTGGACATGTTCCAGCGTGCGCCCGACCTGGTCTGGCCCTGGTACCTGTACCGCCTCGGCGTGTGCCGGCAGGCCAGTCCCAACGCGGGTCACATCGCGCTCGCGGAGCTCCAGCGACAGATGGGTGAGCGCTTCATCCTGGTCACGCAGAACGTGGACGGCCTGCACGTGCGCGCCGGAAGCGACCCGAAGCGCACCTGGGAGATCCACGGCAACATCAGTCGATTCCGCTGCGCTTCGGCGTGTCACACCGGGATGTGGCCGGCGCCCGACGATCTGCGTGAGTTCGCCCGCGGCGATGCCATCGAACCTGGCGACCGGCCGCTGCTGACCTGTCCTCAATGTGGCGGCCTTGCCAGGCCACACGTGCTGTGGTTTGACGAGTACTACGACGAAGAACGCTATCACTGGGACAGTTCGGTACAGGCCGCCGCCGGCGCGGATGTGCTGCTCATCATCGGCACATCCGGGGCGACGAATCTGCCCAATGTCATGGCCCGGGTGGCGTTGGAGAGCGGCGCCGCCATCATCGAATTGAATCCCGCACGCTCGGCGTTTTCGGCCCTCGCAGAGGCCAGCGGTGGGGGTCACCTCGTCGGACCGTCGGGCGAATTGTTGCCGCCACTGGTGGCTGCTGCACTGCACCCCGCTTGATCCTGGCCGGGGACTCTGGCAACCAGTTCAAGGGGGACGTGACCTGGGAGCCCGATGACAAGCAACGCTGCGAGATTCCTACGGGCACGTCGTCCAGTGGTCCCGCCGGTCCATGTCACTCGAGTATTGCTGGGGATCGCCGTCGCGATCTCCGGACTCGCCTGCTCGGGTATCGACACCTTCAACCTCAATCACCTGGCCACCAGCTGGGTCACCGGCGCAAGCCAGTCGCCCAAGCTCTCCGGCAGCCTGGATTTTGGCTCGTTCCACCCCGCCGACAATCCGCAGCTTGCCAACGCCGAGCGCAAAGACATCGACTCCATCCGGAGCCAGGAGGTCTGGTTGCAGGTGATCGACCCGGCCAATGGCCAGGATCTGCGTTTCATCGAGGCCATCGACATCTACGTCTCAGCTACGGGCAAGGACCCGAAGCTCGTGGCCGCCGGAGCCGGATTCGGCGTGGCCGAGAACCCGGTGAAGCTCAAGCATGCCAGCTCGGATCTGACCGACTTCGCGCTCGCTGAGGAGATGACCATCAGCGCCAAGGTCAAGGGCAAGGCCCCGCCGCAGAACACCATGCTGCAGGCCGACGTGAGGATGCTGGTGGATGTGGCGGTGCTTGGCTTCTGAGCGGGATCTCAATACATCTTGTGCACGGTCACGGACAGGACCATCCGCGCGGCCTTGTCCTTGACCTCGATGACCTTGTCGACCAGCTGCACCTGCCCGCTAAAGGTGGCCAGCGGCTTGTGCATGGCCCCGATGCCGGGCAGCGTCTCCTTGATGTTAAAGCGCGGGTACCAGTCGGTCTCCATGAGCTTCACCTGCAACGAGAGCGCCTTCATGTCGTCGTGCACCGGACCGGAGAAGAGCACCAGCCCCGGCTTCTTGGTCGACTTCTCCTTCATCTGGAACATCTCGGCCGAGCGATGGTCGATGCGCACCTCGCTGACCTTCACGTCCTTGCCCAGCTTCTTCTTCACCCACGGGTCGTAGCGCACCAGGACTTCCGCGGCGACATCCGCCGGCGCCTGCCCCGCCTGGCTGAAGTCCAGCGGATTGTCCTGTTCCAGGTCGTCGTGGAGTTCCACTTCCTGAAGCCGGATGACCACCTTACGTGCCCCGACCAAGGCTGCTGCGGCGAGGACGCCGACGGCTTCGGTGCCCGGATTGGTCATGTGGTCGTGGTAGCCGTAGCTGCGGGTGGAGGGCAGCTTCTTGCCGGCCGCGGTGACCGCCGACGCAGCATCCGACTGGCTGTGGAAGTACTGATCCAGCGTGTACATGATGCCGTCGTTGGGCTCGTCTCCCGGGTTGTTCAGGTCCAGCAGCTGGATGCCGAGGGCCTCCTTGATCTTGGGGTCTGTCGCCACGGTGTGGTGAATCAGCGTGCCCGCTAGCAGCGGATTGTTGCCCTCATATAGCTTGTGATCCCACCACGCGGTCGTATCCATCACGTAGTCCGGGTTCATCAAGACGAAGTCGGACAGCTCCAGACCCAGCGCCTTGGCCCCCTGTTGGATGGCCGGGTTGTCATACAAGCGCGCCAGCCTGGCGCCGGCGATGACGCCCGTATTGGTCATCCAGCGGACGATGCGGTTCTCCGCCGCCAGGTTCTCGTAGTTGTTCTCCAGCAAGTGGCGAATGATCAGGCAACCCATGGAATGGCAAATGAAATTGATATGGGTGGCGGCCGAAGATTTGAGCCGATGGCGGGCGAACTTGGCCACGATGAGCGCATAACGCTGCAGCCCCAACGCCCCCTTGTCGTAGGGCCAGGCCTCAATCTCCTTGACGTCCTTGGCGCTCAGCCAGGCGGCGGGTTTCTTGCCGTAGTACTCCACCGCGACCAGCTGGTTGGGCTTCTTGGCGCCCTCGGGCGTGTCGCCGCACGGCCGCTTGACACCCAACTTCTGCATCTTCTCGAAGACGTCACCGCAGCCCTTGACTTCGCCATAGGGCGTCTTGGCCAGCTTCTCCTCGCTTTTGTTGGTGAATCCATGCACCCAGATGCTGATGGTCGTGTCGTTCTTCCACACCTTGCTTCCACTGAGCTTGGGAATCGCGCCGCAATCGGCCGGGCAGGTGTCCGCCGTCTCGCACGTCTGGCAGGTGCCGTCACCGCAGTCCTTCCAGCGCAGCGGGTCCAGCACCGGTCCGATGCACATGCCGAACACGCAGCTGCCGCCAGGACAGGACTTGGGGTCGCCATCGGTGCACTTGTAGTCGAAGATCTTCACCGGAGGGCAGGCGGGTTTGTCCACATCACCGGCTGCGTCCACGGACTCGCCGCCGTCGGCGTTTGTAGCCGCGTCGGTCTGGCCCTGCGCCGCATCGTCGTTTGAGGAGTCGGACGGCACGTCGACCACAGTGGCATCTTCCGGTTCGCCGCTGTCCGCAACGGGCACGTCTTGCGCTGGATTGGGCGTGGCGTCCACGGGGCTGCTGGAGTCCACCGCTCCGCCACCGATATCCGCCTGAGTGTCACCCGCCACGTCGTCCGCGGAGAGTGCATCCTCGCCGCCCCCATCGGCGGTAGCGGCTGCGTCCGCGCCGCCGTCGCCATCGGCCGGATCGTCGGAGCAAGCGCTGGGCAAGAGCATCACCAGGAGGCCTATAATCGCCAGGTGATGCTTCATGATGTGCGCCCCAAATATGCTATTTGAAATGTTTCTTGTAGAAGGTCGTCGTCTTCATGCCGGACAGGGAAGCCTGCAGCGGCACCACATCCTCAAGAAACCTGTCGATGGTTCGTGCGTGTCGCTTCAGGAAGGAGCGCGCCGACTTCTCGGAGGTACGGCCGATGGACTTCTGCAGCCGTTCATAAGGCGCCAGCGCCTTGCCCGCTGCTTTCGCTTGCTTGCACTGCGCCGTATCCGGAGTGGCGTTGCAGCCAAACCAGTCCAACGGCACCGTGCGACGCCAGAACCCCGTCGGTCCGGCCACCTGGACCAGCAATTCGTTGAGGCATTCCAGGACCTCGATCTCCGCCGGCGCCGGGCCGCGGAATTGCTCCCCCCAGTTGCTCAGGAAGGGCCCCTTGAACACCGCCAGCTGGCGCCAGGTCTTCTCGGCCAGCGGGTTGCCTTTGCCTTCGGCCCGCTCGACCCGAATCGGTCGCGGCGGCACGGGCACCACGGGCAGCGCCTCCGGCGGCATGGCGGCCGTCTTGCCAGTGCCCTCCAGCAGCCCGCCAGGCGCCTTGGAGGTGCGCGTACAGGTGGCCGTCCAGTCGTGGTGGTACTGGGTGAAAGTCTCATTGGTATAGGAGATCTTGCCGCCTTCCCCGATCTTCTTCTTGCGCTTCTTGACCGTGCTGGTGCGGGTGGTCGATTTGATGCCGACCACTGCGTCACAGCCATAGCGGGCGGCGTGTTTGCGGAATCGCTCCGTGACCGGGCCAGGGTCCGGCTTCTCGCCGCCCGTGACCGTTTGGGTCAAGGTGCCGATGGCCACCACCGGCTGCGGCAACTCCAGCGACGCGCCGACCACCTTCACCTGGGTGCCCAGAGGCAGGGCGCGATAGCGATGGGCGCCGTCATTGCGGGCGAACTTCATGCCTGCGCAAGCGCTGAGAAGCAGGGCGAGGAGGGGCAGAAGGGCGACGATGAAGATGTGGTGCATTCGGTACATGGGCCGGCAACCTAGCGTTCCGACGCGGTCCGCGCAACCGATTCGAGCGCGCCGCGCTGCACGCGGGCGATGGTGGCGGCGTTATGACGCGCCTTGCGACGTACCAGGTCCGCGATCGCGGTCCTGACATCTGCGGGATAATGGAAGAAGTTCCACTCCAGCGCCGGATCCATCTCGGCATGGGCCTGGTTGGCCGCGGCATCCATCGGATCGGGTAGCGGCTCCGCAGTCAGCACCTGCTCGCGCAGCCACCAGTCGGTGAAGCCGTAGCGGGCGTGGTTGGCCTCGTACACCGGCGTCGCGGGCAGCGGCACCAGCACGCCGCGGGAATTGAAGAAATCCACCGACGAAGCCAGCTCATCCATGAACGCGGAGGTGTTGTTCAGCCCCGACAACCCCTCGTCCGGGAAGCCGAACATGAAGTTCACCACCGTCTGCATGCCGAGCGAGTTGGCGGCGGCCACGGCGGCGTGCACATGCCGCGGTCGCTGACCCTTGCCGATCGCCTTCAACACGCCGGGATCGCCGCTCTCGATGCCGAAGTTGATGGCCACGCAGCCGGCGCCGGCCATCACCTCGAGCAGCTCAGGGCGGACCATGTTGGCCGGCGTGATGCAACTCCACGTCGTGTCGGCCAGCTCAGGCGTGGCCGACAAGGCGGCGCAGAGTTCGCGGGTGCGCGGCTTGTTGGCTGTGAAGGCGTCGTCCCAGAAGGCGAAGTGGCGTACATCCCGCTCCGTGCGCAGGCGGCGCAACTCGTCGATCACATCGGCCGCCGCCCGCCATCGAAACACGCGTCCAGTGACGTGGTTGGCGCAGAATGTACACCTGGCGGGGCAGCCGCGGCTGGTGACCGTGCCGCTGTGGCTGATTTCGCCGGTCGCGCCGTACCACTCCGGTCGCCAGCAGGCGTCCGCCGCCAGGGGCAAAGGCAGGCCGTCGAGGTTGGCCAAAGGCGCCGCTGCCGTGCCCTGCTGGCCGTTCCGCCAGAGACCCGGGCGGTGTGCGAGATCGGCTGGCGAGCCGTGGTCGAGCGCGCGAGCCAACTCCACGACCGCCTCTTCGCCCTCGCCGGTGACCACGGCGTCGAAACCATGGGCGAGCGCTTCCATGGGACGCGCGGTCGCGTGGGGACCGCCGGCGACCGTATACCGCGCGTGGCTGCCAATCCGCTGCAACAACCGATAGCCGGCCAGCGCGTTGTGGGTGAACAGGGTCATGCCCACCAGATCCGGCTGGTACGACTTCGCCAGGGCCACCGCCGCGTCCTCGCCGCCCGACCATTGCCGAGCGGCCAGGTCGGCACCCTGGACCTGGTGGCCATCTGCCAGCAGGGCAGACGCCACATAGCGCTGGCCCAGGTAGGGCTCGCCCAGCCGCTGCGGTAGCGGCGGCATCACCAGCAGAACGCGTGCCAGGGTCGCTCCTTGCTGGAGATTGCAGCCTCCAGCCACCATTGACGGGCCACGCCACGCCGCGATAGCGTCGTCCGGCGTTTGAATCCTATCCTCTGCCGCGCACGTAACGGAAGCGGGGGCCTGATGCCACACGGAACTGAGTTCACGATCGTAATCGTTTTCGCCCTGGCCCTGGCCATCGGCGCTGCGACCCGCCAACTGGCGACCAGACTGGGCTTCCCCTACACGATCGCCATGCTGGTCATCGGCCTGGCGACCGGTTACGGGTTGACCAGCTTCTCGGACTACGAGGCGATCGCCGAGCACTTCAGGCTGGCCTACGCCGGCGAAGTTGATTGGCATCCACACGCCATGGACTACATCGTCTATGCGCTCAGCAACGCCCGCGACATCAAACCCGACCTGATCATCTTCGTCTTCCTGCCCGCGCTGATCTTCGAGAGCGCCTACGCCATTGACCTGCACACATTCAAGAAGACCGTAGGCGCGGCCATCGTCTTTGCGGTGCCGGCCCTGCTCTTCGCCACCGTGCTCACCGGCGGCTTGCTCTACGGGCTGCTGGATGTGGCCGGCTGGGACTTCGCTGGCGAGTTCACCCGCCATGGCGAGGAGATGGTCGCCGCAGGCAAGCTCTCCAATCCGGTGGCCAACGGCGCGCTTCTCGCTTGCTTGCTCTTCGGCGCGTTGATCAGCGCCACCGACCCTGTGGCTGTGGTCGCGTTGCTGCGCGAGCTCGGCGTGAGCAAGAAGATGGCCCACCTGATCGAAGGCGAGTCCCTGCTCAATGACGGCACCGCCATCGTGATCTTCGGCGTGCTCTTCGAACTGGTGGTCGGCGAACACTTCCACGGCGTCGGCTCGACCCTGGGCCACTTCTGCATCGTCGTCGCAGGCGGCCTCGCCGTAGGCCTGACCCTGGCCATCGTCGGCTCCTGGTGGCTGGGCCGGATCTTCAACGATCCCATGGTGGAGATCGCCCTGACCGTGGTCATCGGCTACACCGCCATGTTCGTCGCCGAGGGCATGCTGCACGTCTCGGGCGTCATGGCCATCGTCGCCGCCGGTCTCTGGCTCGGGGGCCCTGGCCGAACCAAAGTCAGCCCCGAGGTCTCCCACTTCCTGCACCACTTCTGGGAGCTGCTGGCCTACCTGGCCAACACCCTCATCTTCTTCCTGGTGGGTACGGTCATCGGCACCCAGGCCGACTCGGCGGGTTGGATGGACCTGGGCCTGATTCTGGTCCTGTACACCTGCATCATGATCATCCGCTACGTGGGCACCTCGATCTTCCGGCCGCTGGCCAACCTGGTGGGCGATCCCATCAGCGTGACCGACGTGGCGGTGGTCTCCTGGGGCGGGCTGCGCGGCGCCGTCTCCATGGCCCTGGTCCTCATCGTGGCCAACGACCCCCTGGTCCCTCCCGTGGTGGCCCAGAAGATGCTGCTGCTCAGCGCCGGCGTGGTGTTCATGACCATCGCCTTCAACGGCGGCACCATGGGCAAGCTGCTGGCATGGCTCGGCTACGACAAGCCGCCGCTGACCGACCAGCTCGCCGCGCTGTCGGCTCGCGCCTCCGTGCTCGACTCGGTCAAGACCCACATCGACGAGGTGCGCAACTCGCGCGACCTGCGAACGGTCTCCTGGGGCGACGTCGAAGAGGACGTCATCTCCCGCCGCGAGGAGCTGGACCAGCAGATCAGCGCCCTGAAGGGCCAGATGGAGAGCCTGGGCGAGGATGAGCGCGCCAAGGGCTACTGGGCGCAGATGTTGAGCGTCGAACGGGAGGCCTACTGGGCCGCCTTCGGCCACGGCACGCTCGGTGACCGCGCGGTCAAGACCCTGGACCAGGAGATCAACCTGCAGATGGATCGAATTGGTCGCGGCGCGCTCGATCCGCCGGCCAGCCGTACGCCGCCGCTCACGGGGCTGCGCGCCATGCTGACGCGGACCCTGCGCCGGTCCAAGGCGATGCACGGCATCTACGCGGCGCTGGAGTTCGACAACCTGGCCTTCCAGTACGACCTCTCGCGGGCAGAGAGTTCCGCCGCCAGCAAGGTCCTCGCCGCTGCCCGCTCCATCGAGGGCGTCGACCCCAAGGTGGCCGCGGACATCAAGGCCACCTACTCCGGTTACCTGAGCGGCGCCAAGGAGCGGCTCGAGGAGATGCGTCTGCACCTGCCCGAGGTCTCCCAGGCCATCGAGACCCGCCTGGCCCAGCGCATCGCCTTGAACTTCGAACGTGAGGGCTACGAGCACCTGAGCCATCGCGGCGCCATGGACCACGACCTGGCCGTCAAGCTCGCCGCCCAGGTCGAGGAGCAGATGCAGCGCCTGACGGCCGGCAAGACCACCTCGCCGCTGCCCGAGATCGCCGCCTTGCTGGGCCAGATTCCGCTCTTCCAGCCCCTGGACGAGGCCGCCCTCGGTCGCCTGGCCGAACAGGCCACCACCGTGGTCGTGCCGGCCGGCGAGTACCTCTTCCACCAGGGCGATCGCGGCGACAGCTTGTACGTCATCTCGCGCGGCGCCGCGCATGTGCTCATCGATCTGCCCGAGGGCGAGTTGCTGCTCGACGTCTTCGGCGGCGGCGACATCCTCGGCGAGATGTCTCTGCTCACCGGCGAGACCCGCTCGGCGTCCATCAAGGCGGCCACTGCCGTGACCCTGGTGCGCATCGGCGCGGATGTTTTCGATGCCCTGATGAAGGGCAGCGCCGACCTGGCCACCTCGGTCTGGGACGCCTTCGCCCAGCGCAGCTTCGACAACCACGTGCGCGAACACACGGCCTACTCCCACCTGGAGCGCAGCGATCGCATCGCCTGGATCGCCGGCCGTGAGCACATCGATCTGGACGAGGGAGCGATGACCGAGCTGCCCGGCGACGAGACCTACGTCTTCGTCGTCACCGGCAGCGTGCGCACGGTGGGCAGCGAACGCGACCACGGCGCGCCGGACCTGGTGGCCCTGGGCAAGAATCGGACCCTGTCGGCGCGGTCGCGTTCGCGGGTGGTCCTGCTGCCATCCTTCGACGAGGTCGCCGCCGACGTCCGCGCGGCTTGATAGCGCGCCGGCACGGTCGGCCCGCGGGCGATGCAGATGCGCCAACCCGGACCCCGAATCGAAGCCCACGTCGCCAACGAGACCGGTGACTTCGCCACGCTACGCCAGCTCGATCTGCTGGGCCGCAGCGCGGGTCGACAGACGTGGCGCGTCGACCTCACCCTGGCCCGGGCCGGCGACCTGCGCTGCGTGTTGCGCAGCGACGGCCCCGGCTTCCGACCCGGCGTTGTGGGGTGTGAGCGGGAGCGACAGGCCCTCGAGGTGGTCGCAGCCCTGGGCATGACGGTGCCGCCGCCGCGCTGGCCAGCCCTGGGTCTCTGCGCCACCGACGCACACGCCTTCTTCCAGCCCTGGCGGGAGGGCATCTCCGACGGCGACCGGATCGTACGGGCGAGCAGCCTGATCGATGTGCGCAAGGGGCTTATGGCCACCCTCGCAGGGCAGCTGGCGGTGCTGCATCGCGTCACACCTGTCAGTCACCCCTCGCTGGCAGAATTGCCGGATTGGCAACCGCCGGATGCGCCGGCGGAGCACGCTGCGGCCATGCTGCGGCGCCGAATCGAACACCTGCGGGAGCCCCGACCGGAGCTGGCCTGGGCTTGGGCCTGGTTGTCGGACAACCTGCCCACAGGCAGCCCGGTCTCGCTGGTTCACGGCGACTTTCACGTAGGCAATCTGCTGGTCTCCAACGCTGGCCTGGAGGCCATCGTCGGCTGGTCACGCACCGGTTGGGGCTGTCCTGCGCTGGACCTGGCAGCCATCTCCCTGCGGCGCTGGCGATTCGACGAACTGGGCCTGCCGGTCGGCGGGCTGGGTCGCCGCGAGCCCTTCTACGCCGCCTACGACAAGGCTGGCGGCACCACGCCCGACCGGGCGCACATTCACTGGTGGGAGGTGGCCCTGTCGGTGCGCCACGCATTGGACGCGGTGGAACCGGCCGAAGCCGCCCTGGCCGCAGGCGTCGCCGACCTGGATCGCCTGCTCGCCGCGCGGCGGGCCGTGGAGTGGTCCTTCGAGGCCCTGCGTCTGGCGGCCCGCGGCCCGGCGCCGGCCTGGAACTGAACCGGCCGCCCGGCCGGAGGACGAGATGCACGAACGCCCCGATGTCCAGGATCTGCTCGCGGCCGTCATCGCGTTCCTGCACGGGCAATTGCGGCCCGGGCTCGCCGACGAGGAGCTGCGCGGCAAGGTCGCGCGGGCCACAGAACTGCTGCGCATGGTCAAGGCCGAGCTGCGCACCGAGCAGGCGTTCGGCTTTCAAGAGCGGAGCGGCTTGTCGCGCCTGTTGCCCGACCTGGAGACCGGCCTGCGCTTCGAGGGCGTCGAGGCCCAGCGGGAGGCCATCGCCGAGCTGAACGCCGCCTTGAGCCAGCGGATCCTGGCCGGCGGCTTCGATGCGGCCGGCATGGAGGAGGTACGCCAGATCCTGCGCGAGAGCCTCAGTCGACGCCTGGCGGTCATCAGCCCCGCATTCGACACCGCCGTGGACCCGGATTGAGCGTCAATTCGAACGCGCGATTGTGCTATACTCCCGGGCGCCTTCAGAGGGGCCCGAGGAGAGTCATGACAACCATATCCGAGCTTCGCCTGGCGCTGGTCGCCCTGGCGTGTTGCGTCCTGTTGCCGGCTACCGCCCTGGCTTGTGGTGGCTTCTTCTGCTTCCAGCAGCCCATCGATCAGAGCGCTGAGCGGGTGCTGTACATTCAGCAACCGGGCCAGATCACCGTACACATCCAGATCAGCTACACCGGCGACGACGACAAGTTCTCGTGGATCCTGCCGCTGCAGTCTGTTCCAGAGCTCGGCATCGGCTCCGACAGCGTCTTCCAGCTCCTGGAGCAGGGCACTGCGCCCTATTTCCAGCTCGAGTGGCAGAACAAGAAGGACTGCCACGCCTCCTACCCGTGCCCCATGGCCGACGGCGGTGGTGGCGGCAACGGCGGTCCGGGCGGCGGCGTGGACGTGCTCCTGCAGCAGAATGTCGGGCCCTACAACGCCGTGGTCCTCAAGAGCAAGTCGGCCGACGAGCTGCTCAAGTGGCTCAACGACAATGGCTATGTGCAGCCCAAAGAGACCAAGCCCCTGATCAAGTCCTACGTGGACAAGGAACACGTCTTCCTGGCCCTGAAGCTGCAGAAGGACAAGGGCGCCGGTGACATCCAGCCCATCGTGGTGACCCTGGACGAGGTCGGCCCCTGCCTGCCCATCCGCCTGACCTCCGTCGCCGCGCAGCCTGACATGCCTGTAGTGACCTGGACCCTGGGCCCGCATCGCGCCATCCCGAAGAACTTCCTGCACGTGATCTTGAACGAGGCCACCATCGATTGGATGACCGCCGGCGGCAACTACAAGACCGTGGTCAGCAAGGCGGTGGACCAGGCCAGTGGGCACGCGTTCACCACCGAGTACGCCCAGCCGGCCAAGAAGTTCACCGCCAAGTTCCACAACGACAAGTGGGATACCAGCAAGCTCGAGTCCATCGCCACGCCGGGCAAATTCATGATGGCGTTGCTGCAGTATGGCTACCCGCGCACCTCGCAGATGCAGGCGCTGATTCGCAAGTACATCCCCAAACCCAAGACCTACCAATCGGTGCCCGATAACGAGTTCTACAACTGCCTGACCTGCGAGGGCTGCAAGCAGTCCCCCTGCAGCGACTACAAAGCCGCCGTCGCCAAGCAGTCGTTCGACCCGGTCGCGTTCGCCAAGGCGATTGAGGAGGGCGTCGTCGAGCCGCTGGCCAAGGTGCAGGGCGCGTTCGACACGCTGGCCTATCTCACCCGCCTGTACACCACGATCGACCCGGCCGAGATGGACAAGGACCCGATCTTCGGCTTCAACCCGGACCTGCCCGATATCGAGCGGGTGCGTACCGCCAAGGCCCACCCCATCTGCAAGCCGGGCAAGGAGACGCCCCACAAGGCCAAGATCGTGTTCACGAACGGCCACGAGATCACCGTCGATGTGCCCGACAACCTGAACAGCTGCGCCTTCGGCCCTGGCTTCGGCGGCTCGCCCGGCTTTGGCAAAGGCGACGGCCCCATCAACGCGGATGGTGGTCAGCCAGCGTGGAAGGTCGAGGTGCTCGACGAGTCCGGACCGCCGCTGGAGATCGATCCTTCAGCTGCGGACAAGGTCGACGCGGCCCTCAACGACGCCAAGTTGGGCAAGAAGAGCCTGAGCGCCGAGTTCATCGCCAGCCTGCCGGACATCAACTGGAACCCGAAGTCCAAGGACGACCCCACCGGCGGTGTGGAGCCCGATCCCGACAAGAAGCCGGTCGATGAAGACGCCGGCACCTCGGTCGTGGACACCAATGTCGGCGGTGGCGTGGACGCTGGCGGCGCGGCGACCGGTGGCCCCTACACGCCCGCTCGTTCCACGGATTCCACCTGCAGCGCATCGCCGGTCGGTGGCGGCGCGGTGCCCGGCCTGCTGTTGCTCCTGGCCGCCGCCGGTCTGCTGGTCTCCTGGCGGCGGCGCGAGACGTCGCGGGCGTGACCCTGGACAGGCCGTCGCTGCCGGTCGTCGGCGCCCATGGCACCTGGCCGGTGCGCCGCATCTGGTGTGTCGGCCGCAACTACGCCGACCACGCCCGCGAGATGGGCGGTGATCCACAGCGTGAGCCGCCTTTCTTCTTCGCCAAACCGGCCGATGCCCTGGTGCCGGAGGGCGGCCCCATTCCGTATCCACCGGCCACGGCGGAGCTGCACCACGAGGTGGAGCTGGTGCTGGCCATCGGTGGCGTCATCGAGTGCCTGCCGCCCGGCGAGGCGAGCCGACGCATTTTCGGCTACGCGGTGGGCATCGACCTGACCCGACGGGACCTGCAGCGCTCGGCCAAGGCGTCCTCGAGGCCGTGGGCGCTGGCCAAGGGCTTCGACTGTAGCGCTCCCTGCTCCGCCATTCGCACCGCGGCCGAGATCGGCCACCCGCGCGCCGGTGCCATCGAGTTGTCGGTCAACGGGCAGATGCGGCAGCGCAGCGACCTGGACCGCATGATCTGGCCCCCGGGCGAGATCCTGGCCAGCCTGTCCCGCTCGGTACGGCTGCGCGAAGGCGACCTGGTCTTCACCGGGACGCCTGCAGGCGTCGGCCCGCTGGAAGTGGGCGACCGGGTCGCCGCGCGAGTGGGCGGTGTCGGCCGCCTCGCCATCGTCATCGAGCCGAAGCGTCACGGCGCTGACGCCGACGTCAACGGCAGCTGAATCCCTGGCGCGAATCAGTGGCCCTGTTCGCGTAGCCAGTCGACCAGGTTGCGGAAGAACTTCTTGTGACTCCAGGCGTTCAGAAGACCCGGCTTGTCGCCCAGCAAGTGGCCGACCTCGTCCAGGTGATCGGCCGGTACACAGCCCAGGAAAGTGCCCCAGCGCGCATCCTCGACGCGCACCATGCCGTCATTGGGGAATTCGAGCCCCAGCTTGCCGTCGATCAGCGCTTCCTGGATAGCCAGCAGCGGGTCGATGGGATCGGTCTGGGCGGCCCACTTGTTGATGAAGTCGACTTCTTTATCCGGCGCGCAGGGCTTGGCGGCGATGCGATGGTCCGAACGGCCGGTTACCGAGTAGTAGGCCACCTGCGAGGAGTTGACGTAGGTGCCATTGAAGACGGCGATCTCCGCCGACGTGAACTGCTTGATGCCGGCCACCAGGCTGCTGCTTGCGCCCACCTTGTCGTAGAGCGGACCGCCGATGAGCTTCGCCAGGGCGTCAAGCAGCTGCTGCAGCTGGTCGTTGGGCAGCAATTTCATGGCGATGTCGGCGATGGGGCTGCCGTGGTTTGGGGTGGCATAGGTCACCACCGCGGCCACAAGGTCCGGACGGAGATGTGCCGCGACGCGGGCGTCCAGACCGCCCTGAGAGTGGCCGATGACCACCACCCGTTCGCGGCCGGTACTGGCCAGGATCGTCTCGATGTGGGCGATCAGCTGCTTGCCCCGGGCGGTCGACGAGTTGAAGGGATCCACCGCTGGCGTGAACACCTCGCTCTCGCCATGTGCCGTCAGGTCGGCGCGCACGCCGTGAAAGTAGGTCGCAAAGGCCATGCCAGCGAAGGCCTCGAAGCCGAAGAAGCCGTGCGCCAGGACGATGGGGTAGGGCGGCCCGGGATCGGCCCCGCCGTCGCTCTGGACTCCGTCCGTTGGCGGCGCCAGGGCGTCTTCGGCGCGCTGACCCGAATCACCTGTCGCCGAGGCGTCCATCGGCGCGCCTACGCCGTCTGTGGAGGCGATGTCGAGGGAAGCTGCGTCCAGGTCTGCGACGTGGGCATCCGCGCCCGCCTCGGCAGGGGGAGATTCGCTACAACCGATACAACTCAGGGCGAAGGCCAGCAGCACAGCCGCCTGTCGCCCGCAGGTCATGCTTCGGGTTCGTCCACGTCGACGCGGATCTCGAGGCCTTCGCGGGCGCCGAAGATGAATACATCGCCGCCGAGACGTTGCACACGTGCGCGGCAGTTGGCGATCTTGCGCTCCACGTCGTGGTCGGAGTGCATGGGATCGTGGTGGTACAGGGCCAGTTGCTTGACGCCAGCCTGGACCGCCAGGTCCACCGCCGTGGAGGCGCGCGGATGGCCCCAGCCAATGCGCGTGGGGTACTCGTCGTCGGTGTACTGGCTGTCGCTGATGAGCACGTCTGCGCCTTCGCAGAACTTGACCAGGTCAGCCGGGATCTCACGCGGCGCCGCCGGATTGGCGATGACCGAGTCCGGGTCGGGCAGGGTCTGGTCGATCTCGTTGTCGGTCGCATAGACGACCGATCGGCCGTCGCGTTCGAAACGGTAGGCGTAGCAGCCACCTGGATGATGCAACGACAGGCAACGCACCAAGGTGCCCTCGATCAATCGCTCGCCGTCGTCGCCCAGATCGGCGGCGACGATGGTGCCGCGCAGCTCGGAGAAGTCGACCGGGAAGTAGGACGAGCTCATCTGTCCCGAGAGCAGGCGATGGAAGCGGGTGTCACCGGTGTGGGCACCATAGATGAAGAACTTGTTGGCCGGGATGTACACAGGGGTGAAGAAGGGGAACCCCTGGATGTGATCCCAGTGCATGTGGCTGAAGAGGAAGTGCGCGGTGATCGGCTGGCCCTTGGCGCGCGCCAGCAGGTCTGTGCCGAGCTCGCGCAGTCCAGAGCCGCCGTCGCAGATGAAGAGCGTGTCGTCGACCCGGATCTCCACGCAGGACGTATTGCCGCCGTAGCGATGTGCCGCCTTGCCCGGGGTCGGAATGGAACCGCGCGTCCCCCAGAAGCGGACGTAGAAACCCATCAACTGCCCTCGTGGTAGACGAACAGGACGTTACCCAGTTGCAGCGAGTCGCCGTCGCGTAGCTCTGCACTGTGGATGCGGACCTCGTTGAGATAGACGCCGTTGCGGCTGTCGAGATCGACCACGCGGTAGCCGGTTCGCGTGCCTTCGATGCGAATGTGCATACGCGACAGGTCGGCGGACATGATGCGCACGTCGGCCTCGTTGGAGCGACCTACGGTGATGCGACCGGCGGTCAAGGGGATGGTGCGATTGGTCTCCTGCCCCGACACGATCTGCAAGACGTGCGGGCGACGGAGCAGCCGCGCCGGCAGCACCGAGATATCTGTGCTCTCCGTTTTGGAGAACGCCAGCTTGCCGTTGAGCGTATCATCCATCGCAGGCTCGTTCAGACCTTCCCCCCGGTGTCTGTCGAGCGCAACGCATACCTACAGCCACGCTCGAACCGCCGAGGGTAGCCAACGGCCGGTGGGCAGGCAAGGGCGATGGGTTCGAATCGCCCGATCTCAAAGAAGCTACTGGATGCGGCCGTCGTTGTCCGGACCGCCAAAAGGAGCGGTCCACGAACTCGGCATCAGCTTGTGATCGGTCGCGAAGCCGCGCACGGTGCTGCCGTCCCAGACGTAGAGCGTGCCGTCGCTGGCCAGGGCGGGCGATGGCGTGACGCCGGGGTTGATCCACGTGAAGGAGCTGCCGCCACCCTGCGGTGCCGTGATTTCTCCGGCCCGCTGATCGTAGATGACGCGGCCGAGCTCGTTGCCCTTGGCATCGAGGGCCACGACGGCGCCGTCAGCAGCGACGTAGCTGATGCCGCCTTGGGCGACCACGGGTCGTCCCGCGGGGTGATGCGTGATCACTTCGACCTGCTTGCTCTCGACGCCAAGCATGGCCATGTCGGTCGAGTAGTGGGACTTGCGCAGCGAGAATCCGTCGTACTGCCAGAGCAGCTTGCCTTCGGGCGTCAGCACGAAGAGCGGATCCAGGTTGTTGCCGTTCATGTCCGTGATCATGCCGGGACGCTCCTCCCAGACCGGGAAGTAGATCGCGTCGCGAGTCACGGTGGGCGCGGCGGCGACCGTGCAGCGCTCGCAGGTCGCGCTGTAGGTCCACTTCACCTGGCCGGCGGGGCCGACCTTGACCAGCCGGTGGTCGGTGGTGACCAGGTAGGTCTCGCCATCGGGTCCGGGCGCGAAGTCGGTGACGCCCTTGGGCTCGTCATGGCTCCAGGCGACGTCGCCGTTGGCCTTCTCGGCCTTCAGGCGGGTGAACAACGGGGTCTGCGTGGCGGGATTGATCTTGCCATCGGCTGCCACCACGTAGCGGAGCGAGCCATCGAGCAGGACCGCGGCGGGCGAGGCGCCGGCGCGGGTGCGCACCAACTTGCCGGTGGTCGCGTCGACGTCGTGCAACGCCGGGTGGGAGGCGTTGGCCATGGTGGCGACGTGGAGGATATTGCCGCCGATGGATGCAGGTACGCCCACGCTGGGCGCGGCCAGGCCGCTGCTCCACTGGACGGTGCCGGTGCCGGCGCCATCGACGTAGGCCTTGAGCACGCCCTTGCTGCCGTCGGCGCCGGCGACGTAGATCGTGCCATCAGGTCCGCGCGAAGCGGCCAGCAACTGGCTCTGGAAGCGGGCCAGGCGGATGACCGAGCCGGACTTCGTAATGCGCACCAGGTCGGTGCCGCGCGTGGTGATCACCCCATCTTCGCCCATGGCCACGGGCGGCCAGCCGATAGGGCCGGCGGCGTCACTGACGGGGGCGCTGAAGAGCGCCTCACCGAAGTCGCCGCAGACGAACACGCCCTCGTGCTCCGTGCACGCCGACTCGTTGCCGCATCCACTCAACGTGGCCGCGAAGAAAGAAAACGCCAACGCCAGCCCCATGAATCTGTAGCTCATGCCCGCTCCTCCTCGAATTTCAGGCGAACCTCTCCCGCTCGACCTGATCCAAACGCCAGATCCACCGTAGATATTCATGCCCGAAGTGGCAAGCGAAATCCCGCCCGGTCGCGCACTGAAGAGGCGCTACAAGAACATACCTTCATAAGCGATCGTCAGCCCGACGATTCCGCCGCATTCGGTCATGTCTCGATTGATCTGGTCGCATTCGAACAGCTCCTGGGCGTATGAAATGGGCAGGTAGATGCTGGTCAGGAACAGGATTCGACTGCGCGGATCCGAGCCGATGCCCACAGAGAAGCCAAAGTCCTGATGCAGGCCCACGTAGCTGCGCATCTGGCGATCCATGAACTGCCCGCCGATGTAGGGACCCATGCTCCAACGCATTCCGCTGCCGCCGGCCAGGTTCACATCGAGAACGCCGTCGATGCCCACAGCGTGCGACGATGCGGCCGTGCCGCTGAGCCCGATCAGGCCAACCAGGCGTGCGCTGGATTGCACGTATCGACCCGGGCTGAGGTAGAGGGGCCGCGCCACGTACAACATGCCGCCGCCCACCGAATCTGGTGCCGCCCGTGGTAGCAGGACGATGGCGTCCAGGTAGCCCAGGGCCAGCCGGTTGGGATCGGCCATCTCGCGCAGCGTCAACGGCGTCCGTGCGCAGGCGCAGCAAGCCAGGCACACGGCTGCCAGACCGGCTGCCATGGCCAGGGTGCGCGCCCGACTCCCACCGTTGCTGACGTTCACCATCGCCGTCCGAGGGCCTGCACCAGCCGCGATCGCCACGTGAGGCCGGCAACAGGGTGCCTGCGGACCGGCCGCGGGTTCAAGGGATTCAGATCAGAAGCCGAGCAATGCTTCGGCGGGGCGCCCGCTGCCGACCACCTCTTCGACATCTGCGACCGTGCGCGGAATGTCCGCTGTCAGGTTCTCGGGCGCTCCGGTGGTCACCACGATGTCGTCCTCGATCCGGATGCCGCCAAAACCGACCCAATCCGCCGCCCGCTCAAAGTCGACCATGTGCTCGAACCTCGCCCGCAGGGTCGGGTCCGACAGGATCGCGGGCACCACGTAGAAGCCAGGTTCCACCGTGACCACCCAACCGGGTTCCAGCGGCAGGTCCAGTCGCAGGTAGCAGGTGCCAAACGCCTCCGGACGACCGCGATCGGGCGGGTACGAGGGCAGATCGCCGAAGTTCTCCAGGTCGTGTACGTCCATGCCCAACAGGTGGCCGACTCCGTGCGGGAAGAAGAGCGCGTGCGCGCCGGCGGCGACGGCGTCATCTGGCCCGACCCGAAGCAGGCCTTCGTCGGCCAGAAAGCGGGCGATCACGGCGCTCGCCACGTCGTGCACCTCTCGGTAGCGCACGCCGGCGCGGCAGCGATCGATGGCCGCGGTTTCGGCGGCGAGCACGGCCTCGTAGGCGGCCCTCTGACGACCCACAAATGCGCCGCCGACCGGCCAGGTACGGGTCACATCCGCGCCATGGCCCGACGCCACCTCGCCTCCGCCGTCGACCAGCAGCAGAGCGCCGGATTGCAGCACAGCGTCGTGGTTGTGGTTGTGCAAGACCTCACCGCGTTGCGACAGGATCGTCCCGTAGCCCGGGCTGCACCCGCGAGCCGCCAGCACGGCCTCGAAGAGCGCCGCCAGGGTCCGTTCATGGCCACCAGGATGCAGCCCGCGCGCCACTGCGAGGTGGGCGGCTCTGGTGTGGGCGGCGGCCTCTCGCATCGCCGCCAACTCGTGCGCGTCCTTTGTCCGCCGCATCTCGATGGTTGCGGTCACCAGATCAGCGTCGCCGTGTTCGTGGCCAAAGCGCAGGGTCGTCCCAGTCCAGCGGCTGGCCAGGGCGTTTCGATTCTCGTCCGCCACGGCCAGCACAGCCGGCGTTCGATCGTCGGCGCACAGCCCCTGGACCACGCCTTCCAGCTCGCTCGCGGGTCGGACGTGGTCCACGCCCCACTGGGCTTGCAGGTCGTCGAAACCGGCCACCGGTCCATGCCAGAGCACGTCGTCATCAGACGGCGCTGGCAGGTAGATCGTTGTATGTGCGCCGTCGATCAGCGCCGCGGCTCCCGGCAGCGCGCAGCCGGTGTAGTAGAGCAGGGTGCTGTCCTGGCGGAAGGGCAGCGGCGTCATCGGCAGGTTGCGTGCGCGAACTCCGTTGCCCATCAAGAGCACTGGTCGGCCGAGGCGGGCCACCAGGCGAGCCCGGCGGCCGAGACGGTTGGCGGCGTCGATCATGTCGCTTCTCCAGCGAGCGTTGCTCGCCACTTCGCCAGCTCTCCGATCGTGGATTCGACGCACGTGGCGACGTCCGTGAGCAGCGCATTGCAGCCGGATCGGTCGCCAGCGCGCGCTGCGTCGCGGAGCTCCATGGCGACCTCGGACAGGGCGACCGCACCCACGTTGGCCGCGCCACCGGTCAACCTGTGGGCGACGAACGCCACGCGCTCCAGGTCATTGATCTCTATTGCAGCGGCCAACGCACTCTGATCGGAGCGGGACGTCTGCTCGAAGAGGTCCAGCAATCGGTCGGCGAATGCGCACGCCGTGGCGCCCCGCCCCGTGACGGTGATCATCTCGTCCAGAGGTTCCCGATCCAGGATGATGGTTTCTTGTGGCACCGCTTCTTCCTCGCGCCAAGGCGCCCGACCTGCGGCCAACAATCTAGTCGAAGCCGGGCGGGGTTGCACCCCTGCGATCCGCCGTTATATTCCCCCCCCAATGCCACGGCGGCCCACACCGCCACGTACGAGAGTGGATCATGATCACCGTCGAAAAAGCGACCAAGTATTACGGTTCGCACTGCGCGGTGCGGGACCTCGACTTCACCATCGCCGAGGGTGAGTGCGTCGGGTTTCTCGGCCTGAACGGTGCTGGCAAGTCGACCACATTGAGGCTCTTGAGCTGTCTCCTGCTGCCCACATCCGGGCGGGTGCGCATCGCGGGCATGGATGTGGAGGAAGAGCCGCACGAGATCCGACGACTCATCGGGTACCTGCCGGAGACGCCGCCGCTGTACGGCGAGATGACGGTGCGCGAGTTCCTCGCCTTCGCCGGGCGCCTGCGCGGCATGACCGACGATCGACTGGCGACCCGCCTGGCGCAGGTCACCAACGAGTGCGGGATCGGTCGGGTCATCGACGCGCCGATTTCGACCCTGTCCCATGGTTTCCGGCAACGGGTCGGCATCGCCCAGGCCATCATCCACGAGCCTCGCCTGCTGATCCTCGACGAGCCGACGCTGGGCCTGGATCCGGTCCAAGTGGTGGAGATGCGCGAGCTCATCAAGCGCTTCCGCGGCAATCACACCATCCTGCTGAGCACCCACATGTTGTCGGAGATCGAGGCGACCTGCGATCGCATCCTGATGATGCACGAAGGCGCCATCGCCGCCGAAGGAAGCGAAGCGGAGCTCGCGACCCGATATGGCGGCGGCGGTGTACTCGAGGTCGAGGTGCTGGGCGACCGCGAGGCGGTGGCCGCCGCGCTGGCCCACATTCCGACCGCTTCCGCGCCGGAGGTCATCGTCTCCGGCGACGTGGTGCGCGTGCGCTTGAACACCGATGACGACGTCCGGGCCGCGGTCAGCGCAGCGGTGGTCGGTGCCGGTCTGGGCCTGCTCGGTCTGCGGCGCGTCACCTCCGGCCTGGAGTCGGTCTTCCTCCGCCTGAACGAGCGGGCGCCCGAGGCGCGCGTACCCGCCGGGGAGGTTCGTATATGAGCCACATCCTCCTGATCGCCCGCCGCGAGCTGGCCGGTTATCTCCGCTCGCCGAGCGGCTACCTGATCGCCGCCGCCTTGCTGCTGGTCGATGGCCTGTTGTTCAACTCCTTTGCCGTCGGCTCCGGCGCGAAGTTGTCGGCCAAGGTGCTGCAGGACTTCTTCTACGTGACCGCCGGCACGACGATGATCGCCGCCGTATTGTTGTCCATGCGCTTGCTGGCCGAAGAGCGGCAGTCGGGAACGTTGGCGTTGCTCTTCACCTCGCCTGTGCGGGAGTACGAGATCGTGCTCGGCAAGTTCATCTCGGCCATGCTCTTCCTGCTGGCCATCACCCTGCTGACCGTCTACCTGCCGGCGTTGATCCTCATCCGGGGCAAGGTCAGTTGGGGCCACATCGCGGCGGGCTACCTGGGGCTCGGCCTGCTCGGAGCGGCCACGCTCTCTATCGGCGTGCTGGGATCGGCCCTGGCCCGCAACCAGCTGGTCGCCGGCGTGCTGTCCGCGACCTTTGTGGTGGCGCTGCTGCTCTGCTGGCTGCTGGCCCGCATCGCCGACGCCCCGGTCAAGGGCGTGCTCTCCTACCTGGCCATGTTCGACCAGCACTTCCGGCCCTTCCAGCGCGGCATGCTGCGCTTGAGCGACGTCGTCTTCTTCCTGTCGATCATCTACTTCTCCCTGCTCGCCGCGACGCGGGTTCTGCAGAGTCAGAGGTGGCAATGAGCGCGTCTTCCAAACCGACCATTCCGGGGCTCGCCGCGGCCGGCACGCTGGCGGCCTCGATGTTGCTCCTCCTGCTCTCCGAGCGCGTCATCGTCGACAGCGGCACTGCCGGCGCGCTGCGCTGGATCGGCGTCATCGGCCTGGGCGCCGTGCTGGCCCTGCGGGTGCTGGCGCTGAAGAACGCCAGCGGCACGGTCAGACAGGCAGAAGCCGGCCTCCTGCTGGCCTATGTGGGCGTGCTCTTCGCGGTGGGCGTGTATGCCCTGTCCACTCCGTGGGGACTCGATCTCCTGGGCCAGTCGGGCAAGGCGGGTGAGCGCGTCGCCGATGGCCTGACCGCCGCGTGGGTGGCCATTGGGGCGGTGGCTGTGACCGCCATCGTCTTCATGGAGCTGGCCTACGCCCGCATGCCCGTGGCCGAGTCGCTGGAGCTGCGTCGACTGCGCGGCGCGGGACTGGGCGGACTGAGCCTGGCCCTGGCCCTGGTGTTCCTCTTCGGTCTCAACTACGCGGTCTCCCAGCGCGACGTGAAGCGCGACCTGAGCTACTTCAAGACAGCGCTGCCCGGCGGCGCGTCGGCGGCCATGGCCGAGCGCCTGGGCGAGCCAGTGACCGCTGTGCTCTTCTTCGATCAGGTGAGCGACGTGCTCGGCCAGGTTCAGCCCTTCTTCGAGGATCTGGCCGGTCGCAGCGAGCACCTGAAGTTCGAGATTCGGGACCACGCCCTGCAACCGGAGCTCGCTCGTCGGTACAAGGTCCGCGGCAATGGCAACATCCTGCTGCTGCGCAGTGGACCGGAGGCCCTCGATCCGCCGCCCGAGGCCACCGCCGCGGTCTCGGCCGAGACCATCGCGGTCGGCGACAAGTTGGAGCGCGCGCGCAGCAAGTTGCGCAAGCTCGACGAACACTTCCAGAAGGCCTTCACCCGCCTGGTGCGGCCGAAGCGCTCCTTGCACCTGACCGCGGGTCACCGCGAGTTCAGCAAGTCCGGCGACAAGGGCGATGGCCCGCTGCTCAAGACCAGCGGAATGCACAACCTGCTCAAGCGCTTCAACATCGCTGATCACAAGCTCGGCATGGCAGACGGGCTGGCCGACAAGGTGCCAGATGACGCCCGGGCCGTGGCCGTACTGGGTCCGCGCGACCCGTTCCTGGCCGAGGAGGCGCGGGCCCTGCTGCGCTACGTCGAAGGCGGCGGCCGCTTGCTGCTGGCCATCGACCCGCACCGCGACATGGGCCTGGACCTGCTGCTCAATGGCCTGAGCGTCGCCCGCCGGCCGGGCGTGCTGTGCAGCGAACGGCACATCATGCGCCGCCGCTTCAACGCCTCGGATGCCGCCATCGTCTACGCCAACACCTACTCCTCGCATCCCACCGTGACGACCGTGAGCCGCCACGCCAGTCGCGTGGCGACCGTGTTCATGGACGGTGGCGCCCTGCAGCGATTCCACGGCAAGGGCAAGCTGGACGGACTGTCGGTCACCTTCCCGCTGCGCTCCAGCCATGACTTCTGGCTGGACCTCGACGGGGACTTCAAGCGCGCGCCGACCGAAAAGCTCGGCACGCACAACATGATCGCCGCCGTCACCGTCAAGGTGGACAAGGGCGAGGAGGGCAGGGTGATCATCATCGCCGACGGTGGCTTTGCCAACGACGGCCTGATTCGCAATTCGGGCAACGCGTTGCTCTTCGTCGACTCTTTGCGCTGGCTCATCGGCGAGGAGGAGATCACCGGCGACCTGTCGTCCGAGGAGGACGTGCCCATCGAGCATCGCAAGGATGAGGATCGGTTGTGGTTCTACGCCACTTCGTTTGGCTTGCCGTTGCCGATCCTGTTGCTGGGCCTGTGGATCGCCCGTCGTCGCCGCCGTCGCGGCGGCGTGTCGTAGGTTGGGAGGTCGACCATGAAGAGCGTCATCGTACACGGTGTGCTGGCGGTCGTCGGCCTGGGGCTGGCCTGGATGGTGTGGTCCGGCGGCGAGGCCGAAGTTCGCAGCGTCGGCGAGGTGCCGATCGTGCACTGCCCGACCGCCCGCCTGGCGTCGGTCGAGCTGGTCAACAGCGACAAGCTGGTACAGCTCGAGGTGGCCAGGGGCGATGGGCCCAAGGCGTGGTTCACGCACACGACGCCGGCGCCTGGCCCTACCGACAAAAAGGCTGCCGACAAGAAGCCTGCCGACAAGAACGCGGCCGATAAGAAGGATAAGAGCAAGAAATCCGCGGACAAGAAGAGCGCCGACAAGACGCCAGAGCCGCCGAAGGTGCAGCGATTCGCCGCCGGCAAGAAGGTGGACCGTCTGCTCGGCAACCTGGCCCCTCTCATGGCCGTTCGGGCGCTGGGCGACGTGCCCGCCGACCGGCTCGAGGCCCTGGAGCTGGATGAGCCCAAGCGCACGCTGACGATCTCCTGCGGTGGCAAGACCCATAAGCTGGCGGTTGGCGCGACCACCTATGGCGCCAGCACCCGCTACGTACGCGACGAATCAGGCGGCCCGATCTATCTCGTGAAGGCCTCCCTGTTCAGCGACCTGGAGATGTCGCGGGCACGCTTCATGCAGCGGGATCTGCACGACTTCAAGCTGCCCGAGGTCGAGACGGCCAAGGTGGCCGGACGCGGTGCCGAGCGCACATTGCTGCATCGCGACCGGCGCAATCCCAAGGGCGCCAACTGGGTGGATGCGGCCGAGCCCGATCGGCGCAACGAGTTGTACGGCAACTGGTTGACTCGTGTGGTGCGGTTGCGTGCCCTGGAGTACCTGGCGCCCGGGTTGGAGCCCGGTGATACGGCCAAACCCAAGACCAACGCCGAATCAGTGGTCAAGATCGCCTGGCGTGGCGACCGCACAGGCGATTTCGAGCTGGTCAAGGTGCCTGGCAAGGCGCCCGACTACTTCGCCCGCAGCCACGCCACGGGGGGCTGGGTGAAAGTGCCGGCGACGCTGGCCCGGCAGATCGCAGACGACGTGCCGACCGTGTTGGGCATCGAGGTCCCGGCGGCGGAGGTCCCGGCGGTACCCGCTCCGGCGGCGGTCACCCCCACCAAGGCCGTGCCGCCATCGCCAGACAGGCCCGTGGCCGCCGATCCGCCGACCATGCCCAAGATCGCGCCGATGAAGATCCCGACCATCCCGCGGATCCCGAGCCTGACACCGCCACCGCGACCGAAACCCGTCGCCACTCCCTGACCGCCTCATCAGAACCGAGGGGGCTTCCGGGCCAGACCTGGTCTGTCCCCACTACCGCCTTCGGCTTCGATCGCCTACGGCGCTCGACTCGCTCGCCGGCTCGCGAGCCGCCCGTTTCGTTCGGCGGTGTCGGCGGTGCCGGTGGGCGCCTCAACCGGGTCGGGAGTCCCCAGCACCGAGCCCTCGCGCGCGCCCGCCTGTTGCGCCGCGGAGGCCGCCGGCCTACGGTTCGTGGTGGCGTGATCCCCTCGATACGCGGCGGGATTCGGCAAGGCGGTGGAGAGCACGATGAATCCCGAAACCGACCCGATCGGCAACGAACAGGGCCCCCAGCAGCTCGATCAGCAAGCCCCTGCCCAGGAGCAGGAGCAGGATGTAGGTGCTCGAAAGACGCCTACGTTGCGAGCCACAGAGGCCAACGAAGAGATGGCCCCCGGCGAGGACTACGCCACCACTGCCGGCCGGCTGTCGCCAGGCAGCGGCAGCGACCAGCGCATGGCGGCGCCGCGCAGCTTCCCATTGCCCAATGAGTTCGCGAGCGCCTTCGACGTCGATTTGAGCGGTGTCATGGTCCACTTCAACACCGGCCTGCCGGACAAGCTTGGCGTGGAAGCGTTCACCGAAGACGACGACATCTACCTGGCCAAGGACGCCCCCGATCTCAAGAGCCCCGAGGGTCGCCGGCTGATCGGTCACGAGTTGAGCCACGTGGTGCAGCAGCGCAAGGGCGCTGACGAGGGCGCAGAGGGAGGCGGCGACGCCGCCGAGGCCCGCGAGGGAGAGGCCGAAGCGGCCGGTCAGGATGTAGCCGCTGGCAACAAGCCGGACGTGGAACAGGGCGCCGCCGAGCCGGGTGCGCCACAGGCCCGTGGCGGCGGCGGACCGTCGCAGACCGCCATCGACAACGCTCGCAAACGCAACTCTGAGAGCGGCGTCAACCGTACCGGCAACTTCAACGTCGCCGGCACGAGCACCGGCAAGGACTACGAGTTCGTCAATCGCGGCGGCAAGTACTATGTGCGGGCCAAGCCGCAGGCGACCAAGGATCGCAATACCGTCGCCGGACAGGGCGAGGATCCCAACTCCACCAAGAAGCCCATCGGCGTCGAAAAAGAGGCCAAACTCGGCATCTGGAAGGGCGAGAAGAAGGCCTCGGTCTACAGCACCAAAGAGGGCGGCGAGACCCTGGCCGAAGGCAAGGCCGGCAAACTCACCGCCGAAGCCGATGTGCTCAAGGTCAGCGCTGGCGCCGAGGTCTCCGGCGGCATCAGCAAGGACGGGGTCGAGGTCAAAGCCGGCGCGAATGTGGGCATCACGTTGGTGGGCGGCAAGCTCTGTTGGACCCTGCCGAGCATCAAGTTCGACATCCTTGGCGAGCAGATGGAGGCCATCTTCGGCACCGAGCTCTCCGCCGAGGTGGCGGCCTCCGCCAAGGGCGAGGTCGGCCTGAAGGTCGGCAAGGGCGAAAAGGGCGTCAAGGTCGGCGCGTCTGCGGGTGGCGAGGCCTTCGCGGGCGCCAAGGCGGGCTTCAAGCTCTTCGGCAAGGGCATGTGGAATACCAAGAAGAAGCCGGAGGACATCCTGGGCGCCTACGCCGGCGTCGAGGGCTGGGCGGGCGCCGCGGCGGCGGCCAAGTTCACCGCCAACCTGCTGCCGTCGATGAAGTTCGAGGGCTACCTGGGCGCCGCCGTCGGCATCGGCGCGTCCTGCAAGGTCGGCGTCGAGGCGCAGGTGGTCAACATCGCGCGCCTGGGCTACATCCTGGCCAAGAAGGGCCTGCCCATGGCCTGGGAAGGCCTGCAGCAATACGCCGGCCAGGTCCACGAGTGGCTCGCCGATGGTGCCGCTGAGCTCTACGACATCGGGTCGCAGTATATCGACTCCGTGTCCACCAGCCTGCTGGGCGACAGCGAGACCATCAAGCTGGTCGACAAGGGCCTGCACAAGCACATGTCGCCCAAGGATCGCGGCGGCCTGATCACCAAGCTCATCTCGGGTACCTGCTTCAACGCCGAAGAGGACGCCGTGTTGAAGGTCCTGCGCTACTCCAAGGGCAAGGGCGAGCTGTGGCGCACCATCGTCGCCGTCGAAGGCGGCCTGAGCGCGATCCAGTGGGCCCTGGACGGCTCGCAGGACACCGAACTCAACAAGCTGACGGGGTAGGGCATCATGGCACGCCTGGGACGCTGCGCCGCATTGGCGCTGTTGCCGCTGCTGCTGGCAGTCGGTTGTGGAGACAAACGCATGAGCCTGACCGAAGGGGCCGTAGCGAAGGAATCAAGCCTGGAAGTGCGCATCGGCGGAGCGGGCGAGTCCGGCAAGACCACCGTCGGCCTGCAGGCCATGATCATGCCCGGCGTGGCCCTCATGGCCGCGGAGACCAACATCGCCGGCGTCACCTCGACCAAGCCGGAAAAGCCCGTGGACCGGCAGGCGGTGCAGGGGGTCTGGGCCTCGTTGATGAACGGCCTGCCCAAACACCTGCCCGAGGGTGATTCCTTCTCGATCGAAGGACGCCTGGGCGGCAAGCTTGTCCTGCAGACCACGACCACGGTCGCCGGGGCGCAGAACAGCGAGGTCTTGAAGCCGGTCGTCGACAAGCTTCTGACCCTGGCAAAGACCACCCATGGAGAGCAGGCGGCCCTCGCCGATACGGCGTGGCAGGCAGCCAGCAAGGCACCATGAACACCCCCCGAGAGCCCGATGGCGGCCTGATCGAAGCCGGGCACTACGAAGACGCCGAGCGCTTCTACCTCGCCCTGGTGCGGGAGCAGCCGGTGGTGGCCCAGTTTGGATTGGGGCGCATCCAGCACGCCCGTGGCCGGCCTGCGCGCGCCGAGCAGCACTTCTGGCGCGCTCTGCGGGCAGATGGCCGCTTCTTTGGCATCCGGGACTGGTTGGCCGACTGTCGCCTGTCCCGTGGTGACGCCGAGGGCGCCCTGCAGCTGGCGGAAAAAGCGGCCGGCATGGGTTCCCGCTCGATACGCAATCACCTCTGTCGGGCGCGCGCGCTGGCCGAATTGGGCCGGCTGGAACCGGCGCGCCGGATTCTGGAGGCGGGTATCGGCCGCTGGCCGGACGCGCTCGAGATGCACGTCACCCTGGCTCGGGTGCTCTTTGACCTGGGCGACCAGCGGGGCCCCCTGCTGCAGCTGGTCGACCTGATCGAGCGTGAACCCGAGTACGAGCCTGCCTGGGAGCTGGGCGCCATGCTGTTGGCCGAATCGGGCCAGCTCGAGCGTGCAGAGCAGATGTTGCGCAAAGCGGTCGAGGCCGATCCGTCGGCCACGTCGCTGCAGTTCCTGCTGACCGAATTGCTCCTGCGCACCGATCGCCGCGACGAGGTCATGGGTCGCGTGGAGTTGATGGATGCCCTGGCCGGCGGCAACGCCGCGCTGATGCTCGAAGTGGGCGCGCTTGTGGCCGAACTTGGCGACATCGGTGGCGCGCTCGACCGCTTCAACGAGGCGCTCGAGGTCGACCCGGAGAACGCAGAGGCGCTGTATCGGCTGGGCACCTTCGCCGAGGCGTCGGGTCATGCGGAGGCGGCGGCGGATTTCTACAGCCGCGCCGTAGCCAGCGACGAGTTGCACACCGATGCGCGCGAGCGCCTGGATGTGGTCCGCGGCGACCTGCCCAGTTGAGCGCGTTCAGCCGTCGTCAACAACGGCTTCGACTGAATCCAGCCAGGCCAACATCGACTGGGCCCCTGCTTCGTATTCGGGGCTGAAGAAGCGCGCGCTCTCCAGCAGGTGCGCGCGGGTGGCCTCGGGATTCTGGTGCCAAAGACCGTGGCCTTCGGCGTGAATCAGCACAGCGCAGGAGAACAGGCGGGCGAGGTGCGCTTCGTCGACGGGCAGGCGGCCCTTTCGCTTGGGATCGTCCGGACGGCTCCAGCGCACGATCTCCAGCGCCTCGGAGGGGTGCACCGTCCAGTCGGACGCGTCGTCGGGCAGGCCGCGCTCGCGGAATGCGCGCAGCTCTGCGTGGTGCTTGTCCGCGTCGCCGACCCAGGGCCGGCTCGCGATGTGCTGCAGGAGATCGTCGCTCACCTGGGGCCAGAGACGGTCGAGCAGGGCGCTGGAGCGATTGGCGGCCATGACTTCCTCAAAAGGGCACTTGTGCCCTTTTGCCTGCAAAATACCCGAAAACTGTTCGTTCTTGATGGGTTATGGCGCGTTCCCGCGCGACCTTCAGTTCGTCGAAAACGATGAACCACAACCGCAGGTACTGGTCGCCTTGGGGTTGTCGAAACTCAACCCGGCGCCGCTCAACCCGCCTTCGTAGCGCAGCGTCATGCCGGCGAGGTAGGCCATGGACGCCTCGTCGACGAATACGGGGGGCTCGCCGCCGAAGACGTTATCGTCCAACTCCGGCTCGGACTCGAACTCGAGCTGGTACGAAAAGCCCGAGCAGCCGCCCGCCATGACCGAGATGCGGATGCCCTTGATGTCGGCCTCGTCGCTGTCTTCGATCAGCTTGCGCATATGCGTGGCGGCTTCGGTGGTGATGTGGATCATCGCGGCGCTCCACGCTGGCACTCGGGGGCCAGCGTCCACCGACAAGGTAGGGCTGCCGGTCGATCCGGGCAATGGCCGCCGCCCAAAGACGACTGGAGTTCGCGGGTTGCCCGCCGAGACGCGGTTCAGTTGGTGCCGTCTTGCGCAGGCAGCACGCCGAAGCCCTGAAGCAGCTCGGCCAGCTGCGGCAAAGTCTGTGTCTTGTCGCAGAGAATGACCGTTTCGTCGGCCTCCAGGTCTGCGCGAAGCACCTCGGAACGCACCGTCGTGAAGAGCAGGATCGGCCCGGCATACCCCACTTCCCGGGCGTGATCGATCAGCTGGATGCCGTCCATATCCGGCATCATCAGGTCGACGATGAGCGCTTCGGGGCGCACATCACCGGAGAGCATGGAGGCGGCCTCGCGCCCGCGTCCGACCGTTGCACAGCTGTAGCCGGCGCGCTCCAGGACGAGGCGGACCAGATCCAGAATGGCGGGCTCGTCGTCGACGACCAGGACCTGTTCGCTGCCCACGCCGGCACCCTCCGGACGGGTCGTCGGACGTCTCCTGAGTCGATCGTTGCCGGTGTCGGCTCCCGGCCGGTAGTGCGCGCCCACCCAGGCATCGAGCAGGAGTGGGCGCAGGCTTCGCAGCTCTTCATCGACGTGGCGGGCGCTCAGGGGACGGTCTTGCGGCAACTTCGCCAGCAGGCTGAGCACCAGTTCATCGAGCTCAGGGGGCACCCAGGCCGAGCGCGGATGACCGACCAGCGGAGGCGGCGGGTCGTTGCAATGCTTGAGCATCAGCTCGCCGGAGTTGTCGGCGTCGAAGGGCAGTTCGCCGCTCAGCATCTCGTAGATCACCACGCCGGCGCTGTACAGATCCGTGCGCGCGTCCACGTCCAGCCCACGCGCCTGCTCCGGGCTCATGGTCATCGGCGTGCCGACCACGAAGGTCTCCTTGGTGACGTCCAGGGCGGGCAGGCGAGCGGCCTCGGGGGCAAAGACCTTGGCGATGCCGAAGTTCAACAGCCGCACTGTGAAGCCGACTGGCCCCTCGGAATCGCGGGCCAGGAAGATATTGGAGGCCTTGATGTCGCGGTGCACGATGCCCTTGCGATGGGCCACATCCAGGGCGCGCATCAGGTCGCCGCTGATGGCCAGGAATTCGTGCACATCCAGGGGGCCTTCCAGGTCCAGTCGATCGCGCAGATCGAGGCCCTCCAGGTACTCCATGGCCACGTATACGCCCAACTCAGCGTGCTCGCCGAGTTCGTAGATACCGACGATGTTGGGGTGGGCCGCGGTCACGATGGCGGCCACCTCCTGCCGAAAGCGCGCGACCTCTTCGGGGCGGGCCCGGTCGCCTTCGTTGAGGATCTTCAGCGCCACTTTGCGGGGCAGGCGGGTGTGCTGGCCAAGGTAGACCGTGCCGCAACCGCCTTCACCGATCACGCTCTCGATGCGATACCGGGCGTCCAGGACCGTGCCCACCAGGGTGTCGTCGATATCGTGCAGCAGTTGGGCCCCGTCGTCGCGGCAGAACTCGGCGTCCGACTCGTATTGCAGCTTGCAGCGGGGGCAGGTCTTCATCGTCCACCATCGGCCGACATGTGGCCGCGCGTCGAGAACGGGCGTGTTGTCCTACAAACTCACCTCTTCGACCACCAGGTTGGGATCGGCCTCGATCTCGGCGTCCTCGAAGAGTACCGCGCGGAGTTTCGCCTTGCCCAGCAGCGCCGTCTGGTCGGCCGACCACTTGGAGTCCGGCTCGGCGGACTGCGAGTAGGTCAACAACGCCCTCGCTTTGGGGCCCTTATCGGTGAACGCCAGGGCCATGACGAACGAGCTGCCGTAGTTGATGGGGTACCCCTCCTCGGTCAACTCGGTGCCACCTACCTTGGATGTGACCTCGAAGTCCGGCCAGATGGTGGAATTGCGACCCCCTTGCCAGCCCATCACGTTGAACGCGCCGAAGCCGCCGAAGCCGCCGTGTACGGGGTACTTCTTGTCGCCGATGCGGGTGAACTGCCACTGACCCATCGTGCCGTCGATGGGGATCTTCGCCTCCGCCAGACGCGAGACCGCCTTGGCCAGCGCCGTCCCCAGCTTCTTGGTTGCGTTCTTGGCCAGGTCGCGCGGGGTGTGGGCGGGATCCTTCAGGCTGAATGGGGTGGCGTACAACGCCTTTGAGGTGGAGATGCCAGAGAGGCCCTCGGCCACCTCGCGCCACAACACGGCGCCCTTGCTGTTCGGGCCGAGCGTGCGATCCCAGGCCTTCAACACGGCGCATGCCGGCTGGATGTCGACCACGTCGCCGCTGACATTCACCGACGTCGCGGCGCCGCAGAGGTCGACTACACCGTCCATCAACAACTCCGCGCTCAACGTGCGGTTGTTGAATGGGACCGCGGCCAGCTCCTCCAGGGTGAACTTGCCATCGCTGCCTGAGGCGCCACCGTCGACCTTCTCCTCGAGCATCTTCAGGCCCATACGTGTGCGGAGGCTGCGAGACATTCGCTCGTTGCCGAATGTCGCCGGATAGCCCTCGAGCGGTGCATTGGCGTTGGTCAGCCAGTGGCTCTGGTTGGCGTTTGCCACGTAGTCGTCGCGTTCAAGGTGCGGCGTCTTGCTCCATGGCACCAGGCCAGGCTCCCTCGAACCCGGTTCCTCCAGCCAGTCATTCTTCGAGGTGGAGCCGTCCATCAGGTAGAAGCCGAACTGCCAGATGATGGCCGCCAGGCCGCCCTTCTTGACCGCCTTGGTGTGGTTGTCCAGGGCCTCCTTGGACAGATTCGGCACGCTGTTCGACTCGCTGTACAGCACCTTGCCCTCGCTGTCGGCGATCATGGTGTTGGTCCACGGATTGCCCTGCTGCTCCTGGAAGACCTTCTTGGCCTCCGCCACACTGCCGGCCCGGGACATGCTGAGGAAGTGGTCGATCAGCTTCAGGTTGTTGGCGTTGGCATCGCGCATGGTGAAGACCCGCTCTTTCGTCCAGGCGCCCATGGGTCCGAGCGGTCCGACCTCCAGAATCGGGCCCAGTTCGCTGCGATAGAAGGTCCGGGTCCGCTTGGTGATGCTGCCATCGTCTTCCAGAACTTCGATGACCTCGTCGCGGGCGGTGATGCCATGCTCGTTGCCATCGACCAGGTAGGTCATCGGGTCGCCGGGCTTCAACTTCAACTCGTAGGCGATGAACTTCACCGACTTCGACACGGTGGCGGTCCAGGCCAGCTTGCGGCTGAAGCCGATCAGCACACCGGGCACGCCGTGCAGCGCTGCACCGCTGGCCTCGAAGCCATCGGCGGTACGCAGGTGGCTCTCGAACATGCGCAGCTCGCCAAACCACGGGAAGTGCGGATTGGCCACCACCATGCCGCGTCCTGTGGCGCTGCGCTCCTTGCCGATGGCCCAGCCGTTGCTGCCCAGGGCATGGCGGCTGTTCACATGTGGCGCCAGGCGCAGGGCGCTCTCGACGGCCGCGGGCCAGGCGTCCAACCAGGCCAGGCGTCGCTGGCGGGGGGGCAGGGTGGCGTTGGCGGTGTCGGTGGGCGGACCGTCCGTCGTGCCGATCAAGTCGGCCAGCAGCGGGAAGCCGGCGCTGGCGTTGATGCTCAGCCAGGCGTAGTAGGTCAGCAGGTCCACGGCCTCGATGGGCTGCACCCAAGCGGCGTCCTTGCAACGCGCCGGCAGTCCACCCTTGCCGACGGTGCTCACATAGTGGTTGAAGCCGGCCGAATACGCGTTGATCACCGACCGCGCTTCATCGCTGAGGCCCTTCTTCCAGGCCTTTTCGGCCCAAGTCCGCACACCCAGGGCGCGGTAGGTGAAGTCGCTCGTGATGTGTGCATCTTCCGTTCCGGGACCGAACCATCGAGCCCGCTGGCTGTTCACCTTGACGATCTGATCGGCCAGCGTGCAGGCGTTGAGCTTCGCGTAGGCGTAGCCCTGACCGAAGATGACGTCGGGCAGGGTCGCCCCGTCGATGTGGGGAATGCCGTGGGTGGTCCAGCGAATCGAGGCCTCCCACTTTGGCTCATCTTCTTCCGCCTCGCCCCCGCAACCGGGCAACCAGGCGACCGTGCAGAGCAAGGCCCCCAGCAGCGGGGCGGCCGTCACTCGGCGACATGTCCAGGTTCGCGATCGATGCATTGCTGTCTCTCCGTGGTGCGCGGGTGGCGCATGGTATGCCATTGGGAGCACGCATCTCAACCCTCCGAAAACCGGCTGCTTCACATTGTCCACGTGGCCCTCGATGGCTATCATGATGCCCAGGGCGTCCAGCGGATCGCCTTGCCCGTCCCGGGAGGTCCGCGATGAACAACAGCCATGCAACCCGTTCGCCAGCGCGCCTCGGCATGCTCCAGCCGGGGGTCGTGGGGCTCGTTATCGTCACGTTGTGCGCATGCGGGGCCGACGAAACCAAGGATGACGCGGGCGCGGCCTGGGCCATCTCCGCCGGGGGGGGCACCACCTGCGCGCTCGGCGGCGCCGGTTCTGTGCGCTGTTGGGGGGGCGGAGAGCACGGCCAGATCGGCAACGCCAAAACCGCTGATATGGCCCGTCCAGCTGCCATCGTCGGCCTGTCGAAGGCCAAGGCGATCGCGACGGGCGCGGACCATGTCTGTGCGCTGATCGGTGGCGGCAAAGTGCGCTGCTGGGGTCGCAACCATGAGGGTCAGCTGGGCGACGGTGAGATCAAGGGCAGCGCCTTGCCGGTGGACGTCGCGGGCGTGACCGGCGCGGTCGACATCGCCGCTGCTGGCACGTCCACATGCGCCCTTGTCAAGGCCGGCGGTCTGCGCTGTTGGGGCGGCGACCTGGCCGCTTCGGGGGACACATTCGATGACAACGCTTGGCTGCCCGAGGCATTGGCGGCTGTGCCGGCGCTCGACCGCCTGGTCGGCGGCCACTGCGGGGTGGACACGTCCGGAGCGCTCTGGTGCTGGAATAGCGACCATCTGGACCACGCGAAGGCTGCGATCGAGGTGGCCGGTATCGAGGCCGCCCGGTCGGCTGCATCTTCGGCGGGAAGTCACTGCGCGGTGGACGGCAGTGGCCGGGTCTGGTGCTGGGGAGCGAATCATTTCGGCCAGCTCGGCGATGGCACGACGACGACCAGAACATCCGCCAAAGCGGTGAAGACCCTGGACTACGTGCGGCAGATCGTCGGCGGGGCGGGTTGGATGTGCGCCTTGAACAGCGATGGACGGGTCTGGTGTTGGGGCCGCAACAACTGGGGGCAGTTGGGCGATGGCAGCGCTGTCAATCGGCTGGAGCCGGTGCTGGTCACGGGCTTGGATGATGTGGAGGCCATCGTCGCTGGTGACCACCACGCCTGCGCCAGCCGGGGCGACCACGTGCTGTGCTGGGGGTCCAACGTGGACGGTCGATTGGGGCAGGGCACTTTCGGCCAGGATCCAGTGCGCAAGCCGTCCCGCACGGTCGGCATCGAGTTCGCCAAGTCCATCAGCGCCGGCGGCTCGCAGGCGTGCGCCATCGGCGGCGGCAAGGTCTGGTGTTGGGGCCACGGCGATCATGTCCCAGTCTTGCGGCCGGAGCTGGGGGGCGCCGTCTCAGTCGCCGCGGGTGAACACCATGTCTGCGCCGTCATGGACGACGGTGGCGTGCGCTGCCGGGGCGCCAACAAGCGGGGCCAGTTGGGTAGCGGCGCCCTCGGCGGCAGCCAGAACGCCGCCGGACCTGTAGTGAAGCTGGGCGGTGCCGTGGGTATCGCCGCGGGCGGCGAACATAGCTGCGCCATCACCGGTTCGGGCGAGGTCTGGTGTTGGGGCGCGGGCGACGCCGGCCAGTTGGGCAGCGCCGACACGGCCGATTCGCCGGCGCCCATCCAGGTCGCCGGGATCTCGGGCGCCGTGGCCCTGGCGCTTGGCGACGGGCATAGCTGCGCGCTCCTGGGCGACGGTTCGGTGCATTGTTGGGGAATGGATGGCAGCGGAGAACTGGGCCGCAAACCCGGCTCTGTCAAGCCGGGCGCGCTGGTGGAGGTCTCAGGCGTGCCGCCGGCCAAAGCCATCAGCGCCTCCACCCACCACACCTGCGCGGTCAGCCAGGCGGGCGACGTGTGGTGCTGGGGATTCAACGGCGACGGTCAACTCGGCGGTGTCGCGGGCACCAACCGGGTGCCCCCCGGCCAGGTCGCCGGGGTATCAGGTGCCGTGCAGGTGACGGCTGGCGCCTGGCATGCCTGCGCGCTGCTCGCTGGCGGCAAGATGAGCTGTTGGGGCGACAATACCTACGGTCAGTTGGGCAACGGAACGCTCGAGGACTCGGCGATTCCGACGCCGGTGCCCGAGCTGGCCGACATGACCAGCGCCGACGCCGGTGGCGGGCATCAATGCGCCATCCGCGCCGACGGTTCTGTCTGGTGCTGGGGGCTCAACGTGGCCGGTTCCGTCGGCGACGGCAGCGCGTTTTCCGGCAAACCGCTGAAAGTGGTCGACCTGTAGTCGCCGACAAGGTCAGCTCCACGGCAACATGATCTTGAAGGTCGTGCCCTCGCCGACGCGACTCTGTACGGCGATCGTGCCGCGATGCGCGTCGATGATCTTGCGCACGATGGCCAGCCCGAGGCCGACGCTCTTTTCGCCCTCGGTGGCGCGGACGCTGGTTTTCTGGAAGGCGTGGAACAGCCCCTCCTGCTCCTCTTCCGGGATGCCCTGACCTCGGTCGATGACCGAGATCTCGGGCCCGTCCACGCCGCGTTCCACGTGCACCGTGACGCAAGATCCCCGCGCCGAATATTTCACCGCGTTGCTGAGCAGATTGTTCAGGACCTGCTCCAGGCGTGTGCGGTCGGCGCGCAGCAGCAGCGGCCCTTCCTCCGACCGCAGCTCGATGTCGATCTCTTTCTGCACCGCGATCCGAGCGTTCAGGTCGACGCTCTCGGCGATGAATTCACACAGGTCGATCGTCTCGCGTTCCAGCACAAGGCGACCCGATTCGATGGTCGAGATGTCCAACAGGTCATTGACCAGCGACAGCATGAACTCGCTCGACTTGTGGATCCGGCCGGCGAACTTGGTCACCGTCGAAGGGTCTCCATTGCCGACCTGGTGCGATAGCAGCTGGCTCATGCCCATGATGACCGTCAACGGGTTGCGAAGGTCGTGCGCCGCCATGCCCAGGAAGCGATCCTTGGTCAGGTTGAGCTGTTCCAACTCCTCGTTCTTCGTGCGCAACTCTCGCGCCATGGAGTCCAGCGCAGCGCGCACCTGGTTGCGCTCGTGGGCGAAGCTCAGCGTGCGCATCATCAACTGGCCGACGCGGCCCTTGACCAGGTAGTCCTGGGCGCCGTGCTGCAGCGCCTCGACGGCCAGCGTCTCGTCGTCCCGCGCGGTCAGGATGACCACCGCCGTATCCGGAACGGCAGCCTTGATGGCGTGCAGCCCCTCGAGGCTCTCGACGTCTGGCAAACCGAGGTCCAGCACGACCAGGTCGAACTCCTCGCCCTCCAGGGCAATCAACGCTTCCTCGAGCGTGCCTGCGACCAGGGTGCCCAGGCCATTGCGGCGCAGGTTCATCTCCAGCGCCATGGCCTGCGTCCGGCTGTCCTCGACCACGAGTACCCGCCGTAGCGCGGATGCATCATCCATGGCTCCCTCCGTCGTTCCTGCCTCCAGCCGTGGCCTGGAGAGTGCCTCTCAACCAGGCTGCGATATCGGCCGGCGCCAGTATGTGCTCGGCGGCGCCGAGGGCGACCGCAGCGCCCGGCATGCCGTTGACGATGCACGTATCCGCGCGCTGGGCGATGGTGATGGCACCTTGCTGACGAAGCTCGAGCATTCCTTCGGCGCCATCATCGCCCATTCCGGTCAACAGAACGGCGATCACCCGCCCTCCCAGGACGTCGGCGGCAGAGCTGAACAAGCGGTCCACACTCGGCGACAGGGCATCCTTGGCCACCGCCAGCGTCTGCAGGCTGCCGCCCCGGCTCCATGCGGTATGCGAGTCTGATGGCGCAACCAGGACCTGGCCAGGGCGAGGTCGATCTCCAGCTACGGCGATGCGAACATCATGGCCAGACTCGCGCAGCCAGGTAGCCATGCGGTGGTCGAATCCAGGCAGGATGTGCTGGGCGATGACTATCGGCCATTGGCAAGGCGCCGGGATGCGCGACAGCAGGTCGTACAGCACGGCAGGGCCGCCGGTCGACGCGCCGATGAGCAGGACTGTCTCCCCCTCTTTGTCGAGCGGAATCGGCCGTTGCTCGGTCTGTTGCGGCGGCGGCGTGACTTTCCTGCGACGGCGGATGACGCGCACCCTGGCCAGCAGCTTCAAGCGACGCAGGAGGCGTTCACGGAAGCCGGCCACATCCTGGGGGCTCATGCCGCCAGGCTTGCGCATCACGTCGACGGCGCCCAGCCGGAGCGCGTCGAAGGTGACCTTGCAGTTGTCATCTGTCACCAGCGCGCTGAGCACCAGAATCGGGCATGGCCGCTCGGCCATGATGTGCTCGATGGCTTCGAGGCCGCCCATCCTCGGCAGCCCCAGGTCCATCAGGATGATGTCCGGGCGCTCGCGCAGGGCGACTTTGACCGCGTCGACGCCATTGTCGATGGGACCGATGATCTCCACCCCGGGCTCCGAACCGAGTACGGAGACCAGGTAGGTCTGCACGACCTTGCTGTCCTCGACGATCTGCACGCGCACGAGGGTGCCTCCTAAGGATCGAGCAATCGACGGACGTGGTTGAGGAATCGACCTTGTTCGAACTCCCCTTTGATCACGTAGCCGTCTGCACCCGCGTCCAGCCCCTTCTGCTTCTCGGACAAGCTACCACGCGAGGTGACCACCAGGATGGGCACGTCGCTGTAGGGTCCCGCACGGACCTGGCGGCACATCTCGTAGCCGTCCATGTTCGGCATGTCGATGTCGCTGACGATCAGATCCACGCCGTCTTCGGCCTGGAGCATGTCGAGTCCCTCGACGCCGTCGCTGGCCACCACGACGCGGTACCCGGCGCCGGCGAGAACGTTGCGTTCCAGCGTCCGGGTGGTCAGCGAGTCATCGACCACGAGCACGGTGCGCACGCGATTGGGATCATCTTCCTCATCGGCGTCTGCCTCGGCCACTACACGTCCGGTGGTGCCGCGGGCGCGGTCGAATAGTTCATCGGACTCGAGCACCGGCAGGACGCTTCCGTCCGGTCGCAGGGCGCAGCCCGCGAAGCGCCCGATACCTGCGAACTGCGCGCCCAGGGGGCGCACCACCATGCGCGTATCGCCGATGATGTCGTCGACGGTGATCGCCAGTCGTTCCCGTCCGTGCCGAAGGACCACCACCTGGCGCTTGCCGCCGGCGTAATCCGGCTGCGGCGCGTCCGCCGAGATCAACGAAGACAAGGCGTGTAATGCCACCGGGCTGCCGTCGATCATCAGCACGTCCGCACGCCCCAGGGTGCTCACCTCTTCCTCGCCGATCGCGAGCACGCGCTCCACCGCTCGAGCAGGGATGCCGAGCTCGAAGCGGCCAACCCGGATGACGACGCCCAGGGCCGCGGCGAGTGTGGTCGGCACGCGGATCTCGAATCGTGTGCCGAGACCGCTTTCGGTGCGCATGGCCAGGCGGCCGCCGATGGCGTCGATACTGCTCAGCACCACGTCCATGCCCACGCCGCGCCCGGCCACGCCGCCGACGCTGGCGGTTGTGCTCAGTCCGGCGCCACAGATCAGGTCCAGCACCTTGTCATCGTCGAGTACGGTGCCGGGCTTCACCAGTCCCATGGTCACGGCCTTGCGGCCGACCGCCTCGCGGTCGATGCCGGCGCCATCATCCTGAACGACGATCTCCACCTCCATGCCGATTCGGGACGCGCTGCAGTTGATGGTGCCGACCTCGCCCTTGCCGGCGAGAAGTCGCTCCTCCGGCGGCTCGATTCCGTGGGCCACGGCGTTGCGCAACAGGTGGAGCAGGGGTTCGCGCAGCTGCTCCATCACCGCGCGCCCGACCTCGATGTCGCTGGCGGCAACCGCCAGACGCACCTTGCGGCCGGTCGCCCTGGCCGCGTCGCGGACCGCCGCGCCGAAGGTCGTCAACCAGGGCTGCACCGGTGTCATGCTCAAGCGGCGCAGGCCCACGTCCAGCTCGTCGCTCACCTGGCCGATCAGCCGGGCTTGCTGGCGCACGCGACCGAGGAGACCGAAGACCCTGGACTGCTCCTCCTGCAGCGCGGCGCCAAACTCGATGACGCGCCGCTCCATGCGGGCCGCCTCACGCCGTGGCATGTACCTGGTGGAGGCGCGTAGCGCCCCACGCAACGGCGACCATTCCGCCTGCAGGTCGCCGAGGCGCTCGAAGACGTCGGCCAGCATGGTCACGTTTTCCGGGTCTTGCAGGTGGGCCACGATCAGGTCGCCCACCGCCGCGCGCAGGGAGTCGACGCGCGATGAGGGCACCCGCATGGTCTCGTCCGTCCGGCGGGGAGTGGCGGTCTCCTCTTCTCGGCTGGTGGCCTTGGCGACCGGCAGCGGCAACGTGGTGCGGCCGATGGCGGGGAAGCCGACCTCGACCAGCTCGGGGGCGGGCGGGGTCGGCCGTGGCTCGTCGGGTGCGGCCGGCGGGGTAGGCAGCGGCTCGGAGACCGCGGCCGGGCTTGCGGGAGCCTCGTCGAGGTCCGCTGCTGCATCCGCCTTTGGGGCCTCGTCGGTCCCGCTGGCGTGGTCCAGCGCCGACAGGGTCTCTGCGGCGTCCATGTCGTGTTCGCCGTCGCTGACCCGCTCCAGGTAGTGCTGGCCGGCGATGAGCCCATGCAGCACAGGTGGCCTGAGGTCGGCGGGGCCGGTGACCGGGGCCAGCGCGTCCTCCATGCGGTGGCAGACGACGGCGGCGTCATCCAGTCCGACCGCGGACGAGGCGCCCTTGAGTGTGTGCAGATCGCGACGCAGTCCAGTCAGATGAGTCTTGAACTCCGCTTCGTCGGCGTGCTCCATGGCGACCACGTGGGCGCTGATACGACCGACGAGCTCCACGCTCTCCTCGGCGTAGGCGTCCAGCAGCATCTTTTGCATATCGTCGACCATCGACCGTGTCTCCGAATGCCAGCTCAGGCCAGGCGGAACGTGACCTCGCGCTCATCGGGTTTGGAGAACTGTTCGATCAGACCATTCATGCGCTCGGCGGTGCGCGCCAGCTGCACGGCGGAGAGTTCGGTCTGTTTGAGTCCGGCGGCGGTCTGATTTGTCGACTCGTTGATGCCCAACATCGCCTCCGCCACCTGCTCCACACCGGCGCTCTGCTGCTGTGTGGTGGAGGCGATCAGGCGCGCGGCGTCTGCCGCCTCTCGGATCGCGTCGGCCAGGGTGTGGATGTCGTCGCCGGCACGATTGGCCAGCTCGACGCCGCCGTCGACCCGCTTGCTGCCCTCCTCCGTCGCGATGACGGCGGTATTGGTCGCCTTCTGGATCTCGCCCAGGATGCGGCCCACCTGCTGCGTGGCCTGTCGGCTCTGCTCGGCCAGGGATCGAATCTCGCCCGCTACGACCGAGAAGCCACGACCGTGTTCGCCGGCTCGGGCGGCCTCGATGGCCGCGTTCAACGCCAGCAGCTTGCTCTGGCCAGCGATCTCGCCAACGGAACCGATGATCTCGCCGATCCGCTGGGTCTGCTCGCTCAGGTTGAGGATCTTCTCGGCGATGGTCTCCACCTGGCCCTGGATGGCATGCATCGATTGCAGCGCCTCCTCCACCGCCGCCGTGCCGGTCTCCGACGCCTGCAGGGCATCTGTGGACGTGCCGATCACCGAATTGGCCGTGTCCAGACTCTGGCGCGACGTCTCCTTCACCTCGCTGATGGTCGCCGTCACCTCGCTGACCATCGCCGCCTGCTGCGCCGCCGAGGCGCTCAACTCGGTCGACGCCGCCACAATCCCGGAGGTGGACTCGGCGAGCTCGGCGGAGAAGGAGGTCAGCGCGTCGATGAAGGTCGTCTTCAACTCCTTCTCGTGGCCCACCATGGCGTCGATGTAGGTGTCGACGGCAAAACCCATGTCCAGGAAGACGATCTTGACGATGCTGTGGACCAGGGCAGCGATCTTCTCCGGGTTGTCGCCGAACTCGTCGAAGATGCCGTTCACGACGCGATTGAGGTAGAGCGCGTAAGCGCCGATATACCACTGCGGTTCCAGGCCGATGCGCTCGTGCACGCGGCCGATGACCAGGCGCTTGTCCATGTAGTCGGTGTCATAGACACCGTCTGTCATCTCGATGAAGTAGCGCTTCTGCACGTCTTTGAGGCGGCTGACATGGCCGTCGCTCTGGAGCAGGCGAGCCGTCTCGGGGTGGTCACGCAGGTGGCTGTAGAAGCCCTCCAGGATGCCACCCAACTGCTGCTCCACCAGCGGCTTCATCTGCCGCATATTGGCGCCATCTTTCTCGTCGATGCCGAAGAAGGCCTTGCGCTGCTCGATGTCGTAGCGTTCGTTCTGATTCATGGGTCATGCCTCTCGGGCTTGGAAGAAGGAAGGGGTGGCGGCCAGTCCGGCCACCTTCAGTACGATGCAGCCGTCGCTGGTGACGCCGGCGTAACAATGTCGTGGCAGGGCCAGGTTCATGGGGGGCGGACGCAGTGAATCCGCGGGCACGTTGGTGATGGCCTCGATCTCATCGGCCAGCAGCGCCATGTCCTCCAGACCACCTCCGGCGACCAGGGCCCAGCTTTGCTCCGCAACCGGCACGGCCTCGCCCCGTACTGCGGACAGGTCGTGCGTGGCGACCATGCGCCCACGCACGTTCAGGACACCGACGATCGTGGCCGCGATACCCGGGATCGGCGTCAGGCTGTCGATCGGCCGGATCTCCGCCAGGTCTGCGACCATGGCCGCATAGCGGATGCCCCCGCGCGCGAACACCACCGCCTCCTCCTGCGAGGTATCCGCGTGCTCGAGCGGCCTGGCGTAGCGCTGAGCGCGGCTGGTGAGCAACGCCGCCGAATCGGCCGCCAGGAAGTCGTCGTCGATACGCGCGGTGGCGGCCTCCAGGCGGGCTTTCAGTGCCTCCCAGTCCAGTCCCTGCTTCGCGGGCCGGTCATCGGCCATCGAGCACCCCCTGGAGCTGGGCGACTGTCAATTCGCCGGAATGGGCCAGCTCCGCGTCGGCGGGGAGGTTGGCCAGCAACTCCCGCACCCAGCGGTACCTGCCTTCGGCCCGTTGCCCATGCCCGGCACGCTGCAGCGCGTCGGCCAATACGAACAGAACGTAGGGCGCATCCGGGGCCAGGAATGCGGCCCTTCGGGCGCAATCGAGCGCCGTTGATGTCTCCCCGAGGTCACCTGCCACCAGGGCGCCCATGACCAGGCCGGGCACATACTGCGGGGCGTCCGACGTCACCTGCCCCAGCAGTACATGTGCTTGCTGCAGGCTGCCGGCGTGAGCGAGGCCGCGCGCGGCGACGAATCGGGCCACGACCTCCACGTTCGGCTCGCGTGAGGTGGCCGACGGAGACTGTGTGCGCCGGCGCGGACCGGGTTCTGTCCTCGCCACCGACTTCGGCGTGCGACCGAGGCCTCGGCTCGCCGGTCCGCGTCCCGAGACACGTCTTTTCGGCGCGCGCGCTGCTACGGGCACACGCGCAGGCGGCGCAGCCGATCGCACGCCCAGGTATCCGGCCAGCCGATCCAGCTCTCCCACGCGGCCATGGAAGCGAACCCGACCGTCCCAGTACGACTGCAGACCCAGCTCGCGGGACGGTTCCGGGTCGCCGGGCGCCAGGATCACCACGCCGCCTGGCCGCAGCGCCCCCAGCAGGTTGCGCCAGACTCGCTCGATCGCCTCCGTGTGGAAGTAGATCAACATGTTGCGGCAGAAGATCACGTCCGCATCGCGATCGGGCAGCGCCTCCATCAGGTTGTGCCTGCGGAAGGTCACGCTCGACTTCAGCGGCTGGTCCACGCGCACCCGCCGGCCGTCCACGTGCAGCCAGTCCCGGTTGTCGTGCAACGCGACGCCGCGCAGGGCCCAGTGCGAGTAGACCCCCCGTTGCGCGACTTCGAGGCAAGCGACGCTGACATCATAACCGTGCACGCGAGATGGCGGGGCGCCCTTCGCCTCGGTGACGCGCCGTAGGACGGCCGCCAGACTGTAGGCCTCCTCGCCGGATGCGCACGGTGCCGACAGCGCCGTCACCGGTTGGGCCGCGAGATCCCGGCCCTGGGCCTCCAGCGCCGGCAGCCAGCGCTCGGTCAACCACTCGAAGTGGTGTCCGTGGCGCAGGAACATGGACTCGGGCACGCTGGCAGAGGCGACGATGGCCTGCTCCAGGCGCAGCGGATCGGGCTCGTCTTGGGCGAAACCCTCCAACAACCCGGGCAGCCAGCCGAGAGAGACGCGGTCGCCGGCGAGGCCATACCTCGCGCCGAGCCACTGGCGCACCGAGTCCTCATCCCAGGTTCCGGGCCGGCTCATTTGCACGTCGTCTCCGGCCGTACGATGCGCAGGAATCGACCATCGACGTGGGCACCGGCGATGCGATGGCCGCCGCCGCCCGGCATCTCCGTGCAGGCGGACTCGTCCAGGGACACCACGCCGACCACGTCATGGGCCAGGAGCCCGGCCTTCCGGCCGTGCACGCGGGTGACCAGGATGTACCCCTCCGGGCCGGGCATGGGTGCGTTCGCGGTCAGGCTGAATACGGGGACTGCATCGCCGCGGTAGTGCAGCAAGCCGGCGAACAGCGCGCCGCCCTCCTGGCCCAGGCGATCCAGCGTCAGCATGGGCAGGACCTCGACGATATCTTCCAGACGCAGCAGGCGTTCGCCGATGCAACTGACATATTGGACGAAGTGGCGCATCGGGCCTCTCTGGCGGCGACGCGCAGCGCAGGTCGTCGGCGAAGGTACACGGCGGCTCATCGTAGCGCCAACCGCGTAGCCCCAGATCCGTCGTAATCGGAGAACTTCTCCGCCTCAAAACGTTTGACACTCAAGGGTCGAAGATCACGTCGGGGTGGGCGCGAATCACCGCGATCTGCGCCGATGTGAAGCTGGCCTCAACAGGCAGCGCGGCGCCTGGAGTCGTGACCATCAGGTCGGTGCCGTCACCGGCGCGCCGATGCCCCCCCCACTCGCTGTCGCTGTGGTACAGGCCGAGGTAGTGGCCGATTTCGTGAGTGAACACATACTCCACGGCGTCCGGACCGGGCGCCAGTGGATTGTCGCACAATGACGTCGCCAGAAAGATGCCGCCGGCGCCGATCCCCAGCGGCGCGCCCCCGGGAATGCGCGGGGTGAGGCCCGCCATTGGGGTCGGGTCGGCGCCCGCTTTGTTCAACATCAGGCACTCGGTCAGGATCACAGGCATCCAGCGTGTGCCTTCGCCCGGCTCCCACAAGTCCTTCATGGCGTGGGCGAAGACCGTGTCGAGGCTTCCGTCCGCGCCCGATGCCGTGCCGACCTGCAGGGCACCCGATTTCGTCCCGGGAGCCTGCAACGTGACGACGCGATCGATTTGTACCGAAATGCCCGCGCTGGCCAATCGAGCGCGAAGCCACGTCAGCGAGTGCTTCCAGCCCGACGGTCCCCGCAACCCGGCCAGCCTGGACCCATACGCCCCGGCCAGAGCGATGCGCACCTGCAAACGACCCGTCATGAAGTCTGGCGACGCCGGCTCCGTCGCCATCTCGACCAGCACTGCGTCCGGCAGGTCCGGGTTGCCGCCTCGATCCGCTGCCAGTCCGCTGAGGCAATCGCGCAAGACCACCCGCAAGCGAATCGTGCCTGGATTGCCCAGCGGTTGGCCGTCGTTGGGAAACACGAAGTAGCCGTAGCCACGGCCAGGCATCACCCGCTGCGTACACTGGCGGCAGGCCTGGCCCCAGTCCCGGGTCTGGCGGCTGTTGGCCACCCATTGCCGACCGTCGCCGGTCTGCACCTTGTCGAGCTGGTAGCAGACGCTGCCGGCGGTCGGCTTGGGCGCGGCGTGCACCCTTATGGCGACAAAGCGCTGGTCATCCGGCACCTGTACCGTGATGACCTCGGTCTTGGCCCACTGATCCACGGTCCAGGTGCCCAGGTCCCGCCAGGAGAAATCGGGCACTTCAGGGGTGGGCGGCTCCGAGACCTGGTCGGTGCACGACATCGTCGCCAGCAGCCCGGTCAGGGCCAACAGCCCGGTCACGGTCAGCAGCCCGTTCAAGGCCAGCAGCCAGGGTCTCGCGACGATTCGGGCCGGCTTCATGGTCCCTTCGTCAGCGTGTCGGCGTCCACATAGACACCGATCAGCTGCTTGTTGGTGGGGTTCCACTCGCGCCGGAAGGCGGTCACGAGCGCGCCCCGGGCTGTCGGATGGTCGGCTGCCAGGCCGCCCAGCAGGCGGATCAACGCCTGACGCAGGCGGTCGTCGGCCGTCTTGTGCAGCTTGGCGGCGGTGGCCTCAATCACACCGTTGGGCGCGGCTTCACCCGCCGCCACCAACGACAGGTCGTAGCCCTCCACCAGGCGTCGCAGCACGGCGGGGTCGTCTCGTCTGGCCAGCCAGCCGACAAATCCAGCCGCCGTGGTCGCCGGCGGCATCCGTCGCAGGGCGCCGGCGGCGGCCATGCGAACGGTCACGTCGGCGTCGCCGGACTGCGCCTGCACATCTGGCCACAGCAGCTCGTCGCCGCTGTTGCCGATGGCCGCAAGCGCATCGTGACGGTGCGCTCCGTCCAGTCGCCGCCGCAGCTCGTCGCGCACCGCCTCGCCCAGCTCGGGCGCGTCCACTCGCTGCCGGGCGCTGAGGATGCCCAGGCCGAGCATGGCCGAGTTGCCCACCAGGTCGACTGGATCATCTTCGGCTCGCGCCCCGACACGCGACCTCAAGGCCTCGAACGCGGCGAGGTCGGCTGCCTCGCTGCCCGACAGCGCGGTCGCCGCCCGCGCCCGATCCGCGGCCGTCAAGGCGTCGTCGTGCAACGCGGCGATCAACGCATCCCGACTGGCCGGCGTGCCGGCGTTCATCAGCGCCAGGAAGACGTCCGCCCGATGGGCCGGGTCGATCCGACCCCTGGCGATGGCCGCCACCACGGCGTGCGCACCGTCCGGGTTGGCACGCAGCCACGCAGCCATGAAGCGCCAGCCGGCCCCGGGTCCGCTGCCTTCATCGTCCAGCAGGCGGGCCATCTCGGCCAGCGCCTGGTCCGTGCTCATGCCCGCCAGGCCTGGCCATTTGCGCTGGTTCTTGACCGGACCGGCCGTCGTCTCGAGCCAGCCCCAGCGGTATTCGCCGCGCTCCCATCGGGCGGGCAGGGCGTCGGGACGGGCGGTGATCGTCTCGACGGACGCCGTCGACTCGCCCACGGCGCCGGGGCCAGAGGCGCCGATGGAGAATCGAAGCGACGCGTCCTGGCGCACAAACCACGGCCCCGGCCCCAGCACCACCCGCGTGCGGCCGCCGCGGATCTGAACCCGGCGTCGGCCCACAGCGCCGCAGGCCAGCGGACGTTTGAAGAGCAATGCACCCTCGACCGGGTGGTCGACGAGGCCGTATCGGACCCGACAAGAGCCGAGCCCCGTCTTCTCCTCGACCTCGTAGCGTGCCCCTTGCTCCTCTTGTGGCAGTCGGAAGGAGAGGCCGAGCGCCGCGGCCTGCTGCAGGCGCCCGTGCTCTGCGGCCGTGTCCCGGTGGCGAGCGAATCGAATCACCGAACAACGCCCGTCCAGGGCCAGCAGCATCGGCTTGTGTGGACCATCCGCGAGCCGGCCCGTGGCCGTCTCACCGGCGCGCACATCGCGCAGAATCGCGCCGACAATGGCCTGCCCGCCGGCCACCTCCAGCACGCGGGCGTGGAATTCATACGACACGCCCACGTCGACCTGCTGCGCCGCCGCGCCGGCCGAGGCGCCCGGCAAGGACCGCCCCATCATGGCCGCCAGGTCCACCGACCAGCGATCGCGACTCTCGACGCGGAATGCGAACCGCTGACCCGCGGACCAGTCGCAAGCGGTGCGGGCGGGCGGCGACGTGGTCGTGGGCGCGGGCGCAGGCAATTGGGGCGAAGGAGCCGGCCAGGCCAGCCACAGTCCGCTGACCGCCAGCGCGATGCCGAGGCCGCCGACGACTAGAGTTCGAGCTTCCACTCGTGCTGAGTCCCCCAGAGTTCGTACCAGTACTCCAGGGGCTCCCACTCGTACAGGGTCAGCGCCACCTTGTCGCCGATCGCCGGCTTGAAGAAGCCGTTGACCTTGCCGGCCAGCAGTTTGAGCAGGAAGTTCACCGACAGGTTGGCCTGCACAGCGATCTTCACCGGGTCGGAGACGCTCTCGATGATCAACGTGAGGTTGGTCTCAAAGGGCAGGTGGAAGCCGATCAGCGGCTGGAAGACCAGCTCCAGACCGACCACGCCCACGCCCAGATGCAGGCCGGCCGACCCCAGGGCGTTGACGTCCATGAAGGGCTCGATGGTGCCGGCGATCTTCTTGCCCGGTTCGTCGATCGCCGCCTTGATGTCCACGCCCACCGAACCGCCGAATCCGGCGCAACACTCGAAGCAGGCGAAGGTGGCGCAGAACACCTGGCAGAAGTCGCGATTCCACTTCTTCTCCGGGATCACCGGCAGCTTCCACTCGAGCCCCTCGGGCACCACCTTCAGGCTGTACAGGGCGAAGCCGAACAGGCGCAGTTCGGGCCACCAATAGGTCTCCAAGCCGGGCTGCAGGCCAATCTGCGCCGGTGCGCCGACGTAGGCGATCTCCACGTCCCACCAGCCCCTCATTCTCACATCGGTGCCCAGGTCCTGGCCCATGCTGGAGGGCTTGCCGTCGAACATGCTGGTCTTCTTGATGTTGACGTCGAACCAGATGCCGCTGCGCAGCGATACGGTCTCGTCATCGCCGAAGCCACCGCGCAAAGACGGCGCGTGCTGCAGCACGGTCTGGGTGCTGAACGCGCTGGGTGGGTAGCAGCAGTGGCACTTATCCTCGTCGACCAGGGGTGTGATCTTGTACTTGGGCACCTCGTAGCAGTACGTCTCTTCGAGGTGTTGGCCCAGCCAGGTGCACTCGGGCCGATACTCGGGTTCAGCGCCGCAGGTATTCTTGGGGTCCTTGGGGTCGGCCGCCGACTCGTACTCGGCCTCCTTGACCGTGATCTTCTCGTGGCCGCCGAGAGGGCTGCCATCCGGCTGGCCGTGACGGGCCAGTACCAGGGTCGTCAGCGCGCAGTTGTTGGCGTGGTTGAACCCGGTGGCGATCGCCTCGTCGAAGTCCGGCTCCACGCAGGCCAGCAGCTGGTACTTGGAGAACTTCGCCCACTTGCCGTGGTTCATCAGGTCGCGCAGCTCCTGGCCGAATTGCAGCGCCGAGTCGGTCATCTTCTGAGACGCAACTTCGAGCGATGAGAGGAAGTTCGCCCGCAAGTCCTGCCTGGTGATCTTGCCTTCCTTGTCGATGAAGGACTTCTTCACGTCGACCCTCTGCCAGTCGAAATCCGCCACGCTGGCGCCCTTGGGCAGGTCGATGGGGTCGATCTCCGGCCGGATTCGGAAGCCGATATCCAGCGGCTTCTTCACGTCAAAGAGCTTCTTGCTGCCATCGTCGCCGTACAGAATGACCTGTGTATTGGCGTAGAGATCGGGCACCGTCAGGGTCGACTCGGTGGCCAGGACCACCGATGACGACAGGTCCACGTCGAGTACTTGCAGGTCCGGCCCCGGCGTATCGGCGACCTCCAGGCTGGTGGTGCAGGAGTCGGGATGCCCGGTGATCTCGGGCGATTTACAGCCCGACAGGTCGGCGGTCGAGGCGCCGATGAACGCCGCCATGTCCACCTCTCCCGAACCGATGGTCGGCAGCTTCCGGCCCTTGATGCGCAGCAGTCCGAAGGGATCGATAGCCAGCCAGGCGCGAACGCCCTTGCTGCCGACCAGTTTCTTGCAGAAGGGCTGTACGTAGACCCGGGCGTCCACATCGAGGCGGATGGAGGTGGCGGGGGTCTTGTCGCCCTCGGCTTCCTTTCGTCCCTTGTGCGTCAACTCGGCGTGCCCGGCGATGCAGGCCTTCTTGCCATCCTTGCTGCGCAGGCCCAACACGAGGTCGGTGGTGAAGGGCTCGCCGACCACGTCGATGCCCACCTGCAGGTGTACCGGATGGCGCAGGTAGATGGGCCGCACGCCCTCCTCGGCGATATGCAGGTGTGCCACCTCGAGCAGCGAGACGGCGGGTTTGGTCACATCCCAATCCCCCGTCAGGTCGGGCACGCACTCGTCGCCTTCGGCCCGGGTGCCATCCCCGCAGACCAGGTCATCACCGCAAGCACCGCCCGCGACCAGGATCAAGGCGAGCAACAGCGGTCGGAAGATCGGGCCGGGGGACCCCATGGGCTGCCTCCGTCGATGGTCAGCGCCGCCGGGTCGGCTCGGCCGCTGCGGGATTCGTCTTTGTTGAGCCGATGTGGGCGGCGAAGCGCTTGGTATTGCGTGGTCCCTGCAGGGGGGCCAGGGCGGCCAGGGCCTTGTTCAGCCGCGCGACCCGCTCCCCCGTCTCGGGGTGGGTCTCGGAGAACTTGGACTTGGGCGTCTTGGCGTGCGTGGCCTCCATGGTCTTGAGGAAGTCCCGCAGACCGTCGGGCCGATAGCCGACCCGGGCGAGCAAACGGGTGCCGATCAGGTCGGCCTCGTACTCGGTATCCTTGGGCAGGCCCTTCTCCAGGAAGTCCGCGATGAAGCGATCGACCACCGCCGAAAACGCGGCGGCGTCCTTCCACGCCGAAGCGGCGGCCCGGGTCGCGGCGCTGGCTGACTTCAGGTTCTGGATGATCTTGAGCGCGTGTCTGGCCGTGACGTGTCCCACCTCGTGAGCCAGCACACCGGCCAGCTCGGCCTCGGATTTCATCTTCATCAGCGCGCCACGGGTGATGAAGATGTAGCCACCCGGCGCGGCCATGGCGTTGACCTGGTCACTGTCCAGGACGGCGAAATGATATTGCAGATCCGGTCGCTCGGAGACCGACGCGACGGCGTTTCCGACCAGGTTGACGTAGTTCAACAGCGCTTCGTCTTCCACCACGCCGCCGTATTTCTGCACCACCATCACCGCGATGGCGCCGCCATATGAGCGCTCCTCTTCGACGCCGATGGGAAGCTGTGAGCCCGCCGCCCGCGCGCTGCCCGTGGCCAGCGCACCCAGCGCCGAACGGTCGGCAATATTGTCCAGGATCGCGCCGCAGCCGCCGGTCAGGCCCAGGACGATGAGACCGACGAGTAGCCGGTGCCTCCGCATCATCTGGCCCCCGCCTTGACCGTCGCGTCGGCCGGTCCGCTGAAGAATCGCCGATCGCCAAGTCCGCCCGCATCGAGGAATGCAGCCAGCGCCTTGTCGGAGATCTTGATCTTCTCCATGCGTTTGACGTGCTCAGCGGCCTCTTTGGCGCCGGGTCGATTGGCGGCGAAGGTCTCCGCTTCGGCCGATAGCCCGCGAGCGCCGGCGGTGTAGGACACGTCCTTGCCGTCGCCTCCTCGGGCCGCCTTGCCCATGGACGACAGCCAAGACGACTTGCTCCGCTTGCTTGAGCCGACCCACGTCTTGGGCACCCAGCCTTGTCGGCCATCCTTGAGCTTGACGTTCAGCAGGTTCTTCTTCTGGCCCAACACCTGGAGCTCTGTATTGGTTTTGAGCATGGCGATGGGTTTGGCCTTGAATCCGGTGCCGTCATAGAGCTTCGCGAAGCGCGACTTGACGTACACGGTGCGGGCATACGCCGACGAGGCGGCCAGCAGCGCCATAGCCAGCGCCAATGTGCATGCGATCGCCTTGCTTCTGCTCATCGAGGCCTCCCCGGTCGGTGCGCCAGTCGCATACTAGACCCTGCCGGCTATCGATTCAAAGCCCGCGTGCGGCATCGTGGTGTCGTAGTCGCGGCGCTGTGCAGTCGACTACTTGGTCAACATCTCGAAAACCCCGTCCCACTCCGGCGGCGGTGGGTTCTCCTCGAACCAGGTGATGCGCTTCAGCAAGACGCCTGAGGGCGGATCGTCGGGGTACTCGGCGAGCAGCTCGTCCAGTTTCGCTCGCGCGCCGGCGAAGTCCCGCTGTCGGTAAGCAGCCAGTGCGCCCTCGTAGGCGGTCTGCAGGGCGTTGGTACGCGCCGTTTCGGCGCCCACCATGGCCAATGGTTCGTACACGGCGATGGGCTCCGTCTTGCCCTTGACGCGCACCGAGTCCAGCTCGCGCATGAGCACCGACTCGTGGCAGAGCGCGTGGGTGCCCTGGCCGACCATGAGCACGGTGTCATAGACCTTGTTGGTGCCCTCGAGCCGCGCCGCCAGGTTCACGGTGTCGCCGATCATCGTGTAGTCGAAGCGCTGTTCGGAGCCCATATTGCCGACCACGGCGAGGCCGGAGTTGAGCCCGATGCGGGTCTTGACCTCGGGCAGCCCGCGGGCCCGCCAACCCGGTCGCAATTCATCGAGTCGTTGCTGACATCGCAGGGCGGAGCGGACGGCGCGCACGGCGTGATCGGAGTGCTCCAGCGGGGCGCCGAACATGGCGATGATGGCGTCGCCCTCGTACTTGTCGACCGTGCCCCCCTCCTCGAGGATGATGTTGGTCAACGCGGTGAGGTACTCGTTGAGGAAACCCACCAGGGCGGTCGGCTCCAGCTGCTCAGAGAAGGTGGTGAAGCCGGCGATGTCGGAGAAGAAGGCGGTGATCTCCAGCCGCTTGCCGCCCAGCGCCAGCTTCGAGGGATCGGCCACCAATTCGGCGATGACTTCCGGCGCCAGATAGTGTTGGAAAGCGCTTCTGATTTGTGCCTTTGCCTTGCCTTCTGTAAAGTAGTTCAACACATTTGCGCCGCTGAAGGCCATGAACATGCCCACGGCCGGCGCCACCACGTCGAGCCAGTAGCCGTACCGCTGGAAGAGCCAGCCGGCGACGGCCATGTAGGCGCCGAAGACCACGATCGACAGGATCGCCTGTCGACCCACCGTGGGCAGCAGGACAGCGGCGCCCGCGACCATGAAGACCAGCAGGAAGAGCAGCGCCATGTCGAGCCAGGGGGCGGCGCGCTGGCCGACCTTGCCCGAGACGATGGACTCGTAGACCGATGCGTGGACGTGGATGCCGTAGTCGGCCTCGCGCACCGGGGTGACCCGGAACTCGTAGGTGGCCGCGGCGCTGGTGCCGATGAAGACCGCCTTGCCAGCGAAGGTATCCAGTGGCAGCTGCGGCTTGCCGCCCTCTTCGAGCAGGACGCCGTTGGCGAATACCGTCGAGAACGAATGGCGCGGGAAGGGGGGCTCCACCGCTCGCCAGCGAACCAGCATCTCGCCGTCGTGGTCCACCGGAATCCGACGCTCGCCCAGGTGGACCGCGCCCCCGTCATGGCGCAGCTTTGCGTCGGGATTGGCTGCCAGCCAGAGGCCGACGCCCAGGGTGCCGTGGAAGCCCGCCTTGCCGGCCTCCAGGGGGCGCACGCGGCGCAGTACACCGTCCGGGTCCGGCGTCGGATCGATCGCGGCGAAACCCGCCGCAGCGCTGCGCAGGGGTTCCACGGGCAACAGGGGCGTGCATGGCGCCGATTTGACGTGTGCCGCGCCGCCTTCCAGCTCCACGCCATGTGGGGCCGGCGCGCCGTCACCCTGGGCGTGGCATTGGTAGCCCAGCACCACGAAGCCGGCCGCCTTGATGCACTCGGCGAACTCCTCATCGCCCATGGGATCCGGTTCCGAGAACTGGATATCAAATGCGACCGCCTTGGCGCCTGACGCCTTCAGGAAGTGCAGCACCGGGCAATAGGCGCCGCGGCTGAACGGCCAGCGGACGTCGAACTCATTCTTGAAGAACTCCAGGCTGTGCTCATCGACCAGCACCAGCACCGCTTCGGGCGGGGGCGCCTGGTCGTGCAGGCTGCGAACTCGCACGTCGTGGCTGCGCGCCTCGACCGCCTCGAAGAATTCGGTCTGGGTCAGGCCCACCGTCAGCAGGAATGCGCCCGCGCCGACGCTCAGCATCATCAGCAGGCGCTTGTTGAATTGCATGGTGCCACCCCGACTTCAGGTCGGTCGGAGTATCGATTGCCGCGTCGCCATCGGCAACCCGGCTGCTAGTTCGACGGTCCGCAGGTACTTCCCCAGTTTCCTGGATGCAGCGGCGGTACT
>CAYTLW010000033.1:0-63896 GCA_964438735.1 uncultured Enterobacteriaceae bacterium | reverse complement strand
AGGTGCCCGGCTACGACCCCATGGTGCAGGCGTTGTGCGGCTACATGGACATCACCGGCCAGGCGGACGGGCCGCCCCAGCAGTGCGGTCCGCCGATCATCGATCTGAAGGCCGGCGACGAGGCCTTCGCCCAGGTGCTCGCGGCCATGTTGCAGCGGTACGAATCCGGCCGGGGCCAGGCCATCGACATCTCCATGGCCCGGTCGGCGGCTTCGTGGCTGCATACCTTCCTGCCCATGTTGGATATGGACAGTCCGCCTGAAGAGCTCCGGCGGGCCGGCAATGAGCACCGGCAATTCATCCCTGTGAACGCCTATCCCACCACGGACGGCTTTATCTATGTCGCCATCGGCAGCGACCCCCAGTGGCGGCGTTTCGTCGCCGAGCCCATGTTTGCGTCGCTGGACCGCGACGACCTGGCTGGCAACGAGGGCCGACGGGCCTGGCGGGAGGACCTGCACGCGGCCATCGGCGAGATCACCGCCGGCTACACCCGCGACGAGGTGGCGGCGGTGCTGGCCCGCGCCGCGGTGCCCCATGCCCCCATTTCGGCCATCGAGGAGGTGCCAGAGCTGCCCTTCGTGGCCCAGACCAGGCTGCAGACGCAGGCGCCGGACGGGCGCATCATCCGGTTGCCCCCGGCGGCGGTGGACACCGCGCACCTGCAGGCCGTCGACGGACAATTGCCGTTTTCGCCGAGCTATGGCGAACACACCGACAGCGTATTGGCCGAGGCCGGCTTGCCCGACGCAGACATCGCCGGGCTGCGCCGAAACGGAGTCGTGGCATGATTACCTACGCCTATCACCGCCCGACGAGCCTGGCCGAAGCCTGGGCGCTGGCCGAGCAGCCCAACAGCCGCTTCATCGCCGGCGGCACGGACCTGATGGTCAAGATCCGCGATGGCAAGATGGCGCCTGACGCGCTGATCTCCCTGCGCAATATCGAAGAGCTCCACGGCATCGCAGTAGCAGATGATGGCAGCGCCCGAATCGGCGCCGCCACGCCGGTCGCGGACCTGCTGATCGACGCTGGGTTGGCAGCAGCGCACCCCCTGTTGATCGCCGCCGCGCGTCGGCTGGCCGGGCCGCAGGTGCGCAACGTGGCCACCATCGGCGGCAACCTCTGCAACGCCTCGCCCTGTGCCGATACGGCGCCGCCCTTGTTGGTGCTGGAGGCGACGCTGGAGATTTCGGGGTCCGATGGCACGCGTACCGTCGCCCTGGAGGAGTTCTTCGTCGCGCCCGGCCAGACCCGGCTGGCCCCCGGCGAGGTGTTGACGGCGATTGACGTACCACCGCCCTCGCCCGGTGCCAGGGGGGCGTTTCAGCGCCGCTCCCGGGTGCGAATGGACGTGTCCATGGCCTCCGTCGCCGTCCTGCTGACGCTGGACGGCTCACATTGCACGCGGGCCAGGCTCGCCGCCGGTTCGGTTGGGCCGCGGCCGCTGCGTCTGCCACAAGCGGAGGCGCTGCTGGCTGGTCAGGACGTCACCGAAGCCGTCATCGCGTCTGTACGAGCGCAGGTCGAAGCGGAGATCACGCCCATATCGGACGTACGCTCGAGCGCCTGGTACCGGCGCCGGGTGACCGGAGCGATGGTACTTCGGGCCATCGAAGAGCTGCTGGCCGACGGTCAAGGGGGTGCATGATGAACACCACCTCCCTGTCCTTCGAACTCAACGGCGCCACAGTCACCGCTCCCGTCGCTGCCCACCATCGCCTGATCGACGTGCTGCGCGGTCCGCTGGGCCATAACGGCACCAAGGAGGGCTGCGGCAATGGCGAGTGCGGCGCCTGTACGGTCATCGTCGATGGCCGCGTGGTGAACGCCTGCCTGTACCCGGCCATGGAAGTGCAAGGCCGGCGTGTGACCACCATCGAGGGGCTGCTCGGTCCCGGCGGCGAATTGTCGGCGGTGCAGCAGGCTTTCGTCGCCTGTGGCGGCGTGCAATGCGGCTTCTGCAGCCCGGGCATGATCCTGTCGGTGGAGGCCTTGCTGGACAGCCATCCAGAGCCCACGGACGGCCAGATACGCGATGCCCTGGTGGGCAACCTCTGTCGCTGCACCGGCTATGTGCAGATCATCGACGCGGCGCGACAGGCGGCCCGGATGCGGCGCGACAACGCTGCGGGAGGTGACCATGTCTGAGTCCACCACCCGGTCGGCCCTGCGACACATCGGCAGCGACAGCCCGCGACCTGACGCCGCTGACAAGGCCGCCGGGCGCGCCAGCTACATCCACGACATGGCCCGCCCCGGAATGCTCTGGGGCAAGGTGAAGTTCAGCGACCACGCCCACGCGCGCATCGTGAACATCGACACCTCCCGCGCCGAACGGCTGCCCGGCGTACGCGCTGTCATCAGCGCTGCCAACACGCCCGAGCTGCGCATGGGCTTCATGGGCGACAACGTGGCGCTCAAGGGCGACAAGGTGCGCCAGTATCGAGACGAGGTGGCCGCCGTAGCCGCCATCGATCCAGACATCGCGGCCGAAGCCGTCGCGCTCATCGATGTGGAGTATGAGCCCTTGCCCGGCGTCTTCGATCCGGTGCAGGCGTTGGCCGAAGACGCGCCCCTGGTGCACGATCGCGACAGTCGCGGCAAGCCCCTGACCAGCAACGCGTTGTCGCTGAGTTATCACCACACCTCGGGTGACCTGGCCGCCGGTGAGCGGGCCAGCAAGCACATCGTGCAGGGCGAGTTCTCCACGCAGCTGATGCAGCAATCCTGCATGGGTACGTCGGGCTGCATCGCCGAGTTCGACCTGCGCAGCAACCTGACCATGTGGGCCAAGACGCAGATCCCCTTCCTGGCCCAGAAGGACTTCAACAACGCCCTGCGCGCCATGGGCCTGAAGCACAGCAACGCTCGGGTCATCGTGCCCACCCTCGGCGGCGCTTTCGGTACCGGCCTCGACACCCACGCCTACGAGTACATCGCCATCCTGCTGGCCTGGCGCACCAATCGGCCGGTGAAGATCGTCTACGACCGGGTAGAGGAGTTCGCCTGCCTGTCCCCACGGCAGTCCTCCCGCACCCGCGTGGTGCAGGGCTGCGATGGCGAGGGACGCCTGACCTTCCGGCGGGTCGAGGTGCTGCAGGATAACGGCGCCTACACCTCCTGGGGGGCCACCTACCCGACGGTCATGCTCCTGCCGGCGACGTCGCTCTACCGCGTACCGAACGTGCAGTTCGACGCCCAGCTGGTCTACACCAACAACACCTACTGTCAGGCCATGCGCGGCTACGGCAATCCCGAGGTGAACTGGGCCATCGAGAGCAACCTGGACGAGCTCGCCGAAGCCCTGGGCATGGACGCCTACGAACTGCGTCACCGCAACCGCAACCTGCCCGGCGAGGTCACGCCCATGGGCCTGAAGGTGACCACCTGCGGCCTGGGCGAGTGCCTGGAGGCGACGGCGAAGCACCTGGACTGGGCCAACAAGCGCGGCCGGGCAGGGCAGGGCGCGACCAGCGGACCGGGTCGGCATGTGCGGCGTGGCGTCGGCCTGGCGTCCCTGGTTCATGTGGGAGGTTCGGGTCGCATCTACCGCTCCGATGGTGGCGGCGTGATCCTCAAGCTCGACGATTTCGGCAACGTCTACGTCTCCTATGGCGGCGTCGAGATGGGCCAGGGACTGCACTCCGCCCTCAGCCTGACCGTCGCCGAGGAGCTCGGCGTGTTGCCCGACAAGGTCTTCATCAACCAGACCGATACGGCCACCTGTCCATGGGATGTGGGCACCCACGCCAGCCGCGGCGCCTTCATCGCCTGCAACGCGGCCATTCTCGCCGCCCGCAAGGCGCGCAAGCAGCTGTTCGAATTCGCCCAGGAGGTGTTCGCCGACGAGGCGGCCAAGGCGCTGAAGAAGCTGCGCCGCCGCCAGCCGGATTATGAGCCGCCCGCATTTGATGTGGCCGCTCATGTGAGCGCCGATCACTTCCGAATGCGCGATGGCGTGCTCACGCTGGAAGGCGCGCCTGACGAACCCTGGCTGCAGTTGGACCTGGGCCGCCTGCTGCGGGCTATGCATTTCCGCGGCGTGGCCGGACAGATGGTCACGGTGGAGGCGTTCTACGAGCCGCCGAGCGAGTTGCCGAATTGGAAGAAGGGCGTCGGCAATATGTCGGCCACGTACGCCTATGGCACCCAGGGCGTCGAGGTCGAAGTCGACACGCTCACGGGCGAGGTGCGCATCGTCAACATGGTCGCAGCGCACGACGTCGGCCGCGTGCTCAATCAGCAGACGCTCGCCGGCCAGACCTATGGCGCCCTTGCCCAGGGCATCGGCTACGCGCTCTACGAGCAGATCCAGACCGAGCAGGGCAAGATGCTCAACCCCAGCTTCACCGACTACAAGATCCCCACCGCGGCCGAGATGGACTTTCCCATCCACCTCGAGTTCGTCGAGACGGACGATCCGGCAGGACCGTTCGGGGCCAAAGGAGTTGGTGAGCCGGGCATGGTGCCCACAGCCCCGGCCATCGCCAATGCCATCTACGACGCGGTCGGTGTGCGCATTCGGCACCTGCCCATCACACCGGACAAGGTGCTCGCCGCACTCGAAGGGAAGGGGCGTTCCGACACCGGCGACACAACGGAAACGGCCCCATGAGCTTCTCCAGACACCGCAGCCAGGTCGAACAGCACATCGAACTCGAGATGATCTGCCCCTATGAACCGGGCAAGCCCATCTGGGAGGTCAAGCGCGAGTTGGGCCTGGACTCGGTCATCAAGCTGGCGTCGAACGAGAACCCAGCGGGGCCCTCACCGCGGGCCATCGAGACGCTGAACCGCTCGAACCTGGAGCTGCATACCTACCCCGATTATCACGGCTGGTACCTGCGCGAGGCGCTCGCGGAGTCGTTGGGTCTGCCCGTGGGCGCCATCGTTATCGGCGCCGGCTCTTCGGAGCTGATGCGGCTCATCGCCGATGTCTATCTGGGGCCGGGTACCGAAGCGCTGGTCGCCGACGTCTGCTTTCCGGTCTACGCCAACGTCACCCTCGTCGGTGGCGCCGAAGGCGTCTCGATCCCGCTCAACGACGACCTGGACTACGACCTGGAGCGCATGTTGGCGGCCGTCAACGAACGCACCCGCGTCGTCTTCCTGGCCTCGCCCAACAACCCCACCGGCCGCGTCATCCCGCCGGCGGATATCGCCGCGTTCATGGAGCGCCTGCCCTCGCGCGTGCTCTGCGTGCTGGACCAGGCCTACCACGAGTACACGCGGCCCGAGTCCCGCGTCGACACTGAGGCGATGCTGCGCAAGCACCCCAACCTGGTCTTTCTGCGCACCTTCTCCAAGGTCTACGGACTGGCCGGCCTGCGCGTGGGCTACGCCATCGCGGCCAGCGACGTGGTGGAGGCCATCGACCGGGTTCGTATCCCCTTCACCACCAGCACCGCGGCCCAGGTCGCCGCCCGAGCAGCGCTGCAGGATCAGAAGCACGTCGAACGCTCCCTGCTGCTCAACGCCGCCATGCTGGAAACCCTGCACGACGAGATGGCGGCTATGGGCCTGCGCACCGTGCCTTCACAGGCCAACTTCTGCCTGGTGGATGTGGGCACCGACTCGGAGTCCATCTTCCGCGGCTTGCTGATGGGCGGAGTCATCGTGCGCCCGGTCCGCGCGCCCCGCTTGAACACCTATCTGCGTGTGACCACAGGCACCGGCGCGCAGATGGCGGCCTTCCGGTCGGCGCTGGCCGAAGTGCTGAAGATCACGGATGGGGCGGAGAGCGCAGTGCGTGAGCTTCGCCAGGATGGTCAAGGAGCCTGAGCCGCTCCTGACCTGGGCGCTGTATTCCTGGCAGGGCACACTGCTACACTGCCGGCAACAGCAGCCCCCTGCCCAACTCAGGAGCCGGTCCATGCGCACTCGATTCGCCCTCGCCGCCGTGGTGGCCACCTCGATCCTGCTCACTTCGTCGATCGCCATGTCTGCCCTGCCCACGACCGTCGCCATCCAGGGCAGCCTGCTCAACAAGGCCGGTGGGCCCGTCACTGACGGCACGTATGGCATCACATTTGCGCTGTACACCAGCAAGGATGCCAAGGCGCCCGCCTGGAGCGAGATTGCGCCCGTCATCATCCACAACGGCCACTTCGAGCATGCCCTGGGCAGCGTCAAACCCTTCCCCGCCTCTCTCATCGACGGGGCCGCCGCCGCTTGGATCGGGGCTGCCGTAGCCAAGGATCCCGAATTGCCTCGCGCGCCCCTGCAGGCCGTCATGTACGCCCGTCGCGCCGCTGTTGCTGGTGGTCTGTCCTGTAGCGGCTGCGTGGATGCCAAGGCCGCCGGTTTTTCGTGGGCCAAAGCCGACGCGCCCGGCGGCGTGGCGCTGAAGGCCAAGCAGGCTGCCGATCTGCAGTGCACCGGATGCGTCTCGGTCGCCGAGATTGCCTTCGACGCCGACGTGGACATGGGCGGCCAGGCGCTCAAGGTCGCCAAGCTGGTGGCCAAAGATCTAGTATCCGGAACTGTGAGTGGATCTTCATTCATCGGCGATGGCAGTAAATTGACAGGTATCAAGATGCCGGCGGGGCAGTGCAAGGCCGGTCATGCTGTCGGTGGAATCGCTGCAGATGGCGGCCTTGTATGCGTTCCAGCCACGGCAGAATTGCCGGCGGATGGGCTCGCCACGGTGTCCAATGGCGTGCTGACAAATATCTACTCTGGGGATCATGGAATAGATAAATCGATACCTATCCCGGATGCAGACCCAATTGGCATCTCCGCCCAGGTGCAGTTGCCCGATCTGGGCACGGTGAAGACGTTGGCCATCTCCGTGGACATCGACAATTCGGACATCAGCGGGCTCGAGTTGACCCTCTATGATCCGTCGAACAAGGCCTATACGCTGCACAAGAACAGCGGCACGGGCAAGAAGTTGACAACTATCTACCCAGCTCCCACCAAACCCGTCAGCGGCGACCTGGTAGCGTGGGCCGGCAAGAACCCCAAGGGCACCTGGCGGCTGAAAGTGGTCGACAGCAAGAAGGGACCCGGTGGCAGCGATGGCGTCATCAAGGGCTTCGCGGTGCAGGCCACCTGGCTGTCCAACGTCAAGGTGGCGGGCAAGGGCGTGATCGAGGCGATCGGCGGGCTGGTCGTGCAACATGCCGCCAAGGCGCCGGCCTCCTGCGGCCCCGGGCAGGTCGGCAGGATGTGGTTTGACCCGGCCAAACCCGGACTGTTCGTCTGCGATGGCGCCGACTGGCAGGAGTTCAAGCCGCTCAGTCTATGCGGCAACGGCAAGACCAACAGTGGCGAGACCTGCGATGATGGCAACCTGGTCGACGGCGACGGCTGTACTGCCACCTGCCAGAAGAACGTCTGCGGAGACGGCATCGTGCACAAGGGCGTCGAGTCCTGTGACGACGGCAACAAGAAGGATGGCGACGGCTGCTCGGCCAAATGTGTCGCCGAGAACATGGTCAGCTGCAAGGCATGGCGGGATTCGGGCAAGACCAAGAGCGGCGCCTACGCGCTGGATGTCGACGGCAATGGGCCCATCCAACCCTTCGATGCCTATTGCGACATGGTCACCGATGGCGGCGGCTGGACCCTGGTCATGGCCCTGCGTGCCGACACCCACAACGGCTGGCATATGTACGCCCACGCGGCCAATGGCCAGAATGTGGCCAAACTGACCACGACGACCAATACCAGCGTGCAGACCACGGCCGTGCTCTCCAAGGCGGCCATCAACGCGCTGGGCCAGGGCGGCGGTGGTCAGTACATGGTCGACATCCGCCGCGGCCTGTTCAAGATGAGCATGAAGGCCGGCAGCATCAAGACCCTGGACTGGTATCGCGGCATTTATCAGAGCGCGTACAGCAACGGTCATGTGCAGACCATCCACCAGGCGCTGAACGCTCACGCCCCACTGGCCAAGCCGGGTTGGGCGGCCACGGACAACAAGATGACCACGCGGTCGGGTTGTCCGGGCAGCAACTGCCACTACATCCCGGACGACGTCTCCAGTGGCTGGCAATGGGCTCACCGGCATAACGCGACGCCCGCGGCAGGCGCCTACAACGGACAGGCGCACTCTTCGCGGGTGTTTATTCGATAGTCGCGTTCAGGCCGACGGCTGCAAAAGGTGTCAAGTGTCAATACCTGACCCTCGATGGAGCCGAACGGTTGTTCGGCAGCCATCGCATTGCGCCTGCAGGGGCCACTGCACGCCACCTGTGCCGACGTCATAGGTCTGGCCGCATTTGGGGCAGTCCACTTCCCCGCCCAGTAGCGACTCCGTGCGACGCCAGGCCAGCCACGCGGCGATGGGGCCGGCCAGCAGGAAGCCCGGCACCAGCACGAAATGCAGCACTGGCACCAGGACCGAGAGCAGGGCGAGGCCCCAGCAGATGCCGCCCATCTTCACAGCACGCAGCCAGCGTTGACGCGGGGTCAGCGATTCGATGAAGACGTCGGCGGTGCCCACATCGTCGACGACGTGGCGCACCCGGGTCGCGACGCGTTCACCTTGCAATTTGCACCACGTCGAATCCGGCGCCCTCAATCAGCTGCACCACGCGCTCGGGCGGCACGTCGCCGGCCACGACCGCGCGCTTGTCGGCCAGCGAGACGGTGGCCGATTCGATGGCCTCGTCTCCGTTCAGCACGCGCTGCAGGCGTCCTGAGCAGCCCTCGCAGGTCATGCCTTCGACGCCAAACTCTTGGGTCGTCTTGTCATCGCTCATGTTCATCCTCCAGCGCGTCACAGCGGCGCGCAGATCTTCGACCAGGAACCAGGCGAACAGGCCCGACAGGACCACCGTCGCGGCGATGGCCCACCAGGACTGGTGATCGTGATGACCGTGTACATGCTCGGCGTCCATGGGGCCGACCAGGGCTTCGAAACCCAACCCGAAGGCGACGCTGCCGGCGATGATGGTCGCCAGGTAGATGGCCAGTGTGCGGCCGCCAAAAGCACGCCATACCGCCCCGACCGTGGCCACATTGGTGGCCGGACCCGCCATCAGGAATACCAGCGCCGCGCCCGTGGGCAGCCCGCCCGCGACCAGAGCCGCGGCGATGGGGACCGACGCGGTCGCGCAGACGTACAGCGGAATGCTCGCCAACAGCACGGCGCCAAAGGCGAGCAATCCACCGTGCTCGCCCAGCGACGCCAGCGAACCGGTCGGCAGCCAGGTGGTCAAGGCGGCGGAGACGAGGACGCCGAAGACCAGCCAGCGCCAGATCATGCGAATCATGTCGACACCGTGGGCCACCATGGCGCGGGCGTCTCGCGCTTCGCTGTCGTCGCCAGCGGCCGCGGCGACGTCCTCGGGTCCCGTGCCGCCGAATCGCTCCACCAGGACGCCGCCAGCCATGCCGGTCACCAGCGCCGCCAGCACCTTGGCGATGGCGAAGGGCAGGCCAAGGAAGCTGGCGCTGACCAGGATCGAGTCCACGCCCGTCTGTGGCGTGGCGATGAGGAATCCCGTCGCCGCGCCGTTGCTGGCGCCGTCGCGCTTGAGGCCCAGGCCCGCCGGGATGACCCCGCAGGAACACAGGGGCATGGGCACGCCGAAAAACACGGCCTTGAACACCCCGGGCAGGCCGCGAAGTTGCCCGCGGATGAAACCCGCCGGTACCAGGCCGTGCAGCAACGCGGCGGCCACCGCGCCCAACAGCAGCCACGGGGCCAGCTCCAGCAGCACGCCCCAGGTGTTGTCGAAGAAGGCGCTCATTTGCGCCTCCTGGTGCCCGCGTACCGGCCGAACACGTCCATCAGCTCGTCGATCTTCTGCCTTCGCCGCGCTTCGTCATCACTGCGCATGGCAGCGGTCACGCAGGTCTCCACATGGTGGCGCAGGATGTCCTGTCCGACGCCATCCAAGGCACCGCGGGCGGCCGCGATCTGGACCAGCACGTCGACGCAATAGGTGTCCTGCTCGACCATCCTGGCGATGGCGGATACCTGGCCCTCGGCGCGGCGTAGTCGGGCCAGCAGGCGGCGTTTATCTTCTTCAGAACGCTTCACGTCGGCTCCGTCGCCCACATACCCTGCGGGGGTATACAATGGATAGGAATGGCATATGTGCTTGTCAAGGCCAGTCGACGTCGGGACACTGCATGATGTGCCGCAATTCGCTGGCTCGTTGCAGGAGGTTTCCATGGCTCCCACCGGCTTCGCTCCCCATCGTCTCCTGCTCACTGCCTTGGCATGTTTGCTGGCATGGGGGGGCTGGACGAGCACGGCGAGCGCCGCACCGACGGTGCTGTCCATCCAGGGCACCTTGCGATCGGCCGCTGGGGGGCCTGTTGCCGACGGCAAGTACGCCATGGGTCTGGCCCTGTATTCCGAGGCCAAGGGCGGCAAGCCGCTGTGGAGCGAGAAGTTCCTCGGCGTGCCCGTCACCGTGGGCATCTTCGCGATCGAGATCGGCACCGAGGACAACAACAAGCTCGACGATGCCGTGCTCAATGACGCCAAGGGTCAGGCCGCCGCCCGCTGGATCGGTGTCGCCATCGGCGGCGATCCCGAGCTCGCACGCGTGCCCCTGCGCCCGCAGCCCTACGCCGTGCACGCGCGCATGGCCACCACATCGGCCACGGTCTCCTGCTCCGGTTGCCTGGACACCGGCCATCTGGCCAAGGGCGCCATCAAGGGCGATGTGCTGGCCGACGGCGCGGTGACCAGCAGCAAGCTGGCCAACGCGTCGGTGGGCGCCGCGCACCTGTCCTTCACCTACGCCGGCGCCAAGACCAAGGGCGGCCCTGCGACCAGCGCGCTGGCCGCAGACAATGCCAAAGAAGCCCTGCACGCCAAGCAGGCCGACAACGCCACTGTGGCCAACAGCGCCAAAGTTGCCGACCAGGCCGCCAAGCTCGCCTGCACCGGCTGCGTCAAGGCGGCCATGACCGATCCGAAACTTGTCCAGGATCTGGTCGCCACCAAGAAGCTGGCCACCGTGGCCATGAGCGGCAAGTACAGCGACCTGGCCGGCGGCCCCGACCTGTCGCCCTTCGGCCGGCTCGACAAGGCCCAGAACTGGAGCGCCAAGCAGACCTTCACCAAGGGCCTGGCCACCGGCGCCAACGTGGACTTCGCCGGCCACCAGGCGCTGGCCTTCCGCTTCCAAAACGGCACCAAGGCGCCCATGCCCTGTTCGGCCAAGACCGTGGGCATGGTCTGGTACGACACCGGCAACAACACGCTGCAGGTCTGCAACGGCACGTCCTACAAAGTGTTCGCATTCGCCGCCGCCCTGGGCGGCAAGGGCAACCCCGGCAAGAGCTGCAAACACATCCTGGACAGCGAAGGCAAGGTGCCCAGCGGCAAGTACTGGATCGACCCCGATGGCGCCGGCGGCACCGCGCCCTGGGAAGTGGCCTGCGACATGACCACCGAAGGCGGCGGCTGGACGCCGTGGATGCACATCACCAATAGCGGCGCCTACAAGGGCCTGCAGGGTGTGGCCAACAGCACCGAGTGGGTCAACAACGGCACGTTCATCTTCTCGAAGACCTTGCTCAAGAACAGCGACCGCATGGTGCTCGTCAAGGAGACGGTGGCGCCATTCCGGCAGCATATGTACGACTTCAAGCAGCACACCAACCCCAAGGGCGAGGACTTCGTCGGCACACTGACCGGCGATCGGGGCGCCACGGTGGCGACCTGGAACTGGTCCACCAAGAAGTGGCAGTCCTCCGGCAATGGCAAGTGCAACGGCAACAACCACAGCCAGTGGAATTGCACGCCGCCATCGGGCATTCGCTGGCACTACGGCACCCGCGACTGGACGGGCGACGGCGGCGGCCACCAGAACTCGGGTTGGGCCTGGTTCACCAGCTACGCCAACGGCTACGGCGACCTGGGCCAGCTGGTCAAGAACTGGAACAACGCCATCAACAAGACGGCGCACGTGCTCTATGTCCGCTAGCCCTCGCACACCCGTCGCAGTTGCCTTCCTGGCTGGGATTCTGGCGTCCAGCATAGCGGTCGCCAGGGTTCCGGACGTCCCATACATCGACAACGAGACCATCGGCACCTTCAACCTGGTCCATCGAGCGGTATCGGGCCCTGCCGAGCAGTTTGAAGACATCCACTGGGCGCCGGACCTGCTCGACAACATGGCCTCCGACGACGCCATGGGGCCCCTGCGCTACGTCATCGCGTTCACCTCCTACGCCATCGTGCAGGCGGCCATGCGTACGCCGGCCTATCGCCAGCCCTACCAACAGGCCATGACCTCGCTAATCGACAAGATGCTCTACAAGCGCGCCTGGCATGACTGGCTCGAGCGCTGGGGCGACAACCCCCTGGGTCCCGACAACATCATGTATACCGGGCACTTGCTGTATATGATGACGCTCCACCGCCAGGCGTTCGGCGACACGGCGTTCGAAAAGACCGTCCGGCTGAGCAACCCAGGCGGACCGGAGTTCGAAACGGACATCAAGAAGCTGGCCGCCTCCATCGCCGACCAGGCAGCCAACGGCCTGGACGCGGCTGGCAAGCACACCTTGAACGTCGCATGCGAACCCGGTCGCATCTTCGTGCCCTGCAACGCGCCCCACCGTCTGGCGCAGGTGAGCTACGACCGCATCCACGGCACCGACTACGCCGCCAGCAACGACGCCTGGGTGAAGTGGGTGCGCGACCTCATGCTGCAGACGGACAACGGCGTGCTCTACGACCTCTACTATCCCTTCGGCGCCGGCGAGGCGGTCAAAGGCAGCAAGGAACCCGAAGTTCTGAAGCGGGTCAGCGGGGTCTACAACGGCTGGTCCATCTGGATGCTCGCAGCCCTCGATCCCCCCTGGGCCGCCAAGCTCTACACCGACTACAAGACCCATTTCGTGGTCAGCGGCGAGGACTCGCCCAAGTCGGATGGCCGCACCATGGTCCTGGACCGCACTGGCGCCACCGGCCTCGCCGGCGATGCGCTGGACATCATCGCCACCGGATTCGGCATGGTCGCCGCACGCCAGTTCGCCGACCACGCGCTTTACGAAAAGTTGGAGGCCACCTGGACCTTGAACTTCGGCAAACCAGCGTGGAATGCCGAGGGCACCGAGTTCCGGCGGGTCTTTCCAATCATCCCGACCATGTTCCAAAACGGCTTCCCACTGCTGGCCATGACGACAACCAAGCAGGTCAACGTCGCAACCCTGGCCGCCCAACCCTGGGATGCAACCCGCTTCGACGAACCATTCTTGGTCTCCGTCGGCCACAAGGGGGTGTTCGTCAACCAGGCCGCGTACAACAAGACAGAAGAGAAGCTCGTCGTCACGGTCAACGGCGGCACCGCCATCAAGCACGCGACCACGCTCACCATCGGCAACCTGGATCACGGCGCCGATTACGTGGTGCGGCGCGACGGCACCGTCTACACCAAGTTCTCCTGGTCCGGCCAACGGATGGTCATCACCACGCCGCCGCTGAACGGAACCGAAGTGACCTACACCATCGAGCCGCCAGTGGACGAGCCGGAGGAGTCCGGCTGCACGGCCTCACCCGCGCCATCGGGCCCCGCCGGCGGCCTGCTGATGGTCGTCCTTCTCGTCTTCCTGGCAGTCCTGAGGGTCAGGTATTGAAACTTGACATCTTTGGGCCCATTCGCACAACTGAAAGCCCTCCGAAAATGGGGTCAGGTATTGACACTTGACACCTTTTGAACCCCGAGGCGCTTCAGCCATACTGGCAGCGAGTCTGGAGGACCCCATGCGCAACTACCCATCACGACCCGCTGGTGTACATGCGGCGGTGCTGCTGACCTTCGTGATTGCGACTGCGGCGGGATGCGCCACGAGCGGCCGGGGACAGACCTCGGCCGGCACCCAGTCGGATGCGGCCGGGGCCGGTGCAGACTCGCTCGCGGATATGACAGCGGTCACAGACGCGGGCACGGGCACAGACACGGTCGCAGACACGGTCACGGGCACAGACACGGTCACGGGCACAGACACGGTCACGGGCACAGACACGGTCACAGACACGGACACGGTCACGGTCACGGACCACGACCCGCCCACGCACACGGACGCGCGCACGGGCCGCCCCCCCCGCACGGGTCCCCCCCCGGACGCGGACTCGGCCCCGGACGCGGACACGGACACGGTCACGGACACGGTCACGGACACGGACACGGTCACGGACACGGTCACGGGCACGGACACGGTCACGGGTCCAGCCGACACCACCCAGCCGGCCGCCACGCCGAAACTCCGCCTCAGCCTCAGTTCCATCATCCTCGAGACCGCTGACGATGGCGGCCTGCTCGCCGCTACCTGCAGCCACATCGACGACAAGGGGGTCGTTCAGCCCACCCCGGCCGATCTCGTCCTCGCGGTGAGCGCCAAGGACGCTACCAAGAAGGACAACACGTGGACCTTCCCCAAACCCGGCGCCTACGAAGCGACCTGCAAATCGGCCACGCTCGGCCTGAACGCCAAGGCGTCATTCGTCGTCTCCGAAGCCACGGTCGACACGGCGATGGCCAAGACGGCGGCGGGGCTGGCTGCGTCCTCCGCACATGTCTCGGACCTGCTGGACGCCCACGCCAAAAAGGACACCAAGGCACAAGAAGCCGCACACGCCGCGCTCATCAAGACCGGCGTGGATCTCACCGTTGGTTTCATCAGCACCGACAGCGTCCTGCTGCCCAAGGGCGCCAAGCTGCCGTCCGTGGCCACCTGCGAGAAGGCCGGTCTCAAGGGCGCCAACGACGACGTCGCGTGGGCCGCATCGCTCAAGGACGTAGAGGCCGCCTTGCTGCAGATGAAGGCCGCCGTCGCTGCCGTCAAACCAGCCAAGCCCGATGCCGTGGACCTGGCCGCCCTGGCCAAAGCCGACGAACAACTGAAGGCCAGCCTGGCAAAGATGAGCGCGCTGGCTCCGTCCCCGCTGCAAGTTCGTAAATCTTTGAGTGAACTGGACCAACTTATCGCAGGGGAACTGGTCGCGGTTGTGCAAGCGCATCAGGCCTTGATGGAGCAACTGCTGGCCAAGCCGCCGAAACCGCCGCCACCAGGATGTGCGAGCTGTTGGACGCTGATCGATCTGACCATCACCATGGGTGTGCAGTACATCCTGTCTTCGGTGCCGAGCTATACCGGGTTGCTCAAAGAGGTCGCATGGCAGACGGGCCAGATGGCAGCCACGCTGCTGCTGGCGGACATTCTCGAGAAGGCGTTTCCACCAGATGCCGGTGGGCCGGTCATCAACAGCCTGCAGGTCGGCTACAACAACGTGGTCCACCAGGGCACCACGATTGTGCTCTGGGGCGACAAGTGGGCCACTGACGGCAGCTGCACGGCGATCCTGGTCACGCCCGTGGTCACTGGCGCCTTGCTCAACGGCATCAAGTTGGCCATTGGCGGCATTCCCAAGTTCAAAGACCTCAAGGGCAAGGATCTCTGGAAAGCCGCCAAGGCGGTCAAGGACACGATTGACGGCGTGCAGAGCCTGGTGAAATTCGCTGGCGGGGACGTGCCGGATGTCGCCAGCAAGGGAGTCGTCACGCACGGCTCGCAGGTCAAGGAGACCGGCATCAAGGGGATGCAGTCGGTCACGCTGGGCAAGATCCCGACCGGCATCAATAGCGGGATGTTGCCGCAGCCGGCGTTGCTGTACCCGATCTGCCCGACGACGGGCCGCGGCGAAGTGTTCAAGTTGCTCATCTACCCAAAGAAGTAGGTCCTCGTGACAAGAGCCCGGCCACACCGCGTTGATTGGGCGGCGTCCAGCCGCGAGCCCCGCACGTTGACGGTCTGCGGGCTGTGCCTCGTCTGGTCGATCGGCATGACCATTTCGTGGGGCTGTTCTTCGGAGCCGGAGCAGACCGCCAAACAAGGGGCGGGTGAATCAGATACAGCCATCGACCAGGATGTTGTCGTGTCAGACGCCACCACGGTGGCCGACGTGCAGGGCACTGTCGATGCGTCAGACCATGACGTCGTCTCCGATTCCGGGACGGCGGCGAGCGATGCGGTCGCCGATGACGTCGTCTTTGATTCCGGCACCGGGGTGGATGACGCAGCGGCCAAAGACATCGTCTCCGATTCCGGGACGCCGGCAGACGACGCGCAGGCCGTGGACGTGGTCGCTGATGACGGCACACCAGGAACCGACACGGTGGCCGAAGATGTGGTCGCTGATGATGGCACGCCAGGAACCGACGCGGTGTCCATGGACATGGTCGCGGATTCCATGTCGTCCGCAGGCGGCGACGGTGAGGTGGCCGCTGACTCTGCGCCCTCATGTGCAACGGGTCAGCCCTGCGAAGGTGGCGGCCAATGCACCCAGGCGATGTGCGTCGCTGGCGCCTGCCAGGTGGCGCCCCTGCCGGCGGCGACGACCTGCAACGCGGACGACGACCTCTGCACGACACCCGACGCCTGTGATGGCAAGGGCAAGTGCCTGCCAGGGCCGGTCAATCCGTGCGATGACGCCCAGCCCTGCACCGTCGACGCGTGCATCTCAAAGTCAGGTTGCACGCACAAGCCAGCCGATGGGGGCTGCGACGATGGCGACCCGTGCACCACGAAGAGCCAGTGCCAGAGCGGCAAGTGCGTTGGATCGAGCCCACCGACCTGCGACGACGGCAATGCGTGTACGCAGGACAAGTGCGTCCCTTCGCAAGGATGCGTGCAGGTGCCACAAAACGGCAGCCCCTGCGACGATGGCAACCTCTGCACCGCGGGCGACACCTGCAAGGGAGGGACATGCCTGGCCGGCATCAACTGCTGCGGTTGCATCGTCAACGCTGACTGCAAAGGCAAAGACGACGGCAACTACTGCAACGGCTCCTTGTATTGCGACAAATCCGGAAAAGCGTGCGGCACGCAGTGCAAGATCGATCCGAAGAGCCTCATCAAGTGCGACGCTTCCCAGAACGGTCCCTGCAAGACGAATGAGTGCGTGCCCCAGACCGGCAAATGCGGGTTCACCTTCGCGCCCAACAAGAAGCCCTGCGACGCAGATGGACTGCCGTGTACCGTGGCGGACTCTTGCGTCGATGGGACGTGCACCCCGGGCCCGCTCAATCTCTGCGACGACGGCACCAACTGCACCACCGACCTCTGTGACAACGTCAAGGGCTGCAAACACGGTCCCGCCAAGACCGCAGCTGCCTGTGTCTGCAAATCAGCCGGGGCAGGCGACAATGGCAGCCAGTTCGCCACCTTTGGGGAGCACCAGTACATCAAGTACCATCCCGGCACCCTGCCGGTGATCCTCAGTTCGCCCCATGGCGGGCCGTTGAAGCCGAAGTCGATACCCGATCGCAAGACCGGCAACATCAAGAACGACAGCAACAGTCGCGAGACCACCTGGTTGATCGCCCGGGAACTCGCCCTGGCGACCGGCCGCATGCCCTCGGTCATCGTCAATCGTCTGCATCGCATCAAGCTGGACGCCAATCGGACCAAGGAGGACGCATCCACCGGCAGCCCCCAGGCCAACAAGGCGTGGGAACAGTTCCATGAATTCATCGACAAGGCGGCGGCAGACATCACCGCGCGCTGTGGCAAGGGCCTGTATATCGACATGCATACGCACGGCCACAGCACGCCGAACGCCGAGCTGGGCTACCGGTTGTCGTCCAAGGAGTTGGCCGGCAAGGACGCTGCCCTCGACGCTGCCCAGCTGGTCAGCAAGTCGTCGATCCGGTCCATGGCCACGTGGTCAGGCGCCAAGCACAGCGCTTTGCTGCGCGGTCCCAAGAGTATTGGCGCTTCTCTGAACGCCAACAGTTACGCTGCGGTGCCCTCGCCCGGCACGCCGCATCCTGCTGGCAAGCCCTACTTCAATGGCGGCTACAATACACAGCGTCATGGCAGCGCGATGGGGGGGGCCATCGACGGCCTGCAGATCGAGACTCATTTCTCTCTGATGGCCAAAGTCGCAGACAGGGAGAAATACGCCAAAGCCGTGGCTGTGGCGATTCTGAGCTGGCTGGCCAACCACGCCAACGTCGAGACCAAGAATCCTGGCTTCAAACCGGCGGTCAACACGACCTGCAACAAGGCGCAGAAACTCGACTTCGCTGCAGGCGTCGCCAAGGCTGAAGGCACCACGACTTTCGCCCCTGACGAGTTCGGCAAGGCGTTGAGCTGCAAGAGCGGATGGTGGCTCGATGGGCCGCAGCTGTATTACGAATTCGACCTCAAACAGGGCCAGACCTACACGGTGACGCTCACTGTCGACTTTCCCGCACGCGCGTTTCTGGCGCCAAAGCAGTGTAACGGCCCCAAGCTCAGTTCGGCCTGCGCCAAGTCGACGCTCAAGGGTCAGCCGTTGGTGGTGGGCGTGCCCAACGTGGTCGACTACACCGCGACCGCCGGTGGTGCGCACTTGCTGGTCGTCGACAGCAACTCCCTGCAATGGCACGGGGGCTTCAAGCTGACCATCAAGCTGAAGCCCGGCCCGTAGTAAGAATGACCGGGCCCCTCGCTCCAAAAGATGTCAAGTGTCAATACCTGACCCTCTGGGGCGATTGGGTTCAGTGGGCCGTTCAGCGCAAAAGGTGTCAAGTGTCAATACCTGACCCTCGTTATGACGCCGCCTGATGACGCACCACGTTGTGGGAGAACACGTCCAGCCTGGAGATCACGTTGGGTGGGTAGGGCTGGCCGTCGTTTTCCAGGGCGATGACTGGCAGGCCTCGCTTGCGGGCCCAGGGGGCGAAGACGCCTTCGATGAGGCGCCCGGGCAGGCAGGCGAAGGGCATGATGATGACCACGCCGTCGAAGCCTTGTTCCATGGCGGCGGCGGCGACTGCGCTGGATACGGTCGCTTCGGACTCCAGGGCCGGGTCGAAGAACTCGTCCTTGGCGCCGTCGATGATGCGCTTCATGCCGTGCGGAGCGTCGATGATCAGTCCGGTGGGTAGCAGGTGCTTGCGGATGCCGTTTTCGACGCGCGCCTTCCAGACCTTCTCGACGTGGTACCAGAACTCCTCTTTGATTCCGCCGCCGGTGATGGTGGCGGCCAGGCCGTCCCGTTCGCGCCGCTGTTCGAGCAGGAGCTTGCGGGCGTAGTCGGTGTACCAGATCCACTCGGTCAGGCCGGTGACCTTGGGGTAGACGCCGCGGGCGACCAGGAACTCGCGCACCTCGTCGATGGAGAAGTCATCCCGGCGGACATAGATCTCGCCGACGACCAGCGCGCGTGGCACGTCTTCGATGTCGCGGGCGCGTGGGATGGCGCCAAGTCGCTTGCCGGCCCGTGCCAGGGCCTTGTCCAGGGCTTTGGTGCCCTCGGCCATGGCGTCGAGCATCTCGTCCCAGATGGCGTCCACTTCGGCGGCCGCGGCGTCTGCATCGGTGGCCGTCAGGCGGGCGCCGATGCGGATGTCGACGAAGAGGTCGGCCATGACCATGCCGCGCCAGAAGTCGCGGGTGTAGGTCGGACCCAGCTCGCGGTAGGACTCCTCCGAGCTGCCGACCATGAGCACGACGTTATCCCAGCCCATCTCTTCGAAGAGTCGGTCGAAGAAGACGTGGTACTGGCCGGTGCGGCAAGGACCGAGGGTCGATGGCACCACGAAGAGCATGATTTCGCCCGGACGGTTGGGCGGATTGTCGCGCAGCAGGCGCAGGATCTGGCCCAGGACCAGCAGGGTGGGGATGCACTCCTTGCCAGAGGCCACCTTGCGGGCCAACTGGGTGCTCTCCACGTCGCCGGGCGGCATGTGCATGGAGCGGATGCCGCGCATGGAAGCGGCGCGCGATGCGGCGCTGGCGGCATAGTCGCCCATGGATGGCCAGAACACGCGGACCCGGGGGTCGCGGATGTCGATCGTCTCGCCGGTGACCCGGTCGACCACGTCGCAGAACTCCTCCTTGTGCGCCACCGAGTACCGCCGTGTCTCATCGCCCGGCGGCGTCGGGGTGACGTGCAGGCGATAGCTCTCGACGATGTCCAGGAAGGCCTCGACGCGGGTGTCGATGCCGGCGTCGGCGGAGTGGGAGTCGATCTCCAGCACCAGGTAGGGCTTGTCGCCCATCATCCAGCGGATGTAGTGCAACATGAACGAGTCGGGCGCACAGGAGAAGTTGCTGATCCAGCAAAGGAAGAGATTGGGCACCTGTCGCACTCGACGCACCGCGCGCATGTTCTGCTGGCCGTAGTACCAGTACATGTACGGGAAGATGTCGTCCGACTCCTGGAAGATCAGCTCGTAGGGCACCACCGTCACCCCTTGCGAGGTGAACTTGCGTGGGATGCCCATGTTGGCGTCGCGGGTGAAGGCGTTGTAGGGCCGACCCAGCAGGGCGACGTAGACGCGGTCTGGATTGGCCTCGATCTCGGCCATCAGCTCGCGGCCTTTCTGGCGCCAGGCGGCGGTGAAACGTTGCATCTGCCAGATGGCGGCATCAAAGGCGACCTCGCCTTCCTCGGCGCTGAATCCCAGCTGCTCGGCGACCTTGACGAACTCCTCGGCGCCGGATTTCCAGCCGTGTTTGAAGGTCACGATGGGCCGCAGGATGCGCTCATCTTCCAGCCCGAAGGCGTGCCGGGCGACGTAGGGCAGGCCCTGGGTGAGCGGACAGGTGCAGGCGTGTACCTCGCCCTCCTCGAGCGACGGCATGTCGCGGAAGTGGGGCAGGAAGACCTTGTCCACGCCGTCGTCGAGCACGTTCTGCAGGGCGCCGTGGGCGATCTCCATGGGGTAGCAGTAGCTGCTTTCGAGGCGTGCGATGCCCTCCGGGGCGATCTTGTTCGAGCGCTTCACCGGAACCCCAAGCGTATGGAAGAACCAGCTGTAGAGCGGCCAGAGCGAGTGCACCGAGAGCGCCGTCGGCACGCCGACCACCGTGTCGCATCGCTGTACGAAGGTGGCCGGATCCGGCGCTCGCTCGGTGAACATCATCTCGTGGCGGACCGCGCTCCAGTCGGTGAAGTCCTTGTCCTTGACCTTCCGCTTCTTGCGTCGATTGGTGTACTTGCTGCAGCGTCCGCCGAAGGGATAGCGCCTGGAATCGACCTCGAGGTTGCGGATCTCGCAGACGTTTTCGCACGACTTGCAGGTGAACGTCTTGTGGTAGGTGATCTCCTTGTCGAGCAGCGCCTCCAGGTCCCAGTCGCCGCGCTCCAACAGCCCGTCGTCGCATTTGCCCTTGACCATGCGGGCGACGCCGAAGCAGCCCATGAGCTCGGGATCGGCCGGTACCAGGATGGGTTTACCGGTCATCTGGGCGAAAGCCAGCGGCACGGCCGGGTTCTTGGCCACGCCGCCCTGCAGGGCGATGGCGCCGCCGATGCGACGATTGCCCACCACGCGGTTGAGGTAGTTGGCGACGATCGAGAACACCAGGCCCGCCACGATGTTGGAGCGGCCGTTGCCCTCACCGATGGCCTTGCGGATGTCGGAGTTGATGAACGCGGAACAATGCTCGCCAAACTTGAGCGGCCCGGTGGCGTCCATGGCGATGGGCCCGATCTCGGGCGCGGTGCCGATGTTCAGGTCGCCGCGAGCGGATTCTTCGAGGAAAGAACCTGTGCCGGCGGAGCAGGCCTCGTTCATGGCGTAGTCGATGGGTACGCCGTTGTTGATGAGCACGTACTTGGCGTCCTGGCCGCCGATCTCGAAGATCGTGTCCACGTCCGGCTCGAAGTACGTGGTGCCGACCGTGTGGGCGATGATCTCGTTGTAGACCCCGGGCGTCTCCAGGAACACGCCCAGCAGCTCGCGCGAGCTGCCGGTGGCCGCAGACAACACCACCATGGGGCGCGCGCCGTCGAGCTGCTTGAGCACCTCACGCAGGCCCACCTTGAGCGCCGCGACGGGGTCGCCGTGGGTACGTCCATAGTGGTCGGCGACGATCTCGAGCGTATCGGCCCGTACCAGGGTCACCTTGGTGGTGGTCGAGCCGCCGTCGACACCGAGGATGTACTCGGCATCTGGATCAAATGTGCCGCGCATGGACTTGGCGTGCCGGACCAGTTCGGCGGCCGTATCCAGTGGCGAATAGAACTCGTGACTGCGATGCGCCTCGTCGCGCACCAACGCCTCCACGGGCGGCAATTGGGTGCCCCGATCGCCGGCCAGGCAGGCAGCGCCAAAGGCCTCGAACCATGGGGCTTGTTCCGGGACCACAAAATCGATGTCGGGCCAGGATTGGCGCAGGAATGCGACCAGGAAGTTGTTGCTGGTGACCCCGCCGACCAGCGCCACCTGGCCTTCCACCAGGCGCGCCTTGACCAGGAAGTCCGAGACCTTGTCGGCCATGACCCGGCTCAGCGACAGTGCGATGTCGCCCTTGGTGGATTCGCCCTTGTTGAGCCTGTGGGTGCAGTCCGACTTCATGAACACGCTGCAGCGGGCGCTCAGCTTGTGCACGCTGGCGTCGCAACAGGCACGCGCTGCGCCCTCCAGGTCCAGGTTCATCCGGCCCATCTGCTGGCGGAAGAACTCGCCGGTGCCGGAGGCGCACTTGTTGCCCGACCAGGTGTTGATGACCCGCCCGTGCTCGTCCAGGCCGTACAGAACCAGGTCCTCACCGCCCATGGACACGACGGCGTTGGGCTTGAGCGACAGCGCCGCCAGACCCGCCTCGACCGCCTCTGCAGCGATCACCGCGCCGACGGCGAGCCGATGTCGACCCTCGTTGCCGGTCACCAGCACCCGCGTGCCATTGCCCGACTGCACGCCCAGGTCGTCGAACAGGCGCCTGACCGCAGCCGGCACGTCACCGTCGTGCGCGATGAGGCCCTGTTTGCCGAGTCCGTTGTCGCCCAGCTGCACCAGCTTGACGTTGGTCGAGCCGATGTCGATTCCCAATCCATGAATGTCGCTTGCCATACTCTTCCACGCTCGTCGGGTCGGCTCTGCATCTTCGCAGCCGGTTGCCCGAAAAAATAGGCTGGACGGCGTGTAAAACCCAGTTTGAATTGGCTCGCGCTGCCAAGGTCCGCTGATCGATGCCGAGTAGCGGCCAAAGACAAGATCTCATGTCCGTTGAAACAGTCGACTCGATTGGAGGGCTATCTGGCTACCGGCGCGATGGGAACATGCCCACACGGGCCGTGCCAAAGTGGTCGTCGGCGCCGCTGACGTGCACCGTCGTGGGGGCGCTGCTGGAGTGGGTATCGGCGAGCCAGCGGCCGGCTGTGCTGCCCAGCAGCCAACAGAACACCAGCAGCAGTACCACCAGCACCGCAGCGGTGAGTCCGTCGAGCTGTGTTCGTGGTTGTCTCGCTGCCATGGTGCCGCTCACGATGCCTCTCCCTTGTCGTCCATCAACGACCGGGCACAGACAACGATTCAGCGGGGGTGGCAGATGACGTCGAGATCGACCGGTCAGCTGTCGTCGGGCCGGTCCAGCAAGGCGCTGAACTGCGTCCAGGTGGGCGAGACCAGGGTCTTGCCCCCGTAGACGATGACCGGGAAGCGAATGCGCACCTTGTTGGGGCGGACGGCGCGGGCCAGGGTGACCATGGTCTTGCGATCCTCGCGGCTGCGCAGGACGTCGTGCCATTCATAGGCTCTGGACCGCTTGTCCAGGTGCCGCCGGAAGTGGGCACAGATGCCGCATCTGCTGCTGCCATACATGACGATGCGCAGCTTGCCGTCGGCGGTTCGGGTGCCATCTTCCACCTGCGAGCCGCCGCAGCCGGCCAATCCCGCACTGGCCAGCAGCGCCAGGATGGCCAGCGCTGCGCTGACGGCGAACAGGAGAGGTCGGGGGCGGTGGACGGCGTTCATGGTGGATCTCCAGGGCACGCGGGGCCGATGATGGCCAGCAGACTGCCAGAGGTCGTGTACGGGAGCCAGATCAATCGGATAATCCGGTGTACATGCCCATTGTTGCGCCGTTTGCACACTCCAGGCGGCGAGGGGGTGGCGGTTCACGACACCTCAAATGCCGCACGAGACGGCACCGTCGAGATTGACATGAACAAATGCGCTCTGCGACCGCTCCGTCGTGACCGCACATTGGGACAAGGTAGGGGGTCTCGTCTAACGACTGCAGGCCAATGACAGACTCACAGAATTGTCCCGCCTGCGCGCATCATCTACGCTATCGTCCTCGTGGCTGAACCCCCCACCAGAAGCAGACGACATATGAGCACCATTCCGTTGCCAATTCTGCCGAACTGCGCAGCCAAAAGGGCCGCCGCGGTGGCCGCGTGAAGCGTCGCCATCTGCGCCACCATGGCATCCTGTGGCCAGTCCCTGCTGGACCAGGAGGACTTCGCCTATGACAACCAGGCGGCCATGGACGCGGTGGACGTCGCGGTCGACAGCGCCGCGAAGGATGTGGCCGACACGGCCGGTGATGTAGCCGTCGACACCGGTACGGACGCCGGCGTAAAAGATACAGCGGTGGAGCCGGAGTGCCTGTCTGACTTCGATTGCCTGGACATCAAGGGCAAGACGCCCTGCCGGCTGCCGTCCTGCAACAAGGGCGTCTGCGAGCTCAAGCAGCTGGCCAAGGACACCGCCTGCACCCACCCCCTGGTCACGCTCAAGGAGTGCGAGCGAACCCTGTGCGACGACAAGGGCGAGTGCGCGGTGGGTCATCGCAAGGATGGCGATCACTGCGGCTTTGGTGCCTGCGGCAAGCTCTGCAAAGCTGGCGCCTGTGTGACCGCCCAGCCCGACGACTATAACGACAACAATCCGTGTACCAAGGACTTCTGCAAGCAGGGCACGGAGATTGTGCACGAACCGATCAGCGATGTCGGCTATGCCTGCGATGATGGGGACCCCTGCACCGAATCGGAGTATTGCGCGGCCGGCTCCTGCGTCGGCGCGGCAGTGGACTGCAGCGACGGCCTGAACTGCACCATGGACTCCTGCGTCAAGGATAAGGGCTGCCAGTACACGCCGGATACGAAGCAATGCGATGACGGGGACCCCTGCACCAAGGACGGCTGTGACCTGTCCGAGGGTTGCACCGTGGTGTCGGTCAACGTGGGCGCCAAGTGTGATGACCTGAACGCCTGTAGCGACACAGATGTCTGCAATGCCGATGGCGAGTGCGGCGGCAAGGCGATCTGCGATTGCAAGGAGGCCAGTGATTGCGACCCGAAGAACCTGTGCATCCCCATGGTCTGCGATGCCGGCAAGTGCGAGGTCGACCAGGGCAAGACCGTTGCCTGCGACAAGGAGCTGGACACCGAGTGCACCAAGAATTCCTGCGATCCCACGCAGGGCAAGTGCGTGCCCCATCCTATCGCCGAGGGACTCGTCTGCGACGACGGCAACGCCTGCACCGCCGCGTCGACGTGCAAGAAGGGCGAGTGCATCGGCAGCGGCACCGTGGATTGCGACGACAAGGTCGACTGCACCAGCGACGCGTGCAGCCCGGTCGACGGCTGCCAGCACGTGGTCAAGAACGAAGCTTGCGATGACAAGGATCCTTGCACGGAAGACGACGCCTGCACCGCGGGCGGCTGCTTTGGCAAGACCATCGCCTGCGATGACGGCGTCGCCTGCACGCTCGATGCATGCGACTCCAGCACCGGCAAGTGCACCCACAAGCCACAGGACGCACCGTGCAACGATGACAACCCCTGCTCAGCCGACATCTGCGATGCCAAGGCCGGCTGCACCAACAAGCCGGCCGCCGATGGCAAGTGCGATGACGGCGACGCCTGCACCAAGGATGCTTGTGACAAGGGCAAGTGCGTGGTCGCCGAGTATCTCTGCCAGTGCAAGAAGAACGCCGATTGCGATGACAAGAACCCGTGCACCAAGGACACCTGTGGTGGCGGCAAGTGCAAGAATGTGAACGAAAAGGACGGGCAGGCCTGCGACACTGCCGACAAGTGCAATGTGGCCGGCTCAGGTGTTTGCAAGGCTGGGACGTGCACGGGGGGCAAGGCCATCGACTGCAGCAAGGGCGTTGGCCCCTGCACCGTATCGTCATGCGATCCGTCCGCCGGCAAGTGCGTGACGGTCAACAAGCCAGACGACACGCCCTGCGATGGCGACAAGGACGGTTGCACCGAAAGCGACGCCTGCACCGCCGGCAAATGCGTCATCGGCCCGAAGGTGGACTGCAGCGGCGATGGCGATACGTGCAACAAGGCGTCGTGCAAGAGCGAGGGCGTGCACAAGTTCAAGTGCGTCGTCGAACCACTCGCCAAGGGTACAGCGTGCGAGGATGGCAATTTCTGCATCGTATTGGAGACTTGTGACGGCAAAGGAGCCTGCAAGGGTACCACGATGCTGACCTGCTCCGAGTACAACGACGCATGCAACCTGGGCAAGTGTGACAACGAAAAAGGTGAGTGCTTCAAGAAGCCGAAGATCGTCTCCATCCCTTGCGATGACGGGGAGTGGTGCACGCTCGAGGACCACTGTGATGGCAAGGGCATCTGTATCGGCGGCAAGAAGCGCATCTGCCCGGACGACAACTGCAAGGTCGGCCAGTGCGACGATGGCGACAACAGCTGCAAGAAGGTACCTGCCGCCGCCGGAGTGCTCTGCGATGATGGCAACAAGTGCACCGGTACCGACAAGTGTGACGCGGCCAGCAAGTGCGTGGGCAGCAGCCCCAAGAGCTGCCCGAATGCGGCGTGCAAACTCGGCTACTGCGACACGCAAAGCGGCGACTGCAAGCTCAAGTCGGACAAGGATGGCACCGTGTGCAACGACGGCAACGCCTGCACCGACAAGGACGCTTGCAAGGCCGGAAGTTGCACCGGCGGCAGCCCCAAGACCTGCACAGGCGACGCCTGCAACACCGGCTCCTGCAATACGTCTTCAGGCGTCTGCGAGAAGAAGCCCAAGAGTAACGGCACCTCCTGCACCGACAACCAGGCCTGCACCGACAAGGACACCTGCCAGGCCGGTGTCTGCAAGCCCGGCGCCTATACCTGTGACTGCACTGTCAACAACGACTGCAACGACAAGAACGGCTGCACCAAGGACGTCTGCGCGACCGTCTCGGGCAAAAAGGTCTGCCAGAACACCGTCAACAAGGGCATCAAGTGCGATGACAAGAAGAACTGCACCAAGTCCGATGCCTGCGACAGCAAGGGCGTCTGCGTCGGCCAGGTGGTGAAGTGCAACGACAACAACCAGTGCACCAACGACTTCTGCGACACCTCCAATGGCAACTGTGTCTACAAGAACCAGTCCGGCAAGGGCTGCAGCGATGGCAACCCGTGCACGTCCGGCGACAAGTGCGACAGCAAGTCCAAATGCGTCGGCAAGAATATCGTCTGCAACGATGGCAACGCGTGCACCAACGACTCCTGCAGCAAAGGCAAGTGCGTCTACGCGCCCAAGAGCGGCGGCAGCTGCAGCGACGGCAACATCTGCACCGTCAGCGATACCTGCGCCAGCGGCAAGTGCGCCGGCAAAGCCAAGGATTGCAACGATGGCAACCACTGCACCACCGACAGCTGTGACACCAAGAAGGGCTGCCAGCACAAGGCGGTGAGCGCGGGCAAGACCTGCGGCTCCAACAAGGTCTGCGTCAACACCACCTGCACGTGCCGCCTGGGCCTCAACCAGAAGGGCAGCGGGGATCACGAGATGCTCTTCGACGTGGCGCCCACCCTGTCCGGCGGCGCCATCATGGTGGGTCGCAAGTTCAAGGGTGGCGCCGATTACGACGGCTACTGCCGCTCGTTCGGCGCCTTCCCCAACAGCTACAAAGAGGTGCTCATCGGCGCTTCGAGCAAGATGGACGAGCTCAAGGCGGTCGGGCAGTTCGGCAACGGCACCTACCTTGCTGTCGGCAGTCGCTACGGCGGCAGCGGTAGCAACCCGCGGCGCGGCTGGTTGGTCAAGCTGGACGCCAACTGCAAGGTCCTCGGGTCCAAGGAGTACAAGGAAGGGGGCGAGGAGTCCTACTTGCGCGGCATCGCCAAGGAGGGCGGCGGAGGCGCTTGGATCATCGGTTCGACCAAACACATCAAGATCGAGATGAAGGGATTCCCGCCAACGCCGAAGAAGACCACCTCGTGGCGCGGTTGGGTCAAACACATCAACCCGGACATGAACTCCATCAGCAATCACATCTTTGGCAGTACCAGCAAGAAGACGTACTTCGATGACGTGGCCGTCGCCCCCGACCAGCGCGTCCTTGTTGTTGGTCGGACGGACGACAACAGCAACAACAAGAGCACCGATGGCAGCGCCGTGTTGCTCGATAAGAGCGGCAAGACGATGTACTGGAAGCGCTACGGCACCAGCGCTTCGGACTACTTCTGGTCGGTCGCCCTGGACGGCAACTCCGCCTGGATGGTCGGCCGTACGGACGCGTCCAAGTCGACCAAGCAGTCCCAGCGCTGGCTGGTCAAGATCGATCGCAACAGCGGCAACGTGCAGGCCGACAAGAAGCCTGGCGGGTCCTTGAACGAGTGGGCCACCGACATCGCCATCAAGGGCGGTTTGCGGGTGGTGACCGGGCGGGCGCGATTCAGCGGCAAAAGCCACGATAGCGCCCAGGTGATGCTGATGACCGACAAGGGTGACCTGTCCAAGTACAAGTCCACGACCGAGACCTCCGGACTGGCCGACTGGGATGGCGTCGCCTTCCTCAATGATGGCCGAATCGTCGTCGCCGGCCAGATCTACGACAAAGGCACCAAGAAGCAGAACCCCTGGGCCGGCTACCTGGGCAGCTCGCTCGAGTCGTCCTGCAACTAGCACCGATCGCCCCGATCGGCCGCAGTGTCACGGTTTTAACATTCGGGTGCCGTCTGTTTTGCGGCCGTCATCACCCATCTCCACTTGACGCCCCGCCGTACTGCCGGACACTGTCCTGGTGAGAGGGACAGGAGGCGAACGGCACATGCGAATACGCGATTCCAAGCACCAGGTGGCCGTCTGGTCGGCAGCATGTCTCGCCATTGGCGTGCTCGTTGGCTGCAGCCCGGACGCATCCAACGATGGACCGACCACGTTCAAAACCCTGGACGGTGGCAACGGCGGTGACGTCGCCAACATCGACGGCGGGGCCACGGATACACCCGGCCAGGCCGACAGCGGTTCCAAGGACAGCGGGCCGGATCCCGTAGACGCCGGCGGACCTGTCGATGTGCCACTGCCCGAAGACGTGGCGGGCCCCAAGACCTGCACCAACGACGGTCAATGTACAGACGTGCCGGTGGGCCCCTGCGAGTCGCCGGTCTGCGCGTTTGGCATCTGCGTTGGCACCGCCGCGCCCGACGGCAGCATCTGCGATGACGGAAACAAGTGCTCCACCGGCCATGTCTGCGCGGCTGGGCAGTGCCAATCCGGCAAGGCTGTCAACTGCGACGATGACAACGAGTGCACGGCCGACAGCTGCCTGGCCGACACCGGCTGCATTCACGAGGCCAACACAGCGCCGTGCGGCGATGGCGACCCCTGCAGCGGGCAAGGGCAGTGCAAGGGCGGCAAATGCGAAGGCGGCAATACCATCAGCTGCGATGATAACAACGCCTGCACCACCGATGCCTGCAATCCCGAGACCGGCACCTGCAGCTACCAACCCAATACCAAGCCGTGCAGCGACGGCAACGCCTGCACCGCCAACGACACCTGCACCTTGGGCAAGTGCAAGGGCGGGCCCATGGCCACCTGTGCCAGCGATCAGCCGTGCAACAAGGCGTTTTGCAATCCCGAGACCGGCAAGTGCGAGCAGAAGCCGGCGCCCGGCAAGTGCGATGATGGCGACGCCTGTACCACGGGAGACACCTGCAAGGGCGGCAATTGCGACGCCGAGCCGCTGGACTGTGACGATGGCAACACCTGCACCGACGACAGTTGTCTGGGCAAGACTGGATGCGTGCACAAGGCCAATGCCGCCGGTTGTTCAGACACGGGCGCATGCAAGGCGGGCGTGTGCAAGGGTGGCAAGTGCCAGGTCGGCGACAAAACCGGCTGCGAGGACAACAACCCGTGCACCAAGGACGCCTGCGTCGACAAGAAGGGCTGCGTCTTCACGCCATTGAAAGATGGCACCGGCTGCGGCGATGGCGACGCCTGCAAGGGCAAGTCCGCCTGCAAGGCGGGCAAGTGCAACAAGGGAATCGCCACCGACTGCGACGACAACAACGCCTGCACCGACGACAAGTGCGACCCCAAGGTGGGCTGCAGCTGGGTGGCCAATACCGCCGCCTGCAACGACGGCAACGCCTGCACCAAGACCGACGCCTGCAAGGGCGGCAAGTGCGCCGGCAGCGGCGCCGTGAAATGCAACGACGGCAACGCCTGTACCAGCGATGGCTGCAACGCCAAGACCGGCTGCGTGCACAAGTCGATCGAGGGCCAGAAGTGCGATGACGGCAGCAGCTGTACGACCGGCGAGGTCTGCAAGGGCGGCAAGTGTGCCGCCGCGGAGAGCAAGTGCGACGACGGCAAGGTCTGCACCATCGACAACTGCGACGCCAAGGGCAACTGCAGTTGGACGGGCAAGACCGGCGCCTGCGATGACGGCAATGCGTGCACCAAGAACGATACCTGCAAGGCCGGCAAGTGCATCGGCCAGGCCGGTGCCAGCTGCAATGACGGCAACCCCTGCACCACCGACAGCTGCGACAAGGTCGCCGGCAAGTGCGTACACAAGCCGGTTGTCGGCGACAAACCCGTACCCTGCGACGACGGCGACGTGTGCACCAGCGGCGAGACCTGCAAGGCGGGCAAGTGTGCCCCGGCCACCGCGGCCAAGTGCGACGATGGCAACGACTGCACCGCCGACACCTGCGATCCCAAGACCGGCAAGTGCAGCTTTGGCCCCAAGGACGGTCCCTGCGACGCCGGCGACGTCTGCACCTGGGGCGACACCTGCAAGAACGGCAAGTGCATCGCCGGCAAGAACCAGACCTGCAACGACGGCAGCCCATGCACCAAGGACAGCTGCGACGCCAAGACCGGCAAATGCAGCTACGCACCCACCGCAGACGGCGCCAAGTGCGACGACGGCCTGGCCTGCAGCACCGGCGACACCTGCAAGGCGGGTAAGTGCACGCCCAAGACGAGCAACTGCATGTTGTACAAGGTCGATTTCACGTGCGGCAAGGCCCATGGCTGGCAGTTCCACAACCAGTCCAACAACACGGTCAAGTGGGCTGTGGATAAGACCCCTGCGGTGGCGGCCCTGGCCAAGTACGGCTGCACGATGAACCTCAACGACGGCAAGGACTACTGCCACGCGACCCAGGGCAACTACTGCCAGGTACCCTCGGCGTGGGTCGAGTCACCCCTGATCGACGCCACCAAGCACACCGGCAAGCTGCGCCTGCACTTCCACACCTATTACGACCTGGACGGCCCGCCCGGCAGCGGCAACCCGAACTATGATCGCCCGCGGATCGAGGTGCGCGGCAGCCAGAACCAGCTGCTGCAGACCATCCTGCTCAGCAAGGAAGCCAAGGGCTGTGCCGGCGTGCCCTGCCAGAAGAAGCTCCTGGTCCTGCAGCGCGACATCGACGTGGCCTCCGGACAGAAGTTCCGCCTGCGCCTGCGCCTGCACGAGCCGACCAACTACGACAACAAGGGTGCCGGCTGGTTCGTCGATCGCATCAACGTCATCCCCGGCCCGCCCGTCGAGGTCTGCGACAACAACAAGGACGACGACGGCGATGGCCTGGCCGACTGCAAGGACCCCGACTGCAAAGGCAAGGTGTCCTGCGCCGAGATCTGCGTCGATGGCAAGGACAACGACTTCGACGACAAGGTGGACTGCGACGACCCCGACTGCGCGTCCAACGTGGTCTGCATGGACGCCCTGTTCAGCACCGCATTCCACTGCGAGGAGTCAGCATTCGCCTACGAAGGCGCCGGCAAGAACAAGGTCTCCTGGGCGGTCGACGCGACCCCGTCCAGCGTCAAGCCGCATTCGGGCAAGTGCACCCTGAACTTCAACAACGGCACCAACTACTGCGGCGCGGCCGGTTGCAGCGGCCAGAACAACGCCACCGGCGGCACAGCGACCACCAAGAAGGCCATCGACACCAAGGGCTACAAGAAGCTCAAGGTGAACTTCTGGTCGAGCCCCTGGGTCGAGACGTCCAACACCTATGACCGCGCCTGGCTGCAAGTAAGCAATGACAACTTCAAGGGTTGCGTCGGCGGCGCCGCCAGCAACTGCAATGGCCAGGCGGCCAGCTGCCAGACGGCGGGCACGGTCTCCATGCAGCTGCCCAAGCAGGGCGGGGCGCTGAAGAACTGGGCCAGCCTCGCGCTGGACGTCAGCAAGTTCGCCGGCAGTCCGGTCAAGATCCGCTTCCGCTTCGCGTCCTGCGACGGCATCCAGAACAACAACCCGGGCTGGTTCATCGACGACCTGGCGCTGGTCGGCGAAAAGTAGCCAATCAGCGACAAGCAACCGCTTGGCGAGTCTTCGGCTGCAAGTGATCCGATTCGCTCCGGATGTGCGCGCCCCTACTTGCCAGCAAACAACTTGAAGTCGTCCACGAACCAGCCTGGCAGGTCGTTCTGCGACGGCGTCCGGCTCGTGAAGCGCAGGCGCAGCTTGAACTTCTTGCCGACGAAGTCCTTCAGGTCGACGGTGACCTTGACCCACTTCTTCCAAGCCTGCGGGCTCTTGTCGGCGATGAAGCTCTTGGTCGCGTCGTTGTTGCAGTAGTCCGCCGAGTACGAGTTGCACACCGAGCTGCCGTTGCAGCAGCCGGCGAAGTCGTTGGTGGACGCCTGCAACATGCCAATGTCGAAGTAGGAGCCGACCCCGGCGGGATCCTGACCCCAGCTGTAGGACCAGAACTCCGCCGTCAACGTCTTGTAGCCGGTGGCGTCGATGACCTTGTCGATGGTCGCCGTGCCCGCGGTGCGGTTGTTGAAGTTGCTCTGGCTGCAGGATGCGATGCCGCAGAAGTTCTTGCCGTTGTTGAAGTTCATCGTGCACTTGCCGGTCTTCGGGGTGACCGATGCGGGCGTGCCATCGATGGCGAAGGCGACGCCGTTCTTGGCCGGGCTCAGCAGCCAGCCCTTTTCGCCGCAATCCATCATCGCCGAGAAGAGGGGGGGCTGGCAGGCCGCATCGCCGCTGCAGTCGGGGTCGGCGCAATCGATTTTGTCGTCGAAGTCGTTGTCCTTGCCGTCGCTGCACTTCTCGGCGCAGACCGGCTTGCCCTTGCAGTCCGTGTCCTGGCAATCGGGCTTCTTGTCGCCGTCGTCATCCTTGCCGTTGTCACAGATCTCCGCCGGACCCTGGGCGCTGCCCGGGTTGGTGATCTCCAGGTCGTCGATGAACCAGCCCTGGCCCTGGTTGCCGCCCTGGCCGCTGGCCCCGGCGAGCACGAAGCGGATTCGCACGTTGTTATGCCCCTTGATGGCGGGCACTGCGACGTCCATGCTGCGCCACTTCTTCATCTCGCTCTTGCTGAGATTGAACTGCTGCAACAACTGGTTGCCCGCGTAGATGATGACACGCGGCTGGTCGGAGTTGCCGGAGTCCACGTCGTACCAGGTCAGGAACTTCAGGCGCGGCGTGCCCTGCACGGCGGAGGCGTTGATCCACGGCGTGTAGGCGCTGTGGTTGGGCGTGCGGCAGAAGTTGCCGAACCAGGGTGTGCAGTAGTCGGTGCCGTCGTTGTAGTTCAGGTTGCAGCCCTTGCCGGCCTGGGTGACCTTGGGCGTGTTGTCGATGGCCCACTTGATGGCGTTGTTGCCGGACTGCGCCCCCAGGATCCAGCCCTTCTTGGCGTTGTCCCACGGGCAGTCGAAGGTCTCCTTGTAGAGCGGGCAATCGGCCTTGGTGGGCGTGCATTTGCCCGTCTTGCAGGCGTCGCCGGTGGTGCAGGCCAGGCCATCATCGCACTTGCTGCCATCGGCCACGTTGCCGTGCAGGCATTCGCCCGTCTTGGCGTCGCACTTGTCGTTGGTGCAGCCGTTGCCGTCGTCGCAGGTGGGGTTCTTGCCGGCCACGCAGCTGCCCTTGCCGTCGCATTTATCGCCCCAGGTACAGAGGTCACCGCTGTCGCAAGGCGCGGTGTTGTTGGTGGCGCTGCACTTGCCGGTCTTGAGGTCGCAGGCGTCGGTAGTGCAGCTGTTGCCGTCGTCGCAATCGGCGGTCTTCTTGCAGCCGCCGCAGCCGGCGATCTTGGTATTCTTGCAGCTGCCGGTGGCCTTGTCGCAGCTGTCGGCGGTGCAGGGATCACCATCGCCGCAATCCTTGGCCGCGCCGATGCACGTGCCGCCGCCGCAGGTGTCGCCGGCGGTGCACTTGTTGCCGTCGTCGCAGGGCACGCTGTTGGGCGTGTGCACGCACTTGGCCGTCTTGGCGTCGCAGCTGTCGGCGGTGCAGACCTTCTTGTCGTCGCAGTCCAAGGTCAGGCACTTGCAGTTGTTGGCCGCGGCGCAATCGGGATCGGCGCAATCCACCTTGTCGTCCAGGTCGTTATCCTTGCCGTCGGTGCAGATCTCCTGGCAGATGGGCGCGGCTTTGCAGTCGGCGTCGGCGCAGTCGACCTTTTTGTCGCCGTCGTCATCCTTGCCGTTGTCGCAGATTTCGGGCGGTGGGCCGCTGCCGGTGATGCGCAGGTCGTCGATGTACCAGCCCTTGCCCGTGTTGCCGCCTCCGCCGCTGGCCGGCGACAGGTAGAATCGCAGGCGGATATTGCTGTAGCCCTTGATGTTGGGGATGGGCGCGTCGATCTTGCGCCACTGCTTCTGCTTGGTCTTGTCCATGTAGATGCTGTAGATGGTCTGGTTGCCCCGATAGATGCGCAGCCGCGGACGATCCGTATTGGTCGCCGCGCCGCCATCCACGTCGTAGTAGGTCCAGAAGCTGATCCGCGGCGTACCCGTGGCCTGCGACGCGTTGATGATCGGCGAGTACGCGCTGTGGTTGGGCGTCTGGCAGTTGTTGCCCCAGCCGGGCTGGCAGTAGTTGGTGGCGTTGTTGTAGTTCAGGCTGCAACCCTTGCCGGCCATGCTGTTCTTTGGAACGTCGTCGACGCGCCAGCGGACGCCGCTGCTGCCGCCGCTGCCCTGCAGGTTCCAGCCCTTGGCCTGGGTATTCCACGGGCAGTCGAAGGTCTCGAAGAGGAGGTCGCAGTTGTCGGACTTGGGCACGCACTTGCCGGCCGCACAGGCGTCGCCGGTGGTGCAGGACTTGCCGTCGTCGCACTTGCCGCCATCTGCGGCCGCCTTGTTGACGCACTTGCCGCTGCCCTTGTCGCAGCTGTCGGCGGTGCAGGGATTGTCGTCGTCGCATGCGTTGGCCTTGCCGGTGACGCATTTGCCCTTGCCGTCGCACTTGTCGCCGTAGGTGCACGGGTCGTTGTTATCGCAGGGCTTGGTGTTGTTGCTGTAGGCGCACTTGCCGGTGATCTGGTTGCAGATATCGTCCGTGCAGGCGTTCTTGTCGTCGCAGTCGGCGGCGGACTTGCAGCCCTTGCAGTCGTCGTCCTTCTTGTTGACGCACTTGCCGGTCTTGGCGTCACAGCTGTCTGCGGTGCAGGGGTCGCCATCGGCGCAATCCTTCTTGGCCCCGACGCACTTGCCGACCACGCACGCGTCGTTGCTGGTGCAGCTGTCGCCGTCGTTGCAGGGATCGGACGTGTTCACGTGGGCGCAAATGCCCGTCTTGGCGACGCAGGAGTCCTTGGTGCAGCCGTTCTTGTCGTCGCAATCCTTCTTGGCCGCGGGCACGCAGTTGCCGTTCTTGCAGGCGTCGCCGGTGGTGCACTTGCTGCCATCGTCGCAGGCGCCTGTCTTGGCGCCCCAAGAGCAGCCGCCGGTCTTCGGGTCGCACTTGGCCACCTTGCACTGGCCACCATCGGGGCAGGGGCTGCCGGTGCCGGCGCATTTGCCCTTGGTGCAGGTATCGCCCGTGGTGCACTTGTCGCCATCGTCGCACTTGCCCGTCGACGGCGTGTTCACGCAGCCCTTGTCCGGCGCGCAGGCATCGACCGTGCACGGATTCTTGTCGTTGCAGGCCACCTTGGGATCGATCTTGGCGCCCGGCTGGCACTTGCCCGAGCCGCACTTGTCGCCCTTGGTGCACTGGTTGCCGTCTTCGCAGGCGTCCGTATTGGCAGACCAGCTGCAACCACCCTTTGGCGTGCAGCCATCTGTGGTGCAGGGGTTGCCATCGTTGCAGTCGGTCGCCGAGGCGCCGGCGCACTTGCCGGCCTTGCAGCCGTCGCCCTCGGTGCACTTGCTGCCGTCGTCGCACTTGCCGCCATCCTTGACCGGCGTGTAGACGCAGCCCTTGGCTTTGTCGCAGACGTCCGTGGTGCAGACGTTGTTATCGTCGCAGCCGGTCTTGTCGGACAGGGCGCACTTGCCATCCTTGCAGGCGCCGGCCTTGCAGCTCGCTGCATCTGCGCACTTGGCGGTGTTGTTGTTGTTGACGCAGCCCTTGGCGTTGTCGCAGCTGTCGTCGGTGCAGGGGTTGGAGTCGTCGCAGTCTTTCAACGCGCCGCCGCCGCACTTGCCGTCCTTGCAGGTCTCCTTGGCGGTGCAGGCGTTGCCGTCGTCGCAGGCGCCGCTATTCGTCTTCATCGAGCACTTGCCGGTCTTGGGCTGGCAGGTGTTCTTCTGGCAGGCGCTGTCCTTCGAGGCGTCGCACTTGATTACCGAGCCCGGCTTCACCTTGCAGGCGGTGCCGCCCTCATCGAGCACGGCGCAATACCAGGTGCCATTGCAGGCGTTGCCGTCGTCTTTCTTGGCGCAATCCACGTCCTTGTTGCAGGCACACTTGCTGACGCCGGTGCATTTGCCGGCCTGGCAGGTGGTGTCGCCGGTGCACTCGTCGCCGTCATCACAGGGTGTATTGTCCGCCGCGGCCCCATAGGTGCAGCCGGTCTTCGGGTCGCACTTGTCGGCCGTGCACGGCTTCTTGTCGTCGCAGTCGACCGGCTTGCTGCCAGCGCACTTGCCGTCTTTGCAGACCGCAGCGCCAAAGCACTTGCCGGCGTCACATGCCTTCGAGTTGGGCTTGTTCACACAGCCCACACCTTTGGCACAGCTGTCGTCGGTACACGAATTGCTGTCGTTGCAATCGGCCGGCTTGCCACCGCCGCATGTGCCGTCTGCCTGGCAGCTGGAGGCGTCGGTGCAGTCGTCGCCATCATCGCAGGCCGGGCCCGCCGCGGGCTTGTTGATGCATTCGCCCTTGACGATGTCACAACTATCGGTCGTGCACAGGTTCTTGTCGTCGCAGTCGATGTCGATCTTGCAGCCGCACAGCGCCTTGCCGCCTACGCACTGACCCAGGCTGCACTTATCTTCGTCGGTGCACTTGTCGCCGTCGTCGCAGGTGTCGCCATCGGGGGCCAGGGCGACGGTGCACTTGCTCTCCTTGCACTTGGCCACCAGGCATGGGGCCAGGGTGACCTTCGCTGCGCACTGCTCGTCGGTCACGCAGTCCGGCTTGGGCCCGGCGTCTTCTTCGACATCATCGGCCACGTCCTCGCCGACGTCTTCGCCGACGTCTTCGCCGACGTCTTCGCCGACGTCTTCGCCGATGTCCTCGCCGACGTCCTCTTCGATGTCCTCGCCGACGTCTTCCTCGATATCATCAGCGACATCTTCGGCCACGTCTTCGACCACATCCGGCACCACGGGGCCGGTGTCGACCGGTCCGGTATCGGGCGTGCCGGGACCGGTATCCACCGGGGGCGTGCTGGCATCTTCGGGCGTGCCGCTGTCCTCGAGCGCGCTGTCGAGGGTGCCCTCGCCATCGCCGCCGCCGTCGCTGACCACGGAAGGTCCGGAGACCGTCTCTTCGGTGCCCCCGCAAGCGCTCACGAGCGCCATACAGGCCAACAGGGACAGCCCTCGTCGATTCATCGTCATGTCATCCCCCACGTTGCGTCGGACGCGATGGCCCGACGTCCTCTCCGGCCGCGCACGGCCGGCGTCACGCTACTTGATACCGTACAGCCGCATGTCGTCGACAAACCAGCCCGGGTAGTTGTTGCCGCCGCTGCTGCTGCTGTTGAAGCGCAGCCGCAGCTTGAACTTCTTGCCCGCATAGGCGCTCAGGTCGAGCTCCACCTTGACCCATTTCTTCAGGTTGCCGCTGCCCTTGGGCGCCTGGAAGCTGGCCGTACCGCCCTTGTTGCAGTTGTTCGGCTCCTGGCTGCTGCACTGGTTGGTCGCGCCGCAGCATCCCTTGAAGTCGCTGGTCGAGACCTGCACGTAGCCGTTGTCGTTGCTGCTGCCCCAGGGTGAGACGTCCATGTAGGACCAGTAGGCCAGCTTGACCTGCTTGAAGGCGGTGGCGTCGAGCTCCTTTTCATACAGGGCGATGCCGGCGGACCAGTTGAACTGCCCCTGGCACGAGGCCACGCCGCAGTAGTTGGCGCCGTTGTTGTAGTTCATGGTGCACTTGCCGGTGTAGGGCTTGACGTTGGCCGGCGTGGCGTCGATGGCCCAGGTGACGTTGTTGCCGCCCTTGGAGTAGGTCCAGCCGGTGTCGCCACAGGCGAAGTCCCAGGCGACGGTGGGATCGACGCAGTCCAGGCTGCCCTTGCAGTCCGGGTCGTCGCAGTCGGTCTTGTCGTCGTAGTCGTCGTCCTCGCCGTTGCCGCAGAGCTCGACGCATTTGCCGCCGGCGATGCAGGCCGGGTCATCGCAGTCCACCTTGCCGTTGCCGTCGTTGTCGAGGCCGTCGCCGCAGTTCTCGGCCACCGGCTTCTGGTCGACCAGGATGTTGTCGATGAACCAGCCCTTGCCGTCGTTCTGGCCGCCGCCGCTCGGGTTGTTCAGGTAGAGCTGAATCTTGAACTTGATGCCGACAAGCTGGTTCATCTGCACCTCGATATGACGCCACTTGTTGATGTTGGCGCTCGACTTGCTCAGGTAGAACTGGGCCACGATGGCGTTGGTATCGGCGTTGCGGATGCGCACGCGCGGGTAGTCGCTGAAGCCGCCGTCGACCTGGTAGAAGGTGTCGAAGACCAGCCGCAGCTGACCGAAGGCCTTGGTGCCGTCGATGACCGGCGACTCGGCCATGCCCGTCGGCGACTGGCAGCCGTTGCCCTGCGGATCGCAGTAGTTTTTGTCGTTGTTGAAGTTCAGCGTGCACTCGTACTTGACCTGGTCGGGCAGGGTGGGCAGCACGTCGATCTTCCACAGCACCTTCTTGCCGGGCGGCTTGGGCAGGGTCCAGCCCTGTCCGCCGATGCCGCAGTCGAAGTGCTCTTCGTAGAGATAGCAGGCGAACTTGCCGGCGACGCACTTGCCGGCATTGCATGTATCGCCTTCGGTGCAGGCCAGCCCGTCATCACACTTGCTGCCGTTGGCGACGTTCTTGAAGCCGCACTTGCCGGTCTTGGTGTCGCAGCTGTCGGTGGTGCACGCGTTGCCATCGTCGCATAGCGAGGTCTTGCCCGTGACGCACTTGCCGTCCTTGCAGGCGTCGCCATAGGTGCACTTGTCGCCGTTGTCGCAGCCGACGGTGTTGTTCGTGGCCACGCACTTGCCGGTCTTCGGGTCGCAGGAGTCGTCGGTGCAGAGGTTGCCGTCATTGCACTTCTTGTCCGACCCCTCCTTGCCGACGCAGACGCCCGACAGACAGATGCTGGCGCTGGTGCAGGCGTCGTTGTCATTGCATTTGTACTGAGGCCCGTCCGAGACCGGAGAGCTGGCGCACTTGCCGGTCTTGGCGACACAGAAGTCCTTGGTGCAAGGCAGACCATCGCTGCAGCTCTTCTGCTTGCCGCCCTTGCACGACGCGCCCAGGCACTGCTCGCCGCTGGTGCAGGGGTTGCCGTCATCGCAGGGACCCGACTTCAGCGACCAGGAGCAGGCCCCGGTCTTGGCGTCACAGGAGTCCGTGGTGCAGCTGTTGTCGTCGTCGCACTTGTTGGGCGTACCGGCGCCACAGCTGCCATCCTTGCAGACCTCGCCGGTGGTGCAGGCGCTCTGGTCGTCGCACTTGGCGGTGTTGTTCTTCTGCACGCAGCCGATCTTGGCGTCGCACGAAGGCGTGGTGCAGACGTTGCCGTCGTTGCACACCTTGTTCACGTCCATGGGCGCGCCGGGGGCGCACTTGCCGTCCTTGCAGGCGTCGCCGACGGTGCACTTGCTGCCGTCGTCGCACTTGGCCGTGTTGGGCTTCCAGACGCAACCCTTCTTCGGATCGCAGCTGTCGTCGGTGCACGCGTTCTTGTCGTCGCAATCCTTCTTGGTGCCCGCCTGGCACTTGCCGGTCTTGCACGTCGACGCGGTCACGCAGCTGTCGCCCGACTTGCAGACGGCGCCATCCTTGGCCGCGGCGTGGCTGCAGCCCTTGTTGGTCACGCAGGTGTCGACCGTGCAGGGGTTGCCATCATCGCAACCCGCCTGACCGGCGGTGCTGCATTTGCTGTCCTTGCAGGTGCCGACCTTGCAGGCCTTGGCATCCCAGCAAGGCGCGCTGTTGGGCGCCGCTTTGCAGCCCGTCTTGGGGTCGCAGGAGTCGGTGGTGCAGACGTTGCCGTCGTTGCACTTCTTGGGCGCGCCGCCCTTGCACAGCCCGGCGCTGCAGGTATCGGAGGTGGTGCAGGCGTTGCCGTCGTCGCACTTGCCCGATGCTGGCGTGTGCACGCAGCCCTTGTCCTTGTCGCAGCTGTCGGCCGTGCACACCTTGCCATCGTCGCACTTGGTGGCGCCGCCGCCGGTGCACTTGTCGCCGACGCAGACGTCATCCTTGGTGCAGGCGTTGCTGTCGTTGCACGCCTTGCCGTTGGGGGCATGGACGCAGCCCTTGCCCTTGACGCAGCCGTCGTTGGTGCAGACGTTGCCGTCACCGCAGGCGATCTTCTTGCCCGGCACGCACTTACCGGCCTTGCAGAGGTCGATCAACGTGCAGTTGTTGCCGTCGCTGCAGGGCAGGGTGTTGGCTGCGTTCTTGCACCCGGCGGACGGCGTGCAGGAGTCGGTCGTGCAGACGTTCTTGTCGTCGCAGGACTTGGGCGTGCCGGCGAGGCATTTGCCAGCCTTGCATGTGTCGCCCGCGGTGCACTTGTTGCCGTTGTCGCAGGCCTTGGTGTTGGCCTTGGTGGTGCAGCCGCTCTTGGCGTCGCAGCCGTCGTCGGTGCAGGGATTGCCGTCGTTGCAGCTCTGCGCCTTGCCGCCGGCGCACTTGCCGCCCGAGCAGGCCTCGCCCAGGGTGCAGGCGTTGCCGTCGTTGCAGGTCAGGGTGTTGTTGACCGCCTTGCAGCCGCCGTTGGGATCGCATTTCTCGGTGGTGCAGGGGTTCTTGTCGTCGCAGGGTGCGGGTTTGCCCGGCTGACAGATGCCCGCCTTGCAGGTGTCCGAGGTCGTGCACACGCTGCCGTCGGAGCAGGGCTTGTTGTTGGCGATATTTGTGCATCCCTTGGCCTTGTCACAGGCGTCGTCGGTGCAGGCGTTGCCGTCATTGCAGCTCTTGGGTTTGCCGGCGCCGCACTTGCCCTTGGCGCATGTGTCACCGGTGGTGCAGACGTTGCCGTCACTGCACGGGCCCGCGTTGGGCGCGTACTTGCAGCCGGTCTTCGGGTCGCAGCTGTCGGTGGTGCAGTTGTTGCCGTCGTCGCACTTGGCCGCGCCGCCGCCGACGCATTTGCCCTTGGCGCAGGTATCGCCGGAGGTGCAGGCGTCGCCGTCGCTGCACTTGGCGGTGTTGGGCACGCTGGTGCAACCCTTCTTGGTGTCGCATTTGTCGGTGGTGCAGGGGTTGCCGTCATCGCACTTGGACGGTGCGCCCGCCTTGCAAGCGCCGCCGCTGCAGGTGTCCTTCAAGGTGCAGACGTTGCCGTCGTCACAGGCCTTCTTGTTGGCCTTGTGGCTGCAGCCGGAGGCCGGCAGGCAGGCGTCGTCGGTGCACACCTTGCCGTCATCGCACTTGATCGCCTGGCCCGGCTTGCATTTGCCCGCGCTGCAGGTGTCGCCAGCGGTGCACTTGTTGCCATCTTCGCACTTGGCCTTGTTGTTGCTGTGCGCGCAGCCCTTGGCGGGATCGCAGGAATCGGTGGTGCACGGGTTGCTGTCATCGCAAGCCTGCGCGGCGCCGCCCTTGCAGCTGCCGTTGCTGCACTTGTCCTTGGTGGTGCAGGCGTTGCCGTCGTTGCAGCCCAGCGTATTGGGCAGGCTCTTGCAGCCGCCGTCGGGGTTGCAGGTCTCGGTGGTGCACGGGTTCTTGTCGTCGCAGGGCGCGGGTTTGCCGGGCACGCAGGTGCCGTCCTTACAGGTGTCGCCCGTGGTGCATTTGCTGCCATCGTCGCAGCCCAGCTTGTTGTTGACGCTCTTGCAGCCGGACTTGGAGTCGCAGGTGTTGGTCGTGCAGGGGTTGTTGTCGTCGCACTTGGTGGGCGCGCCGGCGGCGCACTTGCCAGCCTTGCAGACGTCGCCCGTGGTGCAGGCGTTGCCGTCGCTGCACTTCTGTGTATTGGCGGCGTTGACGCAGCCCTTGGCCGCGTCGCACGAGTCCGTGGTGCACGGGTTCTTGTCGTCGCAGCTCTGCGCGGCGCCCGACTTGCACTTGCCGCCGTCGCACTTGTCGCCCACGGTGCAGGCGTCGTCATCGTTGCACGAGGCGGTGTTGTTCACGCTCTTGCAGCCGCCAGCGGCGTCACAGGTCTCGGTGGTGCAGGGGTTGTTGTCATCGCAGGGCGCCGGCTTGCCGCCCTGGCAGGTGCCGTCCTTGCAGGCGTCGCCGGTGGTGCAGTTGCTGCCGTCGTCGCATTTGGCGGTGTTGTTGGTGCTGGTGCAGCCCTTGGTCTTGTCGCAGTTGTCATCGGTGCAGGGGTTGTTGTCGTCGCAGGGTTTGGGCGCGCCGGCGGCGCACTTGCCATCCTTGCACGCGTCGCCCGCGGTGCAGACGTCACCGTCGTCGCAGTCGCCGCTGTTGTTGGCGCTCTGGCAGCCGGCTTTGTCATCGCAGGTATCGGTCGTGCAAGGGTTGTTGTCGTCGCAGACCTTGGGCGCGCCTGAGGCACATTTGCCCTTCTTGCATGCGTCCACTTGGGTGCAGGCGTTGCCGTCGTCGCACTGGGCGCCGTCGATGGCCGCCTCGACCACGCACGTTCCGCCCTTGCAGACGGCCACCTGGCAGGGGCCCGTCTTCACAGCCTGGCAGTCGACCATGCTCTGGCACTGGGGCTGGGTTCCGCCGTCGGCGTTGCCGCCACCATCCGCCGCGCCGCCGCCATCCGGTGTTCCGCCACCGTCGGTGCTGCCGGCATCTTCGGGCGGCGCGACGATATCGGGCGGTGGTGCGCCGCCATCCTCAGGCGTCGTTCCGCCATCTTCTGGAGGCTCGGTCACATCGGGCGGAGGCGGCCCTGTGTCTTCTGGCGGTGTGCCGCCGTCTTCTGGCGGTGTGCCGCCGTCCTCGATCACGGTTCCGCCATCTTCGGGCGGCGTGCCGCCATCCTCGGGCAGCACCACGTCTGGCGGCGGCGTACCACCGTCCTCGGGCGGCTCGACCACGTCCGGCGGCGGCGTGCCGGCATCTTCGGGCGGCGTGCCGCCATCTACGGGGGGCTGGGCCGTATCCTGGGGCGTCACCCCGGCGTCCGGCGCCACCGCGCTGTCTGTCTTGGTTGTCGTGTCGTCGCCGATCTGGCCGCCACCATCAGGGCTGCCGCTGTCGGTGACACCGGGGGTTGGGCCCGACACCACCTGCTCATCCGTGCAAGCGACCATCGACGCCATGAGCCCACACAGGCTGGCGCCAATCCACAACTTGTTGCTCTTCATCAGAGGTCCTCCACGACACCATATCAACTGGCGCGGGGACCGGGGGCTTCGCCATCATAGCGGCTGCCGCCGGTTTGTGCGCGACTGGTTGAGGAGGAATTGTGAAGGAGCCCGGAGCTCATGTCTCCTTTACGAGGGTGCAAAGGAGGTGATCGAGGTCAGTCGATGATGGGATCGGCCGGGCGGTCGCGCAGTTCGCGGGACAACGCATCCAGCGCTCCGCTTGTGACACTCAGCGTGCGCGCGCTCGCCTGAAGGGCGCGGGCGCCCAGATCCAGGCCATGGCGGGCCCACATGCGACCCAAGCCGACCACTTCGCGGAGTTGATCTTCGAGATCCGCCTGCGGGGCGGTGAGGTCATGATGATGCTTCATCTTTATTCTCCTGGGGGTTGCGCACCGAGACCGGCAGGCACTCGGGTGCGATGATGACGCGCGGTCCCGGCACATCACGAATGCCGAGCCACGCCTCCTCGCCTGCGGCGAGTTCTCGATCGGAGAGCACGCAGCGCTCTTTTCTGGCCAGCACCAGGCGCTGGTAGCCGACCACGCCGGCCAAGGGCGCCGACGGGGCGGCCTTGGGCGAGCGCTTGCGGCCGAAGTCGTCGACCGTATGCAGCGCATCTTCAAGCAGCGCGCGCACGACGTTGGACACCGGAACACGCAGGGAATTGGCCACCCGGCGCAGCTCCTGGTCCAGGACCGCCGGCACCCGGGTGTGCAGCACCCGCTCCTTGCGCGGTCGACCGGAATCGACGCGCGGGGCCTTCTCTGCGTCCTTCGCGGAGTCTTTATCCGCGCTCTTCGCAGCGTCCTCGGCCGCGCTCTCGGCGCCTGCCGCGGTGGCCTCGGGTGGGGTCGTGCTCTTCTTTTTGCGTGTCTTCTTGGTCATGGCGTGTTCCAATGTAATACGTTGTATCACAATGTCAACACAAACGTGTCACATCGTGTTCGGAATGTGCTTGGATTCTGCTGCCCGCATGCGCGCGGACTTGCGGCGTGGCCGGGCGTGCCGTAGCGTAATCCGGTGGAGTGACGACAAGCCACGGGGGGCGACGTTCCCACCTGACAGGGGAGACCGGTGATGGCGCACGATCGACTCGCGCGGCTTGGAATGCCTCGCCATTGGGCCGCGCTATGCGTTTTGCTGGCCGCGGCGGCTTGTGGCGAGACCCAGACCGTAGAAACACCCGACGCCGGCGGCGGCACGCCAGATCAAGGCGGCGGCGCAGATGTGAGCACCACGCCCGATACGGGGCCGGCTGTGGATACCGCAGCTCAGGTGGACTCGGGCCCGCCCAAGGGCGGTGATGATGCCAGCACGACACCGGTGGATGCAGGCCAGACCGATGGCGGCGGCAACGATGCCGCCATCGACGCCGGCAAACCCGGTTGCACAAAGGAGATCTGCAACGGCCTCGACGACGATTGCGACGGCAAGACCGACGAGGACAGCTGCACTGACGGAGACTCCTGCACCACGGACGAGTGCAACAGCAGCGAGAAGCAATGCAACCACTCACCGGTAGCTGAAGGCGGGCCATGTGACGACGGCAGCCCCTGCACCGACGGGGACAGCTGCAAGGGAGGCAAATGTGTCGCCGGCGGCGCCAAGAAGTGCGACGACGGCAACCCCTGCACTGCGGGCACCTGCGATCCCAACGAGGGCGGCTGCAAGTTCGCCAACCTGGCCGACGGCAAGACCTGCGATGACAACAGCAAGTGCACAGACAAGGACGCCTGCAAGGCCGGCAAATGCGCCGGCGCCCAGATCGAATGCGATGATGGCAACGGTTGCACCACCGAAGCCTGTGATCCGGCAGCGGGTTGCACGGTCACCAACGACGACGGCAAGGGTTGCGATGACGGCGACCCCTGCACCGACAAGGACGCCTGCGCATCCGGTGCGTGCAAAGGTGCGGCCAAGAAGTGCCCCGGCGGGGCACCCTGCAAGGTCGCCAAGTGCGACGCCAAGACCGGCAAATGCTCCATCGAGACGAAAGCCGACGTGGCGCCCTGCGAGGATGGCGACCTGTGCACCAGCGGTGACATCTGCATCGGCGGCGCCTGCAAGGGCGGCGAGGCCAAGGACTGCACCTTCAAGTCGGATTGCCTCAAGGGCTACTGCGACAACGAATCGGGCAAGTGTGTGGCGACCACCAAGGAAGATGGCGCCAAGTGCACCGACAGCGACGCCTGCACCAACGGCGACACCTGCGCCAAGGGCCTGTGCATGGGCAAGGCCATCACCTGTGACGACAAGAAGAACTGCACCGACGACTCCTGCGACAAGACCAAGGGTTGCGTCTTCAAGCCCAATACCGCGCCCTGTGACGACGGCGACGCATGCACGCTGAAGGACGCCTGCGCCGCCGGCGCCTGCAAGTCGGGCAAAGCCAAGGATTGCGACGACAAGGAGGCGTGCACGGTCGATGTCTGCTTCAAGGACACGGGCAACTGCGGCCACAACTACAAGCCGCCGGACGGCAAACCCTGCGCCGGCGACGGCGACGCCTGTACCGTGGGCGACAAGTGCGACAAGGGCAAATGCAAGATCGGTCCGCCGAAGGACTGTTCCGATGGCGACGGCTGCACGTCCGATAGCTGCGACAAGAAGACGGCCGCCTGTGGTCACGCCAAGATGAAGCCAGGCGCCTCATGCAGCGACGGCAGCCTGTGCACGTACAAGGATGTCTGCAGCGCTGAGGGCAACTGCATCGGCGTGGCCATCCCCTGCAACGACGGCCTGGGCTGCACCAAGGACGGCTGCATCGCCAAGACCGGCGACTGCACCTTCACCCCCATCGCGCCCGGGCAGCCCTGCGATGACGGCGATCTCTGCACGATCGGCGACAAGTGCAACGTGGCCGGCACCTGCGTGGTCGGTCTGCCCAAGCTGTGCACGGACTCCAACGCCTGCACCAAGGACACCTGTGATCTCCAGACGGGCAAGTGCGCGTTCCCAACTTTCACCGGACCGTGCGATGACAAGGACTCCTGCACTCAGGGCGAACGCTGTACCAATGGCAAGTGCGCCACGGGCGTCGACGGCGACGTAAACACGGTCGCCGGCACCGGCAAGGGCGGTTTCCTCGACGGCGAGTCGGACAAGGCCCAGTTCCAGTACCCGCGCGATGTGGCGGTGCACAAAGATGGCACCGCTGTAGTGGCCGACCACAACAATCACCGCATCCGCATCGTCGGCCTCAATGGCAAGGTCGGGGTGCTCAGCGGCAGCGGCTCGGCCAGCTGGCTGGACGGGCCCGGCAAGACGGCCCGCTTCTACTATCCGTCCGGCGTCGCCATCGATCGCAGCAACAACACGGTCTACGTCGCCGACCGCACCAACCAGCGTATCCGCATCGTCGGCACCGACGGCAAGACGGGCACGCTCGCCGGCATCTCGGCCGCTGGCTGGAAGGACGGCCCGGGCAACCAGGCGCGCTTCAACAACCCGGAGAAGCTGGCGGTCGGACCGGGCGGCATCGTTTACGTCGCCGACACCGGCAACCATCGCATCCGCAAGGTGGCGCCCAATGGCGTCGTCACGACCCTGGCCGGCGGCTCGGCGGGATTCATCGATGGCAAGGGTGCCTCAGCGCGCTTCAACGCGCCGCTGGGTATCGACGTCGACAAGCTGGGCAACGTCTTCGTCGCCGATTCGGGCAACCATCGTCTGCGAATCGTGCTGCCCGACGGCTCGGTGAGCACCCTGGCCGGCAGCTCGGCGGGCTACCAGAACGGGCAGGGCGCGCAAGCCCGCTTCAACAGCCCCGCCGACGTGGCGCTCTCTCCCGCCGGCTACCTGGTGCTCTCCGACCGGTACAACTATCGGCTGCGCAAGGTCACCATCAGCGGCATGGTCACCAACCTGGCGGGCAGCGGCATCGCCGGTTGGCAGGATGGCCCCGGCGCGTCGGCGCGATTCCAGCAGCCGTGGGGCGTCGGCGCTGACCCCTTCGGCAACATCCTGGTGGCCGATACCAACAACCATCGCATCCGGCGCTCTTCGGTGGCCAAGACGGTCTGCGACGACGGCAGCGCGTGCACGATCGACTCCTGCCAGCCGGCCAAGGGCTGCCAGTTTGCCGCGCTCAAACCGGGCTCCAAGTGTGAAGATGGCACCAAGTGCACCACCGGCGACCTGTGCGACATCAAGGGGGCCTGCCTGGGCAAGAAGGTCAACTGCGACGACGGCAACAAGTGCACCGATGACCTGTGCAATCCCGGTTCGGGCAAGTGCACCAGCATCAACAACAGCTCGCCCTGCAACGACGGCGACATGTGCTCGGCCGACAAGGCTTGCTCCGGCGGCGCCTGCAAGACCATTCCCATCATCGCCACCTTCACCGGTAGTGGGCAGGCGGGCGTCAAGGATGGCGTCGGTACGTCGGCCGGTCACTATCGGCCGCGCGGCATGGACGTGGACGGGCTCGGCATCATGTACGTGGTCAGCTATCAGCATCACCGGGTACGACAGGTGACGCCTTCGGGCCTGGTGACCACGGTCGCCGGTTCCGGCACGGCGGGCTTCAAGGATGGTCCCGGCATGCAGGCCCGCTTCTACTACCCCACAGATGTGGCGGTGGGTCCGGCCAACAACCTGTACATCGCCGACCGCAACAATCACCGCATCCGCAAGGTCGCCGCCGGCATGGTGACCACGCTGGCAGGCAGCAACTCCGGTTTCGCGGACGGCAAGGGCACGTCGGCGCGCTTCACCTATCCAGAGGGCATCGACGTCGACAAGGCCGGCAACATCTATGTCGCCGACTCGTACAACAACCGCATCCGGCGCATCACCCAGGCCGGTGTGGTCAACACGGTCGCCGGCAGCTCGCAGGGCTACCAGGAGGGCAAGGGCACCTCGGCTCGCTTCTATCGACCTGGCGGCGTGGCCGTCGACGCGGCGGGCACCATCTACGTCGCCGACACCAACAACCATCGGATCCGGCGCGTACAGCCCGACGGCACCACCCAGCTGCTCGCCGGCGCAGGCAAGGCGGGCTTCAACGACGCCTACGGTGGCGCCGCGATGTTCTACTACCCGCGCGACCTGGCCGTCGCCCCCGGCGGTGACGTCTATGTGGCCGACTCCAACAACAACCGTGTGCGCGCCATCGACGGCAACGGCGGCGTGACCACGGCGGCGGGCAACGGCAAGGCGGGCTACAACGACGGCAAGCTGGACGTGGCCATGCTCAACTATCCGGCCGGTGTGGCGGTGTCCAATGGCGCGCTCTACATCGCCGACTACAACAACCACCGACTGCGCACGCTCAAGGCCAACAAGAAGATCTGCAACGACTTCAACGCCTGCACAAACGACAGCTGCGACCCCAAGACCGGCAAGTGCAAGTTCCTGGCCATCCCCAACTGCTGCTCCAAGGAGAAGCTCTGGCTGCACTTCAATGACAAGGGCCAGTCCGCGGGGCTGGAGTTCGCCAGCTGCGCCGCGAGTACCTCCTATTACTCGCCCAAGAACTGCAAGTCCGTCTCCGGCGCTCCCGGCGGCAAGGGCTGGCAGGTCTGGACTTCGCCGACGAGCTCCATGTCCCAGCCCGGCGCCCTCTACTACGGCAATCCCAGCGCAAAGAACTACAACTGGGGCGCCAGCGCCGGCACCGTGCGCACGCCCAAGGTGGCCGTGCCTGCCGGCGCCGCTTCGCTGGATCTGTGGTTCTATTACGACACCGAGGGCGGCACGAAGTACGACCAGTTCAAGGCTTTCCTCATCGTCGACGGGGTGCGCGTCAGTGTGGGCGCGGTGCTGGCGCCGAATGAGGGCGCGTTCTTCCAGAAGGGCCAGGCGCCCTGGACCAAGCCGAAGTCCTGGTTCAACGTCAAGACGGACATCTCCAAGTGGGCCGGCAAGGTTGTGCAGTTGGAGTTCTACTTCAACTCCGGTGACACCATCGGCAACGCGACGCTCGGCGTCCTGGTCGACGATGTGAAGATCCTGGGCACCTGCCCGAAGTAGCGCGTCTGGCACCGCCATTGGGGCTCAATTGGCAGGCTGCGCGGCCCTGGGCCATACTCTGCCCATGCGGCATCCACTTTCATCGCCTCGCGCCACCCCGTTGTCCTTGTTGATGACGGCGGTCGTGATGACCGGGCTGTTGCTGGCCACCGCCGATGCAGACGCCCGCAGGCGCAGGAGCGGCAAGCGATGTCCTCGCGGCGCAAGCTCCGCCGGCGGCGTGCCGCCCGCACATAGCGAGAAGTGGTGCGTCAAGGAGTTCGACGGCAACTACCTCCGCCACGGGCCCTACCGGGCCTGGTTCGACAACGGCTACAAGCAGGTCGTCGGCCACTACCGCAAGGGCAAGAAGCACGGCAGTTGGGCCGAGTGGTACGACGATGGCAGCCGAAAGAGCCGGGGCGGGCACGTGCGCGGCAAGCAGGATGGTGTCTTCACCGAGTGGTATCGAAACGGGCGGATCAAGCGCATGGTCCGCTTTCGCCGCGGGGTGCGAATCGGACGCTTCACCAGCTGGCATGACAATGGCCGCAAGGCCGATGAAGGGCACTTCACCGACGGCCTGGAACATGGTCACTACGTCTCCTGGCATGCCAACGGCAAGAAGGCCCGCCAGGGGGATTATCGGCAGGGCAAACAAGAGGGGCTGTGGGTGCTCTGGCACGACAACGGCAACAAGAAGATCGAGGGCCACTACCGCGGCGGCAAGGAACATGGCGATTTCGTAGCCCGTCACGCCAACGGCCGCACCGAGTGGCAGGGACGCTACAAGATGGGCTACCGGGATGGCACCTTCAAAACCTCCCACGACAGCGGCGCCAAGGAATCCAAGATCACCTGGCGCATGGGCAAGAAGGACGGCGCCGAGTTGGCCTGGCATCGCAATGGGCAGAAGGCCAAGGCGGCCACATGGCTCGAGGACAAGCTGCACGGTCGCTACCAGGAGTGGTACGAGGACGGCGGCCCCAAGGTCGACACCGAGATGACCAGCGGTCAGCGCCACGGCAAGCACATGACGTGGTACGTCACCGGTCGCAAAGAGAGCGAGGCCACCTACCAGCACGGCCGTTTGCACGGCAAATTCCGCATGTGGCACCTGGACGGTGTCTTCCAAGCCGGTGTCTGCTACGTCGCCGGCGCCCGCGACTGGGCGACCACGGCTGCAGCGGAGACCAAGGTGCGCCCCTGCCCTTGAGGCCGTCGGCGCCCGCAGTTCGAGAGGATGGGATGAAGCTTCGCACGGTGGCGGCGATCCTGGTGTGCACCACGATGGCCTTTGCGGCCGTCTGGTGGTTCGCAGATCGCAAGTCGGATCCCCAACCGCCGCATCCTGCCCCGCCCGCGACGCCTTCGGGGGCCGAGCCCGCGCCAGCCACGGAGGGCTCGGATACCCTGGGAGTCGCTCAGCAAGCGCCCGTCGCGGCCGAGCCGGTGCCTGCGACGCCAGCCCAAGCCGCCGCTGAGCCCTGGGAGTCCGACCGGATTCGCCCCTTCCCGCGGAAGAAGAAGAGGGGCTGGGCGTTGGATCTCGATGGCGACGGCAAGCCAGAACGACTGGTCGCGGGGCAGCAACCACCCGGCGACCAGTGGACCGGCGGAACAGGGGAGGGCGCGCCGGTCGGCACCTTGCAGGTACGCAGAGGTGAGGGCGTGGAGCTCGCCCTGGATCGGCGCCGAGTCGGCTATGCGTTGGGTTGGTTTGGCTTGCCCATGCGATTGGGGGCTGGTCGCCACGTGGCCTTTGCCATGGAGGCGGATATTGACGGCCCGAGCGAACTGCCCCGCTGGTTTGCCATCGGTCCAGACGGTCGGTTGCAGCATCAACCCATGAAGCGTGTCCCCGTGGAGTTGTTGGATATCACGGGCGATGGACGCGACGTATTGGCGACCCTGTCGACCGAGCTCTACCTGGAGTACCTGGTCACCGGGACCATGGATCTGGTCCGCTGGCGTGACGGCAAGCTCCACAGCCTCCTGCCGGGCGCCATGTTCGAGCTCTGCGCGCTGGAGCCCGACGATGGTGGTCCGCTGTGGATCGCTGCGGTGAGTCGCAAGGGCGCGATCCTGCACTGGCTCAACTACAACGGTACCGAGGAGCGCTACGAGAGCGTCTGGAAGACCAAGGTGTCGCCGCCGGAGGAGCGCAAACCGTACAACGTGCCGCGCGGCTTCGCGCTGGCGTGCACCTTCCCGCGTGAGCGGCCCCACAAAGTGCAATACAAGAACCGTGTCTTTCTGGTCGCAGAGGGCGGCCGCCGCCTGATCGAAAAGACCGCAGCCAAGGGCGCTAAGTAGTCGGTTTCAATTGTCACCCCAGGGCGCGAAACCTGGCCTTTGGTCATGACACTCGACGCCGACCATCTCCTCGAGTCTCTGCCGAACATGGTCTTCGTCAACCAGCGCGGGCGGGTGACGTACGCCAATCAACGGGCCTGTGACGTCACCGGTGTCTCGCGGGACGCGTGCTGGTGACCAACCAGCAGGCGGCGTTGATGCATGGTTATGACAGCCCGGCGGAGATGCTCGCCGCCGTACCCGATGCCTTCGATCTCCTGGTGCCAGAGGATCGCGACCGGGCGCGCCAGGGTGTGCGACAAACGCTGGGTGAGGGCGCCTTGCGCGACCGCGAATCTACATTGATGCGGCGCGATGGCACGCAGCTGCCGGCATCGCTGAGCACGTCCCTGATTCGCGACAATGAAGGCCAGCCTGCGCCGCTGATTTGCGTCATTCGCGACATCACCGAGCGGACCCGCGCCGAAGAAGCGCGCCAACAACTCGAAGCGCAGTTCCAACACGCTCAGAAGTTGGACAGCCTGGGTATGCTCGCTGGCGGCATCGCGCACGACTTCAACAACTTGCTCACTGGCATTCTGGGCAGCGCGAACCTGGCCCAGAAGGTCCTGCCGACGGACCACAACGCCAGTCGACACATCGCTCACATCGACAGCTTCACCACACGCGCTGGATCGCGGCACCCGCATCCGCGTCCTGCTGCCCCCCGGTGGTTCGCCAGAGGCGGTTGTCGAATCGATGCCGTCGGAGGAGAGGGTGGGGGGCGATGACACCGGCGTGGTGCTGGTGGTCGATGATGAGGACGTCGTGCTTGAAGTCGCCAGCGAAATGCTGGAGATGCTGGGCCTGGACAGCGTGCGCGCTTCCAGCGGCGTTCACGGCATCGCTCGCTTCAGTGAGCGCCCCGATCGCTTCTCACTGGTGCTCCTGGACATGACCATGCCAGGACTCGACGGCGAGGAGACGATGCGCGAGCTGCGCCGCATTCGTGCGGACATTCCAGTGATCCTCTCCAGCGGCTACTCCGAGGAGGACGCCCTGGCGGCACTGGGTGTCGCGAGCGAGGTAGCCTTCCTGCAGAAGCCCTACACCATGGCCGAGCTGTCCGTCTGTGCGCGGCAGGCGCTGCGGCGGTCCGGACGCAAAAGGTCGTTTGGTGTCCGCTCAACCGATTGATCTGCGGACCTGAGAGTCTTGTAAGGCGCACCCAGGGACTGCTAGCCTGCGGTTCCTCACCTACGCCTGCGGCGATGCCATGTCTGACATTCTCGACCGTCGACCCAATCAAGATGCCTGTTTGCGTCGATGGGCGGCCGTCGTCGTCATCCTGGTTGGCTGCGGCACCCCCCCGGCAGGTGGGCCTGTCGCGGACGTGGTGGGCGACCTTGTTGCCGACGGCGCGGATCCGGACCAGGCGGACCAAACGGACTCGGCCGATGCGGCGTTCGCCGATACGACGTCGAAGGTCGACGCCGGCTGCCGGCTGGATTCCGATTGCCCGTCCGACGGTCCCTGCCAACTGGCGCGCTGTCGGGCCGACGGCAGCTGCCTGCTGGTCGAGCTATGCGAGTGCAAGAGCGACGCCGACTGCGCTCCCTACGACGATGGCGACCTGTGCAATGGCACCCTCTATTGTGATCAGAAGAGCGCGCCATTCACCTGTCGTCTGCTGTTGCCGAGCGTGGTGCAGTGCCCTGTTTTGGGCGATTCATGGTGCATGGCCAGCAACTGCGAGCCGACCACCGGCGCCTGCGCACAGCAGCCCATTCACCAGGGGCAGGCCTGCGACGATGGCGATCCCTGTCATCTCGGGCGCACGTGCGCGGATGGGGTGTGCAGCGGCGGCGTCAACGCCTGTGCCTGCACATCTGACGCGGATTGTGCCGACCTGGGCGGCGACGCGTGCGAGCCGGACTGGTACTGCGACAAGTCGACGCCGCTGGGGGCCTGCGAGATCAACCCGGCCTCGGTGACGACCTGCTCTACATCCGGGGACACGACCTGCAACAAGAATGTCTGCGACCCGGCCAACGGCGCTTGCGCCATGTCCGCCGTCGCCACGGGCACCGATTGCGACGATGGCGACCCGTGCACGCCCGGCGACGCCTGCGAAGGGGGGCTCTGTCAGCCCGGGACTGCCGACCTCTGCGCTTGCCAGAACAGCAAGGATTGCGGCGCCCAGGAGGATGGCGACGTCTGTAACGGCACGCTCTATTGCGACAAGAGCGTCGATCCGCCGCTGTGCAAACTCAATCCCGCCACGGTGGTTTTATGCCCCAGCGTCGGCGATACCGCCTGCGCCAAAAACGCCTGCGAACCGGTGAGCGGGGTGTGCAAGACGACGCCCATCGAGGGGGCCACCTGCGTCAAGACGACGGCCGATGCTTGTCGCTGGATCACCCTGCCGGCGGCGGCGACCCTGGCCGCACCGAGCCCCTGCGACGACGACGACGCCTGCACCACTGGCGAGGTCTGCAGCGGTGGTACATGCGGCGGCGGCAAGGACCTGTGTGCCTGCGGCAGCGACGCAGATTGTGCCAAGGAAGAGGATGGCAACGCCTGCAACGGCACGTTGTACTGCGACAAGACCAGCGGAGCGTGTCTGTTGGACGCCAGCACCGTGGTGACTTGCGCCGCCGTTGGTGACACCGCCTGCCTCAAGAACGCGTGCGCGCCGAGTACAGGCGGCTGCATGTCGACAGCGGCCGGGCTGAGCAAAGAGATCTGCAGCGGCGACAAGGACGGCCAGACCTGTCGCTACGAGGTGGTCCCGCCCGGCCAGTCGGAGCTCCTCGACCTGCCCTGCGACGACGGGGATGTCTGTACAGCCGGGGACGTGTGCAAGGCGGGCAAGTGCGCTGCCGGCACGGTGGTTTGCCTGTGCAACAGCCACGCTGATTGCGCCGCCAAGGAGGACGGCAACCTGTGCAATGGCACCCTCTTCTGCGACGGCATCACCAAGAGCTGCAAGCTGAACCCGGCCACGGTGGTCAAGTGTCCGACCGTCGCCGACACCGCGTGCAGCCAGAGCGTCTGTCAGCCCCTGTCCGGGCTCTGCAAGCCGGTCGCCGCCAAGGCGGGCACGACCTGCGACGATGGCGATCCGTGCACCGCGCCGGATACCTGCGCAGATGGCAAGTGCGGGGCTGGCGCTGCGGCATGCGCGTGCGCCAGCAACGCCGACTGCAAGGTCAAGGAGGATGGCGACCCCTGCAATGGGACCCTGTACTGCGACAAGTCCGGACCGACGCCGAAGTGCAAGGTGAACCCGGTCTCCGTGGTCGTCTGCAAGGGCAAGTCGAACTCGCCCTGCCTGGTTCACGCCTGCCAGCCCAAGACCGGCACCTGCGCCATGGTCGCCGGACACGACGGCTGGCCCTGCGATGATGGCAGCGCCTGCACCGCCGCCGATGCCTGCAAGGCGGGCAAGTGCCTCGGTGTCGTGGCCTCCTGTGATGACGGCAACGCCTGCACCGCCGACGCCTGCGATGTGGCCGCCGGCTGCCAGCACGTGGCCAAGGTCTGCAATGACAACAATCCCTGCACCGTCGACACATGCGACAAGGCGACCGGCGAGTGTCTGGCCAACGCCAAGGCGCTCAACGGCAAACAATGCGACGCCGACGGCAACCCCTGCACCGTGGCCGACAGCTGCCAATGGGGCACCTGCACCAAGGGCCCGCCGCCGGTCTGCAAAGGCGGCGCCAAGACCTGTCACCAGTCCGTCTGCAAGCCCGTCGACAAGACCAATTGGACCTGCGTGACGAGCCCGCAGCCCAATGGCACGCCCTGCGATGATGGCAAGAGCTGCACTGTGCACTCGACCTGCAACAAGGGCTCGTGCAATGGCGGCATTCAGGAGCGTTACTACGTGCGCTACTACAAGCCGCCGCGCACACACGGGCGATTTCACGCCGTGGCCCCCGACGGCGAGGACCTGGTCGCCGTCGGGGTCACCTATTCCTCCAGCAAGAGCAAGAACTACGGCTATCGCTGGTGGGTGGTGGGTCTGGACGCCGCGGGCAATGTGCGCTGGCAGCGTCAGGAGGTCGGCGTCAAAGACAGTGGGAACCTCCGGGCCACGGCTGCGGCCGACCTGGGCGGCGGCCAGACTTTGGTGGCCGGTGGCATCTCCAACGCCGCCGGCGAGTCCAACATCCGCCTGGTCCGCTACGACGACGAGGGCAAGCTCCAGTGGGCGCAGGAATACGGCCACAGTGGCAGCCACGAGATGGTGTACGACATGCTCATGGGCAAGGGCGGCAGCGCGCTGCTTGTGGGCATCCGCACCATCAAGAACGTCAACCACGCCCACGCGGTGCAGGTCGGCGCCAACGGTCAGAAAGTCTGGGAGGTGAGCTATGGCGCGCCCAAGCGCAGCAACAACGCCAACAGCGCTACCCGCCTGGCCGACGGCAGCCTGGTGCTCGTGGGATCGAACTACAACTACGACAACAAGGTACGCGGCGCCCTGGTTCTGCCGGTCAGCGCCTCTGGCAAAGTGGGCAAGGGCGCGGTCTTCGGCGCCGGCAGTACCTACCACTTCACCGGCGTGACGCAGGGTGCCCAAGGCAAGCTGCTCGCCGGCGGTTTCGACGGTACGAGCAAGAACTTCTCGGCGCCGCTGCACGGCTTTTCGCTGCCGGCCAAGACGGCTTGGAAGGCCCCCGCCCAGTCCTGGGGTCGTATCGAACGGCTGATCGGTACGGCGAAGGGGCGCGTGGCGGCGGTGGGCTACGTCAAAGGCAAACGCTACCGGGCGTGGGTCCGGGTGAGCGACCGCTATGGCAACCCCTTGTGGAATCGGACCTTCGGCGGCAGCAACCACTGGCAGGGCTTCGGTCTCGCCGACCTGGGCAATCAGGGGCTGGCGGCGGTGGGTTGGGCGGCCATCGGCAGCAAGTATCGAGGACTCGTTGTCCGCATGGACCACTGGGGACGCACCAGCTGCAGCAGCAGCGGCAAGTGCGACGGCAAGCCCGCTGGAAGCTGCGATGACGGCAAGCCCTGCACCAGCGATTGGTGCGATCCCTCCGGCGCCTGCAAGCACAGCAATGACAACAACAGGCTGTGCATCACCAACGACGGCTGTTCGGCCAAGGGGCAATGCAGCTCGGGCAGCTGCAAACCGTCCGCCCAGGGCCGCCTCTTCGCCAGCGCCCACACCTACTCCGGCGGCACCACCACCCACGCCGAGACCGTGGCGCTGACCGGCGGTGGCTACGTGGCCACGGGCCAGACGTACTACAACAAGCGCCACAGCGCCTGGGTGACCCGCTACGACGCCCAGGGCACACCGGTGTGGAAGACCGCCTTCGCCATGAACAACTACACCACCTGGGGGGCGTCCGTGCTGGCCATGAAGGATGGCGGCTTCGTCATGCTGGCGCGCAATCATCCCAAGTGGCGATATGGCACCGTGCTGCGCCGCAGCGGCAGCAACAAACTGCTGTGGAACAAGAACTTCGATACCAAGTACTACGAGCGACCGCTGGGCCTGGTGCGCTACCTGGACGGTAACTTCGGCGTCATCGTGCAGCGCATGAACTCGAAGGCGAACAACATCCGGGTGCGCAAGTACAACACCTCCGCCAAGACCATCTGGACCGGCTCGACCATGGGCCTGGGCCAGACCGGGCAGGGCTCGCCCTGGCTGCCGCTGGTGACCAAAGACGCACCCGGTACCGGCTCGACCCTGTACGGCTTCCGCGGCGACGCGCGGGCCAACGGCACGGCGGTGATCGGCGGCACGTTGTACAATCCTGACAAGAGCAAGAAGCGCTTCGGCTGGCTGGCCGGGCTGAAGTCCAGCGGAAGCGCGGTCTGGTACAAGGCCTATTGGAACAACCTGGCCTATGACCACTACATCCTGGACGTGGCCGCGGCGCCCAATGGCTGGTCGTTTGCCGGTGGCGTGCGCGCGGGCAGCAAGCAGGAGGGCTGGCTGCTCTGTCTGGACGCATTCGGCAACGTCAAATGCAACAACGTCTGGAATCCAGGCAAGTACGGCCACGGCATCGACGCGGTTCGCGCCCTGTCCACCAGCGAATTCCTCGCCGGAGGCTGGCGCATGGTCAGCGGCAAGCAGCGCGCATGGCTCGGCCGGTTCACGGTCTATGGCAGCCTGCAGTGGCACCGCACGCTTGGCTCCTGGAACGGCTACATACACGCCATCGACGAGCTACCCGGCGGGGACCTGCTGCTGGGCGGCTCGAGCTCGCCCAACAAGACCAACCTGCTCTTCCGTTCCGATCGTTGGGGACACCTGGGCTGCCTCGCGGCCGGACCCTGCCTGAGCAAGTCAGCCAAGGGCTGCACGGACAAGAACAAGTGCACCGCCGACTACTGCCTGTCTCCGAAGGGCTGCTACCACACCAAGCTGCCCAAGAATCACTGCAGCAGCATCTACTATTGAGGCGACCGCGATGACCCGGATCCTTCCCATCACCCGCTGGCCACTCTGGGGGTTGTGCTTGCTGCTGGTTGGGAACTGCGGCGAGCCCGGCGCGGATGTTGTTGACGACGCCAGTGTGGTCGTTGATTCCTCCGACGGCGGGCCGGTCGACGCCGGGAGCGAAGACGCCGGCCCGGTGGATGCCGGCCCGACCGTGGACGGCGGTTGCAAGACGAACAGCGACTGCCCCACACCCTCGGGCCCCTGCGAGGTGCCACGATGCGAGTCCGACGGCAGCTGTTCGACCCTTTCGGTATGCGAATGCGCCGACGACGCCGACTGCGCCACGCACGAAGATGGCGACCCCTGCAATGGCACGCTCTTCTGCGACCACAAGACGGCGCCCTGGCGCTGCCGGATCAATCCGGCCTCGGTCGTGCAGTGTGCCACCGATGGCGACAGCTGGTGTCGGATCAACGCGTGCCAGGAGACGACGGGCAAGTGCACATTGGTACCGCGCAACGAGGGCGCGCCATGCGAGGACGGGGTCCTCTGTACGTTGGGTGGCCAGTGCAAGGCCGGCGCCTGCACCGGTCAGGTCGACGTCTGCGCCTGCCAGAGCGATGCCGACTGCACTGCGAAGGGGAGCGAGGACAAGTGCGCGGGCGTGTCGGTTTGCGACAAAGCCATGCTGCCCTGGACCTGCCAGGTCGACGTCTCCAAGGCCGTCGTATGCGCCACCAACGGCGATGGCCCCTGCGCCACCAATACCTGCGATCCGTCCACCGGCGTGTGCGCTTTGGCGGCCGCCGCGTCCGGAACGACCTGCGACGATGGCGATGCGTGCACCACAGGGGATTCATGCGCCGGCACCGCCTGCCAGCCCGGCGCCGACAACACTTGTGTCTGCGACAGCAACGCCGATTGCGCCGCCCAGGAGGATGGCGATGTGTGCAACGGCACGTTGTATTGCAACAAGAGCGCCAAGACGCCGACCTGCGCGCTCAACCCGGCGACCGTCGTCAAGTGCCCGACGGTGGGCGACACCGGTTGTTTGAAGAACACCTGTTTCCCCGGCACCGGGCTCTGCCAGCCGGTCGCTGTCGAGCAACTCATCTGTCAGCCCGCCGGCGCCCCGGATTGCACCTGGTCGCTCAAGGCGCCGGGCGCGGCCGTCGGCAACGCGGTGGGCTGCGACGACGGCGACACCTGCACCAAGGGCGAGGTCTGCAGCGGCGGCAGCTGCGCAGGCGGCACCGATCTATGCGCCTGCAATGTCGACGCCGACTGCGCCGCCAAGGAAGACGGCAACCAGTGCAATGGCACGCTGTTCTGCAACAAGCAGAGCGGAAAATGCGAGCTGGATAGCGGCAAGACGGTGACCTGCCCGTCAGCGGCCGACACCGCATGCACCAAGAACGCCTGCGTGCCCGCCACGGGCAAGTGCGTCGTCACCGCCACCGGGCTGGCCAAGGCGATCCCCTGCGCCGGCAAGGCCGAACAGACCTGTCGTTGGGAGGTCAAGCCCGCCGGCGAGGCCGAGACCAAGGGCCTGCCCTGCGATGATGGTGATAAGTGCACCAAGAGCGATGTCTGCGCGGCCGGCAAGTGCGTGTCGGGCACCTTCATCTGCCTGTGCACCACCGACAAGGACTGCGCCGCCAAGGATGATGGCGACCTCTGCAATGGCACCATGTACTGCGATCAGGCGACCAAGATCTGCAAGCTGAACGAGGCCACCAAGGTCTCCTGTCCATCGGTGGGCGACACCTTCTGCGCCAAGAATCTATGCGTGCCGGCCAGCGGCCTGTGCAAGATGACACCCGTGCATGTCAACGAACTCTGTGATGATGGCGACAAGTGCACCAAGGGCGACATCTGCCAGGGTGGCAAGTGCCTGCCCGGCACGCCCTGGTGTGAATGCACCAAAGATGCCGACTGCGCCGCCAAGGAAGATGGCGACCTGTGCAACGGCACCCTGTATTGCGACAAGACGGGCGACATGCCGGCCTGCGTCGTCAACAAGTCGACGCTGATCACCTGCAACAAGAAGCCGCCGTCGGCCTGCCTGGCGGCGCTCTGCGACCCCAGCAGCGGCAAGTGCCAGGTGGGGCCTGGGCCGGACGGTGGGGCCTGTGATGACGGGACCCTGTGCACCTCATCGGATGCCTGCAACAAGGGCCAATGCCTGGGCAAGGCGGTCGATTGCGATGACGGCAACGCCTGCTCCAACGATTCATGCCTGGCCGCCAAGGGCTGCCAGCATCAATTCGCCGTCTGCGATGATGGCAACAGCTGTACGGTCGACAGCTGCGACGCCACCACCGGCAAATGCCTGGCCAACGCCGCCGCGCTCAACAACAAGGCATGCGACGCTGACAGCGACCCCTGCACGGTGGGCGACGCCTGCAATTGGGGCGTGTGCAAGTCGGGCCAGATCCTGGTCTGCGACCTCCCAGCGGGCGCCTGCCAGCAGGCTGTCTGCCAGAAGATCGACAGCAAGAACCACAAATGCCTCCTGGTCCAGCAGGCCAACGGCTCGGTCTGCGACGACGGCAACCCGTGCACCGTCGGCTCCTCGTGCACTGCCGGCAAATGCGCCGGCAAGGGCCAGGATCGCTACTACAGCCAGTTCTACGTACCGCCCAAGACGGTCGGCCGCTTCCATGGTGTCGCCCAACGTGGCGCGGATGGCCTGTTGTTGGTCGGCGGTACCCACGACCTGCCGGGCGGCAAAGCCGGCGGACGGGTCTGGTGGCTGGCGGCGGTGGACGCCGGCGGTACGCTGGCCTGGCAGAAGACCGTCGCCGGTGCCAAGGACCACGCCGAACAGCAGGCCTGGGCGGTCGCCCGGACGGGGGGCGAGCACGTGGTGGTGGCCGGCAGCCTGACCGGCAGCGATGGCGACGCCGATGTACACCTGAAGTCCTACGACCAGGCCGGCAACCTGCAGTGGACCAAGGTCTTCGGCAGCGATGTGGGCCACGAGGTTCCGCGCGCGCTGCTGGTCGAACCCGACGGCGGCATGATCATCGCCGGCGATCACACCAAGGGCCATCGCTCGCTCTATGCCCTGCGCATCGGTGCCAACAAGCAAGCCCTGTGGCAACTGGTTTACGGCGCGCCCAAGCGGGACAACCGGGCGCTGGCAGTGGTCCGCCAGGCGGACGGGCACCTGATGATGCTCGGCCGCAATCTCGACCAGGAAAGCGGCGTCGGCGGTGCCCTGGCGCTGCCGGTGAGCGGTGACGGCAAAGCGGGCAAGGGCAGGGTGATCCACGCTGGGCAGACGTGGCACTTCACCGCCGCAATACGTGGCGCTGCGGGGCGAGTGCTGGCCCTGGGAGATAGCGGCACGCCGGCCAAGAGCAGCTCGCTGGTGGTGGGCCTCGATGGCCAGGCGGGCGTGTCCTGGAAGGCGGGCGGGAGCGACAATGTGCGCATCGCCGCCGCCGTAGCTACGGCCAAGGATCGCATCGCGGTGGTCGGCACCAGCACGCCCACGGGCGGCAAATCCGCGGTGTATGCCTGGGGTGGCGACCGCTTCGGCAACGTACAGTGGAGCCAGAACTGGTCCAGCGGCGATGGCGCCGAAAGCAGCGGCGTGGCGGACCTGGGCAAACTCGGCCTGGCCATCAGCGGCGCGCGCACCTACCAGGGCAAGACCTCCGGACTGCTCATCCGGGCCGACCCCTGGGGCCGCGCCAGCTGCAAGAAGACCGATAAATGCCTCGACAAGGCGGCCGGCCATTGTGATGACGGCAAACACTGCACCGCCGATCGCTGCGATGCCGCGCAGGCGTGCAAACACGGCGCCGTGGATACATTGCTCTGCGACGCCAAGGATGGCTGTTCGTTGCCAGGGGCCTGCAAGTCCGGCACCTGCAAGAGCGCGGTCAACGGCAGGCTTTTCAGTCATAGCTGGCAATACGACAAGGGCCCCAGCACCCACGCCCAGACCATCGCCCTGACCAATGGCACCTACGTGACCACCGGCCAGACGGTGGACCAGGGCAAACACAGCGCCTACGTGGCCCGCTTCGCCGCCGACGGCAGCGAAGTGCATCGGCTGAGCTTCACCATCGATGGCCAGGCCTGGGGGGCGGCGCTGGCGCCCATGTCAGACGGAGGCTACGTGGTCCTGGGCCGGAACTCCGGCAAGGGTCGATATGGCGCCATTCAGCGCCGCAGCGTCGACAACAAGATGCTCTGGGGCAAATCACACGAGTTCTTCAAGTCCGCGCGTCCGCTTGGCCTGCTGGCCTTCGCCGACGGCAACTTCGGGGTCATCCTGCAACCCCTCGGCGGCGCCGCCAACAGCGTTCAGGTGCGCAAGCACAACCCGGCTGGCGGTCAAATCTGGCTCTCTGCGGGCATGTCCACCGGCCAGGTGACCGGTGGCAAACCCTGGCGGCCCGATAGCAGCGCCGATACCGCAAAAACCGGACAGACACTGATCTCCTGGCGCGGCAGCGCCCGCTCCGATGGCAGCAGCGTCATCGGCGGCACCCTCATCGACACCACAGGCAGTGCCAAGCGGCGCGGCTGGCTGGCTGGGCTGGCGGGCAATGGTACCAAGCAGTGGGCCACGGCATTCGCGCCGTCGACCAGCGTGCACATGTACATCTTGGACGTGGCCGCGGGTCCTGGAGGCGCTGTCGCTGGCGGTGTGCGGGCGAGCAATACAAATGAGGGCTGGATCCTGGCGGTCAACGGGTCGGGGAAGCAGCTTTGGCAGCAGTTCTACAAGGGCTATGGCCACGCCATCGACTCTGTGAGCGTGTTGGCTACAGGCGAAGTGGTCGCAGGTGGTTGGAAGACGGTCAACGGCGAGACGGGCGCGTGGCTGGGCAGGTTCACGGCCGGCGGAACGATGCAGTGGCAGCGCATTCTGGGCACCACGAAGGGGTTTGTGCACGCCATCTACGCGTTGCCTGATGGTGACTTGCTCCTGGGTGGGTCGAGTCAGCCGTCGGGTTCGACCCTGCTGATGCGCGCCGATCGCTGGGGTCATGTGGGCTGTGCCGCTGCGGGAAACTGCGCTGGCAAGGCGGCCAATGGCTGCAGCGACGGCAACAAGTGCACCGTGAACTACTGCGATGCGGCGAAGGGGTGCCAGAAGACGTCCCTGCCGCCGGCGCAGTGTAGTGGGATCTACAAGTAAGCGGAGTGGCGAGCGGTGGATTGGCAGTGGCGCGTGCGCGTTGGCGTGCGCGTGGCCCTCGGGGACTCCCCCCTGGCGCGCAACCGCCACATCCGTCATCATCGGGCCATGGGAATGCTCGTCTCCTTTCTCGTTTTGACCGCCGCCGTCTGGCTCACAGCCATGGCCCTGCCGGGCTTCAAGGTCGAGGGCGTCGGCGGCGCCATGACCGTGGCGTTGCTCTTTGGCCTGATCAACTGGGCCATCGGCTGGCTGCTCTTTGGCCTCATCGGCATCGGCACGTTGGGTATCGGCTTCCTGTTGGCTTTCGCCACCCGCTGGGTGGTCAACGCCATCGTCTTGAAGATCGTCGACGGCTTGACCGATCGGCTGACCATCGATGGCTTCGGCTGGGCCCTGGCCGCCGGCGCCTGCATGAGCGGCATCGGTACGGCGGCTGAGTATGTGTTGAAATAGGCTCTAGTTCGACGGACCGTAGGTACTTCCCCAGTTTCCTGGACTCGGGAAGTGGTGT
>CAYTLW010000032.1:0-64132 GCA_964438735.1 uncultured Enterobacteriaceae bacterium | reverse complement strand
TAGGTGGACCGCGTACTGATCGACACCCATGTCTTCCTGTGGGCCCTGGCGGCGCCGAGCTGGCTGAGCGACAAGGCGCGGGTCATCTTGCAGGACGAAGGCGTCGAGCTGCTGCTCAGCCTTGCCAGCCCCTGGGAGCTGGCTATCGAGTTGAGCGCGGGCAAGCTGCACCTGCCCACGGAGTTGGGCGCATTCGTGGCCGAAGGATGCCGCCAATTGGGAGCGAGCGTGCTGCCGATCGAGCTGGCGCATGTGCAGGAGCTGGCCGCCCTGCCGATGCACCATCGCGACCCCTTCGACAGGATGTTGATCGCCCAGGCGCGGGCGGATCGGCTCAAGGTGATGAGTTTTGACCGGGCGATGGGGTTGTACGAGGTGGGGCGGGTTGGGTAGCGGCCAGCCAAGGCCGTTTCGCCGCGTTCAAGCCTCGTTCGTTGGCACCCGCCGCACCACCTTCGCCCACACGCGGTGCGGAATCGCCATCGGGTCCTCGGTAAACCGCTCCGCCAACCGCGCCTTGAACTCTGCATCGAACTCTTCCACCACCGACGCCGGCAGGCTGCCGCCGATGCCCGCGTACGCCCGCATGCGGCCGCGCCAGGCCTCGTGGCTGTATGTGATGTCCTCGTTGTATTCGAACGCGGCGATCTCTTCGAAACCGTCCAGCCGCAGGTCGTTCGGACCCTGCGGATAGGCACCCAGCGGCCAGCTGCTGCCCCACTTCGGGTTGTACTTGCGGCGCAGCTCGTACATCAGGTCGACCGGATTGCCGGGCTTGTCGATCCAGTCGAAATAGGCCACCACCAGCACGCCGTCGGGCAGCAAGAGGCGGCGGATTTCGGCCATCGCCGCGTCGTGCTCGAACCAGTGCCAGCATTGCCCGGCGATGACGATGTCGAAGGCCGCATCCGAGAGGCCAGTGCTCTCCGCCCGACCGCGCACCCAGGCGATCTGCACGCCATCGGTCTCGGCGAGCTTGTCGGCCTGGGCCAGCAAGGCGATGGAGGGGTCCAGGCCGGTGACTCGCAGGCCACGTTTCGCCAGGCCGCGCGCCAGGGTGCCGGTGCCGGTGCCGAGGTCGAGCACCTCGAGGTCCACGCCGAGGATCTTCGTGCCTTTGAGTCGCTGGAAGAAGGAGTCCGGGAAGCCGGCCCGGTAGCGGGCGTAGGCGATGGCGTCGTTGCCGAAGTCGATGTCGGATTTGGTGACCATGGGCGGGAGTGGGAGCGTGAGGGGGCGAGCGGGTGCGGGTGCGGGTGCGGGAGGGGAGCGGGCGGTTACTCCCACTCGATCGTGCCCGGGGGCTTGCTGGTGATGTCGTAGACAACCCGATTGATGCCGGGCACCTCGTTGATGATCCGAGTCGCGATGCGCCCCAACAACTCTTTCGGCAACTCGACCCAATCTGCGGTCATGCCATCGACGCTGTACACGGCTCGTACCGCGCAGGTCGCCTCGTACGTGCGCTGATCGCCCATCACACCCACCGAGCGCACCGGCAGGAGCACCGCGAAGTACTGCCAGATGTCGCGATAATCGGGCAGCGTCTCGATCTCCTGCCGCACCACCGCGTCCGCCTCGCGAACCAGCTCCACATTCTCGCGCGTGAGCGCACCGGGTACTCGCACGGCCAGTCCCGGTCCGGGGAAGGGCTGGCGCTCGACCAGGTAGGGGGGCAGGCCCAGCTCCAGACCCAGCACCCGCACCTCATCCTTGAAGAGCTCCCGCAGCGGCTCGACCAGCTCCATCTCCATGTGGTCGGGCAGGCCGCCGACGTTGTGGTGGCTCTTGATGGTGGCGCTGGGACCGCGGTGGGAGACCGACTCGATGACGTCGGGGTACAGCGTGCCCTGGCCGAGGAAAGCGTGGTGCTCGCCGGTGGACTTCGATGTCTCCTCGAAGACGTCGATGAAGGTGCCGCCGATGATCTTGCGCTTCTTTTCGGGGTCGGTGACGCCGGCGAGGGCGTCCAGGAATCGGTCCTGGGCTTCGGCGACGATGAGCGGCAGGCCCATGCCATCGCCGAAGATCCGGCGCACATCCTCCTGCTCGCCTTTGCGGAGCAGGCCGTTGTCGACGAAGACGCAGGTGAGCCGGTCGCCGATGGCCTTGTGGATGAGCGCTGCGGCAACGCTGGAGTCGACGCCGCCGCTGAGTCCCAGCAGTACCCTGCCCTGGGGGCCGACCATGTCGCGGATCTTGGCCACCGAGACGTCCACAAATCGGGCCATGGTCCAGTCGCCGGGACAGCCGCAGATGTCGTACGCGAAGGACGTCAGGATGTCCTTGCCGTGGGGCGTGTGGTGGACCTCGGGGTGGAATTGCAGGCCGTAGAATCGGCGCGCGTTGTTGGCCACCGCCGCGACGACACCGTCGGCGGTGCGGGCGAGCACTTCGAAGCCTTCGGCGGCGCCGGCGATGCGGTCGCCATGGCTCATCCAGACCCGTTGTGGGGCGCCTTCGGCGAGGCTGGCGAGCGGCCCTTCGGCGCGCTCCACCACGATGTCGGCGTGGCCATATTCGCGGATGTCGCCGGGCACGACATTGCCGCCCAGCATCTCGGTCATCACCTGCAGGCCGTAGCAGATGCCGAGGATGGGGATGTCCAGGTCGAAGATGCCGGGATCCGGCGTATAGGCCTCGTCGTCGCCGACGCTCGCCGGGCCGCCGCTGAGCACGATGCCGGCCGGTTCGAAGGCGCGGATCTCTTCCAGGGAGCGGTCGAAGGGCCAGATCTCGCAGTACACCCGCAGTTCACGGATGCGGCGGGCGATAAGCATCGTGTACTGGGAGCCGAAGTCGAGGACGAGGACGCGGGCCGCGACGGGCGGGGTCATGTGCGCTCCATGTTCGTTGTGGCGACGATCTTGGGGTCGTGGGCAGGTTCGGCCGGTGGTAGGTGCGACAGCGCGGCGCAGAGGAACCGCTAGGGCGAGTAGTTCGGCGACGGGCGACTGATGGACACCCCGTGCACGTGGCTCTCGGCCAGACCCGCCGGGGTGATGCGCACGAATCGGGTCCGCTCGCGCAACATGCCGATGTGACCGCAGCCGGTGTATCCCATGCCAGCCCGCAGGCCACCCATGAGCTGGTGCACCACGTCGGCGACCGGGCCTTTGCAGGGCACGCGCGCCTCGACGCCTTCGGGGACCAGCTTGCCGGCGTCGGTGGTGGCCTCCTGGAAGTAGCGATCCTTGGAACCCTGCTGCATGGCGCCCAGGGAGCCCATGCCGCGGTATGCCTTGAAGCGATGGCCGCCGTGCACCATCACCTCGCCGGGTGCCTCGTCGGTGCCGGCCAGCAAGGAGCCGGCCATGACCGCGTCGGCGCCGGCGGACAGGGCCTTGACGATGTCGCCTGAGTGCTTGACGCCGCCGTCGGCGATCAGGGCCACGCCGTAGGACTGCGCGACTGCGGAACAGTCGAGCACGGCGGTCATCTGCGGCACCCCGACGCCAGCGACGATGCGGGTGGTGCAGATGCTGCCCGGGCCGATGCCGACCTTGACCGCGTCGGCGCCTGCTTTGGCCAACGCCTCGAAGCCTTCTGCGGTCGCTACATTGCCGGCCACCAGGACCAGATCGGGGTAACGAGCGCGCACCCGTGCGGTGGCTTCGAGCACGTTCTTGGAGTGGCCGTGGGCGGTGTCGATGACGATGAGATCGGCGCCAGCAGCGACCAGGCTGGCGACGCGATCGTCACAATCGGCGCCAGGGCCGACGGCCGCGCCGCAACGCAGACTGCCGCTGGCATCCACCATGACCGTGGGTCGATCGCCGGGCTCTTCGGCTTTGACACGGGCCACCTGAGCAGCCTGTTCGGTGGGGCTCAGGTTCTTGTGGATGACGGCCAGTCCACCCAGCTGCGCCATGGCGATGGCCATGGGGGCCTCGGAGACCGAGTCCATGGCCGATGCCAGCAGCGGAATGCGCAGATTCATGCGCTCGCCGAGGCGTGCGGAGAGATCTACTTCGGGCGGAAGAACGTCGCTGTACAGGGGCACCAACAGCACGTCGTCATAGGTGAGACCGGCGCCGCCGGCGGCGAATCGGTGACTGTGATCCGTTGCGGTCATGGGCTCCTCTGTGCGGTGCGCGGCCGCTTCGGGTGAACGGTGGCCGCGGCCTGCGATGGGTGGTCGAGGTGGTCGCTCAAACGGGGCGGGAAGTCAACGGCGAGACGGGATCCTCGGCGGGTTTTTTCGACTTCGATGGGCACCGCTCCAGAGGCAAGGCGGAGTCGGACCCCGCCTGGGTCGATCGCCCCAGTTGGAACAGCTTGCGGAATCCTCGCCAGAGGGCGATCCTGGTCGGGATGGAACTGAAAATCCGAGTCCACGGCCTACCCCAGGGGGAGGTTGAAGTCGCCGAGCATATTGGCGTTGTGGTCGAAGAACTGGCGACACAAATCCGTCCCGATCTGCCCATGGCCGAGCCGCTGGCCACAGAATCTCCTGCAGAGTCGACAAGCTGGCACCTGGAACCGGTCCTGGATGGCGGCCTGGTCGGCGCGGCGGCGACGTTCGCTGAGGACGCCCACCGGCACGCGGTGGATCTGGTTGCAGACTGGCGGGATGGGCAGCCGCCGGACGAACAACAGTGGCGCCTGAGCACGGCCGTCGACCCCATCAAGCGATGGACCTGGAAGGACGACGCCACCGTCTACACGGTCACCGGCCTGAACATCGCGTTCTCGGGCTTGCTGGCCGCGGCGTTCTGGTGGTGGACGGAGCCCGATCTCGGCGTCTGGTCGATCCTGCTGGCCGGCGCGGTCGGATTCGTCTCGGCGATCTGCTTCCTGGTCGGATCGCTCTGGGCACTCGAGGGGGCGCGCCCGAAGAAGGCCGGCTCAGGCAAGCGGTTGGCCGCCAGGCGGCGTTCGTGGTCGGTGCGGGTTCGCAAGGTGGTCAAGGCGTCGAAGTCTGTGGAAATCCTGTGAACTTCCAAGTGCTTTACCACCGATCAAGTAGTTAGATGGTAAAGTTATGATATGTGAGGGTCTGACACCTCTCTATCACGGTTCGTAGCGATAACCCTGCCCGCGCACGGTGTGGATGTGCTTGGGGCGCTCGGGGGTGTCTTCGATCCAGCGGCGGAGGCGGACGACGAAGTTGTCGACGGTGCGCTCGGTGGGGGCGACGTCCATGCCCCAGACCTCTTCGAGGATGGTCGCTCGGCTGAGCACCTTGCGAGGGTTGCGGGCGAAGAGTTGGAGGAGTTTGAGCTCCTTGGCGGAGAGATCGACCGTGGAGCCGTCGACGGCGGCGATGGTGCGGCGTTCGATGTCGATGCGGGCGCGGCCCATCTCGATTTCGAGGTCGCTGGAGACCTCCAGGCTGCCCTGGCTGCGCCGGATCTGGGCCCGGACGCGGGCGATGAGTTCGGCGATGTCGAAGGGTTTGCTGACGTAATCGTCGGCGCCGCCGTCCAGGGCTTCGACCTTGGTGGCGGTGTCGTCGCGGGCGGTGAGCATGAGGATGGGGGTGCCGAGGCCCTGGGCGCGCAGCTGACGGGCCAGCTCGATGCCGCTCATGCCCGGCAGGGTGATGTCCAGCAGCAGGGCGTCGAAACGGCGCTCGGCGACCGCGGCGAGGGCGGGTTCGGCGGACTGCAGCCAGTGCACCTCGAAACCCTCCTGGGCCAGGTTGAGGCGGACCATGGTGCCGATGAGCTGGTCGTCCTCGACGAGCAGGATGCGACTCATTTGGTGGCGCCTCCTTGCGTGGCGATGGGCAGGTCGAGGGTGAAGGTGGCGCCCTGACCTTCGCCGGCGCTGTGGGCGGTCAAGGAGCCGTCCATGCGCTCGGCCAGGGTGCGCGAGATGTGCAGCCCGAGGCCGCTGCCGGCTTTGGCGACGGCTTTTTCGCTGTTGCCACGACCGAACGCGCGGAAAAGGCTCTCGGCGCGATCGGGCACGAAACCCATGCCGTCATCGACCACAGCGAGCTGGGCGCGGGAACCCTGGGCCGACAGCTGCAGGCGGATGTGGTTGGCGCCGTACTTGACCGCGTTGTCGGCCAGGTTCTCGACGATGGTGCGGGCGGCGCCCGGGTCGCAGAGCACGTGCAGCTCCTGTGGCGATTCGACCTGCCAGTCGACGCCTTCGCTGCCGGGCAGATCGACTCGGTGACCCACAAATTGCCGCAGCATGGTGGCCAGGTCCAGGCGCTCGGGGACCAGGCTGGCGCCCGGCTGGCGCATCCGCTGCGCGACCAGCAGGTTCTGGATGAGGTGCTCCTCCCGCTTGACCTCGTTGAGCGCCATGGAAGCGAGATCGCCGAGCTGGTCGGCAGGCATGCGACCCATGGCGAGGGTCTGCAGCACGGCCTTGATGCCGGCCAATGGCGTCTTCATCTCGTGGGTCATGCTGCCGAGGAAGACCTGCATCTCGTCCTGGAAGCGACGCTCGGCGCGCACCAACGCCGCGAGCATGGCCAGGACGATGAGCAACAACGAGACCAGCAGGCTACCTTCGCCCAGGACCATGACTCGCTGGCGATTCAGCTTGTCGTCCAGGGCGTGCAGGGTGGCCGGCGTGGGCACCAGGGCCAGGCGCGGGCCCAGCGGGGCCGGCATCCAGGCGCGGCCCGATTCCAGGGTGACCGACTTGCTCTTCGCCCACTGCTCGGCGCGCAGAATCTCGTAGCGCGGATCGGTGGGGAAGGGGCCGGGCACCAGAGATGGGATGTCGTCTCGCACCTCCTCGGCGTGCAGACGGGCTTCCAACTGCAGGAGGTCGCGGCGGGCCTCGTGTTGTTCATTGATGGTGCGCTGGATGAGCAGGAACCACCACGCCGACAACAGGATCAGCAGCAGCACTGCCACGGCGAACAGGACCGGCGCGGCGGCACGGGCCCGACGGCGCAACCAGGCGCGATCGATGACCGCCATGATCAGCCGGCCTTGTCGATGGCGTCGCAGCACGCCAACACGGCGTCGATCAGCTCGTCGATGTCCTCGACCGTGTGGGCCGTCGACAGGAAGAGCACCTCGTAGGCCGAGGGCGGCAGGTAGAGGCCGCGTTCGAGCAGCGTGCCGTGCATCTCGTTGAAGCGGCGCACATGCACCTCGGCGATGCCATCGGCGGTGGTCGGCAGGGGGCCGTCATCGAAGTAGAGCCAGCAGATGGAGCCGACGCGCCGCACCTGGGGCCAGCTCCGACCGCTGCCGGCGATTCGCTGCTCCAGGTGGGCGCCCAGGGTCTCCAGTCGGGCGTAGGCATCGCCGTCTTCGAGCAGCTCCAGGGTCGTGGTGCCGGCGGCCACACTGACCGGGTTCCCGGACAGGGTGCCGGCCTGGTAGACCGGGCCCACGGGGGCCAACAGGTCCATGTAGCGCTCGGGACCGACGATGGCGCCGATGGGCATGCCGCCGCCGATGACCTTGCCCAGGGTGACCAGGTCGGGCTGTACGCCCTGGCCATGACCGTAGCCGCCATAGCGGGTGCGGAAGCCGGTGATGACCTCGTCGAAGATGAGCAGGGCGCCATGCTCGCTGGTGATGGCCCGAAGACCCTCCAAGTAAGCGCGACCCTGGGGGAGCAGGCCGTTGTTGGCCGGCACGGGTTCGATGACCAGGGCGGCGACCTGGTCGCCATGCTGAGCGAAGAGCTGGCGCACTGCGTCGAGATCGCCGAAGGGCAATACCAACGTGGTCGCTGCGACGCCGCCTGGGATACCGGCGCTGGTGGGCTCGCTGTCGGCCTCGGCGCCGGTGATCAGGCCGGAACCCGCCTTGACCAGCAGGCCGTCGCTGTGGCCGTGGTAGCCGCCCTCGAACTTGACGATGAGGGGGCGACCGGTGGCGCCACGGGCGATGCGCAGGGCGGTCATCACGGCTTCGGTGCCACTGCTGACCAGGCGGCAGCGGTCGAACCCATCAAACGCCGCGACCACGCGCTCCGCCAGCTCCACCTCGGCGGGGTGGCAGGCGCCATAGCTCAAGCCCAGGGTGGCGGCGTAGCGAACCACTTCGACCACCTCGGGGTGGGCATGTCCCAGGATCAGCGGCCCCCAGGACATGCAGAAGTCGATGTATCGATTGCCGTCGACATCGGTGACCCGGGCGCCGTCGGTGGCGGCGAAGTAGACCGGCAGGCCGGCGACGGATTTGAATGCACGCACCGGGCTGTGCACGCCGCCGGGGATGGCGGTGCAGGCGCGCTCGAACCAGCGCACCGAGCCGATGCGCTCGCCCAGGTTGAGGGTGTCGGCGCGGGTGCGGGTGGACCTGTTGCTCGTTTCGCTGGTCATGGCGGACTCCAAACGTCGATGAGGCGGGTGATCGCTGCCACGACGGCGTCAATCCCGGGGTTTTCTGCCACAGCCGCGGCGACAATGCCATGGCGGTCCGCGAGAGCGGCGCTGGTCGTCGGGCCGATGGCGACAAAGGGGCGCTCGCAAAGCGTCGGCGCCCAGCTCAGCAACCTGTCGGCGGCCGAAGGTGCGGCCACGTAGATGGCGGCCGCTCCGGCACAGGCGCTCAGTGTGGCTTCGGAGGGGGGCGGCGGAGTGCGGTTTTCGTAGACCACAACGGTCTGCACATCGCGCCCACCACCGAGCAGGCCGTCGCGCAGCTCCGGTCGCGCGTGGCGCCCCTGCAGGAGCACGCAGGGGTTTCGGTTATTGGACGGCAGGCGATCGAGCAACTGTTCGGCCAGGGCAGTACCCGTGGCCGGGTCGGCGACCACGGATGCATGTACATCCTGCGCCAACAAGGCGTCGGCCGTGGCCTGACCGATAACGCCGATCTCCGCGCCACGTTCCAGCGCCGCTTTCAATTCGGCCGCGCCAGCCAGCTCCCACCAGGCCTGCACGCCATAGCGACTGGTAAAGGCGATGGCCGGGGCGGAAGCCAGCAGGGCGCGCACCTCGTCGGCGTTCTGGTCCGGTGCCACGGCGGTGATGGCCACGGTTGGCGCTTCGATGACGGTCCACCCACGGGCGACCAGGCGCGCGGCCAGGGCGGCGTTATCCGGTTCGCTGCGGGTCAATACGACGCTCGGCGCTGGCTCCGACATGGTGGTCCGGGCCTCCCAATTGCGTCAGCAGATCGCGGCCAGGGTCATGTCCAGGTCGGCCATCCGTGGCCCGCGCTGGTGGCTGGCATCCGGCAACGTGAATGCCGGCAGGGGCGTCGCGCTGTGGGTGACGTGGTGCTCGCCCAACGCCAGCGCGCTCATCACCAGGGTCGCGTCCACCGGTCGATCGCCGATCTCGGCCAGCACGGCGGCGAAGCGCAGCCCCTGGGCGAAGGAGTCGACCAGCTCGGCCAGGGCCCGATCGAGGGAGCGATCGCGGGCCACAGGCATGGCGAAGAGGCGCACGCCCAGCCAGGCCTCGATGGCGCTGGCCAGTTCGCTCTCCACCGGCACCATGCGACGCTGCAGTTGCTCCCGCCAGTCGCCGTTGAAGGTGTCGATCAGGCGCGCGGCATCGGCCGGCTGCAGGCCCACCTCGGCACCGTACAAGGGCAGCAGGGCGGCGCTGAACCGGGCCATGCTCTCGGTATCGGCGGCCGCCACCCGGGCCTCGAGGAAGCCCCGGAAGGCCAGGAACGTGCGCGCCGTCAGCGGCGGCACGCGGGCCGGGATGTCGCGATCCCGCAGGACCAACGCCAGCATTCCGGCGACATGCGCGATACGCGCCAACAGGGGATGACGTCGATCCGCCACCAGGTCCAACAGCTCGTCACGCAACGCGGCAAAGTCCGCCCATTGCAGGTGGCCATCACCGCCCAGTCGGATCTGCTCCAAGCCGTCCGTGAAGCGGAACACCTGCAACGGACGCCGCCAACCGCCGTCGGCCGTCGCCAGGGCGACCGGCTCGTCCGTCTCGGCCAGGCCCGCACGCACCGCGCCGCAGAGCGTCGAGAAGGCCAGCTCAATGCCGTCGGGGGTATTCCAACCGAAGACGGGGTGGCCATCCCAGGCGCCGGGCAATTCAACGTCCGACTCGAGCGCCACGTCGCCTTCGGCGGCCAGCAAGGCGTCGATGAGCGCCCGTTCAACCTGCGGCATCGGCAGGGGCAAGCCCGCAGATCGGCGACGTTTGCGACGCTTCTTCTCCCGCTTCCAGGCCAGCGCGGCCCAGGCACGGCAGGCGCATGTGTCCGACTCGCACGCGACGTTGTCGAGCGCGGCCGGGAAGATGACGTACATGCAGTGCCCCGCGGGCTGGTGGAGAGGTCGACCTAGCTGACCTTGACCGCCGGGCGAATCCAGATCAAGCGACCATTTGGACCGGGCACGCTACCGCGCAGCAGGATCAGGTTCTTGTCCGGCTCCACGCCCACGACCAGGATGTTCTGAACCGTGACGCGTGTGTTGCCGTACTGACCGGCCATCTTCTTGCCCGGGAAGACGCGACCTGGGGTGGTGTTCTGACCGAGCGAGCCGCCGTGGCGGAACTTCTCGTGCGTACCGTGGGTCATCTTCGGTCGGGAGAAGTTGTGGCGCTTGATGACGCCGGCGAAACCGCGGCCCCTGCTCCTGCCGACCACGTCGACGAACTGGCCGACGGTGAAGCGATTCACCTCGATCTGGTCACCGACCGACAGGCCGCCGAGCTCGTGATCCTCCAGGCGGGTCTCACGCAGGTGGGCCTGGGGCTCGAGCCCGGCCTTGGCGAAGAGGCCGGCCTTTGGCTTGGTGAGCTTCTTGTCGGTGATGGCGCCGTAGCCCAGCAGGGCGGCGTTGTAGCCGTCCGGGCCGTCCGCAGTTTTGATGCGGACGACGGTGCAGGGGCCCGCCTCGATGACGGTCACGGGGACGCGGTCGCCTTCGGGGCCGAAGATTTGGGTCATGCCGACTTTGCGGCCGAAGATTCCGATGGACATTGGTTGCTCCCTGGTCCGCGTTCTTGCACGGCCTTGGCAGGAGTCGGGGTCCGCTAGGCTGCCGCTCCTCGCGACCGGCAGCATCGGCCCATCCCCCGCGGTGCGAACACACCGGTGCGGGGGCGCGCGGTTATACGGGCAGCGACCCGTACGGTCAAGGTCGACGTCGCAATGCGCGGATGGCGCCGCGGACGTCCAGTCGATCGTTGAGCACCGACCAGACGATCCAGCCGGCCGCCAGGCCCACCAGTCCGAAGGCGCCGATGACCAGCGCGGCGACCACGCCGCCCATCACCACGACCACGCCAAATGCCAGGCCGATGAGCAGGCCGATGGCCATGGCACGACGGGACGGCTCGAGCCGCCCCAATCCCGCGGCTGCATTGGCGGCGTCATCGGTCGCTTGCGCGGCCGGCTCCTCGATGGGCGCGTCGGCGCCGCCGTCATCTTCTTCCGCCGAGGGGGGCGTCCACCCGCCCTGCGCTGCGAAGGGATCACCAGGTCCCATTTGCGCCTCCTGCGGCCGGGGTCATGCGACCCGCCGGCGGGGGTTGAAGGGTTCGAATTGTGCGTTGACGTCGACACGCCGCACCGCGTGGCCCGTATGTCGCTCCAAACCCTGGCGGATGGCGGTCTCCACGCCGGCGGCGACGTCGGTGAGCGGCACCTCGTCGGCCACCTGCACCAGACAACGACAATCCCAACCGCGGCCGGTCAGTCGCAGGCGCGGGCGGGCGTCGCGTACGCCTTCGACGCGCTCGACCGTGTGCGCCAGCATGGCGTGCAGGGCTCGGGAGGAGACGCGCAGGACGCTGTTGCCCACGTGTCGATCGCTACGCCGCTGCAAGATCACCCAGGGCTCGTCGAAGCGACCGCGGGCGGCCGACGATGCCAGCAGCACCATGCCCAGCAGCAGAGCGATCAGCCCGACCGCGAGCCACGTCAGGCGCACGCCCAGGGCCAGCTGGATGAGATCCAGGTCGGCGTGCAGACCGACCACATCCAGCTGCAGTGCGGGCACCAGGCCAAGCGAGAGCAGGGCCGTGTACGCACCGGCCATGATCAGGACGATCGCCGTGATCAGGGTGGTGATGCGCCGGAGCGCGACATGGACCAGGGGCATGGCCACCTCCGCGTGGGCTCGGCTGGCACGGGGCTGCCGGCCGGGGGAGTCGATCGAGGTGACGACTACTTCAGCTCGCGACCGGCGACGATGGGCTCCGGGCGGGGCTCGTCAAAGTAGAGATCGACCACGGTAATGTTCAGTTCCTTGACCACCAGCCCGGTCATGGATTTGACGCGCTCGATGACGTTGCCGCGGATCTGATCGGAGATCTTTGGGATGCTGGCGCCGTATTCGGTGATGATGCGGGCGTCTACGGCACATTCGACGGTGCCGACCTCGACGCGCACGCCGAGATCCTTCATCTCGGTGCCGCGGATGGACTTGGCCATGGAGCTGAGCCGCTGACCGGCGCCCCACGGCACCAGGCTGTGCACACCGGGCACTTCGCGCACGGCGAGGCCGGCGATCTTGGCGACGACCGCTTCCATCACCAGCGTCTTGCCGGTTTCGCTCGAGATCAGCACGGTCTCCCGGCCACCCTGCGCGGCCAGCACGCCGCCGTTTTCGCCCTTGGTCTCCGCTGCCTTCTCTGGCGCTGCTGCCTGCTTGCTCATCATCTGCTCCTGCGTGGTTCGGGTCCGCCTGTGCGCGAACGGATTTCGGCGGATGTTGTACCCAGGCTTTGCGGCGCAATGCAACCGGAACCGGACGTTGAGGGGACGTGGAATTGACCCCTGCCGGCGCGCGGCGCACCCTGCGGCGCCGTTGCTGCCGCGCCGATGTGCAGGCAGACGATCTCCGGAGGACAACCATGCGCAACGAGCTCAGCCTGGCCAAAGAGAAGATCCGGATTCTGCTGCTCGAAGGGCTGCACGAAAACGCCAGCAGGGCCTTCAAGCTGGCGGGTTATAGCAACGTGGAGCGTCTGGATACGGCCCTGCCAGCCACCGACCTGGCGGCCCGGCTGGCCGATGTACATATCGTCGGCATCCGCTCGCGCACGCAATTGACCGGCGAGGTCCTGGCAGCGGCGCCGCGCCTGTTCAGCATCGGCTGTTTCTGCATCGGCACCAACCAGGTCGACCTGGACAGCGCCCGCATTGCCGGCATCCCGGTGTTCAACGCGCCCTATTCCAATACGCGCTCAGTGGCCGAATTGACCGTCGGCGAAGCGATCATGTTGCAACGCGGCATCCCCCATAAGTCCGCGCTGGCTCACCAGGGTATCTGGGCCAAGTCGGCGCGCGGCGCGCACGAGGTACGCGGCAAGGTGCTGGGCATCGTCGGCTACGGCCATATCGGCTCACAGGTCTCCGTCCTGGCAGAAGGCCTGGGCATGCAGGTGATCTACTTCGACATCGTGCCGAAGCTCAGCCTCGGCAACGCGCAGGCCTGCGACTCCCTGGACGAGCTGCTGACTCGATCGGACATGGTGACCCTGCATGTGCCGGAGACCCAGCAGACGCGCCTGATGATCGGCGCGCCCGAGATCGCCCGCATGCGACCCGGCGCCATGCTGCTCAACGCCTCGCGGGGCAGCGTCGTCGACCTGGAGGCGCTGGCCGACGCCCTGCGCACGGAGCATCTGGCCGGTGCGGCGGTGGACGTCTACCCGGTCGAACCCTCATCCGGCGACGAGCGCCTGGCGACGCCGCTGCAGGGGTTGCGCAACGTGATCCTGACCCCCCACGTGGGCGGATCGACCCAGGAGGCGCAGGCGTCCATTGGCGTCGAGGTGGCCAACAAGCTCATCCGTTACAGCGATGCAGGAGCGACGTTGGGGGCGGTGAACTTCCCCGAGGTCTCGTTGCCCGAGCAGCGAGAGGCGGTGCGCTTCCTGCACATCCATCGCGACGAGCCCGGCATGCTGAGCGAGATCAACCGGGTCTTCGCTGGCCGTGAAATGAACGTCATCGGTCAGTATCTGCGCACCGACGGCGGCATCGGCTACGTGGTGGTCGACGCGCTCGGCGCGGCTGAGGAAGGGGTCGCCATCCGCGACGAACTCCTGCGTGTGACCGGCACGATCCGGGCCCGTTTCTTGCGCTGATCCGGCACAGAACAATCCTTCGTGGTCAATCTATCGATCTCGAGGAGCCTGAGGCGACCGTTATAACGAGACGCTTGGCCCTTGATAACACGCGCTTAATACGCCATTTCGCAGGCAAGCGGTTGCGGTAGGTCGCCGCGAGGACTACGTTTGCCGCGACCCGTCACTGATTTTGAGTCGGAGTGTCACTGCCGGGTGGCGCGCCTTCTCCAATCCCCCCGATGGAGCACCGATGGACCCGGACAAGAAGCCGCTTCCAGGACCGGATGTGATCGCCCCGTATCGCAGCGTGGCGCAGCCGCCGGCCACACCTGAGGCAGGACCGAGCGCGCCGACCGCAGCGCAGGGGCCCATAGCGCCGACAGCCACCCAAGGACCCTCGGCGCCCACCGCGGCGCAAGGGCCCAGCGCACCCACGGCGACGCTTGCACCGGCCGCACCTGGCCCCCGGCGGAGGGTTCAGACCTCCATCCCCACCTCGCCGCCGAGACCCGCCGTTCCCGACAAGAGAGCCGACCCTGCTCGCCGACAGTTGGATCCCCTGCTGGCCAGCACATTGCGGCGGATGCGCGCCTTTCAACACCTGGAGCGCAAGGATCTGCTGGCCCTGGCGCTGGCCTTCCGGCGCCTGGACCTGGCTCGGGACCAGCCACTCTATGCCCAAGGTCAGCAAGGCGAGTCCTTGTGCCTGCTGGCAGAGGGCAGCCTGCGTGCAGAGCGTGTCCTCGCAGATGGTCGCCACCTGGCCCTGGGCGCGATCAAGCCCGGCGAGCTGGTGGGCGAGATGGCGGTCCTCGATCCCGGCCGACGTTCGGCGACGGTGACCGCGGCCATGAACTCGGTGGTCTTTGGCCTCAATCGGAACGCCGTGGACCAGCTCGAGGAATCGCATCCAGCCGTGGCTTCGGCCCTGATGGCCGAGATCATCCGCCTGGTCGATCGCCGTACGCTGAGCGTAATCAAGGCCTTGGAAGCCCGCTTTGCGCCCGCCGAGGCCGAGGTCGAGCCGCCCCAGCGCACCGGCAAAAGCGTGCGACGTACCTTCAACCGGTTGTGGGTCTCGCTCACCGGTGCGGCAAGCCCGGAGGAGAAGAAATGAGCCGTTTCGCGAGCGGGTTGTTCCGCAAATTCGACGGCTTCACCGCTGGCGAGATGCGCGCCCTGGAAGCCGCGTCGGTGCGCAAATCCTTCGAGCCGGGGACCTCGTTGATCACCGAGGGCCGGCGCGCCGCCGGCTGCTTCCTGCTGCTGGACGGCAAGGTGGACGTGGTCACGGACATCACCGGTGAGAAGCAGGTGATCGCCACCCTGGGGCCGGGTCATATCGTGGGCCAGACGGCGCTGGTCTCCACCGGCATCCGTCGGGTCGGCGTCGTGGCCACCGAGCAGGTCGAGGTGTTGGCCCTGCATCGCACCGAATTCGAGCGCCTGCTGGCCGCCCAGACCCCCATGGCCATGCGCTTTCAGAAGCAGATCGCGATCGATGGCATCCGCCAGCTTCGCGGCGCCATCGAGAAGCTCGCCCACCTCTCCGAACGCATTCACAAGGCCGAAGAGAGCGGCAATGAAGGCCGCAAGCGGGCCCGCCGCGCGCGCGCCAGCCGCTCGGCCATCGCCAAGGCGGTGCTGACCGAGCCCAGCGTGCCGGTCTCGTTGCTGGATACGGTGGAGGTCAGCGTTCCCGAGGGCGAGATGTACCGCAAATACGAAAAGGGGCGCTGAGCCGCCGCCCGGAAGCGATCACGTGCCCGCGATCACCGTCGGCCCCAGGAGCAGGCTCGGCGAACGAACCGACGAATAGGTCCAGGGATCATTGCCTACGGCCTGCAGTCGTTGCCAGAAGCGCTTGTGATTGCCGGCGATGTTCATGGCCGCCAGGGGTTTGACCCGCTTGCCGCCCTCGATCAGGAAACCGCGCACCCCGTGGGAGAAGTCACCGGTCGTGCTGTTGGAGTTGCCGCCCAATACACCGGTCACCAGCACCGCCTTGCCGACGCGCGCCAACATGGCGTCCAAGGACTCCGCGCCCGTGCCGAAGACGAGGTTGCTGGACTTGCCGCTGGTGGCGTCACGTCCCAGTTTGCGGGCCTGGTAGCTGTCGATGAAGAAGGCGCGCAGGACACCCTTGTCGAAGAGCGGTCGACGTCGGGCGGTGATGCCCTCGCCGTCGTAACGATGGGAGGCCCAGCCGCCCGGCAACAGCGGATCATCGGCGATGACCAGGTGTTCGCTGCCGATCTTCTTGCCGAGGCTGTCTTCGAAACAGGAACGCTTCTGGTCCAGCGCCCAGCCGGATAAGGGGGCCAGCAGGCCGCGCAGCAGGCGGCCGACGACGCGGTTTTCCACCACCAGGGGCAGCGTGAGCGTGTCGATGGCGTCGGCGCCTACGGTGGCCAGGGTGCGTGCGGCGGCTTCCTGGCCCACCTCGGCTGGGGCGCGCATGCCGGCGACGGTTCGGGAGCGATCCTCGGCGTGCTCGCTGGGGCGCTTGTCGTCCTTGTCGCGCACACTGACGCTGGCCCATGTAGAGAAGGACGTTCGCTTCTCAGCATCCGCGAAACCATTGGTGGTCCGCAGCACGCCCATGGAGACGCGATCGGAGGCGCCGGCGCCGGCCGACAACAAGGTCTTGCCGGCGGCCTTGCGAGCGGCTGTGTGGGCCGCCTGGGCGCGATCGGTCAGGGCCCGCATGATCACGCGCCCGTGGCCGGGGTCGAAGAGGCCGAGATCGGCGCTGCTGCGCCCCTTCTGCAGGGCGGGCGCGACCAGCTGGCGGTGGGGATCGGGCGAGAGCACCCGGGTCATGGCCACCGCGCGGCCGATGAAATCATCCAGGGATGTGGGGTCCAGCACGCTGGTGACGTGGCTGCCGTAGCGGCCGTCCACATAGAGATGCAACACCAGGCTGCGGCTGCTGGCCGACTTGATCTCCTCGAGTTTGCCATCGCGCACGGTGACGCGCCGCTGTGTGCTGGCGCTGGCGGCGACCCGGGCGGCGCTGGCGCCTTTCTTGCGGGCGGTGTCGGTGGCGCGTTCAGCGAGAGCTTCCAGCTGCTTGCGATCGGCTTTTGCGCTCATCTCAGGACCTCCCCTTGCCGGCGCCACCCACGGTGATCGCGGAGATGGCCACCGTGGGCATTCCCAGGCCGACCGGTACCCGTTGACCGCGCTTGCCGCAGGTCCAGCCGCCGCGGTCCAGGGTGAAGTCATCGCCGACCATGGTCACCCGGCGCAGGATCTCGGGGCCGTTGCCGATGATGTTGATGTCCTTGATGGGCCGGGTCAGCTTGCCGTCTTCAATCATCCGGCCGTTCTTGACGTAGAAGGTGAAGTCGCCGGGACCGATGTTCACCTGGCCGTTGGTGAAGTGTTCGGCGTAGATGCCGCGCTTGATGGAACGGAAGATCTCTTCGGGTTTGTGCGGCCCGCCGAGCATGTAGGTGTTGCGCATTCGGGGTACGGGCATGTGGCGGAAGCTCTGGCGCCGGCCATTGCCGGTCGGTTCGAGTTCGAAGTGCCTGGCGCTGATGCGGTCGTGCATGAAGGTCTGCAGCACGCCGTCCTTCACCAGGACCGTGCGCTGGGCGTCGTTGCCCTCGTCGTCGACATTGATGGAGCCGCGCAGGTGGGGGTTGGTCCCATCGTCGACGATGGTGACGTGTTTCGGAGCGATGGATTTGCCCACCATGTCGGCGTAGATGGTGGTGTTCTTGCGCGCGAAATCGGCCTCCATACCGTGGCCGATGGCCTCGTGCAGCAGGATGCCCGACGAACCGGGGGCCAGCACCACGGGCAGCTCGCCTGCGGGCCCCTCGACGGCGTCGAAGAGGACCACGGTGCGCTCGACCGCCTCCCGGGTCATGGCGTCGACGGTGGCGTCGTCGAAGAACTCCAGGCCGGCGCGACCGGAGCGGGCGCTGTAGTTGGACTCCCGCTTGCCGCCATGTTCGGCCATGCAACTGACGTAACAGACCGCCATCGGCTGCGAGTCGCTGGCCACGCGACCGAGGGAATCGATGACCAGGATGTCGCTGTGCTCGTCTCGATAGCGGATGTTGACCTTCTTGACCCGCGCGTCCCGCTTGACCGTGCGATCGTGCATGCCCACCAGAAGTTTGACCTTGGTAGCGGTGTCGACCGTGGACCACGGCACCTTGGCCGGGTAGCGGGAGGGCAATTTGCCGACGCGAAAGGAGCTCGGCAGGGCGCGCGCCGGACCCCGGGCGACGGTGGCGGCGACGTCTGCAGCGGCCAGCATCGAGGTCAGGTCGAGGCTCTCGGTGTATGCGTACCCGGTCTCCAGGCCACGCACCACGCGCACGCCCAGGCCCATCTCCGAGGTGCTGGTCGCCTTGTTGACGGCGTGATCTTCCAGGCTCAGGTGGTGGGTCGTCTTGCGTTGAAAGAAGAGATCGCAGTACTCGCCGCCGCCTCTCATGGCCCGACTCATCACCTTGCGTACACTGGCTTCGGTGACGCCGAAGCGCGCAAAGGCGGCCGCCGGCGCCGCAGCGATCGGGGTCTGTCTGCGATCCGGCCGCGTGGTGCCGCAGCCGGACAGCAGGGTGGCAGAGGCGGCCAGGGCGGCCGAGGCCAGGAAGTCCCGTCGATCCAGGCTCGGGGTCGCGAGGTGGCTGGCTTTGTCGTGATTCATGTGGACCTCGTTGCAGTTCAATCCGGTGCCGGGCCATCCAGCCAGCGCTTCAGTCGCGGGCTCTGAATCAGCCCCGACTGCAGCCACTCACCGAGTCCGTACAGGCTGCCGGTGATGGCCACGCCCGCGCCCGGGGCGCTCTCTGCCAGGGCGCCCCGCAGGCAGGTGGGCTTGCTGGCGACCGCGACGTTGGCGCGCGGCGCGACGGCGCCGGCCACCTCGGCCAGGTGAGCGGCGGGGTGCAGGTTGGCGGCGTCCATATGGGGCAGCCAGAAGCACTCGACGATGGGGGCCAGGGCCCGCATCAGGGGCTCTGCGCTGCGGTTGTCGCGAATGGCCAGGATCACCTGCCAGCGCTTGCTGCGAAGCTCCAACAGGTTCGCCAGCGCGGTCAGCCCGGATTCGTTGTGGCCCCCGTCCAGGACCACCGGCGGCTGGGCGGACAGCCACTCGCAGCGCGCCGGCCACGGCACGGTGGCCAGGGCGTCGGCCACCAGCATGGGTTCCGGCAGCGCGCCCTGCCCCTCCGCCTCGCGGTGGCGGGACACCTCGACGTAGGCCATGACCGCCAGGGCGGCGTTGTCGACCTGGTAGGGCCCGCCCAGGCCCACCTCCACGTGCATCGGTTCGGCCAACATGGGCCCCTCGAGCACCCCCGATGGCGGCCGATCGAGGCCGTCTCCGGTGACGTCACGCACCTTCAGATCCCAGCCCAACTTGCGAAAGTCGGCGTGGATCCCGGCCCGGCGGGCAGCGCCGACGACGATGGAGGGCTGGGCCACGATGAGGGGGCGCCCCTGCCGACCGACGTGGGATTTCTCGGTCGCGATGGCGGCCAGCGTCCGGCCGAGCGTACGGGTGTGATCATAGGCGATCGAGGTCACCACCGAGACGAAAGGATCGGTGGCGTTGGTCGCATCCAGGCGGCCACCGAGGCCACATTCGAGCACGGCCATGTCGAGTTTGCGCTGCCGGAAGAGCCACAACGCCGCGGCTGTCAGGGCCTCGAAAGGGGTGGTGACCACGTCGTCGGCGCCCCCGTCGATGGTGGCGCAGGCATCGCGCACCGCGCGCAGGGCCGTATCCAGGTCCTCGGCGCTGACGCAGCGATCGCCCACGCGCATCCGTTCGCGGGTCTCGACCAGGTGGGGCGAGGTGAAGTGGCCCACCCGCAGGCCGGCGCCGTGCAGCATGGCGGCCAGCATGGCGCTGACCGAGCCCTTGCCGTTGGTGCCTGCGACCACAACCACCGGCACGTCGTCTTGCGGTCGACCGAGCGCCTCGAGCAGCACCACGATCCGATCGAGACCGTAGCGCACGCCCTTGCTGCTGAGCCCGGCGAGGAATCGATGGCCGGGCCCGTCGTGGGAGATCATCTGCTCGTTCATGGAACGGTCGCCCCGCTGCAGCCACGGTCGGCGACGCTGCCGACCCCGCCGATCAATGCCCGCGAGGCGGCTGCTTGTCGAGGCCCGGCTCGATCAACGTCGCCTGGTCGCGTTGTTCAGCCTCGACGACCGTGAGCTCGACTTTGAAGCGTCGACGATCCGGATCCAGCCGACGGGCCTTCTCCAACTCGTCCACCGCGCGCTCGAATCGACGCGCGTAGCGAGCCACCATGGCGCGGTTCCAGTGCATGTCGGCCAGCCGGGCGTTGGTCCCGCCATCGGCAGCGCGCAGGGCCGCCTCTGCCCGATTGTAGGTCGCCAACGCCTGGTCGAAGCGGGAGGCGGCGAAGTGCGTCACGGCCTCGCTGCAGATGGGCGTGGCCGGCTGGGCGCAGCCGTAGAAGGTGGCCGATGCGCGCACCCGACGGGGCACCACGACCCGGGCCATGCGCTCGACCACGCGATGACGCAGCTGGCGCAGGGTGGCGTGCAGATTGGGCGGCGTCGGCACGGCGTCCTGGACCTCGCCGGTCACATCCCGCTCCACCTCTTCGATGCGGCGGTGATAGAGGACCTTGCCCGAGGCCGTGCGCACCTTCATCAGCACCGATACGTTGGCCGTCCAGCTGAGCCAGGCTCGGGTGCACGGCCGGCGCTCGACGCGCTCGACCTGGCCGTCCCCGGTGCGCACATCGCATTGGGCCTGCTTGCTGTGCGGCTCCACGTGCGACTCGTAACGTTCCACCACGCCGCTGATCAGCAGCCCGCCACCGGCCGGTTGCAGTCGCACTTTGCCGGCTGAGCTCTCGGCGATGCCTTTGCTCAATTCCCGGGCCAGCTGCCCGGCCACTTGCTGGTAATCCGGCAGACCGTGGGAAAAGCGTTCGATGGTCAAGGTGCCGCCATGTTTGCGGGCGTCGATCAGCGCCGGTCGATTGACGTCGACGGGCACGACGGCGCCGCCGCACGCAGCGGTCAGCGCTGCGACGAGCAGCAGGGCGAATAAATAGACCTGTGGATGCGACATCGGCTCTCCCGGGACGACGCGGCTGCCGGTTTCCTCGCCGCTCGCCCTGCACCCCTGACGCGCGCCGCGCACGCTTTGTTCAGCGACGGGCGCCCGCGGATCTTGCGGCTTGGCCACCAGCGGGTCAACTCGTTCGACCACGGTCGCCGGCCGCCGCCTGGGGCCCGCTTGCACCCGATACCCGAATCCCCGTATACCTCCGCCCCGCACGCGGCCGTCGCGCCCGTGCAGGTGGGGGCCGGAACATGGGTTGTGGCGACGAGGCCAGGCGCATCAAGGGCGCACTTGAGGCCCACGTACCGGCGGTTGAGGTCGAACACGAGACCGCTGAGCTCGGCGCGCTGAGCTTCAACCACCCCGTTCATGACGCCACAGTGATGGTGGTCGTCGCGGACCCGGATGCGCGCAGCGGCGCCCGAACCACGACCGTGCTGATGATCGTCGGCGACTGGCACAGCCTGCGCGAAGATGAAGCCGGCCTGCTGCGCCTGCTGGGCCTGAACGCGCGCCTGATGACATGCGCCGTGGCGGTGGTGCCCTTTGGCGCCGATGAACACGCCGTGGTGCTCTGTCGGAGGGCGCCTACCGAGGCCCTGCCGCCGGAAGAGGTGCTGCCGCTCATCGAGGACATGGCTTGGGAGTACGCGCACGAGTCCGGTTGGGTCGCCCAGGCCCAGGAAGAGGCGCGGGAACGCGACGGGGCGGGCGCCGCCGAATCCGACACAGCGGAGGCCGTCGATGCTTCGTAGTCGGGCTCCGATCGCGCTGCTGCTCGGCGTTCTGCTGTGCAGCGGCTGCACCTGGGGGGTGAGCCAGCTGGCCATGTACCCGGCCATCGGCGGGCAGTACGACTTCAGCGGCGCAAAAGCCAAGGTGAACAGCCCACAGGATGCCGCTGGCAACCAGTTCTCTTTCGACCTCGACCTGCCGGCGCGCAAGGGGCGCGTCGAGCCCCTGGCGGGCTTTCCGCAGCTCACCTTCGGCTTCGACACGCCCTCGTGGCGCCTCACCATCAACCCTTCCATCACCGGCGACGACGCGGCGAGCCACTTCCAGGCAGACTTGTATTACAAGCACCTGCTGTCCCGCAGCCGCCACGCCTCCTGGCGCCTGATGGCCGGCATCTCCTACGCCTCGTTGTCGACCGAGATCCAGGAGAGCGGGGTGCTGCAGCTGGACGCGCCGGTGGCCATCGACGGGGCGGAGTTCGTCAGCGGGGACAAGGTGGTCTACCGCAGCGCCGCCACGGACAGCGGCGTCTACCTGGGCCTGGGCATCGAGCTGGAGTTGACCACCTGGCTGCACCTCTTCGCCATGGTGCAGGCGCGCATGAACAGCAGTCAGGGCGCCGAGGAACATCTCGAAGTCATCGCCGCAGCCGGGTCCAGCTACGACGAAGACGGCGATCGGGTCGCCGAGACCTTCGACGTGCTGGACGACGCCCGCTTCGACACCATCCTGCTCAAGTCCGGCAAGGTCACCTCGTCGCTGGCCCTGCCGCCCATGGTCGCCCTGGTCGGATTGTCGCTGAACCTGCCCACCTGGTCGTGGGTCCGGCGTACGCTCTTCGGCCGCCCCCCGCCACGCCCTCGCTACTACGGCCGCCCGCCACCGCCGGGCTGGCGCCCCCCGACCTCCCATCCACCGGCAGCACGCCCGCGACCTCCAACGCCGCGCGCGCCGCCGCCGACCAACTCCCATCCCCCTCCGGCCATGCCCCACCCGGGCGGCCATTGATCCATCCCACGGAGTCCCGATGAGCGTCATCGTCTACGTGACCGCGGAGATCGGTCTGTCCACGTCCCTGCCCACCTATAGCGGTGGCCTCGGCGTGCTCGCCGGTGACCACGCCAAGGCGGCCGCCGACCTGGGCCTGCCCTTTGTCGCGGTGAGCCTGTTTTATCACCAGGGCTATGGCCTGCAGTCCATCGACGCGTTCGGCGAACAGCACCTGGACTTTCCCCTGTGCCCACCGTCTCAGCTCCTGGAGGACACCGGCGTGCAGCTGGCCTTGCAGCTGGAAGACGAGGTGGTTCAGGTCAAGGTCTGGCGCTACCACCTGGACGGCAGGGGCGGTCAGCGCAACCAGGTCCTGTTGCTGGATACGCTGCTCGAGGACAACAGCCCGCACTGGCAGGCCGTCTCGCGCATGCTCTACGGCGGCAACCACATCAATCGCCTGCGCCAGGAGGCGGTGCTGGGCATCGGCGGTCACGCAGCCATCAAGGCGCTGGGCCTGGACGAGGGCATGCGGGTCCACCTCAACGAGGGCCACACCGCGTTCTTCGCCGCGGCCATGCTGGCTGAGATGGGCGACGTGGAGGCCGTGCGTCAGCGCGTGCACTTCACCACCCACACGCCCGTACCCGCCGGCCATGACCACTTCGAACACTCCGAGATCGCCCGTGTACTTGGCGACCTCGTGCCGCCGGAGGTGGCCCGCCTGGGCGGCGAGGAAGAGCTCAGCATGTCGCACCTGGCCTCGGCGCTGGCCAGCACCTGCAACGGGGTCAGCGAGTTGAACGCGCGCGTGGCCAGCGACATCTTCCCCGGCCGCAAGGTCGACGGATTGACCAATGGCATCCACTTCGACACCTGGGTCTCGCCCTACATGGAGGGCCTCTTCGACCGCCACCTCGCCGGCTGGCGCGACGATCCCGAACAACTGGCGCGGATCGTGGACGTGCCGGACGGCGACTTCGACATGGCCCGTCGACAGTCCAAGCGGGAGCTGTTGTCGTACCTGAACGGCGCCACCCAGCGCGGTTTTGCCGACGACGTGCTCACCATCGGCTTCGCCCGACGCACGGTGCCCTACAAACGGGCGACGCTGATCTTCGCCGACCTGGAGCGCCTGCTGAGCTTCTCCGAGGGGCGCCTGCAGCTGATCTTTGCCGGCAAGGCGCATCCCAACGACCGCCGTGGCCAGTCCATCGTGCGCGAGCTGGTCGACCTGTCCCGGACCCTGCATGGTCGGCTGCGCATCGTCTTCCTGCCCAACTACAACATGTGGCTGGGCCGGCTGTTGACCAGCGGTGTGGACATCTGGCTCAACAACCCGGTGCGCCCCCTGGAGGCGTGCGGCACCAGCGGCATGAAGGCGGCGCTCAACGGCGTGCCGAACCTGAGCGCGCTGGACGGCTGGTGGGCCGAGATCTGCCGCGATGACGTCAACGGCTGGGCCATCGGCCAGGGCGAGGAGAATCGCGACGATCTGCGCGACGCCGATGCGCTCTACCGGGCCCTGGAGCACCGCGTACTGCCGCTGTACTACGATGATCCGGCCGGATTCCGCGCCGTGCGCAAGCAGGCGATCGCCAGCGCACCCTTCCTTTCCGCTCGCCGTATGGTGCAAGCGTACGACCGGCGCTATTATCAGGCGACGTGAGCCAGCAACCCGCCGCCACCGCGACCGACGCCTTTGACTGCGACGTCCTGGTTGTCGGCTCGGGATTCGGCGGCTCGGTGGCTGCCCTGCGCATGGCCGAAAAGGGCTACAGCGTCATCGTGCTGGAGCGTGGCAAGCGCTGGCGGCGAGACCAGTTCCCCAAGACCAACTGGAATCTCTTCAAGTCCCTCTGGCTGCCCCAGGTGGGCTTCAACGGCATCATGCGCCTCAGCCTGCTCTCGGACGTCATGGCCCTCAGCGGCGCCGGCGTGGGCGGTGGCTCGCTGGTCTATGCCAACACCCTGTTGAAGCCGCCGCGGCCCTTCTTCGAGGACGCCCAGTGGGCCGAGATGGCCGACTGGCATGCCGAGCTGTCGCCCCACTACGAGACTGCGCGCAAGATGCTGGGCGCGGTGCGAAATCCGGTCCTGGGACCGGCCGACGAGGTGCTGGCCGAGGTGGCCGAGGAGATGGGCGTCGCCGACACGGTGGATGTGACCGATGTGGGCGTCTTCTTTGGTGAGTCCGGAGTCGAAGTCGACGACCCCTACTTCGACGGTCGCGGGCCCAAACGGGTCGGTTGCACCCAGTGCGGCGCCTGCATGACCGGCTGCCCTGAGGGCGCCAAGAACACCCTGGACCTGAACTACCTCTATCTCGCCGAACAGCTGGGCGCGCGCATCATCCCGGAGCGGGAGGCCACCGAGGTCTCGTGCATCGGCGGACCCGATGCCCGCGGCAGCGAGGGCTGGCAGGTGCGCATCAAACCATCGGTTGGCGTGCTGTCGCGACTCTTCGGCCGCAGCCGGACCCTCAAGGCGCGAAAACTGGTCCTGTCCTGCGGTGTGCTCGGCACCCTGCCCTTGCTCATGCACAGCCGCCGGCTGGGCCACCTGCAGCACCTGCCGGACTCGTTGGGCGACCAGATGCGCACCAACAGCGAGGCCATCCTGGGCGCCTCGGCGCACAACCACGAGACGGACTACTCCAAGGGCGTGGCCATCACCTCGAGCGCCTACTTCGACGCCCACACCCATGTGGAGGTGGTCCGATACGGCAAGGGCCACGACATGATCTCGTCCCTGGCGACCATCGCGGTCGACGGGGGCGGCAAGGTGCCGCGCTGGCTGCGCTGGGTCGGGGCCTGCCTGCGCCATCCCCTGCACACCCTGCGCCGGATGTGGCCCTTCGGCTGGGCCGAGCGCAGCATCATCCTGCTGGTGATGCAGACCCTGGACAATCGTCTCCGCGGCGTCTGGCGGCGGTCGCGGCTGTTGCCCTGGCGGCATGTGCTGGCCACGTTCAACCCCAGCAAGCGGGCCAACCCCACCTGGATCCCCATCGGCAACGAGGTCGCGCGGCGGGTGGCCCGACGCATCGGCGGCCAGCCCATGTCGGCGCTCAACGAGGTGGTCCTGGACATCCCGACCACCGCACACATCCTCGGCGGCTGTCCCATCGGTCCAGATGCCGAGCGCGGCGTGCTCGACGGTCATCATCGCGTCTACAACTACGATGACCTCTATATCTGCGATGGCTCGATGATGCCGGCGAACCTGGGCGTGAACCCCAGCCTGACCATCACAGCCATGTCCGAGCGCGCCATGTCGCTGGTGCCCGAACGGCCCGAACAAGACTGAAAGGGCGAGTTACTGCTTCTTGCAGGAGCCGGCGGGATCGTGGTCACAGCTGCCATCCCAGGTGGGCGTGATCCAGACCTGGTCGCTGGCGGTACGGCCGTAGAGATCGATGACCTCCAGCTCGGCCCGCAGCTGCTTTCCGACGACCTGGCAGGGGCACTTCACGTAAGCGCGCGCTCCCTCGTAAAAGTACCAGCCGTCGACCTCCGGCAAGGTCGAGGTGTACTCCACGCGGCCGGGGATGACCGTGCGTGTGGTCTCCTCGACGATCAAGGTCACCGCCATGCGCAGCTTCTTTTTGGAGACGTTGCGTGCCTTGACGCTGAACCAGATGTGCTGGCCGCCCTGGATGCCGCGCAACATGGGCGGTTTGGACTTGCTCTGGCTCCAGTCGACGAAGCCCTTGCCGTCGTCATCGCAGCCGCCAATCTCGACGGCCGGCGCCTCGTCGGTGCCGCCGTCAGCGGTGGCGTCGGGTTTGTCGTCGGGACCGTCGGCTGGACTGCAGGCTGCGGCGCATAGCAGTGAGGCCATCGCGATCGCGGCGACGAGGCGGGTCTGTCGGCTGGAATCTGTTACAGGTCGACGCATCGGATTGTCCACATGCTCGCCGCCTCTCACCGACCTCAACGCTAGCAGAAGCGCCGCGGATGAGGCAACGACGAGCACCGCTCAGGTCAAGTCTTTGGTCTCGGGTGACGTGATCAGGAAACGATCCAGTTCGGCGCGCAGCTCCCTGCGGCTGACGGGCTTGGCCAGCACGTGGTCCATGCCAGCATCCAGGCACAGGCGATGCTGCTCTTCCATACCGTGAGCGGTCAGGGCCACGATGGGCAGGTGTTCACCCTCGGTTTCGGCGGCTCGGACCCGCCGCGTGGCCTCCAGACCGTCCATCACCGGCATGTCGCAGTCCATCAGCACCACGTCGAATCGGTTGTCGGCGATGGCATCGAGCGCCGCCTGTCCACTGTCTGCGGCCTGGGCCACGTGACCCAGGCTATGCAGCAGATGCAGGGTGACGTGCTGACTGATGGGGTTGTCTTCGACCAGGAGGATACGAGCTGGGGCGACAAGCGCGGTGTCGGTTGAAGGCGTCTCTTCGAATATCGGCGGCGCGACCGCGACCGTGGCGTTCACCTCAAACCAGAATCGAGCGCCCTGCTCCGGCTCGCTGGTGACGCCGATCTCACCGCCCATCAGGTCGACCAGGCGTCGGCAGATGGCCAGGCCGAGGCCGCTGCCGCCGTAGCGTCTGGTGGTGGACGAGTCTCCCTGACGGAAAGGCTCGAATATGGCCCCGAGCACATCGCGCTCGATGCCGATGCCGGTGTCGCTGACTTCACATCGGAGTCGCAGGTTGTCGCCATCGCGGGCGGCGACGCCCAGGGTGATGGCGACGCGACCGGATTCGGTGAACTTGATGGCGTTGCCGACCAGGTTGACGACCACCTGGCGAAAGCGCAGCGCGTCCAGGCGGACCGCCGCAGGCACGTCGGCGGCGATCTCCACCGGGAGCTGCAGCCTCTTCTGCCTGGCGGCCACCGCATGCACCGCCACCGCCTCGGCGAGCACAACGCGGGGATCACAATCTACGGGTTCGAGTTCCAGGCCACCGGCTTCGATGCGACTCAGGTCGAGCACTTCGGTCACCAGGGACTGGAGCAGCACCGCCGAACGCTGGGCCACGTCGAAATGCTCGCTCTGGCTCACTGCGTCGCCATCGCGGGCGATCAACTCGAGCGCGCCGACGACGCCGTGCAGGGGCGTGCGGATCTCGTGGCTGACGGTGGCCAGGAAGGTGTCCTTGGCCCGGTTGGCCTGTTCGGCGCGATCACGGGCAGAGGTCAACTCCGCGTGGCTCAACTGCAGCTGCTGCCGCGCACGTCGCTCCTGGTGCAGGGCCGTCTGCCTGGAGGTCTCGTAGAGCCAGGTCATCACCGTCACGAAGACGATCAGGACGCAGATCAACAGGATGCGGATGCGCTGGATATCGCCCGCTGTGTAGCCGCTGTCGCCCACCAGGCCATCGGGCGCCCACGCCGAGATCGCCAGCACGGCGGCGATGCTCAGCGTGGCAAAGATCCAGCCGCCCTGCCGGCCGACGAAGAAGAAGGCCAGCAGGGGCATGACCGTGAAGACCATCAGCGCCGGGGCGGTCGCCCCCACCCGCAGGGCCAGCATGGCGCAGAGCAGCATCAACCAGCCGCAGACCAGCGCGCCAGGCAAGGCGACCGAGTTGGTCTTCCGCATGATCAAGGGCACCGCGGCGAAGCTCAAAGCGCCAAGCCCCAGCAGGACGACGCTGTACCAGACCGGCGGCTGCAGGGTCAGGGCGTTGATCTCGAACGCAGCGCAGAAGACAGCCAGCATCGCGGAACTGCCGGCCAACAGCCTGGCGCGTCGTCGCAGCTCTGAGTCGTGCTTGGCAGCCTCGGGCGCGTACCGATCCAGCCAGCGAAGCGCTGTTCTGGCCCGTGATGGCGGCCCGCCTGACGTGGAGGAGACCCCACCCGTCGCGGCGTAATCTGAAGAGAAACTCATGCGGGTCCGATGGTTTCAACACATCCACCGGGTGTCAACCTGCGCGTCCGGGGAGACAGGGCTGGGGGAAGGTATTAGACTCCGCCCGCGCGCGCAGATGCGCTGAGGAGAGACCATGAGCCGCATTGTGGATAGCCTGGCGGACCTGATTGGCAACACGCCGATGTTGCGCCTGAACCGGCTGGCCCCAGACGGGATCGAACTGCTGGCCAAGGCGGAGTTCCTGAACCCTGGCAGCAGCGTCAAGGATCGACCCATCCGTGAAATGTTGGATGCCGCGGAAGCCCGCGGTGACCTGCGCCCGGGGGCGACGCTGATCGAGGCCTCCAGTGGCAACACGGGCATCGCCCTGGCCATGCTGGCCGCCGAGCGTGGCTATGAGTGCATCGTCGTCATGCCCGAAGATATGAGTATCGAGCGACGCAATCTCATGCGCGCATACGGCGCCCGCATCGAGCTCACTGCGCGGCAGGACGGCATGGGCGGCTCCATGACGCGTACCCGCCAGCTCGCCGAGCACCTCATCGCTCAGGGTGTGCACGTCTTCATGACGCAGCAGTTCGACAACCTCGACAACACCGCCGCGCACGAAAAGACCACCGCGGTCGAGATCCTCGACCAGTGCGATGGCCAGCTCGATGTCTTCGTGGCCGGCATCGGCACCGGCGGCACGCTGACGGGCACCGCCCGTGTACTCAAGCCAGCGCTGCCGGGCTTGAAGGTAATCGGCGTCGAACCCGTGGAGGCGCAGGCGTTCAAAGGCAAGCCCTTCACTCCGCACCGCATCCAGGGCATCGGCGCCGGCTTCATCCCCTCGATCGTCGACCACAGCGTGATCGACGACGTGGTCGCGGTGAGCGGTTCCGAAGCCGTGGACATGGCCACGACGCTGGCCCGTTCGGGCATCCTGGTCGGCCCATCCAGCGGCGCCAACGTGGTGGCCTCGCTGGCCCTGGCTGCCACCGCGCCCGCCGGCACGCGCATCGTCACCATCCTCTGCGACTCGGGCGAGCGCTACCTCAGCTGATCGCCGGCGGGAGGAGTCCATGGTCATCGAACGCGGAAGCGACGACCTGGTCGACATCGACTGCAGCGACGACGGCGGCGAAGACGCGCGGAGTCGACGCCTGTGTTCCGACGCAGCCGACGCCATTGGCGCGCTTGCGGCGGTGGCGGCGCGCAGTCGTCCGCTGCGTCGCATGCCTGCACCGGAGCGGGTCGGCGAGGCGATCGCGCTCTATCGACGCCTGCTCTATCCGGAGGTGTGGACCCACGGGGCGGCGCCAGATGCCGCCGCACTGACCGGATTCTGCGGCGACCTGCACTGTCTGCTCCTGGATCTGCTCTACGCCGAGCGCATGGCCAGACCGTCCCGCAAGCGGGTGGCGACGCCACACGATACGCCCAAGGCACGACAAGGCGCCCGCAGCTGGGCTCGCCAGACCGCCGACGCGGTGATCGCCAGCCTGCCGTCCATTCGCGAAGTGCTCGAAGAGGACCTGCAGGCGTTTCTCGACGGCGATCCGGCGGCGCGCTCCAAAGCCGAGGTCATCCTCTGCTACCCGGGCTTCCACGCCATCGAGACCTACCGCCTGGCGCACCAATTGTGGAGCCACGGCGCCATGCTGGTGGCCCGGGTCATGACCGAGCAGGTGCACGGCAGGACCGGCATCGATCTGCACCCGGGGGCCACCATCGGCCCCGCCTTCTTCATCGATCACGGCACGGGCGTGGTGGTCGGCGAGACCGCGATCATCGGTCGCGAGGTGCGCCTGTACCAGGGCGTGACCATCGGCGCGCGCAGCATCCCCAAGGCGGGCGAGCGACGCGCCGGCAAGCGCCACCCGACCATCGAAGACGCCGCCATCATCTACGCCAACGCGACCATCCTGGGTGGCGACACGATCATCGGCAGCGGCGCCATCGTCGGCGGCAACGCCTGGGTGACCACCAGCGTGCCCGCCGGGGCACGGATGCGCATCGACGTGCCCGCGCGCGTCGCCGAGGCGGTGGTGATGGTGCCCGATGGCGCCCAACCGGAGTGAACCATGGCAGCCGGCAGTTCCCCCGCCCGTCTGATCGACGGCAAGGCCATCGCCAAAGCGACGCGCCGACGCCTCAAAGGCCGCGTCAACGCCTTGCAGGAGGCCGGCGTGCGGCCCGGGTTGGCCGTGATCCTGGTCGGCGAGGATCCCGCGTCGGCCATCTACGTGCGCAACAAGGAGCGCGCCTGCAAGCGGGTCGGCATCGCCTCGACCCTGGTGCGGCTGCCGGCGGAGACGTCGCAGGCCGATCTGCTGGCTCGCATCGACGCCATCAACAACGACCCGGAGATCGACGGGCTGCTGGTCCAGCTGCCGCTGCCCGATCACCTGGATGATGACGCGATCACGGCGCGGGTGGCCGATGACAAGGACGTGGACGGTTTCGGGGTGAACAACCTGGGCGCGCTGACCGCCGGACGGCCGACGCTGGTGGCCTGTACGCCGGCCGGTGTGATGGAGATGTTGCACCAACACGGCGAGGACACGGGCTGGTCGCCGGTGGGCAAAAACGCCGTCGTCATCGGCCGGTCGATCACGGTCGGCAAGCCCATGTCCCTGCTGCTCCTGTCCGCCCATTGCACGGTGACGATCTGCCACAGCCGCACGGTCGACCTGGCCGATCACCTCTCCCGTGCCGACCTTGTGGTGGCGGCGGTAGGTGTGCCAGAGCTGGTCCGCGGCGAGTGGCTCTCACCCGAGGCCGTGGTCATCGACGTAGGCATCCATCGACGACCAGACGGCAGCCTCTGCGGCGACGTGCACTTCGACAGCGCCGCCGAGCGCGTGGCCGCCATCTCACCGGTTCCGGGTGGCGTCGGCCCCATGACGGTCGCCATGTTGCTGGCCAATACCGTAGCCGCGTGTGAACGACGACGTGGTCCGGGAGCGACCGCCTGAGGCACAGGGAGAATCAACATGCACAACGAAGTCGAGCCCCGCCAGAGTCCCCTGGCAGCCTGCCATGTAGAGGCTCGCGGCCAGATGGTTGACTTCGCCGGCTGGCACCTGCCCGTGCAGTACAAAGGGCGCGGCCTGGTCGCCGAGCATCTGGCCACGCGCAGCCATTGCGGACTCTTCGACGTCAGCCACATGGGCGAGATCGTCGTCGAGGGGCCGGACGCCGTAGCCGAGGTCAACCGCCTGGTGACCAACAACGTGGCCAAGCTGGAAGATGGCGACGCCTGCTACGCCCTGCTCTGCCACCCCGATGGCGGCACCGTGGACGATCTCTACGTCTATCGTCTGGACGCCAAGCGCATCCTATTGGTGGTGAATGCGGCCAACGTGGCCAAAGACTTCGACCACATGAAGCGTCACGCGACGCAGCCGGAGTGCTTTGCAGATCGCTCGGATTCATTCGCCCAGATCGCGCTGCAAGGCCCCCAGGCCGGCGAGATCCTGGCCGACGTGGCCGACGGCGACGCCATCGGCCTGCCTCGAAACCGGATCCGCGTGCACGACTTCCGCGGCGCTGGCCTGTTGGTCGCAACCACGGGCTACACCGGCGAGCGTGGCTTTGAGATCTACACGCCGCCCGAGGTGGCGCCCGATCTCTGGCGCGCGCTGATGTCCGCCGGCAAGACGCGTGGCATCAGTCCTGTGGGCCTCGGCGCCCGCGATACATTGCGACTGGAGATGGGCTATCCGCTCTACGGCAACGATCTCACCGACCAGATCAACGGGCTCGAAGCGCGCCTGGGCTGGGCGATCAAATTCAAGGCGGGAGACTATGTGGGCCGCGAAGCGCTGCTCGCAGTCAAACGTTCTGGACCCGCCCGACGGCTGGTAGGGCTGGACATGATCGACCGTGGCGTGCCGCGCGCGGGATACCCCGTGATGCAAGGAGGCGAGGTCGTCGGTGCCGTCACGAGCGGTACACACTCGCCGTCGTTGGGCCGCCCCATCGGACTGGCGTTGGTGCCGACGAGACTGAGCGAAATCGGGACCGTACTCGCCATCGACATCCGCGGCCGGCACCGAAATGCGGCGGTTTGTCGCTTCCCGTTCTACTCAGGAGATTGACAGAGACGGCCGAACCGCATATCGACACCGCGTCTGGCCGTCCCCGCGACGCACGCCGCACAGCCGGCCCGCAGCGCTCCGACGCCGACTCCGGAGGTCCCGATGTCCGTACCGACCGAACTGCTCTACACCGAAGAGCACGAGTGGACGCGCCTGGGTGAGGACGAGATCATCCAGGTGGGCATCACGTCGTTCGCGCAAGAACAACTGGGCAGCATCGTCTTCGTCGAGATGCCGGCCGAGGGTATCGAGATCGCCCGTGGCGACGCCATCGGCCAGATCGAGTCCACCAAGAGCGTATCGGACATCTACGCGCCCGCTTCGGGCACGGTGGTGGAGATCAACCGCGCTTTGGATGGTTCGCCGGAGTTGATCAACTCCGATCCCTACGAGGCCGGCTGGCTGGTTCGGATCAAACTCGAGTCGCCCGAGGAGCTCGACGAGCTGCTGCGCCCCGAGGAATACCAGGACATCGTCAACGACGAAGAGGGCTGAGCCGAACAGCGCGCCGCCCTACTCTTCGAAATACTCGCGACCAAATCGTTTCGCCAGGTCCGGCTTGTCGATGGCCTTGGCCAGCGCTTCTTCGTATTCCACCTTGTCGTCCATCACCAGGCGGGACAGCTCCTCGTTGAGCATCTGGTTGCCCATCTTCTTGGCCGTCATCATGATGTTGGCGATCTGGTGATTCTTGGCTTCGCGGATGAGGTTGGAGATGGCCGCGCTGCCGACCATGATCTCCAGCGCCGCGATCCGACCGCCGCCCTTCTTGCGCAACAGGGTCTGCGAGATCACGCCTTTGAGCACCTCGCCGACCACAGCGCGGATCTGCGACTGCTGCTCGTGCGGGAAGAGGTCGATCACGCGGTCGACCGTGCTGATCGCCGTGGCGGTGTGCAGGGTGCCGAAGACAAGGTGACCCGTATTGGCGGTCTCCAGCGCCAACGCCACCGTCTCGATGTCGCGCAGCTCGCCGACCAGCACGATGTCGGGATCTTCGCGAAGGGCGGACTTCAGCGCTCGCGCAAAGCTGGCCGTGTGCTCGACGACTTCGCGCTGGTTGACCAGTGACTTCCGGCTTTTGTGCACGAACTCGATGGGATCTTCGAGGGTGATGATGTGGGTATGTCGCGACTTGTTGATGTAATCCATCATCGCCGCGAGCGTGGTCGACTTGCCGCTGCCCGTGGGCCCGGTGACCAGGACCATGCCCTTGGGGTGATCGCACATCTTGCGCACGGCTTCGGGCAGGCCCAGCTGCTCGAAGGTCAGGATCTTGTCGGGGATCTGACGCAGCACGCCGCAGGCCCCGTTGCGGTCGCGGAAGAGGTTGACGCGGAAGCGCGCGCAGCCTTCGACGGCGTAGGCGAAGTCTGCATCGTTGTTGCTGAAGTCGATGATGCTCCGGTCGGCCATCACCGGCTCGAAGAGCTCGTAGACGGTCTCGGGCCCGAGCACACGCGCTTCCTTGATCTCCAGGATCTCACCGTCGATGCGCCAGCGCGGCTTGTGCTCCGCCGACAGGTGCAGATCTGAGGCGCCTTCGGCCACCATGCGACGCAACAGGGCATCGAGCTTCGGATTGTTCTCGCGGCGAGGCCCGAACTGGCGCACGATCGTGCCGTCCTCCTGCACCGGGCTGGTCGGCTCGCCGGCCACAATCCCGGTGTGGGCCGGGGTCGGCGCCGTGGTGTTGGCGGTGGGCACGACCGGCATCACCGTCGGCGTGTAGGTGGGCGCAGGCATCGCCGCGGCGGACGCCGTGAGGTCCAGCGCCGGACCGCGGGTCTGCATCAGCTTGTTGAACGCCTCAGCGCCGATGCGCACCGGCTGGATCTCCATGCCCGGACAGTTGGTCTGCACCGCCTGAAGGGCCCGCCGGCTCAGATCGTCGACAAAACCCACCGTCAACGTCTTGCCCTTGCTGCGCAGCGCCACCACGCGCTGTCGTTGCACGAATTCGGCCGGCAGCAGCTTGAAGGTCTCATCGGAGGGCGGCGCCCGATCCATGTCGTAACGAGCCAGCGGCACCGCCGGCTCGGCGGAGCGGATTCGACCGGCCAGCATACGCCCGACCACCGGTCCCCAGGTAGGCACCCGCTCGAACATCATGTCGACCACCTGGCGGGTGATCCGCAGGGCCAGCAACGCGTTGGCGGCCACCAGCGAAGAGCGGAATGGCTGGCCGAGCAGCAACTCGATCTCGCCGAAACTCTCCGTCGGCTTGAGCTGCCCGACCTCGATCTTGTCGCCCACCCCCGGCACCGACAGGTACATCTTCGCCGTGCCGCTGAGCGGGATGGTGATCGTATCCGCCGCATCCCCCTGGCGCACGATCGTCTCGCCCGGCTGGCAATGCACCAGCACCGCCTGCTGCGCGATGGGCGTCAGGTGGCGCTCCTCCAATCCCTTGAAGAAGGCGCACTGACCCATGGCCTTGACCACCTTGGGCAACAGCTCCTTGCTCACCGGCTGCATCTTCATCGAGCACTCCCCCCAGCGGGCCGGTCGGCGCGGCCCAGGGCGCGAGGGTATGACGGCAGGGGGCTGTGGGGGAAGGGTGTGCGTGTCGCGCCGGCCGCTGTCACGGGCAGGGCCACAGGCCCGGGCACGGGCACGGGCATCGGCACGAGCCCGAGGGGCAGGCACTGACTTGTGCCTCTTTGGGGCCGCGCCACCTCGCATGCGAGCGAGAAGACGGCAGAGCGCGCGGCTAGTCCTCCAGCCCCCGTCCTACCAACGGATTGTGCACCGCGAGCGCAGGAAACCGGCTGAAGTCCCGGTCCGTCGTCCACAAGCGATCCACCCCATGTCCCAGACAGATCGCGGCCACGCGCGCGTCATGCACCATGGGCCCGCGCACTTGTCCCGCCTCGATCAACTCGGCCAGAACCGACCAGTGATCGCTCGCCTCGCCGAGCAATACGACGCTCGGCGAACCGAGCCAGGCCGCCAACTGGGCGCGCGCTTGGGGCCATGGGGTAGGCGGCCGCCAGATTTGGCGATGGGTTACGATGGCGAGGAACTCGTGCAGGCACGGCCAGGGGATGGCCCAGGGGGGGGCGGCCTTCGGCCAGCTCACGCAGCTTCGCAGCGGCCACGTCATGCAGCGGGGCATCCCGGCGATGGGCGTAGACCAACACATTGGTGTCGAGCGCGATCACGTCCCGCGACCTTCGTAGATCGCCGAGCGTACGGCCTCCCATCCACCGTCTGTGGCCTCGGGAGCCATGCCCTCGCCGCCGAAGCTCTCATCGGCCAGTTGATACGTGACCGGTAGCCTGCGCTGAGCGAGGGTCAGGTGCAGGGCCTCCTCAAAGACGCTGCGCAGCGTTCTGCCCTCCCGCCTGGCCAGCTCCCGGGCTGTCTCGAGCAAGTCGTCCTGGATCTCGATGGTGGTCTTCATATGGGTACCCATATTTTGCTACCCATAAGCATGGCTCTTGCTCATGATCAGGTCAATGCAGTCGTCCGCCAAAGGCGGCGCGGTCTCGGCGGCCGAGTCCGTGACCGTGGCCGTGTCTGTACCCGTGACCGTGATCGCAGCCATGCGGTCAGGCCAAGGTAGGGTGTGGTACGAACCGCGCTTTGGTTGCTGCGCGTCGTCGATGCCCGAGGATCGCTCTCGACTCGAGCGTCATGCCGCCGCTTCGCGGCTCATGTAGGGAGGGAAAACCCGATGAGATCCTGGGGCTTTCGCCCCAGGCTATTGAATGCCGCCGCTTCGCGGCTCATGCAGGGAGGGAAACCCGCTTGAATCCTATGGCTTACGCCACAGGCCAACGAATGCCGCCGCATCGCGGCTCCGTCCAACACGAACTTCGAGACCCGCGACCGTGACCCTGGCGACAACCGAGCAGTCAACGACAGCGGCGGAGACCACACGAAGTCGCCACCGCCCACCAGAGCCCCGACCTTTGCGGCTCTGCGGCTTTGCGCGAACCCTGGGCGATCACGTTGCGCTGGACGTCACGCGCCCCAACCACCGTGACTCCCCCCAATCAACCACCAAACGGCAAAACCAAAGGAAACCGAGCCCCCAATCCCGCCACCGGCGTCGTCGGCTCGACCTGCACCGGCGCCGTCCCGCCGTCGCCCAACTGCGCCACTGTGCCATCCGCCGCGACCACGATCGGCCGCACAACCGCCGCCGCATAGCGCTCCGCCTGCCTCGGGTTGCTCGTCGTCAGATCGGCCACCAGCGCCTCGGCCAGGGCCAGCGACTTCGGACAGTCGAAACGACATGGCAAGTGCCTCAACGGCGAGTCCGTCTCATCGCCCAACCCGGCTCCAAACGCCCTCAGGAGTGGATGCCATGCCTTCGATCGCAGGTGTGCCCGCAGGATCAGCACGGCGTTGTCGCTGACGACCCGATCTCGCCTGGCTATGGCCTCCAGCCAGCCGTCACAGAACGCGGTCACGCAGCAGTCCGGGTAGCCATAGGCGCGGCCGAGGCGGCGATGGGTGTCGACTGTGGCGGCCCAGGCGTTCGGATCGTCGCCCTCGTCGCGATCGGCGTTGTCGACCTCGTCGCGCAGACATTGGCGGGCGATCTGCTCGCTGGTGGCGATCACCACCAGGTGCACGGCGGCGGCGCCTGCGCTTCGTTGAAGCACACCGCCTTCGGTGGTGGCATAGGCGGAGTTGGAGGCAGCGACGTGGAGATCTCGTTCCTGGTACGCGCTCCGCCAGGCCGGCACCTGTTCGGCGGGCAGACGCAGACGCCAGGCGGTGCGCATGCCCAGGGCGAGGCCTCTTGCCTCGACGCAGCTGTGGTCGATGGCCAGGTTTGTGGGCGCGGTCGTCAACGGACCGACTTCCAGTTGCGCGTCGGGAAGCCGCGGGTCACCGGCGGCAGGGCGGCGCTCAGGACGTAGGAGGCGCGCCGATTGGCGGCCGCCGGGGTGTTATCCGGCGTCGCCGCGAAGAGCACGGACTCACCGAAGCCCTGGTACTTGATGGGCACCTTGATGCCGTGCTTGCGAAACCACTTGGCGATGGAGCGCGCCCGGCGCAGGGACAGGCCGATGTTGTCGGCCGCGGAGCCGACGGTGTCGGTGTAGCCGCCGACGTAGAGGGTGATGGGCAGTACGCCCTTGACCTTCTGCAGCTCGTTGCGGATGCGGGACAGGGGCTCGATGAGCTTCTTCTCCTCTTCGGGCCGGATGTTGTGCTTGCCGGACTCGAAGACGATGTCGTCGTGGGGGATGTTCAGGAAGGTCACCGACTCGATGCCACTCCAGAAGCCGACCACGTCCCAGGCCTTGAGCTCGAAGCGACCCATCACCTGCTTGGCGGTCTGCTTCCACGTCACCGTGATGGGCGTCTTGGGCGCCTGTTTGTAGGGCACCTCGACCTCGTCGATGATCTCGCCATCATCGCCCCAGACCTTCAGGTCGATCCTGCCCGCCGGCTCGGTCACCCGAACCTTGATGGTGCGCGTGGCCTCGCTCACATCCATGGGCGACAGGGCGATCAGCGGCGGTTCGCCCACCTTGATCTCGAAGTTCATCTTGAAGGGGCCGAACTTCTCCCGCCCTGCCTTGCCGGTGATCGCGCAGCTGTAGGTATAGATGCCCTTGCCCTGCGGGATGGCGATCTTGCGCGTGCGGTCGGCGCGGATGGCGCCGGTGCGCAAGGTCAGCTTCTTGCCGTCGGAACGGACCAGCTTGAACTGCAGCTTCTTGACGTTGATCGAGGGCGTCATCACGATCAGCGGCTTCTCTTTGCGATAACGGGCAGCGGCCACCAGGTCGAAGCCCAGGTCGTCGGGATCGACCTCGGCGTGGGCCGGCCAGGCCAGGGCGCTGACGAGCAGGAGCGTGGTGGCGAAAAGCAATGGTCTGACGTGCATCGGGACCTCCGGGGTGCGCGCCCGGCGAAAGGCTAGCACAGCCGGGACGCCCGAGATGTGATTCGGATTCGACCCGTGGTGACTACGCTTTGGCCAGCCGGATGTGCAGTTCCTTCAGCTGCTCGCCATCGACCGGGCCGGGCGACTCGCTCATCAGGCAGGTGGCCTTCTGGGTCTTGGGGAAGGCGATCACATCGCGCAGAGACTCGGCGCCGGTCAGCAACATGAGCATCCGATCCAGGCCCAGGGCGATGCCGCCGTGGGGCGGGGTGCCGTACTGCAGGGCTTCGAGGAAGAAGCCGAACTTCTGCCGCGCCTCTTCCGCGTTGAAGCCGAGGATCTCGAAGATCTTGGCCTGTACGGTAGAGTCGTGGATTCGGATCGAGCCGCCGCCCATCTCGACGCCGTTGACCACCAGGTCGTAGGCGTTGGCCAGCGCGGCGCCCGGATCGGATTCCAGCAGGTGCGCGTCCTGGTCCCGCGGGCTCGTGAAGGGGTGGTGCATGGCGTAGAAGCGGCCATCCTCTTCGGAGTACTCGAACATGGGGAAGTCGACCACCCAGCAGAACGCCCAGGCGTCCGGATCGATGAGGCCGAGGCGTTCGCCGACCACGGTGCGCAGACGGGCCAGGGAGGCGTTGGCCACCGAGGGCTTGTCGGCGACGAAGAGGATGAGCCCGCCCTCTTCGGCGCCCAGGGCGGCGTTGAGATCGGCACGCAGGTCGTCCGAGACGCCCTTGGCCACCGGACCGGACCAGATACCCTCCGGCTGAACGCGGGCCCACGCCACGCCCTTGGCGCCGTAGACGGCGGCTTCGGCGGGCAGGACCTTGTCCAGATCCTTGCGGCTGAAGGACTTGCCTTCGGGGATGTACAGGGCCTTCACCATGTCGCCCCGGGACAGGGTGTCGGCGAAGATGCGGAAGGTGATGCGATCGCGCAGCAGGTCGCTCAGATCGGTCAACGGCAGTCCGAAGCGCAGGTCGGGCGCGTCCCGTCCGTAGCGATCCATGGCCTCGGCGTAGCTGATGATCGGGATCTCGGCCGGCACGTCGTAGTCGAGCACCTCTTTCCACACCCGGGCCACGTAGCCGTTGAGGATCGACTGCAGCTGGTCGATGGTGACGAAGCTGATCTCCAGGTCGAGCTGGGTGAACTCCGGCTGTCGGTCGGCGCGCAGATCCTCGTCCCGGAAGCAGTGGCAGATCTGCATGTAGCGATCCATGCCCGAGATCATCAGGATCTGCTTGAAGGTCTGCGGCGACTGCGGCAGGGCGTAGAACTGACCCGGATGTACGCGGCTGGGCACCAGGTAATCGCGCGCGCCCTCCGGCGTGGACTTCATGAGCACGGGCGTCTCCACCTCGTAGAAGCCATGCTCATCGGCGAAGTAGTTGCGCGTGATCTGGTTGACCTTGGAGCGCAGCGCGAGATTCGCCGCCAGCTCCGGACGACGCAGGTCCAGGTAGCGATACTTCAAGCGCAGGGACTCGCCGGTGTCGGTGCCATCCTTGATCTCGAAGGGCGGCGTGCGCGACTCGTTCAGCACCACCAGCTCGTCGACCAGGACCTCCACCTCGCCGGTGGGGATCTTCGGGTTGATGTTGCTGCCGCGGCTGATGACCTCGCCCCGGACGCCGATGACCCACTCGCCGCGCAGCTCGTTGGCCTGGCCGTGGGCGTTGCCATCCCCGTGGGAGGGCTCGAAGCGGATCTGCACGATGCCGCTGCGGTCACGAACGTCGACAAAGATGACGCCGCCGTGGTCGCGATAGGTCTGGACCCAGCCGAATACGGTGACCTGCTCGCCGACGTGGGCGGCGCGGTACTCGCCGTTGTAGCGGGTGCGCGGATGTCGTTGCAGGAAGGTGGTCATGGTACTGCTCCCGGTCCTCGAGGGGCGCAGAAACTATCCGCGCCCGCGCCCGTCGGCAAGTACCTGCGCCACAAGTGGTCAGCACGCTGAGCCGGTGATACGCTCGCGCCGACCGCCGCCCCATTACCTCGCGCGCGCGGCGCACGTGCCCCATGACCCGAATACCCTCTCATTTGCTGTTGATCGCCGTCCTCTTTGCGGCATTGCTGAGCGTCGCCGTGGCGCCAGAGGCGGAAGCCGCGCGCAAGCGAAAGAAGTCCGCCGACAAGCCCTGGCCGGCGCCGAAGCCGCTGGTGATCGAACGATTCACCCTGTCCAACGGCATGCGCGTGGTGGTGCAGCCCGATCGGCGCGCGCCCCTGGTGGCCATGGGCCTGATGGTGGACGTGGGCTCACGCGATGAGCGCAGCGGTCGCTCCGGCCTGGCGCACTTCTTCGAGCACATGATGTTCCAGGGCAGCCAGCGCGTGGCCAAGATGGAGCACTTCCGCGCCCTGGAGGCAGTGGGCGCGAGCCTGAACGCCAATACCAGCACGGACCGCACCTACTACTTCGAGGTCCTGCCCGTAGCGGCGCTGGAAATGGCCATGTACATGGAGGCCGATCGCTTCGCGACGTTGAAGATCAACGCCGCCAACGTGGAAAACCAGCGCCAGACGGTGATGGAAGAGCGGCGCCAGCGCTACGGCAATCGACCGTACGCCATGTCACGCCTTCGCTTTCTCGAAAAGGCGTTCACGAACTGGCGCCTGCAGCATTCGACCATCGGCTCCATGGAGGACCTGAAGAAGACCCCAGTGGCCGACTTCGAGGCCTTCTGGCGCAAGTGGTACACGCCCAACAACGTGGTGCTGACCCTGGTGGGCGACATCGACCTGGCCCGCGCCCGCAAGTTGGCTGAACGCTACTTCGGCCGCTTGAAGCGCCGCGCGGAACCCAAACACAACCCCTTTACCGAGCCGGAGCCCGAGGCCCATAGCTGGCACGTCTACGAGGAACCGCTGGGCCAAACGCCGGCCTTCCACATGGGCTGGCGGGTGCCGGCGCGGCCCCATGCCGACGCCTACGCCATCGAGGTGCTGGCCCAGGTGCTCGACGGCGGCGAGGCGAGCCGCTTGACGCGCAAGCTGGCACGCGACACGGGCCTGGCGACGCGACACTTCGCAGGCAATCACGGCCGCCGGGATGTGGACCTCTTCCAGGTCTACGTGGAAATGTCGAAGCCGGGCCACAAGGCGACGGCCAAGGCCAAGGCCATCGTCCGCGGGGCGCTGCAGGACATCGCCCTGAAGGGCGTGGGCAAGGACGAGCTGCAGCGGGCCAAGGTGGCCTATGAGGCCGGCTGGGTATTCGGCAACCTGAGCTTCAGCGGCCGGGCGCATATGCTGGCCACGTTCGAGCTCTATGGCGGCGACGCAAGCAAGATCAACGACGAGCTGGCGCGCTATCGGGCGATCACCTCCGATGACCTCAAGCGCGTGGCCCGACGCTACTTCGGCTTCGCCCGCGAGATCGAGATGGACGTGCTGCCAAAGGGCGTCGGACCGGCCAAAGGCGCCGGCGACAAACCCAAGGGCGTGGCGAAGTTCGAAAAGCGGCTCGCCAAGGCCATCGCCGCTGAGAAGAAGGCCGAGGCCCGTCGGCTGAAGGCAGCGGAGAAGCGTCGCCTCAAGGAGGCCCGCAGGGCGGCCAAGAAAGCGGCGCGCGCCGCGGCGAAGAAGGCCAAGGCAGAGGCTCGGGAGCGGCTGAGGGCCAAAAAGAAGGCCGCCGCCGAGAAGGCAGCGGCGGACAAAGCCGCGGCCAGAACGGCGGCCGAAAAGGCAGCAGCGGACAAGGCAGCGGCCAAAGCGGCAGACGAAAAGGCAGCGGCGGACAAGGCAGTGGCAGACAGGGCGCTCGACGCGCCCGCCGAGGTGCCGCCGCCACCGCCACCGCCGCCGCCACCACCAACGTCCGAGGCAGGAGGTGGCCAATGAGCGCGCATCCTGTCACCCGTATGGGCGCCATCGTGGCGATGTCATCCGCCCTGTTGTTGTTCGCCTGCGGCGCCCCGGCGCCGGTCAAGAAGGCGCCACCACCTCCGACGGACGTGGGACCGAGCGATCCCTGGGGCCCGCGACCCGCCGTGCCGGCGGTCCAGGGCGGCGGCTTTCCCACGCCCGAACGCATCGTGGTCTCGGGCAAGGGCCGGCCATCGGCGCAGCGTCCCGGCGTGGAATTGCTCGTGGTCGAACGCCACGACGCGCCGGCCGTCTTCTTGCGCTGGGTTTTGCCCGGCGGCCGGGCGGTGGCCTTTACCGGCGCCCGCGGCAAGTCGGCGACCCGCTGGCCAGAGGGCACGCTGGACTTCACCGCGCGCATGCTCACCGAGGGCACCAGGCGGCATCGATCAAGCGCATTCGCCGCCGCGCTGGAGCGCCACGGCGGCACCCTGGATGTGGACGTGGGCCCCGATGCCATCGTGGTCAGCGGCCGGGTCTTGAGCCACCAGCTCGAGCCCTATTTGAAGTTGATCCGCGAGGCGTTGACCGAGCCGGAGCTGGCCGCGCGCGCCGCCAAGAGTCTGCGCCAGCGCTACACGGCCGCGCTCACCAATGTGCAGCGGCAGCCCAAACAGGTCGCAGGCCGCAACATCGGTCGTCTGCTGCACGGGTCCAGTCATCCCTACGGCTCGCCTGGATTGACCCTGGACAGCGTCGGCAAGGTCGGCGCCAGCGACATGCGGGCGGCATTGCGAGCCGCGTTCCGACTCGGCGGCAGCACCCTGGTGGTGGTCGGCGACGTCAAGGGTTCGGACCTGGCCACTCGACTGCGCAAGGTATTCGGCCGTGCCCTGGACTCGACGCCCGCCGCGGTGGACCTGCCCTCCGCAGGCACACTGGAGCTGGCGGGCTGCCAGGTGATCGACATCCCGGACGCCGTGCAGACCGCCATCATCGAAGCCAACCCCGGGCCGTCGGCTGCGATCGCTGGCCGGGCAGATCTGGTCATCGCCAACCAGGTGCTGGGCGGCTCGGCCTCGTCGCGCCTGTTCACCGTCTTGCGGGAGCGCAAAGGGCTCACCTATGGCATCTACAGCGCTCTCGATCTGCGCCGAAGGACCGGCGACTGGTCGGTGTCGACCTCGGTCAGAACGGCCAAGACCGCCGCCGCGCTGGCGGCGATCCGGACCGAGATCCGGTTGATGCGTTCGGCGGCCGCTGGCGCCAAGGAGCTGGGCGCGGCCCGTCAGTACCTGGCCGGACAGTTCGTCCTCAGGCAATCGTCTGGTCGCAACCTCGCCTACAAGCTGGCCCAGTTGCGCACCGACGGCCTGCCCGATGACACCTGGCAGCGCCATGTGGCAGCCCTGCAGGGGGTCGATGCGGAGCGGGCACGGGCGGCTGCGTCAACATGGATGGGCAGCGGCCGCCGGATCACCATGCTGGCCGGTTCGGTTTCCGGCATGCGACCGGCCATCGACGCCTTGTGCACCCGGATGGTCCAGCGAGACGCCCAGGGCAGGCTGCTGCGCTACCTGATCGCCGACGACAACGAGATGGGCGACGCCGATCGCGTGGCGTTGTTTGCGCTCTGGTCGGCCAGTGAGCCGGGCCTGGTGCCGCTGGCCCGCTACGTGGCCAACGCGAAGCGCTCGGCGGGCTTCCGCGCCGACGCGCTGATGACCCTGTTGGGTACCCCCCGCCAGGACAAGATCCTGGCCACGGGCGCCGCGGCGAGCGACTGGCCCAAGGTGGCCGGCGAGCTGTCGCTTCGGCTGGTGGCGGCGTTGAGCGGCGGCGAGGCGGCCCGCGCCCGGTCGGCCCGTGTCGTACTGCTCGATCTGATCGCGCCGGCGAGCGGCAGCAGCCCGCTGCGCGAAGCCGGCCAGACCGCCGCACATGGCGCATTGGCTGGCTGGGCATTCGCCGGCATCACCCCCGAAGGCGAGACCGCGGACGTGGCCAAGATAATGAAGGAGCGCCTGGTCGAGGCCGACCTGGCGCGGCTTGGACCGCAGGCGGTGGATGGATTGGAGGCCTTGATCTCGACCGACGTGTGGCGCACGTCGGCGGCCAGGGCGCTGGTCGCTCGTGGCGAGGGTTCCGCGACCCGGGCGTTGGTGCGGGCCTATCGCCGCTCGCTGGTCGAGCGCAAAGCGTTGCCCAACCCCGAGGACCTGGCCTTGATCGGCGCCACGGCCAATCACCAGACGGCCCTTTTGCTTCTGGACGCCCACGCCGTGCACCAGGCAAGCGAGAAGCCGGCGGTACGCCAATCGGTGGCCAACACCATGGCGACGCTGCGCTCGGTCATCGACCGCATGGCCTCGGCGACCAGCCGCGAACCCAGCGATCGGCGGGCGACACGCACCGTATTGGAACGGGATTTCGGTCACCTGCTGCGGCCGCTTGAGCGCGTGCTGGCCTTCCGCAACGGCGACGATCGCTGGTGGGCCGCAGAGCTCATCATTCGCAACCTGGGCGTCAAGGGCTTGCGCCTGGCGTTGGACGGCCTGGCCGACGACGAGGTCTACGCCGCCGAGGGCTGGCATGCCATCGACCCACGTCGCTCCATGGGCGACCTGTGCCGCAACGAGATCGCACCGCTGGGTGGTGACGCCGTACGCACGGCCATGCTGGCCCGCATTCATCGGCAGAGCCGCATTGGCAAGGCCATCGCCGTCACCTGCCTCAAGGCGCTGGGTGACGCGGGCTCCATGGACGCGCTGCGCACCACCCACGACAAGACGGACGTGGGGCCGGTGCTGGGCCTGGTCGGGGTCGTGACCGTGTCGCAGCTGGCGCGCTCTGCGGTGGCTGTGCGCCAGTACATGGCCCAGGTCGACGCCGCCATCGCCGCCGGCCAGATCGATCGGAAGACTGGCGTATTGTACAAGAACATCGCCTACTACACGGTCGACAAGAGCGGCGAACAGCTCAAGCATGAGGTCGCGCGCCAGGCGCCGCCCCCGCCCAGGCCGAAGGCCACCAAGAAGACCCGCAAGAAGAAGAAGCGGCGCAGGAAGGCGCCGGCCAAGGGCGACGATTCATGAACGCGCAGGTTGGATGGAGTGCGGCTGCGCGATCGACCGTCGCGGCGGCTGTCGCCGCGGCATTGTTGTCGTCGACGCCGAGCTACGCGGCTCCATCGCACAACAAGCAGGTCCAGGCGGTCCAGGCGCTGCTTCAGGCGCATCATCCCAGGATCACCGTGGAGCGCCTGCGAGCCATCGGACCCGACGTGGCCTCGATCCTTCGCCAGGAAGCCGCCCGCCCGGGAAACGGCCGAGCGGTGGCGCGCGCCCTGGCCCTGCTGGTGCACTTCCCCGGATCGGCCAGCGGCAAGCTGTTGCGCGCCGTCAGCGCCGACAGTCAGCGTCCGACCCGCATTCGCCGCATCGCCTGCGTCGCCCTGATCGTCGGCCAGGGCGCGACCGCCTTGAAGGACGCCAGGCGGCTGTTGCAGCACCGAGATGCGCACCTGCGCGACGGCGTGGCCCATGCACTGGGCAGTGTCTCGCACCCCCGCGCGACCGGCCTGCTCGTGCAACGACAGCGGCTGGAACGTGAGGCGTTTGTGCTTGAAACTATTGCCCGTTCCATCAAAAAACATCGCGCCGCCGCGAGATCACGCAAGACTGGCGGCGCCCCGGCCCGACCTCGGGCTCCGAGCAAGTGAGGCGATCGATGGCCAAGTTTCTATTTGAAGGCACCTACACAGCGCTGGTCACACCCATGACCGACAACGACGCGCGATCGGTGGACGTGAGCGCGCTCGAAGCGCTCGTGGAACAGCAGATCGCCGGCGGCATCGACGGGCTGGTCGCCTGCGGCACCACCGGTGAAGCCGCGACACTCGACGATGACGAGTGGCAGCTGGTGGTCAGCACGGTGGTGCGCGCCAGCGGCGGTCGCGTGCCGGTCATCGCCGGCACGGGCAGCAACGACACCCGCAAGTCCATCGTCACGACGCAGAAGGCGCGCGATCTCGGCGTCGACGGCGCCCTGGTCGTGGTGCCCTATTACAACAAGCCGCTGCAACAGGGTCTGGTGGCCCATTTTCGCGCGGTGATGGACGCGGTCGATGTGCCGGTGGTGCTCTACAACGTACCCGGCCGCACGGCGTGCAACATGCTGCCTGCGACGATCGCCGAGCTGGCGTCCCATCCAAACGCGGTGGCGGTGAAGGAAGCGTCGGGATCCCTGGGCCAGGTGCAGGAAATCATCGACCTCACCGGCGGCGAATTCGCCGTGCTCAGCGGCGATGACGGGCTCTGCGTGCCCATGTACTCAGTCGGCGGACGCGGAGTGATCTCGGTGGTTTCCAACTGCGCGCCGGCCCTGACCGCGGCGCTATATCGCGACTTCCGGGCTGGCAGGACAGACGCCGCGGGTCGCGGACAGGTCGCTTTGAGGGCGCTGATCGACACGCTCTTTTGTGAAGCCAATCCGCAGCCGGCCAAAATGGCCATGCACCTGCTCGGATTGATGTCGCCGGTGACCCGACTGCCGTTGCTGACTGCATCGGACGCCACTCGTACGCGCCTACGCGGCGACCTTGGCGCGCTCGGGTTGCTCCCGGGGGCGTAAACAAGCGCGTTTTTTCGGCCCGCCTCTGCTTGACTGCATGTGCCCTGCCTGCTAGTGCAGATCAGCCCTCGAATCGCCATGGGCAGACGTGGTGATCGGCAATCGGGCCGCACTTTCGAAGCAGCCAGGAATCGCCCGGTCATGTTCCACATCACCTCCTACGGCGTCACTGATGTAGGGCTCGAACGCAATAACAACGAAGACGCTTATCATATTGCCGCCGACGCGGGCCTGTACGTGGTCTGCGATGGCATGGGCGGCCACGCGTCCGGCGAAATCGCCAGCAGCATCACCGTCGAGTCCATGGGCGAGTTCGTCGCCAAGACGATCCACGAGTCCAACTTCCGCTGGCCGTTCAACTCGCCGACCGCGACCACGCTGGAGACGCGCATTCTCGACTGCGCCGTGCGCCTGGCCAATCGCGAAGTCTTCAACTCGGCCCAGCAGGACACCAAGAATCGGGGCATGGGTACGACCATCGTCGCCATGCTGGCGGGCGAGACGCAGCTGGGCGCAGTGCACGTTGGTGATAGCCGAATCTACCGCCTGCGGGACGGCAAGATCTCGCCTGTGACCGAAGATCACAGCCTGCTCAATCACTACCTCCGCACCCGCCCGATGACCAAGGAGGAGATCAAGAACTTCAAGGGCAAGAACGTCATCGTTCGGGCAGTCGGCCTGCGCGAGGCGGTACAACCCGAAGTTCATGTGATCGACTATCGCGTCGGAGACCGATACCTGCTGTGCACCGATGGCCTCACCGACCTGGTCGAGGACGAAGACATCGAGGCCGAGATGATCTCGGCCGACAACGGCATGGAAGGCGCGGTGACGCGGCTCATCGAGCGGGCACTCAAGGCCGGCGGCAAAGACAACGTCACCATCGTCATGCTGCAGATCAACGCGGCGGGCGCAGGCGACGAGGTCACCGACGAGTCCGGACTCGAAGACGCTGACGATACCAGCCCCGGTTTCGACGCCGCTGACGGCGACGGCTACTGGGACCAGGAGACCATGCCCGCCTACGAGGTGGGCGACCTGGCCAAGGCCGTGATCGCTGGCGACCCGAGCGCGCTGAACGATGACGGCTTCGCGTCTGAGCCCACGCCGATGGACGGCTCACCGGCGACGCTGCCCGATGTGCAACCCGACCACGTGATCCCGCCGCCGCCAGCAGGCGTGGCAGACATCTCTGCCGCTGAGACCCGCGACGACATCCCAGCGCCGCCAGATGGTCGCGCCGAGCTGCCTGACCCGCCGGGCACCCCGGTTGCGGACAAAGGGCCCGCTATCGGAGCGCAGCGCAGCGAGGTGCCGCACGCGCTGGTGACCACGCCATCGCAACCCTTGAAGCCGCAGCGACTCGGAGGCACGACGCCGCCGGCCGCAGGCAGGACCTCGACACCTCCGGCAGCCGAGTCACCCTTCGCGGAACCCAAGGCCTCGGTGCAGGTCGACGACCCGGCCGTTGTTCGCGCCTGGGATCCGACCGCGCCAACGCCGATTCCGGCGGTGCGTATCGACGTCGGCGCCGAGACCGACCGGCAGCGACAGGTCAAGCCCGACTACAACCCGGCCACCGACGTGACGCCCATGGCACCCATGGCCGCGGTTGTGGTCAGCAACAAGGGCGTCGTCAGCAGCGAATCGGCCGAAGTGGAAGGCGAGGCCGGCGCCGCCATACAGGTCGAGCGCGCGCTGCACGCAAAAACCTCTCGCTACAAGGCCGCAGGCGATTCCTTCAACATCGATTCGCCGACCCCACTGGCCGTGCCCGTGATTCGACCCGAGGATCTGAACGGCCCCGATCCCTTCGCCGAGCCCGACGACCAGGGTGACAAGACAGACGGCTGAAGGCCGCTCTCAACTTGACTGACCTCCGGCGCTTTCTACACTGAGCCCCATTGCAGGCGACGGTCTCCTCGACCGATTTCGGGGCGCGCTCGCCGCTCACGAAGGACGCTCATGCGCCGCAATCCGGTCGGTCCGTTCAGAGAGCAGGCTCGACTTCCAGGTCCGCTCGTCGGCCTGCTCGCCCTGGCTTGGCTCATGCTTCCCGGTTGCGCCGATGAAGCGGCCGCCGGCAACGACGCACAGACGGTCGAGGATGTGGGCGAACTCGACGCTGGCGCCGACGACGTCGAGCCGGTGGTCGACCTCGTCGAAGAGGACACGGGTACGCCGGATATCGCGCTCGACTGCCCGGGCGGTGAAGGCTGCGCCTGTGTGGATAATGACGACTGCGACAACGTCTTCTGCATGGATACGCCGGACGGCAAACGCTGCGCCATCGGCTGTGTATCGGACTGCAGCGAAGGCTACAAATGCGACCAGGTGGCGTCGCCCGGCGGCGACACGGTGTCGGTGTGCATCCCTCGCTGGGGCTTCATCTGTTCCCCCTGTCTGGCCTCAGAAGCCTGCGAAAAAGGCGTCGGCGCCCAGGGGTCGGCCTGCATCCACTACGGGCCGCAACTCGGCGGCTTCTGCGCGCCCAGCTGCACGAGCTCCGGCGACTGCCCCCAGGACTATGCCTGCGTCGACGCCAAGACGGTCGAGGGCGGCAAACGCAAGGCCTGCGTGCTCCAGGGAACGGACGAAAAACCCGGAACCTGCACCTGCAGCCCACGTTCCAAGGCGCTGCAGCTCTTCAACGACTGCACCGTCAAGACCGACCTGGGCACCTGCCCCGGCAGCCGAAAATGCGTCGACAGCGGGCTCACCAAGTGCACCGCGCCCGAGGCGGTGGCCGAGAAGTGCGACGGCATCGACAACGACTGCAACGGGCAGACCGATGATGGCCTGTGCGGCGATGACAACGTGTGCACGGACGACGCCTGCGAACCCGACAGCGGCGGCTGTACCAACGTCGCCAATAACGGACCCTGCGACGACGACAGCAAGTGCACCGACGACGACACCTGCGCCGACAAGAAATGCGCCGGCAGCAAGAAGGATTGCGACGACGGCAACCCCTGCACAGACGACTCCTGCGCGCCCGCCGAGGGTTGCAAGTGGCTGCAGACCAAGAAGGCGTGCGACGACGGCAACGCCTGCACCACCAATGACCTCTGCGACGGAGAGGGCGCCTGCATCGGGCTGGCCATCAAGGTCAACCTGGTCTGCAACGACAACGAGGCCTGCACCAAGGATGTCTGCGATACCAAGACCGGCTGCGCCAACGAGCCGAAGGCGGGCGCGTGTGACGATGGCAACCCGTGCACCAACGGCGACACCTGTGACATCGGCAAGTGCAAACCGGGCGAGAACCTGTGCATGTGTGTCGACGACGCCGACTGCATGAAGATGGAAGACGGCAATATGTGCAACGGCACGCTGTATTGCGACCTGGCCAAGGCGCCCTACGGCTGCAAGGTGGCCGCCAACACAGTCGTCGAATGCCCGGACCTGGGTAAGGCGTGCATGTCCAACGTCTGCAACACCAAAACCGGCAAATGCGCCGCCAAGGCCGAGGCCGACGGCAAATCCTGCAACGCCGACGACTCCATCTGCACCGCCAAGGACGCCTGCAAAGCCGGCACCTGCACCGCCGACAAGCCCATCGACTGCAACGATGACAACCCGTGCACCGACGACAACTGCGACCCCACCAAGGGCTGCCAGCCTTTCGACAACATCAAGGCCTGCGATGACGGCAACAAGTGCACCACGGGCGACACCTGCGCCAGCGGGCTGTGCATCCCTGGCAAGAAGCTGACCTGCAACGACAAAAGTGTCTGCACCTTCGACTACTGCGACAAGAAGGCGGGCAAGTGCGTGTACGACGGCAAGCCCCACGAGGGCGATCCCTGCGATGCGGACGGGTCCGTCTGCACCGTCGCGGACAAGTGCATCGCCGGCAAATGCGTGGCCGGCAAGAAGAAGGTCTGCGACGACAACGAGCTCTGCACGACCGACGACTGCAACGCCAAGACCGGCTGCCAGAACACCAACAACAGCAAGCCGTGCGAGTTCGATGGCGACCTGTGTACGCCCAACGACAAATGCAAGTCCGGCAGCTGCACCCTGGGCGCCAAGAAGGATTGCGACGACAAGAACACCTGCACCAGCGATGGCTGCGACAGCAAGACCGGCAAATGCCTGCACGCGCCGCTGGACAAGAAGGGCTGCGACGCTGACGGCTCGCTGTGCACCAAGGGTGACATCTGCGTCGGCAGCAAGTGCACCGTCGGCGACAAGCTCAACTGCGATGACGGCAACCAGTGCACCACCGACACCTGCGAGAAGCTCAAGGGCTGCATTCACGACAAGCTCAACGCGTCACCTTGCGACCTGAAGAGCGCGTGCACCAAGAAGGAGGTCTGCGTCGCCGGGTTGTGCAAGGGGCTGGAGGTGCAATGCGACGACAAGAACGTGTGCACCAAGGACTCCTGCGACGAAAAGGATGGCTGCGTCTTCAAGTCGGTGGCCGATACCACCGGCTGTGGCGGCGGCAAACATTGCGTCAGCGGCAAGTGCCTCACGCCTGGCTGCGGCGATGGCTACGTCAGCAAGGGCGAGGCCTGTGACGACGGCAACAAGGCGGTCTGCGACGGCTGCGAGAGTTGCCAGCTGCGTCACCACCTGGTCTTGAAGAGCGGCGCCTGGGCCGGCAGTGAGGCGACATCACCGGACAAGGGCGGCCTGGTCGGGGCGTTGTCCTTGGAGCACGACCTGACCATCGAGGCCTGGATCCGGCCCGACGCCCTCGGCGGCGAGCGCACCATCGTCTCCAAGGCGCTCAAGGCCCCGTCCGGGCACGCCACCTACACCCTCTCCGTGGCCGGCAAGGGCGAACTCCTCTTCAGCCACAAGGGCGCCGATGGCGCCGAACTCGTCGCGTCCAAGGTCGGCGGCAAGCTGCTGGTGGTGGCGCCGGGCAAGTGGTCCCACGTGGCGGCGGTCATCGCCGGTGATCGGCTGCGCATGTACATCAACGGCAAGGCGGCCGATGGCGCCAAGCTGTTCAAGAAGCGGCACGACGTGGGCACCGCCGGCGTCAGCGTCGGTCGACGATTCTGGGATGCGCCAGGCAACGAGTTCGTGGGCGCCATCGATGGCGTGCACATCGTCGGATCGGCGCTATACGGACGCCCCTTCAAGCCATCGCGTCGGCCGGTGGCCCATCGCATGACCGCCGGACTGTGGCAGATGGACGAAGGCAAGGGCTCGCAGGTGACCGACGACGGCCCGGGCGTGCAGACGCTCGCGCTGAAAGGCGCGGCGAAGTTCGGCAAGGATGACTGCTTCGGCGCCGCCGCCAACGGCGCGGTGTGTGGCGACGGCAAGGTGTCGCCCGCGTTCGAGGCCTGCGATGACGGCGGCAGCAAGGCCTGCGACGGCTGCGAACACTGCCAGGTGCAGAAGACATGGGCCACGGGCGCCGGCGGCGGCGCGATCCAGGTGGGGCCCATGGGCAGCTGGGCGCCAGACGCCTTCTGCAGTGACTGCGAGGCCACCATCGAGGCCTGGGTGCGGCCGGACAAGACCATCGGCGGCGCCTTCGAGATCATGGGCAGCTCCTGCGCCCTGGCCTCGTTGATGATCACGGTCGTGCCGGGGGGCAAGGTGCACTTCGGGGTCTACAGATTCCCCGCACCGCCCCTGTTCAGCACCTCGTTCGTCAAGCCGGGCAAGTGGTATCACGTGGCCGCGACCCTGGGCTTCTTCTCCGGCGGCACCCTGCGCCTCTTCGTCAACGGCAAGCTCGAGGGCAGCAAGGTGATCGGCGCGCCGACCAACTTGCAGGGATTCGACATCGGCAAAGAGGTGCTCTTCCTGGGCGCTGGCACCGGCGGCTCGGGCGGCGGCTGCATGACCAAGGGGGAGAGCCCCAAACCGGTCAACCACTTCATCGGCGAGATCGACGAGGTGCGCGTCTCCGCCGGCGCCCGATATACCGACACCTTCACCCCAGCGCGGCGCCCGGTGCCAGACGGCCAGACGCGGGCGCTGTGGCACTTCGACGACCCGTCGGGCAAGCCGCTGGACGACAGCGGTGGCGCCGTGGCGGCCAAGGTGCTGGCCGGTTCCTTTGCCAACGACGCCTGCTACGGCGAGCTCGTCGGCTCCGCTCTGTGTGGCGATGGCCAGGCCGCGGGTTGGGAGATGTGCGATAACGGCGCGGCCAACGGCCCGCCGCCCAACACCTGCTCCACGGTGTGCACCGCCAACAAGCCGTTCAAGTCGCCGGACTGCAAGGCCCTCAGCTGGCCTGCCGGCAAGCTCCAGATCGGCAAGAACACCATGTCCTATCCGGCCACCTGGACACTGGAGGGCTGGGCCCGACTGGCCGAATTCCCCAAGAAGGGTTGGGGCGCGCTCATCGGCGTCGACTCCACCGAAGCCTGCAAGTCCATGCCGCCATCGCAACGCTGGTACGTCGGCGTGGGGCCGGGCGGGGTCGACAACACGGCGCTCGGTGGCCTGAAGCAGCAGGCGAGCTCCGCCCACGTGGCCTGGAAGACCGGCGTCTGGCAGCACTTCGCCTTGCAGTATCACGGCGCCGGCAAGGGCTCGCTCTATGTCGACGGCGCCCTGGCGCGCTCCTTCAAGACCGGCACCGGCAGCTGGTCGGCGAGCTGTCCTCTGGTCCTGGGCGACAGCCGCGACGTCGGCCCGCACCCGCTGGGCGCCGAGCTCGCCTCCCTGCGTTTGAGCAAACAGGTCCGTTACGGCCAGACCTTTGCGCCGTCCACCTCGCTGGCCACCGACAAGGCCACCGTATGGCAGTTCGAGTTCGATAGTGTGGCTGGCGGTGGCACGCAGGACCTCGGTGGCGTGTTCACCATCGCGCTCGATGGCGCCAAGCAGGTGAACACGGGCCCCGGCTGCACGAAATGATGGGGTGCTCCGGCCCCGTTTGAACGCCCTTGAATGAGCTGGCGGCCCCGCGATGTACACCGCGGGGCCGCCTGTTCTGCGAGCAAAGGTTAGGTTAGGAAATGGGCCGCCTCATTGTGTCGCGCCACTTTGCAGAGGTCGAACAATCCACTTCCCAACGATGGATCGGAGACATTGCGTGACACATGTAGACGGCTGAGTTGACAGGCCACCGTCAAGCGGTGGTGAGGTGTGAGGACTTTGTGTGAGGTCATCAGAGAAGTCATGGGAATGCCGTTTGCTCCTTGCAACACTTATCAACAGCAATTGTCGTGCCAACATTCCCATCTGCCCGATATTTTCCGCCATATTCTATGATGTCCGGTTGTTGCGCTACGACAAGGCGTGTCGCCTCGACCCCCCATGGTGTCGCATGCATGATCTTTGAGTCACCCTGCATCTCGGATTGTATCACTGCGAGACGGGTGGAAATGCCTGAAAATGAGACAACCAGGTCGGGATGGCCGATGTCAGTCTCGTGACGGAGAGGTCGGTCTTCCGCCCGTTGGGACCCTGTGATAGACGAATCCACCCAACCGGAAGACAGGAGGGCACGCATGTCCGATCTCTTCAACCCGACCGAGGAGCACCAGGCGCTCCGCGAGATGGTCCGTGACTTCAGCGAGCGCGAAGTGGACCCGCAGGCGGCGGAGCACGATCGAGACGAACGCTTCAATCTGCCCCTGTTCCGCAAGCTGGGCGAACTCGGCTTGTTGGGTATCACTGTAGACGACGCGGTCGGCGGTTCGGGCATGGACTCGGTGGCCGCTGTCATCGCCCACGAAGAGCTGTCCGCTGCCGATCCGGGCTTCTGCCTGGCCTACCTGGCGCACGCCATTCTCTGCGCCAACAACCTCGATCGAAACGGCAACGACGAGCAGCGACGGCGCCTGCTGCCCGGCCTGTGCAGTGGCCGCACGGTCGGCGGCATGTGCATGAGTGAGCCGGACGCGGGTACGGATGTCCTGGGCATGAGCAGCCGGGCGCGCCGCGAGGGCGACGAGTGGATCCTCGATGGCCGCAAGATGTGGATCACCAACGGCGCGGTCAGCGATACGGACCTGGGCGATGTCTTCCTGGTCTACGCGCGGACCGGGGAGGGCGACCGTGGCGCCCTGTCCCTGTTCGTGGTCGAAAAGGGCAGCGAAGGATTCCGACTCGGCCAGAAGCTGCACGACAAGCTGGGTGTACGCGCGTCCACGACCGCCGAGCTGGTCTTCGAGAACTGCCGGGTGCCGGCGGCCAACCTGATCGGTCGCGAGGGCGGCGCCACCCGTTCGATGATGCGCAACCTGGAGATCGAGCGCCTGACCCTGGCCGCCATGAGCCTTGGCATCGCCCGTCGTTGCATCGAGGTCATGAATCGCTACGCCGGCGAGCGCACCTCCTTCGGCAAGCCGTTGTCGCACTTCGGCCAGATCCAACGGCACATCGCCGAGTCCTACGCCGCCTGGATGGCGGGGCGTTGTTATGTCTATGACACGGCGGCGCGGCTCGGGCTGGACGCCTATGGCAACCGGATCGACTCCGATGGGGTCAAGCTCTTCTGCTCCACCATGGCCAAGGAGGTCGCCGACCGCGCCATCCAGGTGCTCGGCGGCTACGGCTACGTCGGCGAATACCAGGTCGAACGGCTGTGGCGCGACGCGAAGCTGCTCGAGATCGGCGGCGGCACCATCGAAGCCCACCAGAAGAACATGACGCGGGACCTGTCGAGCCGCACAATGTTACGCTGAGCGGAGCGCTCTGGGGCCGGCGATAAACGCGCCCCGGCTTTGGCGGGCGCGGGCGACGGGGAGACAGGTGACCAGAACGCCGGCCGGGATCGCATGGGAACTGGCCACGCGCCGGCTGCTCCTGGTCGCCCTGCTGACGACCGGGGTGTCGCTCACCACCTCCACCGCAGAGGCGGCCGAATCCTGTGTAGATGATGGCGATTGCAGCGGCGTACTGCTCTGCCGCGAAAGCCGCTGCGTGCCGGTGCATTGCCAGCGCGACCAGCAATGTCCTGCCGGGCGAATGTGTCGAGAGGAGCTCTGTCGACTGCGCCAGTGCTACGCCACGCAGGACTGTACGGTCGGCCGCAGATGCCACCAGGGACTCTGCGTCGTGCCGCCGCCACGGGCCATGCACCGAGTTGGACACCCCGGCGGGGGTCGTGAGCTGGCTGGTTGGCGATTCCTGGGCGGTCCGACGTTTCCGGCCGGCTTCCTGGTGCACGTCGACCTGCCGGCGGGCAGCAATCGGTGGCTGGAGATCGGCCTCGGCACCTCCTTGATCGAGGGCGGTATCGGCTGGCGCATTGGTGTGCGCAGCGAACCGGCGCGCGGTGGCACGGTGAGCCTGGACCTGTGGGCCGCGGCGATGGGCTATGCAGGCGACGCGTCTGCCAACGGGACCGACGGCGAGCTGGCCGCCAGCGCTGGCGAATTGATCACCGGTTCGGGCCGCTTCCTCTTCGGCGCCGGGCGCTCGGTCAACGCCGTATGGGCCACCGCAGGCAGCGGCTTCACCCTGCGTTTGACCCGGATGAAGGACTACCTGTTGCGGGTCGAGATCGGAGCGGCGCTGCTGTACAACGATCGGTATCCCGCCGACGCCGACTTCGCCGTCCTGCCCACGCTGTCGCTGCACGGCGGCTGGGCGCTGTAGGGTCGGCGGCGATCAGAAGGAAATAGCGACCTTGCGAATGCGGAATCCGTTGGCCAGGCTGCCGGCGAATTGGATGACGTAGTTGCGTACGCCGAGGCATTCCATCTCGACCTCGTAGACCCGCACAACCGGCTCCTTGCGACCGGCAGCCGGCCGCAGGATGGTCAGCGGATTCGCTCGATACACCATACATTTTAGCTTCTTCTGTTTCTTTCTGGCCTCGGCAAGCCGGCGGATGTAGGCATCTGTCTGGCTCGGGGGCAGTCGGAAGTAGGGGCCGCCGTGAATGCGGAACAGCTCTGGCAGCAGGACGGCGACCTCGGCGTGCAGGAAGGCGGGCCCGAATTCATGCACGAAGCTCTGCAGTTCGCCCTTGACCAGTGACAGGCAGGCCTCCTCGCGGCCGAAAGAGCGGTGTATGACCAGGGGCGGATCTCGGGTTTCGATGTCGAAGCGCACCTGGCCGGGCGCCAGCGCCGCGCACAGGGCTTCGACGTTCTCCGTGACCATCGCGCCACTCCAGCTGAGCACAGCCCGCGCCAGGGCTGCGGCGCGCCGCTTGGAGCCGCCCTTGAGCTTGCCCTTCCAGCCCACACGTCGGTTGCGCAGGTGGTCCTTGATGCCCGCCTTGCGGCGGCCCGGGGCGCGCCCGGTGACCTCTTTGACGACGTGCCACCAGGCGTCGTGTTTCGGCTTGTAGCGGGCCCATCCGGTCACGCCCGCGCGCACGACCGGTACCCCGTGGGGGTCGTCATCGCGATGCAGATCCAGCGCGCCGCCCCACGCCTGCGCCTCGTAGCGCAGGATGACGCCGATGCGGGTGTCACCGCTGGCCGAGCCCCTGTCGCGTCCGTGCAGTACCCAGTCGAGCCCGCCGCCCCAGCCGGTCTTGCGCCGGTATTGCAGACTGCCGCGGATGGTGGCCAGCGACTCGACGCCCGGCCATTGCAGATCCGTGGTCCACAACAGGCTGTCGTCGAGCAGCTTGATGACCCACCCCCAGGAGTAGTGCGGGCCCAGGATCGCTTCCTGGTCGGAGGGTAGAGCGAACGTCGTGGCGCCCAACAGGTCGGAGACGCGCCAGCCCAGCGCCAGCCACGACCAGGGGCTGATTTGCATCCCCAGGTCCAGGGTGGCCAGCCCGCCCACGCTGTCCGCCTGGCCGAAGTGAGTTCGCCACGCCAGGCCCACATCGAGCCAGCCGCCGAAGCGGGCGCCGGCGCCGACGCTGAGGCGCGACAGGTCCGTGAACGCCGGGAAGCTCTTGACCGCTGGCGGCGGGTCGGCGGCATGCTCGACGCCAACGGACAGGGCGAGTGGCCCCAGGGGCGCTCCGGCAAAGATCCCCCAACCGGCACCGCGATCGCCACCAACCGCCACGCCGCCCTCGGAGAAGCGCAGGTTCAGCTCATAGGCCTCCATGGACGCGAGCCCGGCCGGATTGCCGATCAGCGCCAATGTGCCGTGGGGCCAGGCCAGGCTCTGCCCGGCGATATACAGGGAGCGATCCATGCGCACCGGCCTGGCGTCAGCGGTCACGCACCAGCCCGAGGCCACCAGCAGCGCCAGCGCGCACAACGCGCCGCTTGTCATGGGGCTGGCCGTCGGCATGGTTGGTGAGGGCTGCAGAGTACGGCGGGATCGCTGCATGTGTCGTTTATCGCATCTTAGGGTGTGGTCGGCCAGCGGTTGCAACAGCGCACCTCTGGTCGGCGGAACGGTCCTCCATTAGACTCCGGGCGCTGGCGCCCCGACCGGCGCCCTGGAGAGCCGATGTTCGACGAACGAGCAAGAACGCTGCGAGGATCGCAATCGATCCTCGACGCGTTGTGCATCGCAGGGGCGTTTGGCATCGCTTTCGTCGCCCGTATGTACCACGACGACCTGCCGTTGCTGGGCCGCGTCCCGTCGACCGATTGGGATCCGAGCAAGGCCGCCGGCGTGGACTACGCCATGTTGCTGGTATTGAGCCTGGTGGCCTGGGTCTGGGGCCTGCGCCGCGGACGCGGCTTCCTGCGGGCCCAATACAGCAGTCTGCTCGGCCTGTTGGGCCATCACCTGGGCGGCCTGATGTGGGCGGTGCTGGCCAGTTCGCTGGCTGTCTTCACCATCAAGCTGGCCACCGTCAGCCGCCTCTACTTCGGCTATTACTTCCTGACCGGCCTGATCCTGCTGTTGGTGAAGGATCTCTTCATGCGCAACCTGCTCCGTCGCCTGTCCCAGAGCAGTCAGTTCATCCGCCACGCCATGGTGGTCGGCGCGGGCAAGCCGGTGTCCTGGTTTGCCCAGGTGCTGGCTGGCGCAACCGACTTCGGCTATCGCCCGGTCGGTGTGCTGTGGAGCAACGACGATGCGCCGGAAGATGTGGGCAGCCTGCCGGTGCTGGGCCGCCTGCCGGACCTGGAACAGGTGCTCGTCGACCATCCGGTGGACGAGGTTTTCGTCGTCGGTGGCGCGCGGCAGCTGGCCGAACTCGCGCCGCTGGTCCAATCCATGACCGAACGCGGCCGGGTGGTGTCGGTCGTGTCGACCCTGCAGGGCAGCGCAGACGGCGTACGCGGCCGGGTGACGGAGTTCTCCGGCGTACCGATGATCTCCTACGGCCCCATGCCGCGAGATGAACTCGGCGCAGCCGCCAAGCGCGTGATGGATGTGGCCGTGTCGGCGGTCGCTTTGCTGAGCCTGTCGCCCCTCTTTGTCGCAGTCTGGCTGGCGATCCGCATCTGGGATCCCGGGCCCTCGCTCTTTGCCCAGCAGCGCCTTGGCCTCGGCGGCAACCGCTTCCTGCTGTACAAGTTCCGCTCCATGCGGGTCGACGCCGAGGCCGCGCTCAAGGCCGATCCCGCGCTCTATCAACGCTACGTGGACAACGACTTCAAGCTGCCGGAGGCCGAGGACCCGCGCATTTCGCCCTTGGGACGATTCCTGCGCCGATCGAGCCTGGACGAGCTGCCCCAGCTCTTCAATGTGCTGCGCGGCGACATGTCCCTGGTGGGGCCGCGGCCGATCGTGCCCGACGAGATCGCCCACTACCAGCCCTACGCCGACCTCTTTCTGGCCGTGCGACCCGGCGTCACCGGGCTGTGGCAGGTGAGCGGCCGCAGCGACGTGCGCTACCCGGAACGGGCCTTCATGGACCTGGACTACATCGGCAACAACTCGGTGGCCAAGGACCTGCGCATCCTGCTTCGCACCGTGCCCGCCGTGCTGGGTCGTAAAGGCGCGCACTAGCCCAACCAAAACCGCGGCCGTCGGAGAGCCATGCAACAGGCCGAGTTTGGCCGGATTCGGTTGAGCTATGACGTGGCCGGCGACGGCGGCAGCCCCGTGCTCCTGATCATGGGCTATTGCGTGCCCGGGAGCGCCTGGCGGTTACAGGTGCCCACCCTGTCGACACATCACCAGGTGGCGTGGTTCGACAATCGCGACGTCGGCGGCAGTCGGGCGCCTGCGGGGCCGTGGAGTATGGCCGACCTGGCCGGTGACGCCAGGGCGCTGCTCGACCACCTGGGCTGGTCTCGGGCGCACGTCGTCGGCGTGTCCATGGGCGGCATGGTCGCCCAACACCTGGCCCTGGCCAATCCAGACCGGCTGGTCAGCTTATCGCTTGTCGCCACCCATGCGGGCGGGGTTCGGGCCATGTTGCCGAGCGCACGCGGCGCCTTGCGATTCGCGGGCACGGCGGTGGGCAGCACGCGGCGACGCATGCGCAACTTGGAGCGGTTGCTCTTCCCCGACGACTTTCTGGCGACCTGTGATCGACGCTGGTTGCGCGAGGTGATGATCAACGACTTCGGCGAGCCGGTGCCGGCGGGCACAAGGCGGGATCAGCTGGCGGCGATTCGGGGGCATGAGACCGCCTCACGCCTGGCCGAATTGGGCGGCCTGCCGACCCTGCTGGTGCGGCCGGGTCGCGATCTGCTCATCCGGCCGCGCGAGGTGGACCGACTTGCCCGACTGTTGCCCCACGCCAAGGTGATGCGTTTCGACGCCGCCGGGCATGGGGTGATCCGGCAATGTGCAGACGCTCTCAACACAGCCATGCTGGCGCATTTCGCCGCGTCTGATCGGTCGGTAATGGGTTGACGGCTTGCGTCGGGCGGCGTGCTGCGGCACAACCGACGCGATGGGGTGACAGGGGAGGCAGCCGATGATCACAGCGCGCAAGCTCCCGATCGTCGCCTTTACCGGAGTGGTTGCGCTCCTGTTGTGCAGCTGCGGCCGGGAAAAGCCGCCCGCGCCGACACCGACGCCGCCCACCGACCACTCGAAAGCGCCGTCGACTGCCGCTGGTGTCACGCCCACCACCAGAGAACGGCCGCCGCCCGTCGTGCGCGCTCCCTCGGGGCCGTTGCGATTGTGGTCGCCGGCTTTCGAAGAAGGCGCCGAGATCCCTTCTCGCTATACCTGCGAGGGAGAAGACCAGACTCCGCCCTTGATCTGGCGTGGCGTGCCGCCGGGCACCCGCAGCCTCGCGCTGGTCATCACCGATCCCGACGCGCCCGATCCCGCAGCGCCGCGCATGACATGGGTCCACTGGGTGCTGCTGCGCATCCCGGTGGCGGCCACGGGCCTGACCTCCAACGCTGAGTACAGCGGTCTGCCCGTCGGCACAGTTCGTGGAATGAACAGCTGGAAGCGCACCACCTATGGCGGCCCCTGCCCGCCCATCGGTCGCCATCGCTACTACCACCGCCTCTACGCCGTCGACGTGGACCTGGCAGACCTGGACACGCCCACCAAGGATGAGCTCACAGCGGCGCTCGAGGGCCACGTGCTGGCCAGCGCCACGCTCATGGGCACCTACATCAAGAAGAAGGCGCCGGCCAAGCCGCCAGCGCCGACCCAGCCGCCAGGCGCGCCCGCGCCGGCGAGTCCCACGAGCGCGAGTCCTGCGGGCGCCAGTCCTCCCAGTGGCGCACCATGATGGCCGCCCGGCCCGGCCGCCCACGGAGACATCTGGCACTGTGCTGCGTCATCGCATCCCTGGCCGCCTGTGGCATAGAAGAAGCCACCACACCGGGCCCATGTGACGGCCCACTCGCCGATCCGGTGGCGGCCCAGGGGCCGCTGACCATCGGTTCCGAAGGCCGACTTCGAGATGGTGCAGGGCGCCAGGTCGTCTTGCGCGGCCTGAACACCGGTGGGCGCTCGAAAGTCGCGCCATTCGTGCCCTTTCCGGTCACCGCCGACATGGATTTGACCGCCTTCCGAGCGGCCGCCGACACCTACTTCGGGCGCCTGCCTTTGTGGGGTCTGGATTCGGTGCGGATGCCCTTTTCCTGGGCTGCCCTCGAACCCGCCGCAGGCACGTGGGACGACGCCTGGCTGGAACGCTACGTCACCATGGTGGACGCTGCCGGCGACCTGGGCCTGCGCGTTGTGGTGGACTTTCACCAGGACGTCTATGCCGAGCCGTTCTGCGGCGACGGCTTCCCCCTGTGGACCCTGCCGCCTGCCGATCGGACCAAGACATGCCAGAGCAGCGCCACGTGGTTCTTGAAGTACTTCGACCCGGCGGTAACCGGCGCGTTCGACCGCTTCTACAAGGATGAGGATGGGCGACTGCAGGCGTTCGAGAAGATGTGGTCCAAGATGGCAGGACGGCTGAAGGACCATCCGGCGGTGATCGGATTCGAGATCCTCAACGAGCCGGGCGGCTACACCTCTACCGCCGGCGTTGGGCAGTGGAAGAAGGACGTGCTGACGCCCTTCCATGAGCGGCTGATCGCGCACCTGCGCAAGATCGCGCCCGATCGCCTGGTGTTCTTCGACAATCCAGGCACCGACGCCTTGTTGGATCCCGTGGTGCATGTGCGACCGGCTGGCGAAGGCATCGTCTATGCCCCGCACGTCTACGACATGGGCCTGATCGCCGGCGGCAAGCGCTCCAAAGCGGACAGCATCGGCCGGATGGCGACCATCGACGCATTTGCAAAAGCCGAGAAGTTGCCGGTCCTGTTGGGCGAGTTTGGCTACGGCGCGTCTTCGCAATCGGACGACATGGGCGGTCCGGGCTGGCTGGCGGAGGTGATGGACTTCATCGACGCGCACGGCTGGTCAGCGACCCTGTGGGAGTATTCGATCTCGCCGGATAAGTGGAACGAGGAAGACCTGTCGGTGGTGAACGTGGACGGCAGCGAGCGGCCGATCCTGGATACCTATGTGCGGCCGTGGCTGCGCGCGTTGGCCGGCAGCGGTGGCAGCCTGAAGTGGGACGCCAAGGCCGGCAGCGCCAGCGCCACGTGGACCGCGGACGGCGGCGTGACCGAGCTGCGGGTGCCGGCCAGGGCGTTCCAAAAAGGTCCCCGCAACGTGACCATCGAGGGCAGCGGCGCGTGCTGGAGCTGGAACGCCGACGACGGCGCGCTGCGGGTGAAGGCACCGGCGGGCACGACGGTCAAGCTCGCCTTCGAGCGCTAGTGGTCCATTTCAGAGGTTCTGATGAGTTGCTTCGTCGTCGCCAATGGACCACTAGCCTCTTATCTTCAGGGGGATTGCAGGCAATCCCCCTCGGCCCGAAAAACGTCGTTTTCGGGCCTCACCCCGAGCTCCGCTTCGCGAAAGAGCCCCGTTGCAGGGCCCAAAGACAGCGGGCTCTCCAACTCACCACTTCCCCTGCAACGGGACACTGGTCGCGAGCACAGGGCACAGGCACCGGAGCAACCATGCGAATCTTCATCTCTGTGGACATGGAAGGCGCCACCGGCGTGGTACATCGCGACCAGTTGATGCCGGAGGGGCGCACCTATAACGACGCCCGCAAGCTGCTCACAGCCGACGTCAACGCGGCCATCGAGGGCGCCTTGCGGGCGGCGCCCGAGGCCACCTTTCGGGTCGCCGACGGCCACGGCGTCATGCGCAACATCGTGCTCGAAGAGCTGCACGAGCGCGCCGAGCTGGTCATGGGCCCGGCCACCTGGGAAAACCGCCCCCTGTGCCAGGTGCAGGGCGCCGACGACACTTTTGAACTGGCCTTCATGGTCGGCTACCACAGCCGCGCCGGCACACGTTCAGGGCTGCTGAGCCACTCGCTGGTCGGCAGCACCATCGCCAACCTGCGCGTCAACGGGCAGGTGGTGGGTGAGACCGGACTCAACGCCACCATCCTGGGCAGCATGGGTATGGCGGTGGGTCTGGTCACGGGCGCCGACGACCTGGTGGCGGAGGCGGGCGCCGACCTGCCAGGCGAGCCGGTGCTGGTCCAGGTCAAGCGGGCGCTGGGGGTGAACGCGGCCATCTGTCTGCCGCCGGCCAGGACGCGCACGCTTATCGCAGATGGCGCCGAGGAGGCCATCAGGCGGTCCCGGGCCGGCCGCCTGCAGGTGTGGAAGGTGGCTTCGCCGGTGACCATCGAAGCCGAGGTCTACCGACGGGAGATGCGCGACAAAGCCCTGCTCGTGCCGGGCGTCATCGACCGTGGAGACCGCGCGTTCGCAGCCACCGCCGACAACGCCGCGGACGCCGCCTCCATCATCTGGCGGGGCATCGCCAGGGCCCAGGACCAGCCGGCGAGCTGGTTGCAGTAGGCGATTGAGCCGCTACCGACAACCCCGGATCGGGCGCAAAGACGCCGAACTCCGGCGTCTCTAGTCTCGACTTTAGCGGTTTCATAGACGCATCTCAGCAATCGCCTGCAAACT
>CAYTLW010000031.1:47907-65671 GCA_964438735.1 uncultured Enterobacteriaceae bacterium | reverse complement strand
AGCGCGGACGTTAGTCGCGCCGGTGACGGCGGGTCAACCCTCAGAGGGGGAAGTGGTGGCGCTGCGTGTGTCGTCGATGGCGTCTTTCAGGAAGCGCTGCACGAGGCTCGAGCCAGCCACGTCGACCGGGTCGCGCGCACCCTCCAGCAACTGCCGTAGATCGTCGGTTGCGGCCTGGAGATCGGCGTTGACCAGCAGGCTCCATGGCGCGGAAGAGGCCATGATCTCCTGCAACTCCGTGCGCGCTGTGCGCAGCCGACGGCGCAAGGTTGCCGACGTCTCAGTACCGCGCCGCTCCAGCCGCTGAACCATCTCCTTCCACGTCGGGGGCAGCACGAAGATCAACTGGCAGCGGTCGGGAAAGCGTCGCCAGAGGTTGTGCGCGCCCACGATGTCGATGTCGAAGAAGATCTCCCGTCCGGCGGCGAAGTGGCGCTCCAACTCGGCCATGGACGTGCCATAGAGATTGCCATGCACTTGCGCCCACTCGGCAAAGCCATCTGCAGCAGCCAGCGCTTCGAACGCGCTCCGATCGACGAAGTGATAGTCCTGACCGTCCTGCTCCGCGGGCCGTTGCGCGCGCGTGGTGTGACTGACGCTGAACGTCCAACGGTCGGGGAACCGGGCGATCAGGCGCCGTGCCAGGGTCGTCTTGCCGGACCCGGACGGGCCGACCAACACCACCAGTCTGCCGCCCCCCATGCCAGCCATGCGCCCCTCCGAACCCTTGTCGAATGCCGTCAGGCGAGATTCAGGACCTGCTCGCGCAGCCGTTCGATCTCCACTTTGGCGGCGATGACCCGCTCGGTCACCTGCAACGCGCCCGACTTGGAACCGATGGTATTGACCTCGCGCAGCAACTCCTGGACCAGGAATCCCAGCTGCCTGCCGGGCTGCTCTTTGCCCAGCGCCGCCTCGAATGCGGTCAAGTGCCCCTGCAAACGAACCAGCTCTTCGGTGATGTCGATGCGGTCAGCGAAGAGCACCAACTCCTGCTCGAGCCGCCCTTGATCGACCTGAGCGCCGAACTCCTGCGCCACTTCGGTGAGCCGCTCACGCAGCTTGGCCCTGCGGGCAGGCACCAGCTCCGCGGCCAGCGTGGCCACCTCGCCGTGCAACGCCTGCAATTGTTGGATCCGTTCGCGCAGATCCTTCGCCAGGTGCGCACCCTCGTTGCGACGTGCCAGCAGCAGACCGTCGACCGCTTCTGCGCCCGCTTCGGAGATCAGACCGGCGATGGCCTCGTCTTCCTGGTCTGGCTGGGCCAACTCGAGCACCCCAGGCACGGTCACCAGCCACGCCAGGTCGACCGCGCCCTGGCCGTCGACGGCATCGGCCAACTTGTCGGCGGCGCGTTTGAGGGCCGCGGCAAGGGGCAAGTCCACCCTCACTTCCGGGCTCGCATTCTGGTCTCGCTCCAGGTCAACCCGGACGGAGACGTGGCCGCGCGCGATGCGAGCCTTGATCGCCGCCGACAGCGCCTGCTGCACAGCGGCGCTCAGTCCCGAGTGCCGGAACCTGAGGTCCAGATGGCGATGGTTGACCGAGCGCAACTCCACGGTGGCGCGCCAGCCGCCGCGGCTGGATCGGCCAACTCCGATTCCGGTCATCGATTGGGGCATCAGGGTACCTTCGCGGTGGTGGGAGTGGCGGCCGTGGGCGCCGCGGCAGCGACGTTCAACACCGGTGGCAGATCCTTGACGCCAGCCAGGGCCAGTTGCTCTCGGATGGCATCCTGCAATTGCTCCACGGTCTCGGCCCGTCGCCCATTGATGAAGAAGGTCGGCGTGCCATCCACACCAGCCTCGACGCCGTGGTCGTAGTCGCGCGCCACCGCCTTGCGAGCCGCCTCGGACTCGGTGTCGGCCTGGAATCGCGTCATGTCGATGCCCAAGCCGGCCGCATGAGTCTTGACGTCCGACCACGCCAACTGGTTCTGGTGGGCAAACAGCACATCGTGCAATTGCCAGAATCGGTCCTGCTGCTGCGCGGCCCATGACGCCCGCGCCGCGCCTTCGGCCAGCTTGTGCGACGTGAGCGGGAAGTGCTTGTAATACAGGGCCACTCCGTAGTGGGCCTGCAGCTTCTTGGTCGGCTGGGCGGACTTGCCGCAGAAGGGACATTCGAAATCTGAAAACGCGATCACCTGGACCTTCGCGTCGGCAGGACCAAGTCGCGGTGCGCCGGTGGTATCGACCTGCACGACGGTGTTCAGTCGCTCGATCTCGCGCAGCAACATGGTCACCAGGCGTCGTTTGCCATGCCCCTGCTGCAGGCCGCGCACCAGGAAGCGAGCCAGGCGGTCCGCCAGCGCGCAATCCCCGGCCTGTAGCGCCTCCAGGAACGAGCGCGATCGACCGCAGGGATCGAATTGATCGCTGACGATCTGGTTCAGCAAGGCGAGTTCATCTTTGTCCAGGTCGCCGGTGTCCAGGCTCGCGGGCAGCACAGCAGCTTTCGTAGAGTCCTTCTTCTGTGCCCCTTCATCGGCGGCAGCGGCGGCTTTCGACGGCGGCGCAGGCGACGCGGCGCCGGTCGGCGGGGGGGCAGCCTCCTGGCGCTTGCAGCCGCTGCCGCACAGCACCAAACCGACCAGACCCAGGGCCACGAAGAGGCCTGCCGGCAGAGCCAGCGTTCGACAAGGGATCATGTTCTGCTCCAACCGTCGGCGGGACACGCGCCTCGACCGCGGCCCATCATAGGCAGGCGCCCGTCCCTGGCAAGCCTGCAGCGCTGCTTGCGGGGGTTGGCTCGGTGCCGCAATATCGCTCGCCAGGGGATGCCAATATGGTGTCCGGTCGTGCCAGGGAGAGGCGGTGGCGGAGCGTGTGATCATTGGTCTTGGCGGCAACCTCAGCGATCCCTCCGCTGGGCTGCCGTTGGCTTGGCGCTGCGCGGTCCATGCGTTGGCGCTCGACAGGCCCCAACTGAGCTCTGTACACAGTTCGCGACCCGCCGAGGGGGCTTCTGGAGCCCATTTTGCCAACGCGGTGGGCGTCGGCTATACGACGCTCGGCCCGGTCGAGGTGCTGCGCATTCTTCAGGGGATCGAGCACGCATTCGGCAGAGCGCGATGGAAGGAGCAGGCAACACGGGGTCGCCCTCTGGACCTCGATCTGGTGGACCACGGCGCACGAATCATGAACGAACCCGGGCTGGAATTGCCGCATCCACGGCTGGCATCGCGAGACTTCGTGCTGAAGCCCCTGGTGGAGATCGCGGTGGATTTCGTCGACCCGAAGAGCGGCCGGAAGGCCACCGAGTTACTCGCCCACCTGCCACAAGAGCTGCGCACCATTACCGCCAGGGGGGGCCACTCGTGATGCGCGCGTGCCTGAACGACAAAGTCAGCGGTGTATTCGTCAGCGGTCTGTTCCTGGCCGCCCTGCTATGTGCCTGCGAACACCCGCCTCCCCCCGCCAGCCCGTGGCAGAGCACGGCAATCCAGGAGCCGCCGCCGGCGCTGGCGTTGCGGCACGCCCCGCTGGCAGCACAGGTGATCGACGACCTGTACCAGGGTCTGTCGGTGCTGGAGGGACGCGGCGCCTCGGCCACGATTCTGCTGGCAGGGGCGGCCACGCTCGACGAGGGGGCGCTGCGCGATTCCGCTGGAGCCCGCACCCTGGCGATCCACGCCATCTATCACACCGTGCAGAACCGCGGACTGAGCCACGGTTTCCCGCGTGTCCGGCGTCTGGTCGACCGCATGTACAGCGTCGCGCCCAAGGCGCCCGAGACCCGCTTCGCCCTGGCTTACCTGCGTTGGATTCTGCTCAGCGATGGCCGCGGTGGCCTGCGCCTGGCCGACCTCGAACCCCAGGTCGCCACCGACCTGCTGGGCCAGCTCGATCGCCTGAGACTGGAGCACCCCACCTTTGACGGTCCGGGGGAGTTCGATCGCCAGCGCATCGTCGCGGAGGCCAAGGCGGTAGCCAGACTGGTCGCAGAATTGCCGGCCGCCGCCACGGTGACCGGTGCCGCGCAGCCGGCTACTGGGACGGAGGCGCCTTGACGGCGGCCAGGGATCGCTCGACGCCAGCCAGCAACCTGAGCGCGTTATCCCGATAGACCTTGTCCAGCACGCTCGCCGGCAGCGAGATGGCGTCCACCTTCCAGTCACCCTGGATGGGACTGGGGTGATCGATCTGTTTGGCGTCGCTCTCGAGGTACTTGAAGTTGGCCTCGTAGAACGGGCGGACGTCCTTCATCTGCGGCGGGACCGCCCCGTTGGAGCCCAACATCAGGTACTCGTCGGAGACGCCGAGATCGGTGGCGAACAGGATTCGATCCTGATGCTTGATGAAGAAGGCGCGCATGCGCTTGGCGGGATGGCGGCCGAACTCGCCAACGCGCGCCGACAGGTCGATCCAGACGTTCGGACAGGCGTCCAGCAAGCGGTCGACCCGCTCGACCTCTTCGGCCGCGTTGCCAAAGTGAACGGCTACAAAGGTCGTCTTCGGATAGGCCTTGAAGACCCGCGCCGAGGCGTCTTGCAGCTCTGACCAGCTCGGCACGTCGCGGCCGACATAGGACCACGATGGATGCACTGAGAGCTCCTCGCGGCGTTCATTCTTGTCGTCCATGGGCGCCCAGAACGCTTTCGGGTCGGCCACGTGGATCGCCACGGGGATTCCCAGTTCACCCGCCTTGCGCCAGAGCGGCCCGAGCCTGGGATCGTCCACAGCGACCAGCTCATCGTCGCGATCGGTCACGCCCAATCCCAACGCCTTGCTGATCTTCAGCCCGCGGAAGCCGCGCCGACGCACCACGTACTCCAGCCGCTCGGTCTCCCTGGCCGACCAGCCGGCCACGCCGAACCCTTGCCAGTCGACGTTGGCGAAGTTGACGACGCGGCCATCAAGTCGGTCGGAGAGCACCTGCGACAGCAGCCAGGCCCGCTCACCACGCCGTCCCGAGCCGCCGCTGAGGTTGATGATCAGCTTGATGTCCATATCGTCGAGGATGGAGGCGATGCGCTCTACACCGAAAATCGCAAGATGACTATGGAAATCGATGATTCCACCGCGCTTATAGCCCGGTCGCGACCACGGCGGTGCCACCTTCTTTGCGGTAGCGGGCGTGTTGGAATCTTCACCTGCAGCTGCCGTGGCGGCTGATGGCGCAGGGGCGGCCGTCGGCTCACGCCGACAGCCGCCCAAGGCGATCAGAAGACAGATGAGAAATGCGGCGCGCCGGTGCGCAGCCATGATCGTGTCCTAGGGCCGGGGGCGAGTGGTACGCACCTCGATCGGCTTGCGATAGTTCACACCCTGGAAGATTCGCTGAACGTAGATCCCAGGCGTGTGCACCATGTCGGGATCGAGCTCGCCGACCTCGACCAATTCCTCGACTTCTACGATCGTGATGCGGCCGGCGGCGGCCATCATCGGCGCGAAATTCCGGGCGGTCTTGCGGAATATCAGGTTACCCCACTTGTCGCCCTTGTACGCCTTGATGAGCGCGAAATCGGCCGTCAGAGCGGTCTCCAGCACGCAGGGCACGCCGTCGAATTCCCGAGTCTCCTTTCCCTCGGCGACGATGGTGCCGTAGCCGGTGGGCGTGAAGAAGGCTCGGATGCCGGCGCCGCCGGCGCGGATGCGCTCGGCCAAAGTGCCCTGTGGGTTGAGCTCAACGTCGAGTTCTTCGGCCAGGAACTGCCGCTCAAACTCCTTGTTCTCACCCACATAGCTGGACACCATTCGGCGCACTTGCCGACTCTGCAGCAGCACGCCGAGTCCGTCGTCGGTGACCCCGGCGTTGTTGGAGATGACCGTCAGATCGCGCACGCCGCTATCGGCCAGCGCGGTAATCAGGTTCTCCGGATTGCCGCTGAGCCCGAAGCCCGAACTCATGATGACGGCGCCGTTCTGAATGTCGGCGATCGCTTCGGCCGCGTTGGCGTAGACCTTGTTCATCTGTTGGTCTCCCGGGCGCCCGATGAAAGGCGGGTCGAGCAGACGCTACTTACTTCGCGGCTGCTGGGGCAGCTGCCGGGGCGGCTGCGGGCGCGGCTGCGGGCGCGGCTGCGGGCGCGGCTGCCGGGGCGGCTGCGGGCGCACCACCGGGGGCGGCTGCGGGCGCTCCACCGGGAGCGGCGGCTGCGGCGCCGGGCGGCGGAGCGGCCTTCATCATGGCGGCCATGAATTTGCCCATCAGCGGCGCCATCTTCTCCTTGGCGTAGGCCTCGACGACCTTCTTCTCTTCGTCGCTCATGGCCTTGTTCAACGCCTCACCCTCGGTCTTCATGGACTCGGACGAGGTCTTGAACTTCTCACTGATGTCTTTGATTTTTGCCTGGTCACCGGCAGCGCCCTCGATCTCCTTGAGCATGGCCTCCATGTCGCCGGCCATCTTGTCGACCAGCACCTTGGCCTTGTCGATGTTGCCACCAGCGGCGGCGGGCTTGGCTTCATCCTTCTTGGCTTCGGCGGCCGCCGGGGCAGCCTCGTCCTTCTTGGCCTCGTCCTTCTTCGCCTCGTCAGCCTTCGCTTCGGCAGCGGGCTTGGCTTCTTCGGCCTTCTTGCCGCAGGCGCTCACTGCGAATGCCAACACGACCATCAGCGCCAAGGCGCTCCAACCGGACTTGTGCAACGTCATTGTCCAACTCCCTCGGGCACGCGGGGCGCCCCTTGTTGTGGCCGCGTGAAGCGGGCCTGTCCCCGTTCAGAACCGGAGACCCTCGTCGACGCAAGAACGGCCGGCGGGGAACGAACGGAGAGGGGGAGATCCGCCCTGGACGCTCCCCCTCCCCTTCTTTTCGAGCGCTTCCTTTGCCGACGAGCACACCCTTCCGAATGTGTTCGACGGCAACTCGAAGCTACTTCTTGTCGCCTGCGGGCGCAGCGGCCGGCTCGGCGGCCGGTGCGGCAGCAGCCGGATCGGCGGCGGCAGCAGGTGCAGCGGCCGGTGCGGCAGCAGCCGGATCGGCGGCAGCAGCGGCCGGATCGGCGGCAGGCTTGGCCTCATCAGCAGCAGGCTTGGCCTCTTCCTTCTTGGCCTCGTCGGCGGCAGGCTTTGCCTCCTCCTTCTTGGCCTCTTCGGCAGCAGGCTTGGCCTCTTCCTTCTTGGCCTCTTCCGCGGCGGGTGCAGCGGCCTCAGCCTTGCTTTCGGCCTTTTTCGCGCATCCGACCAGACAGGCCGACAGGAATAGCGCGGTAGCCAAGAGCATGAATCGCTTCCAGTATTGACTCATGACCGGTCTCCAGTTGGGTGAGCGCTCCATCCCTGGTCGGTCTCCACCTTGGAGATCGCTCGCATGTCCGGGGGGCTCCCTCACCCTGCGTTGGTCAAACAAGGTGGGCTGACTCTAGTGCGCTTGGCATACGCGGTCAACAGCACCCCAATGGCGTGCGAAAAACCCCTGGCCGGCCATCAAAGGTCGGCGCGCACTGCTCGTCAACGCCGCTGTTTCAACGACTTTTGCCCGGTCGCCCACATTCAATGACCTATCGATGACGGCCAATTTGACCGCTGCTTCGGCCCGGCAGACTTGACGGAAGGCATGGCGGGTGGTCGGCTTCGAGGCTTCCAGGGGGAACCATGGCGGCAACTGAATTCCAACTTCAGGCCGAGTTCTCGCCAACCGGCGACCAACCGGCGGCGATCGAGACACTCTGCCAGGGTCTGCAGGCCGGCGCAGAGGCCCAGGTGCTGCTCGGCGTGACCGGTTCGGGCAAGACGTTCACCGTCGCCAACGCCATCGCCCGCCTGCAGCGACCGGCGCTGGTATTGGCGCCGAACAAGACCCTGGCCGCCCAGCTTCACGCCGAATTCAAGGCCCTCTTCCCCAACAATGCCGTGGAGTATTTCGTCAGCTTTTACGACTACTACCAGCCTGAGGCGTATATCCCGTCGACCGACACCTATATCGAAAAGGACTCACTCATCAACGACGAGATCGACCGCATGCGCCACGCGGCGACGTTCTCGCTGATTGAACGACGCGACGTCATCATCGTGGCTTCGGTCTCCTGCATCTATGGGTTGGGGGCTCCGGTGTCCTACCTGGACATGCGCCTGCCGATCGCGGTCGGCGAGCGGCTGCCGCGGCAGAAGCTGCTCCGCCACCTGGTCGACCTGCAGTACCAGCGTAACGAATACGAGCTCGGCAGAGGTCGCTTCCGCGTGCGCGGAGATGTGGTCGAGATCGTGCCGGCGTCGGCCGACGATCGGGCGTTGAGGGTGTCGCTCTGGGGCGATGAGATCGAGACCATCCAGGTCATCGATCCGCTCCTGGGCACCGTGCAGGCCAACCTGGACTCGGTACACGTCTATCCCAGTTCGCACTTCGTCACGCCGCAGGACCGCCTGGCCATGGCCACGGAGACGATCGCGGTGGAGCTGCGCGAGCGGCTCATCGAACTGCGTTCCCAGGACAAGTTGCTGGAGGCCCAACGCCTCGAACAGCGCACCATGTACGACCTGGAGAACCTGCGCACGAGAGGCCACTGCAACGGCATCGAGAACTACTCCCGCCACCTGACCGGGCGCAAGACCGGCGAGCCGCCGCCCACGTTGCTGGAGTACTTCCCCGACGACTTCATCACGGTCATCGACGAGAGCCACGTGACCGTTCCGCAGCTGGGGGCAATGTTCCGCGGCGATCGGGCGCGCAAGCAGAACCTGGTCGCACACGGCTTCCGTCTGCCCAGCGCGATGGACAATCGCCCACTTCGATTCGCCGAGTTCCTCGAGCGCACCGGGCAGCGTCTCTTCGTCTCGGCCACCCCGGGTGATTGGGAGCTGGAGCAGACGGCTGGCGAGATCGTCGAACAGGTGGTGCGGCCGACCGGGTTGCTCGATCCCCAGGTGGAGGTGCGTCCGGTTGCCAGCCAGGTGGATGACCTGCTGGCGGAGATCCGACTGCGGGCCGAGCGCAATGAACGCGTCCTGGTCACCACCCTGACCAAGCGCATGGCGGAGAACCTGGCCGAGTATCTCGCCGACCTGAACGTGCGCGTGCGCTACATGCACTCGGACATCGACACCCTGGAGCGGATCGAACTTTTGCGTGGCCTCAGGTCGGGGGAGTTCGACGTCTTGGTGGGTATCAACCTGTTGCGAGAGGGGCTCGATCTGCCTGAAGTGTCGCTGGTGGCGATCCTGGACGCCGACAAGGAGGGCTTCCTGCGTTCCCGTCGGTCCATGATCCAGACCATCGGTCGCGCCGCACGCAACGTCGAGGGCCGCGTCATCATGTACGCAGACCGGATGACGGGCTCCATGCAGGGCGCCATCGACGAGACCGATCGGCGGCGAGAGGTGCAGCATCGCCACAACCTGGAGCACGGAATCACGCCGCGCTCGATTCGCAAGGCGATCGCCGGCGTCGAAACGCTGCTTCCGCAGGACGGACAAGCGCACGAGCAGGCCGGCGGCACGGACGGCGATCGCCTGGACAAGGGGCAGTTGGAGCGGCGAATCGACGCATTGCGCAAGGACATGAAGACCGCGGCGCGATCGCTGGAGTTCGAGAAGGCGGCCGATCTACGCGATGAGATCCGACACCTGCAGAAGGTCCTGCTGGCCATCTCCTGAAGCGACTTCACATCTCAGCGCGCGCGATACCAGTCCGTGGCGCGGGCGGGCCCCAGGCGAATTCGGCGCAGCGCGATGTCGAGCAGCAACAGCCCCAGCGCCAGCCAGACCAGATCGGGCCACAGCCATTGCCAGCGCTCATGGGTGGCCCCACCACGCTCGAGCCACTCAGCTGGGGTCGCCGACGCGCTTCCACCGGTGGCCGACACAAGCGCCGGCAAGGCGGTGGCGCTGGTGTCGAAACTTCGATACTCGTCCGGGTAGGGGTGCACCGCGGTCGCGGAGCCGGTGGCCAACGGTGGCCTGGTGGCATCGCCGCGCAGGTCGACGTGCACCTCGTAGGGGCCGAAGCGTTCCATGGGCGTGGTGGCCTCGTAGCGGCCGATCGCGACCTCGGGCAGCGGCAATTGCCGCTGTACCCCACCCGGCAAGGTCAACCGGGCGGAAGCGTGCAGCCCACGCATATAGGTGTCGTCATCGTCGACCGCATCCACCGCGACGCGCAGCCGCGAGCGCTCGCGCGACAACTGGACGAGTACGCGCCGGCCGATCTCCTCCTGCATGAGGTCGCGCACGATCTGGCGCGAGAGGCGGCCGTAGCCGGGCCAGTCGATCCAGCCGTGGGCCCAGCGGTTCTTCAGATCCGAGGTCCACACCGTGACCTTGCCCAGGCCGAGGCGCCAGCGAACCAGCAGCGGCTGACCCGTATTCAGGCGCAAGATCTCCTCGGCGCTCCGCTTGGCGCGCGTCGGCAGGAACCCATGCAGCGCCGGCGCACGGCGTAGATCGACTCCACGAAGCAGGTCGATGCGGCCCAGTCCCGGTGCCTTGACGGGTTTGACGCGCGTCTCGACCACCGACTTGCCGGCGATCTGCCGGGTCTCGCGGACGAAGATACGAGGCAACGTCTCGGGTCGATCCGTGAAGTAGAAGCGGCCGCCGCCGCGGTCGGCGATGGACTCGATCAGGCTGCGGTCGACCTCGGCGCCGACGCCCACCGTGGACACGGTGATGCCGGCGTTGCGCATGCCGCGAACCAGGGCGTCGATGCCACGCCGTGGGGCCTGGCCGTCCGACAGCAGGATCACGTGCTTGACGCGCGCCTGCACGCCCGTCAGCGCTGTGTGGGCCTGTTGCAGGGCGGGGTAGATATGGGTTCCGCCGCTGGCCGTCAACTTGTTGATCTGGGTGGCGATTCGGTATCGATTTCCGGCCCGCTGCAAGCGGACGAGGGGTCGAGCGATGTTGTCGAACTGGATGATCCCGATCCGATCTTCGGCCCCCAACGCCTCGGCCGTGGCCCGCGCCGCCTCCTTGGCCAGTTCGATCTTGCGCCCGCTCATGGAACCAGACCGATCGATGAGCAACATCATGGCGATAGACGGCATCTCGACGCGACTCTCGATCTCCATGCGGACCGGCAGGACATGGCGGTCGAAATGGGTGCCCTGGTAGCCGCCCGAGCCGAGGCTGTCCTGGCCGCCGATCACCAGCAGGCCGCCGCCCTGCAGGACCCATTTATGGAGGTTTCGCATGTCTCCGTCGGTCAGTTGGGGCACGCCGGCGGGCGAATTCCGCGCGATGTCCGACAGGATGATGGCGTGGTACGCCTTCATCTGGTCCACCTTTCGCGGCAACCCCTGCGGACCGAGAACCTTGACGTCGAAGTCGTCCTTGAGCGCATCGGCCAGGTAGCGCCCCTGCCCGGCGGCACCCTCCAGGTAGAGGATTCGAGGGCGCGCCTGGATGGCCACCCGCGTGCGCATGGTGTTGTTATCTGCAAAGCGATCGCCGCCGGAGGGCACCTCGCAGCTCACCTTCATGTCGTGGTGGCCGCCCTTGGCGAAGCGAAGTCTGCCCAGGGCGATGAGGCTGGCGCCCGCAGGCACCGAACGGATCACCGGCTCGGGAGCCGCTGTGCCCCCCTCGACCCGGCAACGGACGGACATGGGGCGCGTCGCGCGCACGGCGACCGAGACCGGGAAGGGTATGTTCGCGCGCAGACCGGCCGGCGTCTCGACGCGCTCGACCACCATTTCGGCCGGCTGGCTGGCAGCCTGGGCCATCGCCGGCGTATGGATGCGAACTCCCGCGGCGGCGAATGCGCCAGCGAGGCCCAGGGCATGGCCAGCCGTCTCGATGCCATCGGTCCACAGCACAATGTGACCGACCCGGCTGTCGTCGATCAGGCCGAGGGCGATGTTCAGCGCTGCCGCGAGATCGGTGCCCCGACTCGTGCCCGCGCTTCGTCGAAGATCGGGCAACGGAATCGTGTCATCGGCTTCGTCGTCGGTGCCGGTCGGCGGCCAGGGCAGGCGCCGCGCCACCCGGTCGAAGCGCACGATATCCGTCGTGACGTCGCCGCTGGACACAGAGTTGATGTGGCTGTCCCGAATGACCCGGGCAGCGTGCTTCAGGGCGTCGTCCTGCATGGACTCCGAGCGGTCGACCACGTGCACCACCTGCACCCCCCGCGGCTGATCCCGCCGGGTCCGCGGCCCGGCCAACGCGAGGACGAGCGCGCCGATCAGGGCCATGCGCAAAGCGACCTGGAGGAGTTGTTGACCCGCCGGCATGTCGGTCAACGAGAACAGAGCCGCCAGCGGCACAAACCACGCCACCACCACCAGCCAGAGCCGCTGCGGGGCCGCCAACTCGATTTCGTAGGGATCCAGCAGCCCGGGCAAGGCGTCGCCATGCTGCAGCGCCGCAAGCGCCGCAGAGACGCCGAGCACGAGCCACAACAAGGCGGCGAACAGCCGCCACTTGGACCGCCGGCCGTTCAAACAGTCCTCCTGCGAACGTACAGAGGCCACTCGATGAACAGCGTTCCCAAGGCCAGCAACAGCAGCCACTGCCAGATGGGACGCGGAGCCGGTTGATTGCGGGCCTGCTCGGCTGCCGGCACCGGCTCCCAGGCGGAAGAAAGAGGCGCGCGCAGCCCCGGTCGCTCGGTCGCCGCCAGGCGCGTCGGGCGAGCCAGGGTGGAGCCGTCGGCCCCCAACCATCGGTGAATGCCATGCGCCTCGCTGCTGGCGATAATCTGGTCGCCTGCGATGCGCGCAGGGACGTCTTGCCCGCCCGGCTCCCTGTAGGTCCAGGTCAATCCGCGCACAGGCGCCTGGATGGCCCAGACCCGGCCCAGATCCAGCGGACTCAGCAGGGCTTCGTCTTCACCGGCGAGCCAGTCGATGGCGTTGCCGATGAGGATCGGCAGGGCGAAACGCCCGCCGAGATCGGTGTCCAGCAGGTCCATGCCGATGACCAGTCGCCGGACCCCGTCCACGCTGGCCACCGCGACGGCGCCCTTGTGGCGGGCACGAATCAGGACCTTGGCGCCGGTGGGCACCTCGAGCAGGCGCACGCGATCGGCGTTCGCATCCTGCAACGAAAAGCCGCGCGATAGCGTGTGTTCGCCAGGCGGCACGAAGAGGTCCGGGCCACCGACAAAGGTGCTCCCCGCAAGGGTGTGGGCATGGGCGACCGGGTCGAAGCGAAGGTGCGGCATTCCAGGGGGCGGCGCTGCGGCGACGCGATCCAACAGTACGATGTCGACGCCATGTCGTTTGCGATGTGCTGCCGCCCAGTCCTCTGGACGGTAGTCGCGAACGTCGTAGATATTTTTCAAGGCCACCCGGGGATTGGCCAACAGCGCGGCGGTCAGGAACATGTTCCCGGGCCCCACCTGAAGCACCGTCAACTCCTTGCGTTCAGCCAGCACGGCAAATCCGAAGTCGTCATAGCTGGCCAGATCGCGCCAATCCGCCCCTTCCTGCGGCTGAATGCGGACAGCGAAACGACCGGCGGCCATCTCCAGGTCGTTGAACGTCAACGACTTCCCGGAGTGTGCGGGGATGTGCTTCCCGCGCACCATCTTGAGCGCTTCGGGGGCCGAGAAATCCGCCGCGGACTGTCCACGGGGCGCCCCAGCGACGGTCACCCGGGCCACGACCGGCTGATCGCGATCGTTGCGCACGCGCACCGTCAGCACACCGCGTCCGGGATCCGCCGGATCGGGCCGAATGCCGACGCGCTCGACGGCCAGGTTGTCGAATCCGGCGGCCTTTGGTGTTCGTACCGCAGGCCCGACCATGATCGATTTCACCGGCACCGATTCGGGCGCCGGAGCCGACTCGATGGCGGGGCCGCCATCGCTCACCAGCACGATGCTCGGACCCGCGCGACCGGCCACGGCGTCCACTGCTGCTGCCCAGGCACGACGCAATGATAGCGCGGCCTGGCCGGGCTCGATCGTGGCCAGGGTGCGCAGCAGGGTCGCCCTGTCCGACGTCCAGCCACCGCGTGTTCGCAAGCGCCCGGCGGCGCTCATGATCAGGAAACGCTCTCCTGGCCGGGCGCTGATGATCACCTGCTGCAACCGGGCCCGCGCCTCGTCGAGGCGGCTGAGTCGCTGGCCAATCAGCTCATCCCCATCCGAATCGACCGGCACGCCGTCCTGGGTGGCCATGGAAGCGGAGGTGTCGATCAGGAGCACCGTATGCCTGGCCTGCACCTCAACCTGACCCGTGCATCCCCGCGTGCCGAAGAGGGGCAAACCCAGCGCGGCCAGCATCAGCGCTGCGATGGCGACCATCAGCAACATCGACAACAGGCGGCGCCAGCGTCGGCCGAGGGCGCGGGCCTCCGCCTGCGCCAGGACCCGTTGCCAAAGACCGCCGAAGGGCACCTGGATCTGACGGCGCCGCGGCCGCAGCAGGTACAGCAGGGCGATGACGACCAGCACACCGGCGGTCGTCACGAGCCAGGATTGCCAACTGGCGATGGCGCCGATCACCCGAGGAATCCTCCGCTGCGGAAGACCTTCATCACCATCTCGTCAAAAGGCGTCGCCACGTCGACTCGCAAGTAGCGAGCGCCGACCTCGCGCGCTGCGTTGGCAATGTCGGTGGAAAACTCGGCGAAGGCCTCTTCGTAGGCCGCCAGGAGCTCCGGCGTCAGGCAGACCTCTCGCTGCTCGCCGGTCTCGCAATCGACCAGCGACAGGTCGCCCCAATGCTCGGCCTCGAACAAGCGTCCATCGCAGAGCTGCAGGGCCATAACCTCGAAGCCGCGGAAGGCCAGATAGCGCAGACCATCGGCGAGGCCGCTGGGATCGTAGAAGTCGCTGATCAGCACCACCAACCCCCGCCGTGGTCGATGGCGCGCAAAATCGCGCAGGGCGTCGGCGAGGTGGGTCGGTCCGCCGATCTGCAGGCTGGAGAGCAACCTCAGGATGCGGAAGAACTGGCCCTTGCCGCGCAGGGAGCGATCGGGCCGCTCGACAGTCGCGGAGAAAGGCACCACGGCGACGCGATCCAGGTTCGACAAGGAGATGTAGGACAGGGCGGCGGTCACCTGCAGGGCGCGCTCGAAGAGGTTCAGTTCGCCGGCGGGCGCCATGCCCATGGAGGTGGATCGATCGATCAGGAAGTAGACGCTCAGGTCCTCCTCTTCCTCGTATTGCCGCAGCAGCAGGCGCTCGGTGCGGCCGTAGACCTTCCAGTCGAGGTAGCGCGGATCGTCACCGGGCGTGTAGTCGCGATGGTCGGCGAACTCGATCCCGCTGCCGATCTTTTTGGATCGCCGCTGGGCCCGCTGACCCGACGTGGCCATGCGCCTGGCGAGCAGTGCCAGGTGCTCGATTCGACGCAGAAAGGGCGCGTCGAACAGGTCGGTCCTGATCCGGTTGGCGGGCGCCTTCTGCAAGTGACCTCTCCCCGCGGGCTGGGGTGTGCGCGGCCCGTCAGCTCACCTTGCGATCCACCTCTGCGATCAGCTGCTCCAGAACCTGCTCCGGCGCCACCCCGTCGGCCTCCGCGTCGAAGTTCAACAAGACGCGGTGTCGCAGGACGGGCGCTGCGAGATGGCGGATGTCCTCCATGGCGGCGTTGACCCGGCCGCTGAAGATCGCGCGCAGCTTGGCACCGATGATCAGGGCCTGGACCGCCCGTGGACTGGCGCCAGCCCGCAGGTACTTCCGCGCTGGCTCCAGAGACCCATGCGTGCCTTCCACCAGGGCGATGGCGTAGTCGATGACATGCTCGGCCACAGGGCAGCCCAGCGAGAGGTCGCGGATGGCCAGGATGTCCTCGCCGCTCAGCACCGGCTCGATCGTCGCCTGCTCCACTCGCACCGTGCGGGCGACGATCTCGCGCATGTCGTCATGGCTCGGGAAAGGCACGTTCAACTTGAACATGAAGCGATCGAGTTGGGCCTCGGGCAGGGGATAGGTGCCCTCCATCTCGAGGGGATTCTGGGTCGCCATGACGAAGAAGGGCGGCGGCAGGGTGAAGCTCTCGCGTCCGACCGTCACCCGCGCCTCCTGCATCGCTTCGAGCAGGGCCGATTGGGTCTTGGGCGTGGCCCGGTTGATCTCATCGGCCAGCAGGATGTTGGCGAAGACGGGCCCTTGCTGGAACGTAAACGTGCGCCCGCCCTTGCCGTCATCGACCAGGACGTGGGTGCCGATGATGTCCGTCGGCATCAAGTCGGGGGTGAACTGCACGCGCGAGAAGTCCAGGTTCACCGCCGCCGCGAGGCTGCGCACCAGGATGGTCTTGCCGACACCTGGCACGCCCTCCAGCAGCACGTGCCCACCGGCGAACAGGCCGATGATGGCGCCCTCGATGACGTCGTGCTGACCGACCATGACCTGGCCGATGGCATCGCGCAGTCGTTGGACGCGCTCGGCCACCCAGTCGATGCGCTCACGCAAGGCGGCGACGTCGGGTTCGCTGGCAACAGCTGTCGAGTTCATGACTCCCCCAATTGCACGCCGACCCGAAGGTCGGCCGCTCGGCCCGCCTCAGCGCGGCCGAATCAACTCAAAGTAGCGCCTCACCATGGCCTTGCGGCCAGCGGGCAAAGTCTCCTTGTCCATCATCTCCTGGGCCACCGCGCTGTAGTCCGAATAGACGTGGCGCCAGTTGCGCCTGGCGAATCCGCGCCGCGCCGCCTCAAGAAACGTCTGCTTGACGGTGGGCCCCTTGCCGTGGATGCCCTGGAGCTTCTCGGTGCGCCCGGCGCGCAGGCCCGAACGTTTGCCCTTGTTGGGGCCCCCGCTCTCGCTGCCGACGCCCTGCCCGCCTTCGGGGGAGTCGCCGCCGGACTTCGCTTGGGCGCGCATCATGCGCATGCGCGTCTGGCCGCTCATCTGGCCTTGGCCGAGCTTGACGCCACCGCCCTGCCCGCCGGCCTTGCGGCGACCTGCGCCAGCGCCTTTGCGCCGGCTGGATTTGGCAGACTGCCCGGACTGCTGTTGTCCCTGCGCCATTCTCTTGTCCCGAGCCGCCTTTTCAGCTGCCTTGCGCCCGCCCTGTGACGCCTGACGCATCCTGTCGCCGGCCTTCCGCTGGCCGCCGCCCTTCGCCTTGCGCTCTTTGGCGCGGGCCTCTGCCGTGGAGCGACGCGATCCAGCGCGACGCTCGAACTGTCGCTGCGCGCGCGAGTTCCGCTGCGATCGCCCCAGGGCCTCGCGCAGGTCGCGCAACCTGGCCCGGCCGATTCGCCGCGCATGGCGCTGCTTCTGCCGACTCCCCTCCCGCCGCATTTCATCCGCCGCCTGTCGCATCCGCTTACGGAACTTGCGCCCGCGCGCACGGCGGCGACGAGCCTCGTCCTGCGCCCGTTGGGCCTTGGAGGCCCCCTTGGCCAGTCGGCTGCGACGGCTGCGACGAAGCTCATTGGCCGCGCTCTTGGCGTTTCTTTCGAGCCGCTGCAGGCGATGCTTTGCCGAGTCCACATCGCCGTGCTCACGGCGCAGCTGCTGCAGAGCATGGCGCGTGGAGCGCAGACGCCGTCGATCACCGGCGTTCAGACCACCCTGCCGCTTCCTCTTGCTCTGCAATCGACGCACGCGCTTGGCGAGCTTCTCAAACTGCTTCGGAACTTTGCGATCTGCCAACTGACCGGCGAAGCGCTCGGCGACCTTGACCCACTTGTCCAACTCCTTGTCGCTCATGTTGCGCTCGGCCAGCTTGGCCAGCCACTTGGAGATGCCGTCCAGGTCCTTCTTCTGCGCTGCCTTTCGCAACGCATCGCGCAGGGCACCCGCAGGCGCGCTTTCGAGGCTCTTGTCCAAGGCGCGCGCGACGGCGCCTCTCACCGCTCGATCGGCGTCCTGGCCGGCTTCGCCCTTGCCGGCCTCCTGTTCGCTCTTGCCGTCGGCCGCTGCGTCGGGCGAATCGCTGGCCTTCTTCTCCGGCTCGGCGCCGGGTCGACCGCCGGC
>CAYTLW010000031.1:0-47807 GCA_964438735.1 uncultured Enterobacteriaceae bacterium | reverse complement strand
CGTCGGGCGAATCGCTGGCCTTCTTCTCCGGCTCGGCGCCGGGTCGACCGCCGGCTTCGCCAGCTTTGCCGTCCTGGGCGACGTCCTCGGCCGGTCGCTGGGACTCCAACGCCGCCAACCGCTCGAGCGCGTCGTTCTTGTCCAGGGCGCCGCGCTCGACCTCCTGCAGGACCTTCTTCACGTCGCCGACCCAGACCCGCGTGGGGCCGTGCGGCAATTGCTCCTCGACGCGGGCCAACAACTCCGCGTCGGCGCGGATCAGATCGATGGCGTCGGCGCCCAGCAACTCGGCGGCGGACGTAAATGCGGCCGGCGGCGGCGGCAACCACAGCGCCAGGCCCTGCAGCTGGCCAGCTCCATGGCCGGAGGGAGTCAGCCAGGTCAGCGGGGCCATGGCCGCGCCGACCACCAGGGCGACGCCCAGGAGCACCCAGGCAACGCCCTCGGGCCGGGTAAATGGCAGCAGCCCGGCCGGCGTCAACCCTTCAGCCCATCGATTGGCCGCCCGGGCCTGGATATGTACCCACGGATTTGCGCGCTCGGCAGTGGCCAGCTCCAGCGCCGTGGCCGCGCGGTCACTGCCATCTCCGGAGCGATCCACACGTCTGGCCACGTCGAACCAGGCCACTCGGTGGCCTACGATCCAGACGCCCGCCGCGGCCAGCAGGACAAGCGCCACGCTGGCCAGCCCCAGGTCATGTTCCTGTTCGACCAGCGCTGCGCGCACCGCGAGCACGATCAAGGCCGCCAGGGGCAATCCGGTCGCGATCGCCCAAATGAGCCGCTGCGCCGCCCGACGGCGCCACATCCGCCGGCGATAGCCAACCAGCAGCGCCAGCAGACGATCCAGTCGCTGTCGGGCGGCTGCATCCAGCCGCGACGGCGAGAAACGTCCCAGGGCTGCGGCTGTCCGGGAGGTCAAGTTTCAACTCCTGGCACGGGCGATCAATCTCTTCGTCGGCGCCGCCCATAGAGGGCGAACACCCGGGCGGCCCCGACTCTTCCACAACAGTCGAGCCGGCCGGTCGGCAGCACGGACGCACGAGTGCCGAACCCGATTCAGCATGAGGTGTTCGCGCGCGTCAATGCAGGCGCGCCCGAACACGACGAGGATGTGCCGATGGCATGGTCAGCCCGGGTCGGGCTGTGCCTGTGTCGAGTTGGAGTGGGGTGCGAGCTACGCGATCAGTTGCGCACGGTATCGAGCGGAATCTTCTCGCCCAGTGCGGCCTCAAGTCGAGTCTCCGACTGGATGCGCTGCGCCCGTCGGATCTCGTGCTTACGACCCTTGCCGGCATTGCGCGCCTTGTTGGCTCGGATCCGCTTGGTCTGCTTCGAGTTGGACGCCATGAGGTACCTCCGCGAGGGAGGGCGTTCTGCCTGAGTGTAGCGCTGTAGTCAAGTCAATTTGCGCTGCCGGGCAGCGCCCGGAGGCTCAGATGTCGCGCAACTGGTCGATGATCGCCTGCTTGCGACGCGCGTCCGCAGTCCCCATCAGGTGCTGCAGGGCCCGCTTCTCGATGGCTTCGAGAGAGGCGCTCACGTCTGGATTGTCTTCGCCACGGAACTCCAGAGGCTCGTTGTCGGCGATGGCGATTCCGTGGAGCATGCGCAGGGCGCGCTCCTCGAGATCGTTCAGTCCCGCTTCACGAAGCTTGGTCTCGGTCTGGATCTGCGTTCGGGTCGAAACCTGGGATTTACGTGTCGTCACGATTCTCTCCATACGCGGGACCATCCCGCTTTGGCGCCCTTTTTCTTCCCGCCCCGAAGTCGCCATCCTGGACAACACAGCGGTGTGCTGCGCGAGCCATTCCGGCCGAACGCCAAGGACCAGATTACGGCAGCCGCGACGAATGGCAATTTTTTTACAGACTTGTACGAGCAGCCATGACGTTACGAGGATTTTCCTCGCTATTGTCGTCACCTCGCCGCCGCGGTTGACGGCACTTTATGAGCCGTCGGGTCGCTTCAGATCGAGCTTGCGGACCAGGTACTCCAGCGACTTGCGGTGCAGCCCCGTGGAGCGCGCCGCAGCGGAGATGTTCCAACCGTGGGCGCGCAGGGCCCGCTCCCAGTACGCGCGCTCGAAGGCGTCCACCAGCCTCGCCTTGGCATCCTTGAACGGCAGGTCGAAGTGCACGGGCAGGCCGTGCTCGTCCGTGACCGCTTCCGGGCGGAGCGCGACATCGAACTCCACCTGCAGCTCATGGCCGCTGGACATGACGGAGGCGCGCTCGATGTAGTTGCGAAGCTCGCGCACATTGCCCTGCCAGCTGTGTTCCTGCAGGCGGCGCATGGTGTCGAAGGAGATGTTCAGGTTGGCCATTTGCGGATTGCCGCGTCGGGCTTCGCCGAGAAAATGGTCGACCAGCAGCGGGATGTCCTGGGGTCGACGACGCAAGGGCGGCAGGGCGATGCGGACCACGTTCAGCCGATAGTAGAGGTCCTCGCGAAACGTGCCCTCGCGGACCATGGCGCCGAGGTCGCGATTGGTCGCCGCGACGATTCGCACGTCGAGCCGTTTGCGCTCGTTGCCGCCGACCGGCCGCACCTCTCTGGTCTCCAGCGCCCGCAGCAATTTGGGCTGCAGTTCGAGATCCAATTCGCCAATCTCATCCAGGAAGAGCGTGCCCCCATCGGCTTCCGTCATGGCGCCCCGACGACTGGACACCGCGCCCGTGAATGCGCCGCGCACGTGTCCGAAGAGCTCGCTCTCCACCAGGTTGCGCTGTACGGCCGAGCAGTCAAAGACCACAAACGGTTCGGAGGTCCTGCGCGACCGCTGGTGAAGCGCCTCCGCGACCAGCTCCTTGCCAGTACCCGACTCTCCTTCTACGAGCACGGTCACGTCGGTGGGCGCGACCTTGGCCAGCAGGGCGAAGATCTCACGCATCTGGCTCGAAGCGCCCAGCAAGCGGCCGAATCTCGGCTCGCGGGACAGCGCGATCTCGTGCGTCTCGTCGAGCAGCTCGAAGGCCACTTCGGTCTGCCCCAGGCGCAGCACAGCGCTGCCGGCGAGCACGCCCTCTATCAATCGACTGCCGGACAGCCAGGTGCCGTTCTTGGAGCCGAGATCCCGAAGCCGGTAGCCCAGGCGTTCACCCTCGATCTTCAGGTGATTGCGGGAGACGGATGAGTCCTCCAACACCAGGTCGCTGTCCGGGGCCGAGCCGACGTAGATCAGCCGGCGGTCAAAGATGGACTCGCTGCCAGCGGCCGCCCCGTTCAGCACGCGCAGGCGGTACTTGGGCAGCGTATAGCGGTCGGCCAGAGCCTCAGTCAGGGTGCGAGTGGCCTGTTCCATGGCCAGGACGATAGCCGCTGCCGTCGCCCTTGCAAACCACGCTACCGCCGCCGTGAAGTTCAGGGCAGGTCGGTGACCAGCCTGAATCCGCCCGGCAGCGTGCGCGATTCTCCGGCCCCCAGGGTCACGGTCTGAGACTGTTGTTGACCAGAGGTCGGGTCGCGCACCACGACCTTGTGACGGCCGGGCCTCAGCGACAGGGCGTAACGGCCCGAAGCGTGAACAGCCTGGCGTCGACCATCCACCAGGACCTCGCAGTAGGCCGGGAAGACGAGAAAGCGCAGCGTGGCGGTCGCGGCGCGCACAGGCGCCGCAGATTCGGCAGCGGGCGGGGAAGTTGTGTCGGACGCCGCAGCATCTGGCTCGTCGGCCGTCGGCGCAGCGGCGACAGCGACCGTGACCTCCACCGGAGTCGGTGCCGGAGCGGGCGGCGGTGACGCAGGCGTTGGTGCAGTGGTCAATGCCACCGCGGTGACCGGTGCTGGTGGGGCGGCGGGCGCTGGTGTGGCATCGGGCACCTGCGTCGCGGCGGCCGTGGTGGCCGGTGGCGTCGTGGTGCCCGAAGTGCCGACCCACCAGCCGATCAGACCGGCCAGCAACAGCAGCATGGCCGCGCCGAACAAGACCCGCTTGCGCGGCCTGGATGCCCCGACGGGCGGAATCGTGCCCGTGGCGGACACCAGCGCCGGCGCTTCCACCACGGGCCCGGCCAGCCCCTGCAGTCCGGGCATGCTGACCGTACCCGCGCCACCGCCTTCGACGGGCGTGCCGATGGAACCCGGTCCGGCCGCGACCAGCGAGGCCAGAGTGTGGTCGAAGCCCGTGGCCTGTTGTTCCAGCAGGTCGAATGACGGTGCCAGCGCGAGGGCCAGCGGTCGTGCGGTGTCGGCGATGCCCAGTTCCACCAGGCGATGGCGGGCCCGCTCGGCCACCAGGGCGGCGCCGGCGATGCGATCCCGTCGATCCAACCGCACCATGTGGGCGATGAGCTGGCGGGTGGACGACGAGACATCGACGTCGCTCAACTCGTCGAGGCGCTCAGTCAGGCGTTCGTAGGCGGCTGGCAACTCTTCCGGCTCGTTGACGGCCATGGCCTTGCGGCCGCTGAGGAGCTCGTATGCGACCAGGCCCAGGGAGAAGACGTCGGCCCGACCATCGGCGTCGGTCAAGCTGGCCTGCTCGGGGCTGAGGTAGGGCAGCTTGCCGCGCAACGCAGATGCCTCGAGGCGGCGCCAGACCGCGGATCGCGCGACGCCGAAGTCGACCAGCTTCACGTGCCCGTCGCGCCGCACCATGATGTTGGATGGCGTCACATCGTGGTGAACGATGTGCATGGGCTCGCCATCGGCTCCCAGGCGGCCCGCGGCATGTTCCAGGGCGCCCGCGATGTCGGCCATCACGGTCAGGACGGGCACCTCGTCCATACGCTGCAGACCGTCGCGCATGGGCAGCGCGTTGCGCAGGTCGCGCAGATCCCGCCCCTGCACATACTCCATAGCCAGGAAGTAGGTGCCCTCGTACATGCCCAGGTCGAGAATCTGCGCGATGTTGGGGTGGTCCAACGCCTCCAGCAACCGGCCCTCGGCGACGAACTGGGCAACCAGCCTTTCGTCTGCGCTCAGGTCGGGGCGCAGCGTCTTGATCACCATGCGCTTGGCGAATCCGGCCGCGCCAACCGCCTCAGCGAGGTAGACCTCGCCCATGCCGCCCGTGGCGAGATGTCTGACCAGCCGGTAGCGGCCAAAGGACTGCTGCACGCTCGAATCCGTTGCTTGTCTGGCGCCGGGCGCTCAGTCGCCCGACGCAACGCGCGCGTCCAGCCACTCGCGCAGATCGGCAAATACCAACTCCCGGTGGGCCGGGCCCTCGTTCACCAGTTCGTGATAGTGGCCTTCGTAGCGCTTGATCTCGCAGTCCGCGGCGGTGCACCGACCGAAGAAATCCTCGCTGACCGCCGAGTCGATGATGCCATCGCCTGTGCCAAGCAGGACGAGCACCGGCAGCGCGGCCAGATCCGCCGGCCGCAACACCGTATTTCGCTGGGTGGCCATGAACTCGCTCGCCCAGCGCGCCGTGGCGTGGGGAAAGACGAGCGTATCGGCCTTGTAGCGAGCGACCTCCTGCGGATCGCGGCTGATCATCTCGGGTGGAATGTCCGACGGCAATGTGAACGCGGGCATGACCCGGGCCAGCAGTCGAGCCAGGGTGACCTTCCAGGCCGGCACCCGCATACGCAGTTCAAGCGCCGGGTTGCTCAACACCAGGCCGTCGATGGCCCCGGAGCGATCCTGGTAGAAGCGGGTCATGATCAGGCCGCCCATGGAGTGGCCAAAGGCGATCAGGGGCCGCGGGAGCACGTCCTGGGCGTGACGGAGAACCACTTCGTAGTCGTCCAGGTATTCGTCAAAACGCCCGATCAGACCGCGGGCGCCACCACTCTGGCCGTGGCCGCGCGCATCCCAGGTCAGTACCGAGATGCCGTGCGCCAGCATGGCGTCGACCAGGTAGCGGTAGCGCTCCCGGTGCTCGGCGTAGCCGTGGGTGATGATCATTCCGGCGCGCTCGTTGGCGGCTCGATGAAGCGTATAGACCAGTCGCAGACCGTCGGACGCGGCCAGGCGACCGGACTCGGGCGGCGACGTGATCGCGTTTGCAACAGCAGCCATGCAGGCTCCTTCGCGGGGGCTCGGAGTGGCCGACGCCGCGGCGACGATTGGACCGGCCGCAAGCCTAAGCGTCCGCCGGGAGCAGGGCAAGGCGGCGACCACAGGAGGAAGGCGGCGACTCCTGGCCGGCGACACGACGCGGCCCAATTGCACGTCGATGTCGAATCCTGCACGATCGCCGTCACGACGACCGCGCGGTGATGATTTCGGTGGTCGACGACCCGGGGGAGGGCGTCATGAAGGTCAGGTGTGTACGCGCACGATGCCGGGCCTGCGCCACGCTGACGCTGTTGTTGGCCGTCGGGTTCGCCGGCTGCTTCGACCCGGAGACCCGGGTCTGCAACATCGTCACCAGCGCCGAGTGCAGCGATGGCGAGTCGTGCATCGACCCGGCGTTTTCCCGTTGCCCGGAGTCGGCCAATACCAATCCGGACGCCAGCAAGGCCTGTGTGCAGCCCAGCGCAGAACGCTGCGTGGCCATGGGCAGCGCCAAGGCCGGCGAACCCTGCGATCAACACTCCGATTGCAGCCCCGACCTGCTCTGCATTGGCACCGACAAGGGGGTCTGTCGCCAGCGATGCGACCATCTCCTGGGCGGGTGCAAGACAGGCGAGACCTGCGTCGACCTGATGCCCAGATTCAATACGCCCGACGATGCCGGCTACTGCGTGCCGCCCATCTGCGACCCGGTGAAGAATACGGGCTGCAAGGAGGGCGAGACCTGCCTGGCTGGCGCCAAACCCCGCTGCGGCAAGGCCGGCAAGAAGGCGATCGGTGAGGCCTGCGAGAACACGTCAGATTGTGCAGAGCAGAGCTTCTGCTTGTCGACCACCGGCAAGTGCACCGCCGCCTGCGACACTTCCAAGACCAAGGGCGAAGCGGCCGGCTGCAAGGCAGGCGAGTCCTGCAACGCGGTCCTCAGCGGTGGCAAGCCCCTGCCCGGCAACGTGGGCCAGTGCGTCCCGCCGTGCGACGTCACCACCGATGGCGGCTGCCCTGAGACCGGTCAATGCCTCAAGGTCGGCGACGATCCGCCCAAGTGCTACAAGGCCGGCGAGACCGACGTGGGCGAGGTCTGCTTTGGCCGAGGCGAGTGCGTGCACGGCGCCCTGTGCATTCAGGACGCGGTGAACTTCAAGAAGTTCTGCGCCCGCAAATGCGATCCGGTAGCGCCGGAGAAGGCGCCCTGTGGCAGCGGCCTGCAGTGCATGGCGCTGAAGGGCTACGACGTCGGCTACTGCGGCAAAGGCGGCGGCCCCTGAGGTTTTCGTTGCCCACCGGCGAGCCGCCATCGCCCGCGTGGACCTTCACGCTGGCTCTGGGCGTCACGCTCGCGATCTGCAGCGGCTGCGCCATCCACCTGCAGGCGCCTGAACCAGATCTCGGCCGACCGCCGCCCCTGGCGCCGGCGCCGGAACGTTCTCATATCTCGGTCGTCGCGCGTCTGGCTCATGCCCGGCTGGCCGCCATGGTGGACGGGGTGCGCATCGAGCCCATCGAGTTGGGGCGTGACGCCACGCTGGCGTCTTGGAAGCTTCGCGTCGAACGCAAGGGCCGGGCCAGGGTGCGGGCGGAGGGGGCCCGGCTCTGCCTGACCCTGCCCTTCGAGGGAGTCGGCTCGGTCAGCTGGATGGGCAAACGGCTGGCACACAAGATGCCGGCCGATGTGACGGTCTGCGCCCGGCCAGAATTGGCCGCTGATGGCCGGTTGCGCCTGCGCCGCCCCAAGGCTGCGGTACGGCTGGGGCGACGCACCATCGCGCGGTCGACGGCGATCCTGTACGAGCAACTCGAAGACATGCTGCGCGCCCGGGTGGGTCCGATGTTGAGCCGCGAAGTGGGCAAGGTGGCCATGCCGTTGGTGGACGTCCTGCGACCGGTGCGGGAAGCGCTGGCCAGACCGGTGCCGCTGCCCGACGGCGCCTGCCTGAAGCTGCGTCCGGGGCAACTCCGCGTGGGTGCGCCAGACGTCGACCCCGGATTCGTGCGTTGGAGCGTGAGCGTCATCGCCCGGCCGACCGTCGAACGACCGTGCACCGCTGGCCTGGCGAGGCCGTCCGACATCGATCTGAAGGTCGCACCTGGGCTGGTTCATCCGCAGACGCGCCTGCGGCTCCCGGTCGGCATCGCGCTGGCGGCCATCGAGGGCGAACTGGCGCGCAAGCTGAAAGCAAAGGGGCGAATCCGCACGCAACAGGGTTGGGTGCAGATCACCGACCTGAAGCTGGCCACCTCCGGCTCCGCGGTGCTGGCAAAGGCAGCGATTCAGGGCGAAGTGATCTCGCGTTGGCTGGGCATGGACTGGCACCGAAAGGTCAGCGGCAATGTGCTCTTGTGGGGACGCCCCGAAGCCGGCAAGGAGAAGATCGGCTTGCAGAAGATCCACCTCGCCGTGCAGACCGACGATGCCCTGGCGGACCTGGCGGTCGCCCTCCGTCGCGAGCGCCTGCAGGAGATCGCGCGGGCCCACCTGCTCTGGCCGCGCCGCTCCGTGGAGTCCCGGGCGCGGCGGCTACTGGCAGGTCTGGCCAAGCCGCTGAAGATCTCCGGACAGCACGTGCCGCTGAAGGTCACCACGCACAAGATGGCCATCGCCGGCGTGCGGGCTCAGAAGGGCAGAATCGAGATCGACTTCGACTTCGTGGGCTATCTGGTGCTGGGCGATACCGCCCGCAAGTGAAGCCAGCGCGTGGTCCAGATCACTGCCGGCGATGGGGCCCGACTATTTCGCAGGTGCTGGGGCGGCTGCCGGAGCGACTGCAGGCGCCTTGGCCGCTGTCGGCGTCGGGCTGTCGACCTTGGGTTTGGGCGGCGGTGGTCGCTTCATCTGCCAGCGTCCGCTCAACTTCTTGAAATCGAGTTCAGCCTGCCAGCGACCCGCATAGCCCTCCTTGGCCTTGCGCGCCTCCAGGCGCACGAACTCCAATTCCCGGGTCGCCAACAGGTGCACATGACTGTCGCTGATGGCCCCCCGAACGGGCCATATGTCGGCTTTGGCCGGCTTGTCGGCCTTGGCCTTGCCTACCGGCGCGAACACGATGGTGCCGGTCAAAGACCCGTCCTCGGCGGTCAGTGTCAGCGTTCCGGATCGCGTGCCATCGAATGAACCCAGGTAAGCGCCATTGACGGCCTTCTTGGCCGCAATCTCTCGCGGATCGGGGCAGTTCTTGCGCCGGCCATCGTACATCGCCTTCTCGATGGCAGGGAATCGGCCGAAGATCACGCCCAGGCGGGCGAACTCGGCCGCCTTGAAGCCCTTTTCCGAGAACAATCGGGCCGCTTCGTGGGCGTGTGCGACCTCATCGGTCTTGCCCTTGTCGTCTCGCAATCGTTCCGCGGCGCAAGTGATGTCGACGAAGGTGGCCACGTAGCGGTCGATCAGCTCACGCTCAACGCGACCGAGCTCCGGCGCATAGACGCAATCCCGGACGCCTTCGGCGATGCGCTTGCTGAGGTCGGGCCGCTTGCTGAGCAGTGTGTTGGCGCGCTCGTAACGGCCCACGTGGGCAGCATCTGAAGGAGCCGATGCCCAACGTCCAGCCGGCGTTCGCGCCGCCTCTTCGGTCCCCTCCGCGGGGGCGTCCTTATCCGTTGCTGTACCGCCCGTCGGCAGGGCCGCCGCCGCCTTGACCTTCTTCACCGCGGCTGCCACCGCTTCCGGGGTGACGGGCTGGAAAGGTCGGCCAGCGATCAGGTCGATGGCTACCGTCCGGGAGTCCGCAGCGGTCTCGCCGCCAGCGCGAGCGCAGCGTTCGAGTGTCGCTGCCTGGACGTATTTCTTTTCGTCCATGCCGATATCAACCGGCTTGGGCGGCGGCGCCGGCTCGGCGGCGGCTTCGGGCGCGCTGGCCGTGGCCGGCTTCGGTGCAGGCGAGGGCTTGTCCTTGGCGCAGCCGGCCAGGAGGAGTGAGGTCAGGCCGGCACAAAGGGCGGCCCAAGCTGCTATCGTTGCTGAGTGTCGGGGCATTCAGGCCTCCGCAGGATCCGGTTCGAGGAGACGACCATGGCCGGGGGACCCGCATCCAGGCCCGCAGTGTGCCACCGGACGGTGGCGCTGGCGAGTCTGCTGGCCGGGCTGCTTGGCTGCGGTGACGACACGCAACCGGCACGCTGGTCGTTGCCGGCGGTCGGCGCCCACGAGGTGGTGGTCGGTAGCACGTGGAGCCACGAGCTTGCGCCGGTCGGCGCCCAGGGCACGATCCGCTGGCAGCTGCGCCAGTCGCCCACGGGCATGACGTTGCTGGAAGGTCCGGCGGGCGCCGAGCTGGTGTGGACGCCCACGGCGTTCGATCTGTGGCCCAACCCACCCGGCACGCCCAGAAGAGCAGGTCCCGTCTACGCGATCGAGGTACTCGGCGAGGATGACTCCGGGGCCACGGTGATCAGCGCCGGTTCGATCCAGGCCGTCGCCCAGACGCTGCCGACCGGCATGGCGGCGCCGAATCACGTTGTGCTCGATCTGACGTGGCAACGAAGCGGCCGGTGGACCGTGCGCAGCGATACCACCGACCTGCTGGGCGCCCCCATCGAACTGGAAGCCGATGCACCGGATAACGCCGAACTCATGGTGCTCGGCAAGGGCCACTATGCGCTGCGTTTTCGGCCCGATGAGAGGCAGTTGCGCACAGCCGATCGCTACCGGATCGGGCTGCGGGCGGTGGGTCCTGGCGGCGCAGTCCACAGCCATCAGTTGGCGGTCGAGCTGCACAACCGCCACGCGGCGGCGCTCTGCGGCGGTTCGGCGCCGGTGGTCCAGGTGAATCTGGCCCCACAGATCTCCGCCGCGCAGGCGACCGATCTGCCGTTGCTGGTAACTGCGAGCGATGTGGACTCGATCGCCGACCGCTGGACGCTTCGCACGGGGCCCTTCCCCGGTGACTCCACGACGACGCGAACTGGTCAACTGGCGCTGGGACGCGCTTCCTTGCCGCCGCTGGGCGAGAGCAACGGCCTGGTGGCGGTGTCTGTCGAGGCCACCGATGTGGACGACCCACTGCTGGGTGTCTGCAGCCGCGCTGGTCGGTGGCCGCGCCAGGGCGTGGCGCTGGTGGGCGTGGGGTCTACCTGTACCGCCGGGCCGCCTTCGCCTGCCGGTGGCTTGCAGCTGGAGCCGGACGGTCACAGCGACCACCGAATCTGCCCGGAGTCTGCGACGACAGCGCGAATCCAACAGCAGCCGGGCGCGGCCCTGGTGGTGATCGCCTCGGCACCACAGGGTTGGCCGACAGCGGAGTTGGCTGTGCAAGCTGGCGACGAGGTGATCTGCAAGGGTGTTGGCGAGCGTACGGTCTGCTCTGTGCCGTCGACGTCAGCTGCACGGGAGCTGACGCTGCGGTTGGTCAGCCAGGTGCCCACATCCGCCCACGTGGAGATCCGCCGAACAGCCGAATCCTGCCTGTGGACAACCCATGCGGCACTCGCCCCTTTGCAGTTACCCAAAGCGTCGACCGTGGCGGTGGGGCTGTGTCCGGGGGAGCGACGCATCATCGCCTTGCCCCAAGTGGGACCGGGCAACGCGTTGCGCTGGCGGAGTGGAGACAACCCGTACGAGGTCGAGGCGCTCGATCTGCAGGAGCGGACCGTGCGCAGATGGCAACGATTCGGCACCCTGCATCTGCCATTCGACGAGTTTCCAGGCACTCAGGTGGCGGTAGTCAATCCAGGTCGCGCGATGCAGATGGTCCACGTGCGCCGCGTGCCCGCGCTCCCGCCGACGCCGCCCGCGGGTCGCTGGCTGCCTTCCTTCCAGGACAGCGTGGTCCGCCTGCCGCAGGCGAGTACAGTGATCGTCGGGCTGGCGCGCAACACCGACTCCGACGCCTCGATCTCGGTACCGCTGAGCCAGCCGCCGCAAGCCCAGGCGGTGTCGATCGACGCCATCGGGCTGCCGATCACCACCGCGCTGCCGATCACCACCGCGCCTTGGCCGGCGTTCGGCCCGGCGGGGCCCTGGCAGGTGGACGGTCAGGGGATCAACGCGACCATGGCGACCGGCGCGACAGGCTTGCTGGCCCTCGCCCTGCGTGGACTGGCTTCACCGACCCCGCCGATCGTGATTCGCCCATGGGTGGAAGCTGCCGCAGGCTGTCCGCCGGATCGTTACGATGGGCTGTCCAACACCGAGCCGGTGCGCATCCTGACCGCTCAGCAGGCCGCGCAACAGCCCGCGTTGATCGGCCAACTGCGCCTGTGTGCACAAGCCAAGCTGGCCTGGGTCATCCAGGTGCCGGCCGATGGCCTGCTTGATGTGGGCGTGCTTGCCGCCGGCCACGCCCCGACGCTCCAGGTCGTCGGGCCATCGGGACGCAAGTGCCCGGTGGAGACCCTGACAAACGACGCTCTGCCGAACCAGATGCGCCTGTCGCCGCCCGTGCGCCGTCGCGCGACCTGTTGGATCCAGGAGGCGGGTGACGCGACGATCACGGTGGTGGCTGGTGCACAGCCAACTACGTTTGATCTCGCGGGCCGCGTTCGCTGAATGCGCTCGTCCGAGCATGGCTTGTATCCTCCCGATCGGCTGTCTAGCCTGCAGCCGCCCCACGCTGCGGCGTTTGCAGCTGCCCCCACAAGGGCTGACCACGGGCACGGCCCCGCGCCGGAGGTTCGCCGAGATGCTGCGACGGTTTGCCCCGCTTGTCGGTCTGGCGATCCTGGCGTCAACCGCGCATGCGGCGCCGCGACCGGCCGATCACCTGGTCCGCCTGGCCCGCCTGCAGATGGGCCCCGCGCCACGGGGGGTCGATTCGGCGCTGGCGGCCTGGGCCCAGGAGGTCCGCCTGCGGACCAGCGTGGACATCGCCCACCGGACAGCCGTCGTGAAGCCCGCAGACAAGGCCATCTTCAACCACCCGCTGCTCTACCTGGGCGGCGACCGGCCCCTGCCCAAGCCGAGCGCCACCGCGCTGGCCAACCTGCGCCGGCACCTGCTCACGGGCGGCCTGATCATCGTGGATGACACGGGCCGAGCGGGCCCGTCGGAAGCCTACGATCGACAGATTCGCAGCCTCTTCCGACAAGCCACCGATCGCCGTTTTGAGCGCATCGCTGCCACCCATGTGCTGTACCGAAGCTTCTATCGCCTCTCGCGGCCGGTCGGTCGGCGCGCTGATGCCGGCTACCTCGAAGGCATTCGCATCGGCAAACACTACGCCGTGATCTACATCCGGGACGATCTCTCCGGCGCCTTCCTTCGCTCGCCGGCGGGCGGTCCGGCCCTGCGCGCGGTGCCCGGCGGAGAGCCGCAGCGCGAGCGGGCGCACCGGCTGGCCATCAACCTGGTCATGTACGCCCTGTGCCTGGATTACAAGGACGATCACACCCACGTCACTCACCTGTTGAAGCATCGGCGGGGCCGCAGCAAGGACGGCGGCAGGTCCAGAGATGGTCGCTAGCTCCTTGATGCTCGCAACGCTCGAATGGACCCTGGACTGGGGGCTCGGCGCCCGCCTGCTGGTGGCCGGGGTGGCGCTGCTGGTGCTGGCCCTGTCGTGGTGGAACCTGCGGCCGCTGGACGACTTGCGCAAGCGGGCGCTGCTGCTGGCGTTGCGCGTCGCGCTCCTGTCGCTCCTCTTCGTCGTCTTCCTGGAGCCGACCTGGGTCGAGGAACGGCAGCGCAGCGGCGGCCGGGTGGTCGCCGTGATCGTCGACGACTCCGCCTCCATGGCCCATCGCGGGGGCGCGCTCAGCCGCTGGGAACGCGCCGTGAAGGCGGCCCGCACGCTGGCCGAACGCAATCCAGTCGTCCTGCACGTGGGCAGCGACGCGGTCCGCGCCATCCGCGCTGCAGAGCTCGCGCAGCACCAGACCACGGGCACGCGCACCGATCTGCTGGCGATGCTGACAGAGATCGGCGACCTGAAGCGTCCGCCCGGACTCGGCGCCGTGGTGCTGATCAGCGATGGCCTCGACAATGGTGACCTGATCCGCCGGCGGCGCGCCCTGACAGCCGACAAGCTGCTCGACGAGCGCACAGCCGCCATCCTGGCTCGCCTCGCCGTGCCGGTACACAGCCTGGCGATCGGGGATCCTGAACCGCTCAGCGACCTGGCCGTGACCGCCGTTCGGGCCAGTAGCCACGCCTTCGTTCGCAACGTACTGCCGGTGGCGGTCGACATCGAAGTTCTGGGTTATGGCAGCGAGGGTGGCCAGGCGAGGGTCATTCTGCGCCTGGACGGCACCCCCATCGCGGACGAGGCCGTGCCTCTGATGGGACCGGAACGACGCACGCTGCGCATGGAGGTGCAGCCGCAACGGACCGGACCCCACGTCCTGAGCGCCACGATCAGCGCGCTGCCCGACGAGGCCACGGTGGTGAACAATACCGGTCACGCCACCATCAAGGTGCTCCGCGATCGAACCCGCGTCATGCACCTGGCGGGTCACCCGTCGTGGGATACCCGCTTTCTGCGCACCCACCTCAACGCCGACCCTTCGGTGGATCTCATCTCGTTCTACGTCATGGTCGGCCAGGGCGCTCGCTTCTACGTCCGGGCGCGCGACACGACCCTGATTCCCTTCCCCACACGCGAGCTCTTCGAGAAGGCGTTGCACGACTTCGACCTTGTGATCTTCCAGGATTTTCAGTTCGTGCCATTCGAGATCGGGCGCTACCTGCCACTTCTGCGAGACTTCGTTCGCCAAGGGGGCGCCTTCGCGATCTTCGGCGGCCATCAATCGCTGTCGGCGGGCGGCCATGGCAGCACTGCGCTGGCAGGCTGGCTACCGGTGGAGTTGCGGGCACCTGGCGCCGACCTGGGCTACCGGGAGGCTCGATTCTCTCCCCGCCTGACGGCCGCCGGTCGCAATCACCCGGTGACCCGCCTGGCGGACGACCAGGCGAGCAACGACGACGCCTGGAAGCGCAACACCCTGGTCGGCCACAACACGGCGTTGGGCGCGCGGCCCGATGGCATCGTGCTGGCGGCCTCCGATGACGACACCCCGTTGGTCGCCGTCGCCGATCGCGAGCAGGGGCGCGTGGCGGTGGTGGCCACCGATGGTCTCTGGCGCTGGGCGTTCCCCGGTGGAGATGCCGAAGATCGGGCGGCGACCCGGGCGGACTACCATCGTTTCCTGGAGCAATTGCGCGGCTGGCTGACCCATGATCCGGCCTACGATGCCATCGGCCTGCGGGCGATGCAGCCCACGTTGGAGCCCGGCCACACGGCCGGGGTGCAGGCGATGGTTCGCGGCCCCGATGGCGCGCCGATGGCCGGCGTGACGCTGCGATTCCGAGTCCTCGACCTGCTGAAGGAGGCACCGAGCCCAGGGGACGATGGCTGGCAGGAGGCCCCGGTCACTGAGGCCGATGGCGGCACGCTGATCGCGTGGCCCAACGCCAGACCGGGGGCGCATCGCATGGAGGTGGAGGCGACGGTCGCCGGCGCGCTGCAGCGGGCCTCCATCGCCCTGGCGGTGCGCGAGACGGGCGCCGAGCATCGTCGCCTGGGGGCCGACGCCAGCCTGCTACAATCCCTGGCCCGCGCATCCGGCGGCGTCGTCTGGCGAGACAGCCCGCCCAAGAAGACTGTGCCCATGGTCAGCGGCGGCGACCTGCCCGAACTCACTGAAAAAGCCCGCTCGGAGTTGTGGAGCAGCCCGTGGACGGCGCTGCTGCTCCTGCTCCTGCTGGCGGTGGAATGGTGGCTGCGCCGCAGATGGGGTCTTGCCTAGGTCCGGCCCGCCGCGATACATGTTCCATCATGAAGAGCGAACGCGGTTTCGACCAGGTGGAGTCGGTCCAGGCGGCGTCGATGACAAGCCTCATCGGCGGTCCGAGGTCCTTCGAATTTGCAGACGCCGATGCGAGGTACGGCCCGGACGTGCCGATCGACTGGCGCTCTCTATGCCTGTCCGTGCGGGTGGATCTGGACGCCCATACGATCGAGGGAACAGCCACCTATGAAGGCGTGGTTCGGGCGACCCGGCTGACCCGTGCGCGCTTCGACGCCGACGGCGTCGAGATCCTGCGCGCCTTCGACGGCGACGGCCACAACTGCGCCTGCCAGGGCGATGGGCGCGAGCTGTACGTGACGCTGACCGACGAGCATCGACGGGGCGACACCGTGCGCCTGGCCATCGACTTCAGCTGCAAAAGTCCTCATGAGGGGTTTTACTTCATCGAGCCCGATGAAGAGCATCCCGATCGGGTGCAACACGCCTGGAGTCAGAACCAGGACGAAGACTCCCGATTCTGGTTCCCCTGTCACGACAGCCCCAACCACAAACTGCATTTCAAGCTCCTCGCCGACGTGCCCGAGGACATGGTGGCCCTCTCCAACGGCATGTTGCGCAACATCTATCCGTCGTCCGATCCCCGCCGACGCATCTTCGACTGGGCCATGGAGCGGCCGCTGCCCGTGTACCTGATCAGCCTGACCATCGGCCCCTTCGTGCAGGTCATCCAGCAGTCGGAGCCCTTCGAGGTCAGCTACTGGGTGCTGCCGGGTCGAGAGGCTGAAGGAGAGCGCTCCTTCGGTCGCACGCCGGCGATGATCAGCGCCTACGAAGAGCTGATCGGAGTGCCCTATCCATACGAGAAGTACGCCCAGGTGGCGGTCGGGGAGTTCGTCTTTGGCGGCATGGAGAACGCGTCCATGACCACCCAGACCGATCGTACGCTGCACGACCAGCGAGCCGCGCTCGACTTCAGCTCCGATCCGCTGGTCAGCCACGAGCTGGCCCACCAGTGGTTTGGCGACCTGGTGACCTGCCGGACCTGGCCCCACGCCTGGCTCAACGAGGGGTTCGCGACCTACTGGGAGCTGCTCTGGCGGGCCCACTCAGACGGCGGCGACGAGTTCGACTATGCCCGCCTGCAGTACCAGCGCTCCTACATGGCCGAAGATCGGGACCGCTACCGTCGAACTGTAGTCAACCGTCACTGGCATGAGCCACTGGACGTATTCGATGCCCACCTCTACGAAAAGGGCGGCGCCGTCTTGCACATGCTTCGACGGCAATTGGGCGACGAAGCCTTCTTCGGCGGCGTGCGACGCTACGTCGAGCGACATGCCGACGGGCTGGTGGAAACCAGCGATCTGCGGCGCACATTCGAGGCCTTCTCCGGCGTCGATCTGGGCGCCTTCTTCGACCAGTGGATCGAACGGGGAAAGGGCTACCCGGAGCTTTCCATCCAGGGCCGTTGGAGCGACGACGACAAGCGCTTCTCGCTGGTGGTCGAGCAGAAGCAGACACCGGCAGACGCCGCGCTCTTCCGACTGCAAGCGTCCTTGTTGCTGGTCGAGTTGGATGGCACCCGGCACGAACACGTCTTGAAGATCGCGCGCGCACGCGAGGTGTTCACTTTCAACCTGGGTGCCGCGCCGGCCATGGTGATCTTCGATCCGCGCGGCGACCTGCTGGCCAGCGTCGAATTGGACCTGCCCGATCCCATGTTGCGCACCATCATCGGCGCCGACGTGCCCGCCCGAGCACGCATGGCCGCCTCCGGTGCCCTGGCCCGACGACCGGGCGAGAGCAACCACGCCGCGCTGGTCCGCGCGCTCATGGACGACGCCAGTTGGTGCGTACAGGCCGAAGTGGCCAGCGCCCTGGCCGGCACAAATCTGCGCGCCAGCCGGGATGCGCTGATCGACGCGCTGGACCTGCCGCACCCCAAGGCGCGTCGCGCCGTGGTGACGGCGTTGGGCAACTTCGCGGAGCCCGCCGTGGCCGACGTGCTGGCCGCCCGGTTGGCCGACGGCGACCCTTCGATCTTTGTCGAAGCCGAGCTGGCCCGCGCTCTGGGCCGCACGCGTCAGGCATCCGCACTGCCGGCCCTGACCGCCGCGCTCGAACGCGACAGCTGGAATGAAACCATTCGCGTGGGTGTCTTCGATGGCCTCGCCGCCCTGCAGGATCCGGCCATCATCCCCCTGGTGGAGCCCTGGCTGGCCCGTCGCCACGACATCCTCGCCCGCTGCGGCGTTGTGCGCTGCCTGGCCGGCCAGTACAGCGCCCCGGCACAGGCGGCGCGAGCGCTCGAGCCCTGGCTGGGAGACGACGCATTCCGCCTCCAATTGACCCTGGCGGCCCACCTCGAACGCCTCGGCGACGGCCGCGCCCTGTCCCTGTTGCAGCGGCTGGTGAATTCCACCCGCAACGGCCGCGTCCGACGCCGTGCCCGCGAGGGTGTGCTCAGACTGAGCAAATCGCTTGGAGCCGGCCGCGAGGTCGACGGACTTCGCGCGGATCTGGACACGATGCGCAAGCGTCAGCGCGAGCTGGTCGACCGCCTCGACAGGCACCTGACCCGCAGTGGAGAGCGAGATTGAAGCCGGCGGTGGCCATGGCTCGCCGGGTTGTCGAAGCCGATGTTTTTCTCAACGCGACGGTGTTGATTTTCTCCACGCCCGGGCGCCAGCCGATCGGCCGATGAGATCTCTGAGAAGATGAAAAGCCCGTTTCTACGAATGGTTGTCCTTCAATTCCAGGCCGCTTGATCATTGGCATGGGAGATGCAAGTACATGGGGTGACCGTCGGCGTGCCGACACACCCCCACGCCGGCCACAGACTCATAGAGGCCCATCATGAAATACCCACTCACGACCCACGCAGGCAGCCGATTTGGCGCCGCGCTCATCACCCTGATCGCCGCAGCGCTGCTGCCCGCAACGGCGCTGGCCTGTGGCGGCTTCTTCTGCTTCACCCAACCGGTGGATCAGAGCGCCGAGCGCATCCTGTACATCCAGCACGACGACAAGATGAGCGTGCACATCCAGATCAGTTACACCGGCGATGACGACAAGTTCTCCTGGTTGCTGCCGCTGCCCTCCATGCCGCAGACCGGCATCGGCTCGGACTCCGTCTTCCAGGTCCTGGAGCAGGTCACCGCGCCACGCTTCCAGCTGCAGTGGGAGAACAAGAAGGACTGCTACCCGGGTGGTCGTTGCCTGATGGCCGCGTCGGCCGAGAGCGGCGCCGGCGGCAACGACGGCACCAAGGGGGGCGTGCAGGTCCTGGAGCAGAAGAACGTCGGCCCCTACGAGCAGGTCACGCTCAAGGGCGACAAGGGCTCCGAGATCTTCGACTGGCTCAACAAGAACGGCTACGTCCAGCCCAACGAGAGCAAGCCATTGATTGAGCTCTACGCCGCCGAGAAGTACCTCTTCATGGCCCTGAAGCTGCAGAAGGATAAAGGCGCCGGCGACCTGGCGCCCATCGTGGTCACCCTGGACGAGACCTCGCCCTGCCTGCCCCTGCGCCTGACCCGCATCGCCGCGTCAGAAGACATGCCTATCGTCGCGTGGGTCCTTGGCCAGTCGCGCGCCATCCCGAAGAACTTCCTGCATGTGGAGATCAACGAGGGCACGGTCGACTGGCTGCAGCCCGGCAGCAACTACAAGTCCGTCGTCAACGCCGCGGTCGACCAGGCCTCCGGCCACGCCTTCACCACCGAATACGCCCAGCCGACCAAGGGCGGCAAATGCTTCGGCAGCGAGCAGCAGACCTGCTGGAAGAACCGCTTCGCCAACGACAGCTGGGAGCCCAAGCAGTTTGCGGCCATCAACGATCCGGGCGAGTTCCTCCGCCAACTGCTACAGAAGGGCTACCCCCGCACCACCCAGATGCAGGAGTTGATCCGCAAGCACGTTCCCAAGCCCAAGGCCTACCAGGACAAGACCGACCAGGAGTTCTACGGCTGCATCCAGTGTCAGGGCTGCACCACCGAGCCCTGCGCGAGCATGAAGAATGCGGTCGCCAAGCAGAAGTTCGATCCGGTGCAATTCGCCATGGACCTCGAGGAGCTCATCGTGGCGCCGTTGACCGCCGTGCAGGAGCAGTTCGACAGCGTTCCCTACCTGACCCGCCTGTACACCACCGTCTCGCCGCCCGAGATGAACAAGGATCCGATCTTCGCCTTCAACAAGGAGCTGCCCAATGTGGACAATGTTCACACCGCCAAGGCCGAGCCCATCTGCAAGAAGGGCAGCAACGAGGCCCACCAGGTGCTGGTCAAGCTCGAGGACGGCCATGAGCTGCTGCTGGACGTACCCAAGGATCGCGGCTCGTGCTTCTTCCCCAACTCCACGGTCGGTTTCGGCCAGGGCGGCGACGCCTTCCCGATCACTTCGGGCGGCCAGGCTGCCAAGAAGGTCGAGGTGCTCGACGAGCAGGGGCTGGGACTGGAGATCGACCCCGAGGATGCCGACAAGGTCGACGCGGAGCTCAACAACGCCGAGGCCGGCAAGCCCAGCCTCAGCCCGGAGTTCATCAAGGACCTGAAGGAGCCCACCTGGGACTACACGACCGTCGACGGCAAGCCGACCGCACCGGGTGGCGGCGCCGACGATTCGGACGGTAGCTGCACGGCCGGCACCAGCGCAGGCGGCGGCCCCCTGGGCCTGGCGCTGCTCGGACTGCTCGCCCTGGCCGCCCTGGTGTTGCGCCGCAACCGATTGCCGGCGCGCCTCTGAGCGGGCATCATCGAGGCCGCTTCGGGGGCTTCGATGAGACACTGCCTTGCAATTCTGATCACGCTTGCGGCGCTCGTCGCCCCACACATCGGGGAGGCGGCGCCGCCGGCACTTGAGGGGGACCTCGCCCTGCTGCAGTGCGAGACCATCGATCGGTCCACCTGCCCAGCACTGGTCCAGGCCTTCGACAACCGCGACAAGGTAGCCGGCGCCCTGTTGACCTGGCTGTCCACCGCCACCGCCGAGGACGCGACCTGGCTCGCCCGCGCAGCGGTGGCCATCGGCGTGCTGGGCACCCGTGAGCAGGCGCCTGCGGTGCTGAAAGTCGCCAGGCGACTGCCAGCGGATAGCGAGGCCCGAATCGACCTGCTCGCGGCCGTCGCCCGACTCGGAGACAAGAGCGCAGCCGCCGATCTGCTCACGAGCCTGAAGAAGGGCAGCGATCGATCGCGCGTGATCGCCGCTGGCGCCCTGGGGCTGCTGCGCGATCGCGGCGCAGTACCGACCTTGATCGCGGCGCTTGATGACGGCAAGCGGCTGCGCGCTCAAGCAGCCGCCGCCCATGCGCTCGGGCTCATCAGTGACGACCGCGCCATCGAACCGCTCATCGCCGTCGCGGGACGGGCCCAGGTATTCGCGCCGGCGCGGATTCGCTCATTGGACGCCCTGGCCGGTTTTCGAGCCCGGGCCGCAGTGCCGCTGGCCACGCAGTTGGTCGATCACTCCGAACGTGACATCGGCCGAGCCGCGTTGCGCCTGCTGACCGCGGTGCCGACACGTTATGCCGAACCGGCGATCGCCTTTGCCCTCAAGACGCCCCTGCTGCGAGGCCAGGCGGCGCGCGCCGCGGTGGCCATGGAGGCGAGTTCTCTGGGTCCCCTGGTGCTGGAGGCTGCCGTGGACGCTGGGCTGACGGCGGACGAGCGAACCTGGGTATTGCACGCGTTGGGCGTCTTCCCACCGACCGGCACTGCCGGACGGCTGATGGATCGCTACGCCAAAGCCGACGAACAAGAGCGCCTGGCGCTGCTCAAGGCGCTGCCCGATGTCGGCGATCGGACCGTGGTGCCACGCCTGGTCCAGACCCTTGAGCGAAGCGAAGGCGAGGTTGCCAACTACGTCGTCTACGCGCTAGAAAACCTGACCGGAAAGCGCTTTGGCGCCGACCTGCAGGCCTGGAGGAAGTTCGTCGGCGAAGCTGCCAAGGCGGCAACGCCCGCAACCAGGCCCGACGAATCCAAGCCCTGAACCCCCACCTCCCAAGCGGAGTTCACCATGGCCCTGACCCGTCAACAGATCGCCGCTCGCGTCGCCAGCGAGCTGCAGGATGGCTTCTACGTCAACCTCGGCATCGGTATCCCCACCCTGGTCGCCAACTACATCCCCGAGGGCATGGACATCGTGCTCCAGAGCGAAAATGGCATGTTGGGGGTCGGCCCATTCCCCTACGAGGGCGACGAAGACGCCGATCTCATCAACGCCGGCAAGCAGACGATCACGGAGATTCCGGGCTCGGTCTATTTCAACTCGGCCGAGTCCTTCGCCATGATCCGCGGCGCACACGTCGACCTGACCATCCTGGGCGCCATGGAGGTCAGCGAGAATGGCGACCTGGCCAACTGGATGATACCGGGCAAGGTGGTCAAGGGCATGGGCGGCGCCATGGACCTGGTCGCTGGCGCGCGGCGGGTGATCATCACCATGACCCACTGCAACCGGCGCGGCGATGCCAAGCTTCTGCCGGAGTGCACCCTGCCGCTCACCGGCCGCAACTGCGTCGACATGATCGTCACCGATCTGGCGGTCATGGACGTGACCGCGGACGGCCTTGTACTGCGCGAATTGGCGCCCGGCCACACGGTCGAAGAGGTACGCGCCAAGACCGCTTGCGAGCTCCTGGTCACCGGTGAAGTCGGCACCATCACCGTCGAGGCCTGAACCATGTCCGATCGACTCGTGTGTGCCGTCATGGCCGGCGGCAGCGGCACCCGTTTCTGGCCCGCCAGCCGAAAACAACGTCCCAAGCAGCTGCTCGCCCTGCTCGAAGATCGCAGCCTGCTGCGCGCCACCAGCGAGCGCATCGCGCCCATCTGCCCGCCGGACAGGCAATTGGTGATCACCAATCAGCGCCTGGTCGACGCCATCCGCACCGAGCTGCCCGAGCTGCCCGACAGCCACATCATCGGCGAACCGGCGGCCCGCAACACGGCGCCCTGCATGGCCCTGGCCGCCATCGCAGCCATGCAGATCGACCCGAACGCCATCGTCGCGCTGCTGCCGGCAGACCATCACCTGGCTTCGCCGGAGCGATTCCGCGCTGCCCTCTCCCTGGCCGCAGAGCACGCCGATCAAGGCTGGATCGTCACCTTGGGCGTGGTCCCCACGCACCCGGAGACCGGCTTCGGCTATATCGAACTGGCCGACCCCGTGCCGGGTGAGACAGAGGTCTTCGGCGTGGTCGGATTTGTGGAGAAGCCCGATCTGGACACCGCCGCAGCCTACCTGCTCGGCGGCCGCCACCTCTGGAACGGCGGCGTCTTCGTCATCCGCGCCGATCTGGCGCTGAAGGCCGTGGCCGAACACCTGCCGGCGGTGGACGCCGCCCTGGCTCCCCTGCGCGACGGCAGTTGCGGCCGTTTCGGCGAGCCTGAGTTCGAGCGCGAGCTGGCCGAGCGCTTCCCCACCTGCCCTTCCATCAGCATCGACTACGGCATCATGGAGCATCGATCCGATCTGCGCTCCGTGCGACTGGACGCTGGCTGGAGCGACGTGGGCACCTGGCGCAGCTTGCTCGATCAGCGCGCCGACGGAGCGACCAATTTCAGCCGTGGTGATGTGCTGGCCATCGATTGCGAAGAATCGGTTCTGGTCGGCGAGGGTGTGACAGTCGCCGGCGTCGGCCTGTCGCGCATGGCGGTCGTCGCCACCGGTAACGCCGTGCTCGCCATGCCCATCGAGCGTTCGCAGGACGTGCGCAAGGTCGTCGACGAGCTGAAGAGACTGGGCCGCGATGAGCTCCTCTGAACGCGATGCCGGGACTGCCGGCGCCCCCCTGATCGACGGCAGGCACGTCCGCGCGGTGGCCCGGCTGGCCCGCATCCGTCTGGATGAGGACGAGATGCAGCTTCTGGAAAGGGACCTGGCGCGCATCCTCGGCTACTTCGAAGAGCTGCAGGCCGTCGACACCAGCGACGTCGAACCCATGGTCCACGCCACCGGCGGGCCGACCCCCATGCGGGCCGACGAGGTGGCCCCTGGCCTCGGCGTGGTGGCTGCCGTGGCCAACGGACCAGCGGTACAGGATGGCGCCTTTGTGGTGCCCAAGGTGATCGGCGGGGCATGAGCGAGGCCAACTCGAAGACGACGGTGGCAGCGGAGGCGCTCGATCGCCTGGATCTGAGCGGCTGCGCGGCCGCCATCGCCGACGGCTCGCTCACCTCCGAGGCCATCACCGCAGCGGTACTGGCCCGTATCGAGGCCCGCAACTCCGCCCTGGGCGCCATGCTCCACGTGGACGCCGACGGCGCCATCTCCCGGGCGCGCGACATCGACGCCAGGCGACAACGCGGCGAGACCTTGGGGCCACTGGGCGGCGTGCCGCTGACGATCAAGGACATGATCAGCGTCGTCGGAATGCCGCTGACCGCAGCCTCGCGCATCCTGTCCGGCTATCGCCCACCCTACGACGCCACGGTTGTGGCCCGGTTGCGAGCCGCTGGCGCCGTGCTGGTCGGCAAGACCAACCAGGACGAATTCGCCATGGGCTCGGCCAACGAGACCTCGGCGATGGGTCCGGCGCGCAATCCCTGGGCCATCGACCGGGTCCCCGGCGGTTCATCCGGAGGCTCGGCGGTGGCGGTGGCGTCGGGCATGGGCTTCGGCTCCCTGGGCACCGATACCGGCGGCTCCATCCGGCTGCCGGCCAGCTTCTGCGGCGTGGTCGGGCTGAAGCCCACCTACGGCCGCGTGTCGCGCTACGGAGTGGTCGCCTACGCCTCTTCGCTCGACCAGGTGGGCCCGTTCGGGCGCTCTGTCGCTGACGTGGCCCGGCTGCTGGCTGTGATCGCCGGTCGCTGCGATCGCGACTCCACCAGCGCAGACCAGCCCGTAGCCGACTATCACGCGTCCCTGGCTCAGGACGTGGCGGGACTCCGGGTCGGCGTGCCCCGCGAGTACCTGGCCGACGCCCACGGACTGGACGCCACCATCAAAAAGCGCATCGAGACCACCTGCGAGCTGCTCGCCGACCGCGGCGCCACCATCGTGCAGATCCGCTTGCCCCATACCCGGCAGTCCATCGCCGCCTACTACCTGATCGCCACCGCCGAAGCGTCGGCCAACCTGGCCCGCTACGATGGCGTGCGTTTCGGTCATCGAACGTCGACCGGCGGCGCCCTGGACGGTCTCTACGAGCGCAGCCGCGGCGAAGGCTTCGGCGTCGAGGTGAAGCGCCGAATCCTGCTGGGCACATTCGCCCTGTCGTCGGGCTACTACGACGCCTGGTACGACAAGGCCTGTCGCGTGCGGAGGCTGATCCACGACGATTTCCTGGCCGCCCTGCAGCAATGTGACGTGCTGATCGGACCGACCTCGCCGGTGCCGCCGTGGAAGCTCGGCGAGATGACCGATGATCCGGTCGCCACCTACCTGATGGACGTGTTCACCACCGGCGCCAACCTGGCCGGGCTGCCGGCCCTGTGCGTGCCCCTGCAGCCTGCCGACGACGGCCTGCCCGTGGGCCTGCAGCTGATCGGTCGGCACTTCGACGAGGCCACCCTGCTGCGTGTCGGCCACGTCTGCAATCGCGAAAACGGCGCTCACCTGCTGCGCCCTCCAGCGCCCGAGGTGGTCCCATGAGCCACCCCTGGAAGGCCGTGATCGGCTTGGAGGTTCACGCCCAGCTGCGCACACAGAGCAAGCTCTTCTGCAATTGCTCGACAGCGTTCGGCGCGTCCCCCAACAGCCAGGTCTGCCCCACCTGCATGGGCCTGCCGGGCGCCTTGCCGATGCTCAACCGGCAGGCCGTAGACATGGCCATCCTGGCCGGCCTGGCGACCAACTGCCGCATCGCCGAGCGCTCCATCTTCGCGCGCAAGAACTACTTTTATCCGGACCTGCCCAAGGGCTACCAGATCTCGCAATTCGACCAGCCCATCTGCCTGGATGGCCACCTGGACATCCAGGTCGCCGACGACCCACCCAGGCGCGCTGGCATCACCCGCATCCACATGGAGGAAGACGCCGGCAAGTCGATCCACGGCGCCGCCGGCGTCGGCCACTCCTTCATCGATCTGAATCGCAGCAGCGTGCCCCTCATCGAGGTGGTCGGCGACCCCGACCTGCGCACCGCCGACGAAGCCGTCGCCTGGCTGCGCGAGCTGCGCGCGATCCTGGTCTATCTCGGCGTCTGCGATGGCAACATGGAGCAGGGCTCGTTCCGCTGCGACGCCAACGTCTCGGTCAGACCCGACGAGGACGCACCGCTGGGCACGCGCTGCGAGATCAAGAACCTGAACTCCTTCCGCTCCGTGCGGGACGCCATCAACTGGGAGATTCAGCGCCAGGTGCACCTCAACCAGGATGGCGAGCCGGTGATCCAGCAGACCCGCCTGTGGGACACCGATCGCGGCCGCACCGAAGCCATGCGCGGCAAGGAAGAGGCGCACGACTACCGCTACTTCCCCGACCCCGACCTGTTGCCATTGCAGGTCAGCCGACAGCACATCGACGACCTGCGCGCCACCCTGCCCGAGCTGCCCTCAGCGCGCCGGACCCGGCTGGTACGCGACCTGGAGCTGTCGACCAGCGACGCGGCCCTGCTCTGCGAGGAACCCCAGCGGGCCGACGCCTTCGAAAAAGCCCTGGGGAACGCTACCGAAGCGGCCCGCGGCCGCAGTTTCGCTGCCTTCCTCAGCAGCCGGGTCGTCGGCGCCATGAATCGAAGCGATCGCAGCTGGTTGGACGTGGAGGACGTCATGGCCACGCTGGTCGAGATCCACGACGACTGGCGCGGCGGCCGCCTGTCCAATCAGATGCTCGGCGAAGTCCTCTCGAAGGCGTTCGCCGACAAGGCGCCCCTGCAGCAGGCCCTCGGCGCCGCGCGTCAGCAGGCTGGCTCGGTGGTCTCGGACGAAGCCACGCTCGGCGCCCTCATCGACGAGATCCTGGCCGCGAACCCCAAAGAAGTGGCCGCGTATCGGGCCGGCAACGCCCGGCTCATGGGCTTCTTCATGGGCCGCGTGATGGGCGCGCTCAAAGGCAAAGGAGACGCTCGCGCAGCGTCTGCATTGCTGCGCGAGCGCCTCCAAGATATCTGAACGAAGGCGGCGCACCGCCCGGGCTGACTAGAACCCGCTCTTGCCCTTGTGACCGGGAGCGCCGTAGACGGCGTTCGTGATCTCCAGCTGGTACGGCGTGCACGAGGGCCCACCGGACAGCTTGTAGACGCGGACGTAGAACCAGGCCGAGTTGTCATTGCATCGCGTGAAGTCGTAGCCACGCGGGATGCAGACACCGTTGCTCCACTTCTTGCAGTACGGACCACCCTGGGAAGGCCGCTGGTTGTAGCCGGTGCGGGTACTCCAGTAGTTGTTCAGGTCCGTATTGCACGGGCATTCGCCATACTCGGAGTGGTAGGACGAGTAGACGTTCTTGTTGTAGCCCTTGAAGTTGGTGAACCAGTTGAAGTCCGTCTGGCCACAGCAGACCGAGCTCTTCGCCGGCGGGCAGGAGCCGCGGTGCACATCCATGCCCAGTCCACCCGGGTTCTGCAGGAAGCGCACACGCACGTTGAAGCGGTCGCATACGCCCGAACCCACATCCTTCTGGTCGACGGCGTAGAACTTGTACCAGTCCTCATCAGCGCCCTTCTTGACGACCTTGCCCATCAGGGTGATGGAGGTGCCATCGAAGCCATCGTGCACGTTCTTCGAGATCTCGACGGCCTTGCTGCACGAGTCGTTGGGCTCCCAGGCGTCGTTGCCGCTGCACTCGCAGCCATCGCTGATGAGACCGTTGGCGTCGAAGAAGGTGTCGCTGCACTTCAAGATGACGCACTGTCCCTTGGCCGCATCGCACGTCGCCTGGGCCTGGTAGATCTCCTTGTTGCAGGTATCCGAGGCGCCCTCGTCGACGATGCCGTTGCAGTTATCATCGGACTTGTTGCACTGCTCCGGCGCGCCGGGATAGATGCTCTTGGCGCCGTCGTTGCAGTCCAGACCGCCGTTGGGGCATGCCGGCGGCTTGCCGATGGTGGTCATGTTCTTGTCGCACCAGCCGTCGCCATCCTTGTCGCAGTCCTTGTCGATCTCGGACCCGGGCTGCGTCAGGCGGTAGCAGAGCACGTTGTTATTGTTCGCCGAGATGCAGTACGAGTTCTTGTCGAACGACGTGTTGTAGATGTACGTCGGGTAGTTGCTGCCGCTGTTCGGATCCTTGAGTACCGGCGTCTGGAAGTTCACGCCGTCGTACTTGCCGTCGGCGAGGTTGAACCGGTAGACGGTGCCGTTGGTATTTCCGCGGTAGAGCTTGCCGGTCAGCGCCGTCAACGAGCCATGAATGTCGCTGATCGATCCGCCGCTCAGGTTGATCTTGCCGACCTCCTTGCCGGTGTCGCGATTCAGCTTCCAGAGCGTCGAGCCCGTGTTGCGCATGGCGTAGACGAACTGGTTCTCCGAGGTCACGCCGCCCGCGGTACCGCCGATGTTGAACGACCACACATTCTGATTCGACTTGGACTTCCACTTGTTGATGGTGTTGTAGCCCCAGTTCGCGGTGTAGTAGTCGCCGTTTTCGTCATCGGCCGCCCACAGCTGCATGATGGACGACTGGCCGCTGCTGAACGTGCCCAGGTAGGAGTTGCCCTGCTGGTTGCTGTAGCGGTAGACGGTGCTGCCCGACCACTGCGGATACCAGAACTCGTTGAAGGCCGGGTTGAAGCCGCCACCATGGGAGCGGGTCTCGAAGGTCAACGTCGTGGTGTGCGAAATCGAATTCAGCAAGGTCGTGCCGCACTTGTTGTTCTTGCCGTCACAGACCTCGGGTGCATTCGGGTAGCAGGCGCTGCAGGTGTCATCGCAGTCGCCCACCTTCTTGGTGGAATACAGACCCTCGCCCTTGCACAGGCAGCGGGCGTTGTTGGCCAGACCGAATCCGTCCTGGTCGCCATCGTAGTACCAGCCGCTGCAGCCGGTGGCGTTCTCCTCGTCCTGCACCGTGTTGCAGTTGTCGTCGATGCCGTTGCCGCAGACCTCGTTGGCGCCCGGGTTGATCTTCTTGTCGTCGTCATTGCAGTCGCCACCGCCGCTCTGGCAGACAGCCGGGGCGCCGAAGGTGACCTTGACCTTGTCGCAGTAGCCGTCGCCATCCTTGTCGCAGCCATCGTCGATGACGCCGTTGCAGTTGTTGTCCTTCTCGTCACAGATCGTCTCGTCCTTGGACGGGAAGATCGTCTTGTCGAAGTCGTCGCAATCATCGCCCATGGTGCAGTCGCCCTTGACGAACATGAGGTAGCAGTAGACCGACGAGTTGTTCTGGCTGACGCAGTACTCCTTGCCGTTGAACGCCATGTTGTAGATGTAGGGCGCCGTGTGGAAGGTCTTGCCATCGTACTGGAAGCTGCCCAGGTCAAAGCGATCGACGCGCCGGTTGTAGTTGCCGCGCCACATCTTCTTGTTGACCGCCACCAGGCCGCCATAGGTGGTGGTCACGTAGCCGCCACTCAGGCTGGAGGTGTTGATGATCTGGCCGTTGGCCTTGTTGAGCTTGTACACGGTCCGATCGTAGTAGCGCATGGCATAGACGTAGTTGGCGTCCGAGGTCACCGCACCGGCCGTGCTGCCGATGTTGCGATTCCACAGCGTCGACGAGGAGTAGGGTTGCTTGCGGGAGATGGTGTTGTAGCCCCAGTTTGCCGTCAGGTACGTGCCATCGGGCTCGCCCCACAGCTGCATCATGCTGCCCTGTCCGCTGTTGAAGGCGCCCTTGTAGTTCGGCGAATGGTCGTTCGGGTTGGAGGCGTCATAGCGATAGATCGTGCCGCCGGCCCACTGCGGGTACCAGAACTCCTTGTACTTGGGCGCGTAGCCACCGCCATGGGAGCGCGTATTCATCGAGAGCGTGTAGCCGACGTACTGCGGGTTGTCGTTGGCCACCGTCGGCGTGCAGTTCGCCTTGCCTTGCGGCGAGTTCGGACATGCCACGTTGTTGACCACGACCTTCTCGGGACCGCAGTAGCCGTCCTTGTCCAGGTCGCAGCCCTCGTCGATGACCTTGTTGCAGTTGTTATCCTTGCCGTCGCAGGTCTCGGGCAGGACGATCTTCTCGGTCATCTTGTAGCAGTAGACCGAGCTGTTATTGCTCGACACGCAGTACCGCTCACCGTCGAACGCCATGTTGTAGATGTTTGGCGCGGTGGTGAACGAGCCGCCATCGTATTGGCCGTTGGCCGGATTGTATCGATATACGTTGCGATTTCCGTTGCCGTACCAGAGCTTGTCCTCGACCAGGGCCATGCCGCCATACTGGTACGAGATGGAGCCGCCAGACAGGCCCATGGTCTTGACCAGGCCGCCGGTGCTCTTGTTCAGGACCCACACCGTGCTGCCGCTGTGGCGCATGCAGTACGCATACTTGTCATCGGTCGTGACGCCACCACTGGTGCTGCCGACGTTGTAGCTCCACAGTTGGGTACTGCTCTTGCCCTTGCGCTTGGTGCACGTGTTGTAGCCCCAGTTGGCGGTGTAGTAGTTGTCTTCGCTCTTGTCGCCCCACAGCTGCATCATGCTGTTCTGGCCCGAGCCGAAGCTGCCCTGGTACTGGTACTGCTTGTTGTAACGGTAGATGGTCGAGCCAGCCCACTGCGGGTACCAGTACTCGTTATGCGCCGGCGAGTAGCCGCCGCCATGGGAGCGGGTGTTCATGTTGATGGTGTTGCCGATGTACTGCGGTGAGGACAGCACCTTGACGATGACGCCAGAGGTGATGGCCGGGTCGCTATCGTCGCAATCGCCCGGGTCGAGGGCGGCGAACTTGCCCTTCGGCGAGCAGCGGCACTCGAACGAGTCCACGCCGGCACCGTCGCCGTCGCCATCGAAGTAGAACTTCACGCAGCCGAGCGCGTTGAGCACGTCGGTGATGCCGTCGCAGTTATCGTCGGCCGGCGTGGTGCAGTTCTCGATCGCCTCGAGGTTGACCGCGCTGTTCTTGTCGTCGCAGTCGCTGCCGCCCTTGGCGCAGGTGCTCGGGAACTGGCACTTGGTGACGCCGCTGGCCGCGGCCGCGGTGGCGCAGTTCTTCGTCCAGGCCTTGTTGCAGCAATCGGGATTCGACTTGCAGACGGCGTCCTTGATCGCGGTGACATTGCAGCCCTTGCCGCCATGTGCGTCGCAGCAGTTGCCGAAGGGCAGGCCGGCCTCGAGCGAGCAGTAGCCGTCCTGGTCAGCGTCGCACTTGTCGTCGGTGATCAGGTCGCAGTTGTTGTCCTTGTCGTCGCAGATCTCGACGTTGCCCGGGTTGATGTCCTTGTCCTTGTCGTCGCAATCATCACCGGTGGTGCAGCCGGACTTGGCCTTGAGCAGGGTGTAGCAGTACACCGACGAGTTGTTCTGCGACACGCAGTAGTTCTTGCCGTCGAAGGCCGCGTTGTAGATGTACGGCGCGGTGTTGAACGTGGCGTTGTCGAAGTTGCCACTGGCGAGCGTGAAACGATCGACCTGCCGGTTGGTATTGCCGTAGTAGATCTTGCCCTCGACGATGGCCAGGCCGCCATGCTGGCTGCTGACGTAGCCGTTGTTCAGGTTGAACGTCTTGACGACGCTGCCGTTGGACTTGTTCATCACCCAGACCGTGCGACCGGAGTGGCGCATGCCGTAGACGTACTGGTTGTCCGTGGCGACACCGCCAGACGTGCTGCCGATATTCCTGGTCCACACACGCGAACTGCTCTTGCCCTTGATGCGGGTGATGGTGTTGTAGCCCCAGTTGGCGGTGTAGAAGTCGGTCTCGCTGCCATCGACGTCCGCCCACATCTGCATCATGCAGTTCTGGCCGGTGTGGAAGTTGCCGAGATACTGGTAGGTGTCGGCGTTGTAGCGGTAGATGTAGCTGCCCGACCACTGCGGATACCACCACTCGTTGTAGGCAGAGTGGAAGCCGCCGCCATGGGAGCGCGTGTTGATGTTGAGCACCTGGCCGATGTAGCCGGGCTGATCATTGAGCTTGCCGGACTTACAGGTGGCCGTGTCTACGGTACCGGTCTTCGGGCAGGCTGCCGCGCCGCCGGTCAAGGCGATGTGCGCGCTGACCGCGTCGATGCCCCAGGCCTCGTCCGTGGCGCCCTGGTTCAAGGTCGACTTCCACTCCAGCTTGGCGGTATTGGCGGTGTGGTCGACAGAGATCTCGACCTTGACCGCCTGATCCGGCGCGCCATTGCCGCAGGTATTGCTGCCGCCGTCGTTGTACTGGAAGGACTTGGACCAGACCTTCTTGCCGTCGACGTAGAATTCGCCGGACTCACCATCCCAGGTGTCGACCTTCACGAAGGTGAAGTTCACCCGCAGCTTGTTGTGCTTCTGCAGACCCGACAGGTTACGAACCGCCGAGGCACCCTGGCCGTACACGCCGTAGCCGCCCAGGATCTTGGTGAAGCCGCCGCAGGAGGTCGTGGTCGTGGAAGAGCCCGACCAGCCTGTCGAATTGTTCTCGAAGTCGCTGTTGAACACCTCGGCCTCGACCAGTTTCGGCAGGGCCTTCACGTCGGAGGTGTAGACGCTGACGTTGTCGATGGCCCAGGCCTCGTCTGTGGCGCCCTGGTTCAGGGTCGACTTCCACTCCAGCTTGGCCGAGGTGGAGGTATGTGGCACCAGCAGCTCGATCTTGTCGCGCTGATCGGGCGCGCCATTGCCGCAGGTGTGGCTGCCGTCATTGTAGGTGTACTGCTTGCTCCAGATGAGCTTGCCGTCCAGGAACAACTGGCCGCTCTCGCCATCCCAGGTGTCGATCTTCAGCCAGTGGAAGGTGATGCGCAGGTGGTTATGCTTGCCCAGCGCGCTCATGGTGTAGATCGCGTTGTGGCCCTGGCCGTAGACGTTGTAGCCGCCCAGGACCTGGCCGAAGGAGCCGCACGAGGTGATCTGTGTGCTCGAGCCGGTCCAACCGCTGGCGCCGCCGTCGAAGGTCGAGTTGACCACCAGGGTCTCCGCTGAAGGCGGCTCGCCGATGAGCTTGCCGGCGGCGCAGAAGCCGTCGCCATCGTCATCGCAGCCGTCGTCGGCGCCGTTGAGGCAGTCGTTATCCAGCGTGTCGCAGATCTCGATGGCCAGCGGATTGACCGACGGGTTGGTGTCGTCGCAGTCGCCGCCCTTCAGACCGGTCAACGTGCCCTGCTGGTAGCAGATGCAGGCCGACGACGGTGGGCGCTTGCAGACGAAGCAGCCGAGCTTGATCGCGGCGTCCTGGTCATCCCACTTGCCGTCGGAGACTTTGGCTTTCACGCCGGTGGCCTTGACGCTGTCGGGCTGGTTGGCGCCCCAGTTGGTGTAGGTGATCTCGGTCTTGTCGACCCACTCCTGCTCGTTGTTCACGTTCGCCTTCGGGCTGGTGATGATCACCTTGCCGTGGGTGTTGTTGGCGCCCGTGGAGTTGCTCTGGTTGGTACCGGCGTTGTACGAGCCGCCGCCGCCGCCGCCAGCGCCGCCACCGGAGTAGCCGCCGCCGCCGCCTGCGGGGTGAATCGAGAAGCCGCCGCCACCGAAGCCGCCGTCGCTGTTGTAGCCGTGGCGGATGGCCTCGCCGCCAACCCAGGTGGGCCGCGACTTGGCGCCGATGGCGTTGCTCGAATCGTTGATGGTGTCGTAGCCATTCCAGCCGGCGCCGGGGCCGGAGCCGTCATAGTGGGTGCCCGTGCCGGCCGCGCCGTTGCTGCCACCGGAGCCGCGATCACCGTTGGTGCCGTTGTTGGACGTGGTGCCGTGGTGGCCCGGGCTCTGGCCGCCGCCGCCGCCCGCAGCGATGTACAGGGTATTGCCGGTGTACACGAAGGTACCGCCGCCGCCGCCGCCGTTGCCGCCGCCGGAGCTGCCCATCTGGCCAGCGACGATCTCGAGCACCTGGCCGGCCTTCAGCTCGAAGGTGCCCTTCATGCGGGCGCCGTTGCCGCCGTTGTAGCCGCGGGCGCCGAACGCCTCGATGACGTATGTGCCATCCACGGGCACGGTGAACTGCTGCACCCCGTTGACGACCTTGACCTTGCCGGCCAGCGGCGTACCCGTGTAGGAGCCGTCGCAATTGCCCTGGCTTGGACCGTAACGTCCCGTCTTGCCGCAGTTGTGGAAGGTCACCGGCTGCGCCAGTCCGCCCGGCTTGTCGTGCATGCCGATCCAGTAGTCCTGGTCGCCGCATGTGGCCTTGGCCAGGTTCTTGATCTCGCCCTCTTCGGCGCTGGACGTGATGCTGGCCAGGTTGCCGCCCCAGTTGGAGCAGGCCTGCTGGGCATCGGCCCAGGTGAGGGTGTCCTTGTAGCCCTTCAAGCAGAAGCCACCGGCCAGTTCCTTGCCATCACACTTGCTCTGGGCGCCGTAGTTGTCGCCGTCGTTGTCGTTGTAGAAGTTCTTGCAGTTGGCCGCGCCGATCTCGTTGAGCTGCTTGTTGCAGTTGTCGTCGGTGTCGGTCAGGCAGTCTTCCTTGGCGCCCGGGTTGACGTCCTTGTTGCCGTCGTCGCAGTCGCCGCCGCCCTTGGGGCAGCCGGCGTCGGGCGGTACGTTGCCCTTGCAGTAGCCGTCGCCATCCTCGTCGTTGCAGACCTCGTCGGTTCCGGCAGCGCAGTTGTTATCCTTGCCGTCGCAGACTTCCTTGGCCCCCGGATTGATGGCCTTGTCCGTGTCGTTGCAGTCACCGCCGCCACCGGGGCAGACCTTCGGCTTCTCGAGGGTGCTCATCTTGACGTCGCAGAATCCATCACCGTCGTCGTCGCAACCCTCGTCAGCGTTGCCGTTGCAGTTGTTGTCGTTGTCGTCGCAGAGCTCGGCCTTGCCGGGGTAGATCAGGTTGTTGCTGTCGTCGCAATCGCCGCCGCCCTTGCTGCAGATGCTCGGGTTGCCGATGACCGTGCGGTCCTTGTTGCAGTAGCCGTCCTTGTCGTCGTCGCACTTCTCGTCGGCCTTGCCGTCGCAGTTGTTGTCCTTGTCGTCGCAGGTCTCGACCACGCCCGGGTTGACGTTCTTGTCGGTGTCGTTGCAGTCATCGCCGCCACCGATCGTCACCTTGCCCAGCTCGCAGATGTAGCACTGCGCCGTGTTCACCGAGACGTCATTCCAGGTGCCGCCGGGCACCATCTGCACGGCGTCTTCTTCGCCCGAGTTGTCGGGCTGGTTGGTGGCCCAATTGGTGTAGTTGAGCGGGCTCTTATCTCCCCAGACGTGCTTGCCTTCGGCGGCGATGTCGTTCAGGCCGATGAGCGCGGCGTTGTTGCCGCAAGCCTTGGCGCGCGCCTTCTCGGCGACCACGTTCTCGTCCTGGTTGGCGATGTTCACCAACTGGCCACCCAGGGTCTCGCAAGCCGTCTTGGCGCTGGCGTGGTCCTTGGTGATCGGATAGGCCTGGTAGCACTTGGAGTTGTAGATCTCGCCTTCGCAGACCGGCACGCTCTTGAGGCAGAGCGCACCCTTGATGACCGTCATGCTGATGTCGCAATAGCCGTCGTTATCATCGTCGCAGCCCTTGTCCTTGGTGCCGGCGCAGGAGTTGTCCTTGCCGTCGCAGATCTCGGCCGCGCCCGGGTGCGTATTCTTGTCGCCGTCGTCGCAGTCGCCGGCGGTCTTGGTGATGAAGGCACCCTCAGCCGAGCACTGGCACTGCGCGGTACCGGCGCCGAAGCCGTCCGCATCGCCATCCTTGTAGAAGTTGCTGCAGCCCTGGGCGTCCTTCTCGTTGGACGTACCGTTGCAGTTGTCGTCCTTGCCGTTGCCGCAGACCTCGGTGGCGTCCGGGTTGATGACCTTGTCCGAGTCGTCGCAATCGCCCGCCTTGGTGGCGGTGAAGCCGTTCTCGGGCGTGCACAGGCACTGCTTGACGTTGACGCCGAAGCCGTCGCCATCACCGTCGTAGAAGTACTCGGTGCAGTTGCCGGCGGCGTTGCTGTTGAGCGAACCGTCGCAGTTCTCATCGACGCTGTTGCCGCACAGCTCGGTGGCGCCCGGGTTGATGACACCCTGCGGGTCGTTGTCGTCGTTGCAGTCACCGCCGCCGTTGGGGCAGACGGCCGGCTTGCCGATGGTGCTCATCGACGCGTCGCAGTAGCCGTCGCCGTCGTTGTCGCACCCTTCGTCGATCTTGCCGTCGCAGTTGTTATCCAGGCCGTCGCAGACCTCGGTGGCACCCTCGTTGACCAGGTTGTTGCCATCGTCGCAGTCGCCAGCCTTGGTGCCCACGTACAGACCGTCGGCCTTGCACAGGCACTTCTTGTCGTTGCCGTTGGCGCCGTAACCGTCCGCGTCCAGATCCTTGTAGAAGGTGCTGCAGCCCTGGGCGCCATCGTCGTTGGCGTCGCCGGAGCAGTTCTCGTCGGTGGTATTGCCGCAGACCTCGACCGCGCCGGGGTTGATGGCCTTGACGCTGTCATTGCAGTCGCCGCCGCCCTTGGTGCAGATCTTCGGCAACGAGCCGATGGCGGTGATCACCACGTTATCGATGCCCCAGGACTCGTCGTTGGCGCTCTGGTTCAGCGTCGTGGTGAAGCGGATGGTCGCGCTGTTGCCGGTGTGGGCGACGATCGCGGTGATGCGCTCCTTCTGCTCGTACCAGTTGCTGCCGACACCGCACTCCTGCTTGCCCTGGTGATAGATGTACGACTTGGCCCACGCCTGCTTGCTGTCGATCAGCATCTGGCCGGACTCGCCGTCCCAGGAGTCGATCTTGATGAAGTCGAACTCGACCTTGAGCGACTTGTGCAAGCCGATGTTGTCCAGCTTCACTTCGGCCCACGCGCCGGCGCCATAGATGTTGTAGCCACCCAGGATGGTGCCGTAGCTGCCGCAGGAGCTGGTCTTGGACGAAGACGACGTCCAGCCGGCGGGCACGCCCGCTTCGAAGTCGGCCGTGGCCAGCTGCTTGTCGGACGAACCGGCCAGACCCAGGTTGGCGTCGCAGTAGCCGTCGCCGTCGTCATCGCAACCGATGTCGACCTTGCCGTCGCAGTTGTCGTCCTTGTCGTTGCAGATCTCGTTGCCTGCCGGGTGCACATTGCCGTCGCTGTCGTCGCAATCGCCGCCGCCCAACACGCAGGCCGAGGGTGAACCGATGACGGTCATCTTGTCGGTGCAGAACTTGTCGCCGTCGGCGTTGCACTTCTCGTCGACCTGGCTGTCGCAGTTGTTGTCCGCGTCGTCGCAGACCTCGGTGACGCCCGGGTTGACCTTGCCATTCTCGTCGTTGCAGTCGCCGCTCTTCAGCGCCGTGTAGGGCTTGACGCCCGCGCCGCAGAGGCACTGCTTCAGGCTGAGGCCGAAGCCGTCGCCGTCGTTGTCGAAGAAGTGGTCCTTGCAGCCCTGCGCGCCCGCTTCGTCCGCGGCGCCGTCACAGTTGTTGTCCGCCGAGTCGCAGACTTCGACCGCGTCCGGATGGATCTTGTCGTTGTCGTCCTTGCAGTCGCCACCCTTGGCGGCGGTGTAGGCGCCGGCGCCGGTGCACAGGCACTTGGACAGGTTCAGGCCGAACTTGTCGCCATCGCCGTCGAAGTAGAAGTCGCTGCAGCCGACGGCCTTTTCGTCATTGGTGCTGCCGTTGCAGTTGTCGTCGATGCTGTTGTTGCAGACCTCGGTAGCCGCCGGGTTGGCGTCGTAGTTCAGGTCATCGCAATCTCCGCCACCCTTGGCGCACACCGGCGGCGGCGGCGAGGCGACGATCTTGGCGCCGTCGCAGAAGCCGTCCTGATCCTTGTCGCAACCGTTGTCGGCGACGCCGTTGCAGTCGTCATCCTTGCCGTCGCAGATCTCAGAGGACTTGCCCTTGTAGACGTTGGGATCCTCATCGTTGCAGTCGCCGGAGCCCTTCTGGCAGATGGCGGGCGAGCCGACCGTCTCCATGATCGCGTCGCAGTAGCCATCCTTGTCGTCGTCGCAGCCCTCGTCGGTCTTGCCGTCGCAGTCATTGTCCAGATCGTCGCACTTCTCGCTGATGAGCGGATTGACGTCGGCGCTCTTGTCGTTGCAGTCGCCGTTGTTGGTCGCCTTGATGGCGCCCTTGGCCTCGCACAGGCACTGCGGCGAGACGGAGTTATCACCAAATGCGTCGTCATCGGCATCCGGCCAGTGATTGGCGCAGCCCACCGCGCCCTGGTCGTTCTGCGAGCCGTTGCAGTTGTCATCCTTGCCGTTGCCGCAGATCTCGGCCTTGGCCGGGTTCACGTTGCCGTCGGTGTCGTCGCAATCACCGCCGCCCGAGGGGCAGACCTTCGGCGAGCCCACCAGCTTGGCCAGCGAGTTGCAGTAGCCGTCCTTGTCCTCGTCGCAGCCGTTGTCCACCACCAGGTCGCAGTCGTTGTCGATGTCGTCGCAGATCTCTTGGACGCCCGGGTTGATGGCCGGGTCGCCATCTTTGCAGTCGCCCGGGTTGACGGCCTTGAACGAGTCCTTGGGCACGCACAGACATTGGTGCGAGGTGGTGCCCCACTTATCGGAGTCGCCGTCGTGGAAGTACGGCGTGCAGTTGGTGGCGTTGAGGTCGTTGGCCGTGTCGTTGCAGTTGTCGTCGTACGAGGTGTCGCATGTCTCCTTCATGCCCGGATGGATCTTCGGATCGTCGTCCTTGCAGTCGTCGCCGCCGCTGGTGCAGACCTTGGGCTTGCCCACCGTGACGATCTTGGCGTCGCAGTACGTGTCGCCGTCCTTGTTGCAGTCCTCATCGGTGCTGCCGTCGGAGTCGTTGTCCTTGTCGTCGCAGATCTCCTTGCCTGCGGGATTGATCTCCGGGTCGTTATCGTCGGTGTCGCCGGCGCCCTTGGGGCAGACCAGGATCGGCTCCTTGGTCGGGTCGTACTCGAAGTCGGCGTCGCAGTAATCGTCCTTGTCGTCGTCGCAACCCTCGTCCACCGTGCCATCGCAGTTGTCATCGATGTTGTTGCAGACCTCGGGCGCGGCCGGGTTGATCTTGCTGACCGCGTCGTCGCAATCGCCGGGTTTGCCGGCCTTGAACGAGCCCTCGGCCACGCAGATGCACTTGAAGGGCGTGGTGCCCCAGGCGTCCGAGTCCAGGTCGGTGTAGAAGTTCTTGCAACCGACAGCGTTGACGTCGTTGGCCGAGCCGTTGCAGTTGTCGTCGACGTTGACCGAGGCGCACTGCTCCGGCACGCCGGGGTTGATGTCCTTGCTGCCGTCCTGGCAATCGCCGCCGACCTTGGCCTTGTACGAGCCGCTCGGCGCGCACAGGCACCACGGCTGACCGGTACCGTAATCATCGAGATCGAGGTCGGTGTAGTACTTGACGCAGCCTACGGCGTCCTTCTCGTCTTCCTGGCCACTGCAGTTATCGTCCTTGCCGTTGCTGCAGATCTCCTTGGCGCCGGGATTGACCGTGCCGTCGTCGTCGGTGCAGTCGTCACCCTTGACCTTCTTGAAGGGCTCGGCCGGCACGTTGCTGTTGGTGCACTTGGCGCCCTTCATCACCATCATCGACACGTCGCAGTACAGGTCGCCGTCGTCGTCGCAGCCCTCGTCGACCTTGCCGTTGCAGTCGTTATCCAGGCCGTCGCAGACCTCGGGGCAGGCCTTGTCACCGCAGCACGACTCCAGGTCGTAGCAGTCGGTCACACCGTTGAGGTTGTTGTCCTTGCCGTCGTCGCAGATCTCGCCCTCGGCGCAGAGGACCTCCATGTCGAACTGGGCGCTGTTGAGCGCACCGGGTACGTCCATCACCAGGTGATATTGCACACCCGCCGCGGCGGCGAAGCTCACCGTCGCGCTGCCGTTGGTGATGGCCGACGTGGCGACGCAGCCCGTCGGGTCGCAGCCCTTGGCCGTGGCCTTGAGCACGAAGACCCGCGCCTGGCTGTTGTTGACGTTGGTATACTTGACCGTGATCGGTCGGCTGTCGGCGCTCTTGAAGCCGTAGGCGATCTCCTTGCCGTCATACTTGGTGCCCGAAAGGTCGCAGGGGTACTGCTCGACCTGCTGGGTCGCCGCGCCGCTGTTGGTGACCAGCTTCTTGGGTGCATCCTTGCACTTGAGCTGGGTCTCGGAGCTGCACAGGCAGTTGTTGGTGTGGGTGCACTCGCCACCAGGCTGGCACTTGTCGATCGTGCAGGCGTTGCCGTCGTTGCAGCCCTTGTCGTCCTTGCAGTCGGGGAAGCCGTTGTCGAAGAAGTTGAAGATCCGCTTCATCAGGGTCAGCGGCTGGTCTTCGCCGCTGGTCACGCCGCTGAAGAGCACAGACGAGCCGATGGTGCGGTAGGCGGCTGACTTGTTGTCGTGGCCGACATGCACCCAGAACTTCTCCACGCCGCCGTTGCGCAGCAGGTTGCCCGTGCGCTTGACGTCGGTCTGGCCGGCGATCTGGTCGTTCAGGTTGTTGGAGGCGAAGCTCTGCGAGTAGCCCCAACTGAACACCTTGGTCGGGTTGTTCGGGTCGTTGTAGACGCTGTTGCCGTCCAGCGGCCCGGTGACGCCATTGGGCGCCGAATCCAGCACCCCGGTGACCTTGAAGAAGGGATGCAGGCTCGTGCCCTTGTCGAACGCCCAGGTGTCGCCACCCTCCAGGTACAGCCGGCCCTTGCCGCTGCTGGAGAGGTAGAGCTTGAGCGCGTCGACCTCATTGTCGTTGAGCACGTGGTTGTCCGGGTACACGCCCAGCAGCACGAAGACCGCGTCGAAGGGCTTCAGGTCCGGATAGAGCGAGATGTCGTCGATCACCTGGGTGATCTTGCCGGTGGCCCCCTTGATCGATGCGGTCACCGCGTCGGCATGGGCGGTCGGCACCTTGGTGGGCTTCCACACCAGCACGCCGCCCTTGTAGAGGATGGTCAGCTTGAAGGTGCACAGCTTGTACAGCTTGCCGTCGGAGACCTTGATGGTGACCTCGTGCTCGCCGATGTCGTCCTTGCTCGTAGCGAAGACGCTCAGGGTCGCGTTCCAGCTCGAGTCCAGCCAGTAGTAGAGCGCCGTGCTCAGGGTCACGAAGGAGGGCGCCTTGACCAGCGAGAACGAGATGACGTCGTTCAGATCCGCATCCTTGGCCTTGACCGGGATCTTCTTCTTGAAGCCCATCTCGGCGGCGTGGTTGGGCGGACAGGCGGTGAAGGAGGGCGCGCTACCCTTGGCGATGCAGAAGTTATCCACGCCCACCTTGGTCAGGTCGAATGTGGACGAGCCGCTGACGCAGAAGGCCAGACGCAGGCCGTTGGAGCCGCTCAGGATCGGCGGCAGCTTCACATCCAGGGTCTCCGCGGCGATGGACTTGCTGGTGGTCCACGTGTCGATGACCACGCCCTTGGTCCAGTCGGCGTTTTCACCGTCGAGGCTGCCGAGCACGCGCACATTCGTGGTGCCGACATTCTTGATGAACTCGCGGTCGAACTGCATCGTGATCGTGTTCGCGCCCGCGGCCTGGAAGACCGGCGACGTCAAGCACGTGTCGTAGTTGACCTTGATCGGCGTCCAGGTCAGGCGGGCGTGCTGATCCGGGCCCAGGCCCGCGTCCACATCCACGCCCCAGTTGCTGCCCGCGCTGCCCTTGATGTCGGCCGGATTCCAGCCCATCAGCGGCAGGCTGCCGCCGCTCTCGTAATCCTGGCAGTAGCCGATGTCGAAGGTGCAGACTGGCTTGGCCTCGGCCACGCAGGCCCACTTGCCGCTGGGCTGCTGCTTGCACTTGCCAACGCCGCACTCGCTGTTCTTGTCAGCGCAGTCGACCTTCTCGGTCTCCACCTTGCAGCAGAGCTTCTCGCTGCCGGCGTTCTCGCTGTGCCAGCACTGGTTGAACACGCAGCCGTCGTAGGTGCACGGGTTGTTGTCGTCGCAGTCGAACTGGTCCAGGCAGCAGTCCTTCTTCGGCGTGTGCGTGCACGCGCCGCTCGAGCAGCCCTCCACCGTGCAGGCGTTGTTGTCGTTGCACGCCTCGGTCGCATTCAAAGGCGTGCAGCTGGTGCAATCGGGCTGCTTGGTGAACGAGCAGACGCCATCCTTGCCGCCGTTGAGCTCGCACTTATCGGCGGTGCACTTGTCGCCGTCGTTGCAGTCGTCGGTGGTGGCGCAGCAGCCATCCTTGGGCACGGTGTGACGGCACTGGTTGTTCAGGCAGTACTCGATGGTGCACTTGTTGTTGTCATCGCAGGACTGCGGCGCATCGAGGTTGTTGGTGCAGCACTCCTTCAGCGAGCCGGAGTTGTCGCACTTGTTGTTGACGCATTTATCGACCGAGCAGGCCTTGCCGTCGTCGCACTGGCCGTCGAGCTCGCAGCACGCCTTGTCGGTCTCGTTCTTGCACACACCGCAGCCGCCCGAGGCGTCGCAGATGTCCTTGGTGCAGGGCTTGCCATCGTCGCAGTCGATGTTCTGGGTGCACGAGTAGGGCGTCTTCTTGTTGGCGCACTGGTTGGCCGCATCGCAGAAGTCGGTCGTCGTGCAGTCGTTGTCGTCGCAGTCGGACGGCTTGTTGCAGCAGCCCTTGACGCCGTTGTCGGCGAACACGCAGGTGTTCACGTCGGTGTTGCACGAGTCGATGGTGCAGGCGTTGCCGTCGTTGCAGTCAGCGCTGGTGTCGCAGCAATCCTTGGGCTTGTCCGGATCCTTGCCGAAGTAGCAGCCGTGGTTGACGCAGTAGCCGGTGGTGCAGGTCTTGCCGTCCTGGCACTCCTTGTTGGCGTCGCAGCACAGGTCGCTGTTCTTCTTGTGCACGCAGCTGAGCGCGGCCACGTTGCAGGAGTCGGTGGTGCAGTACAGGCCGTCGTTGCAGTCCGGGTTGTCGGTGCAGCAGCCGGCGATCTTCTTGTGCAGGCATTTGCCCGACCCGTCGCCCACATTCTGGGCCTCGCAGACGTCCAGGGTGCAGGGGTTGGAGTCGTCGCAGATCTTGTCGATGGCTTCGGTCTTGGGGTGGCAGCACTCGGCGACAACCTTGTTCTCGCACAGGTAGTTGGTGCAGATATCCCAGGTGCAGGTGTTGTTATCGTCGCACTCATCGGTCTGGTTGAAGGGGTCGCAGCAGGGCTCGCCCTTGGGACCGGTCTTGGTCGGATCGGGCGTGTGGGTGCACTGCTTCCAGCCGCCCGGCATCGCCTTGTCGCACTTGTCGACGTTGCAATAGTACTTGTCGTTGCAGTCGCCAGCGTCGTGGCAGCACTCGGGCTTGAACTTATCCTTGCCGAATCGGCACTCGTTATCGACGCAGTTGCCCACCTTGCAGATGTCATCTGAGGAGCACTCGGCGTCGCTGCAGCAGGTGCCTTCGGGCTTGACGTGTTTGCAGGTGCCGGTGGCCAGGTCGCACGAATCGGCGGTGCAGGACTTGCCGTCATCGCACTGCCCCACGCCCTGCTTGCTGCAGCACTCGGGGCTGGTCTTGCTGTACTTGCAGACGCCGGCCTGACCGGACAGATCGCAGACATCCTTGGTGCAGACCTCGTCGTCGTTGCACTCGGCGTCCTTCTGGCAGGCGGTGCACTTGGACTTGAGGGTGTTGGGCTCCAGGCAGACGTTGCCCGGGTCGCAGTCGAACGTTGAACCGCAGCAATTCAACGTCGGCTCGAACTTGCATTTGCCGTCCACGCAGCTGTTCTGCGTGCAGGCCAGGCCGTCATCGCACTCGTTGTTGAACAGGCAGGTCGGCACGACCTTCACCTTGACGACAGCTCGCGCTTCGGGGTTGGACTGCTCCTGACCGTTGTCGGTCGCGAGCAGGCAGCCCAGGGTATGCAGCCCCTTCTTGACGGACTTGAACACGAAGGGCAGCGCCTTCGTATTGTCCTGGGGATCGGCGGTCGCCACCCCAGCCAACTGTCCGTTAAGATAACAATTAACCTTCCCCAACGTAAAACCCTGCACCGTGAATTTGACGGAGATATCCGTCGAACCGTTCGGCTGGATCGTGAAGGTGGACAGGTTGGACGGGGACGTGATCGCGAGCGTCGGCCCGAGGGCAAACGCTTGAACGCCAAAGCTGGCGTCTACACCCGTGGCGTAGTCCGTCAGTAGACCGGCGTTTGGGGCTTCGACCGGATCCTCGGCACATGCGAGGGCCAGTACGAGCGCGATCGGTAGTCCCATGCGGCTCGCGCGAGCAAGAGGCAGGGTCCGCATAGCATTCCTCCTGACGTTCGATCCCGGGCTGCGGTGGAATCGACGCCTGTGGTCATGCGGGGGGATCGATCAATGTGACAGCCGGTTCGCACCCTCCGAAGAGCCCTGGTGTCCCAGGGTGTTCGCACGACCTCCTTCCCGGGGTTCTATGGTCGTGCCAACCACTGTCGCCCTTGGGGGCGGGTGACGAATGGCCGTCAATAGCAGACGTTAGCAAAGCGAGAGGACCAAGGCAAGCGAATGGTTGCGCGTCGGCGGGTCAGGTCAGCCACATCGCGGCTGCCCGGTCTTCAGGTCCAGAGCCGCCGCGAGCGCGACAGCGGCATCCTCCGCCGTCAGAATGGGACAAGAGGCCGCATCGGGCACGGCGCGGGTCGCGTGTCGAAGGTCGGCGAGCCGGGTTGCCGGGTCGCCACACAGGCTCAGACCGGCCGCAAGCGCGCGATCTACGTCAATGTTCAGCGACAAACCGTGACATGCAACGCCCCTGTCGAGGCGCAGCCCGATGCTGGCGAACTTGCCCTCGGTCCCCCACAGACCGATCCGATCGCCGTCCTCCCGCCACGCTTGCAGACCGCCCGCGATCGCCACCTGGCGCGCCGCATCCAGCAGGTGCACCACCAGGGCTGTGATGCGCGATCGTCGGCAGGGCACGGCGACGAAACAGACCAGCTGACCCGGAAGGTGCAGCGTGCCCAGACCGCCCCGATCAACCGGCATGACGGCTACTTCGCGATCGCGGCACAGGGCGAGGGAATGGGCCAACTCCTCGCGGCCGGAGCTCGTCGCCGCGCGGCGGCCGAGGGTAAACACGGGCGCCGCGGGCTCGAACATCAAGACCGCGGGGGGATCGCCGGCGCGGCAGGCGGCGGCGGCGGCGAGGTTGGCCTCGATCGCCCGCGCCATGGGCAGCCGACCCGCCCAGGTCCAGCGCGTGTCTGCCAACATCCCGGGCCGCCTCAGCCCAGTTGGTGGGCCAGGTGCAACCAGCCGAAGAAGACCGGCGCGCCGAAGAGCACGCCGTCGATGCGATCGAGCATACCGCCGTGGCCCGGCAGCAGGCGCCCGCTGTCTTTGGTGCCGGTGGCCCGCTTGAAGAGCGACTCTGACAGGTCGCCGACCTGTGCCACCGCGCCGCAAGCCGCGCCCAACAACAGGCATTCGGCCAGACTCAACTGCGGCACCAGCAACCAGTGGCCAAGCGCACCGCCGCCAACGGACGCGGCCAGACCACCCAGCGTGCCTTCGACGGTCTTCTTGGGACTGATGGCGGGATAGAGCTTGCGACTGCCGAGCGCCTTGCCGGCGAAATAGGCGCCGGTATCGCCCATGAAGACGATCATCAGCAAGGTCAGCATGGCCGCGGGACCAAAGGGGAAAGGACTCAACACTTCGGGCGCCGGCGAGGGCAGTGACGCGATGGCCACCAGGGCGCTGCCGAGCCCGCCCACGTAAGCCAGGGCCAGCACCAGCCAGGCCGCTCGCCTGCTGGCGTCGGCCAGATCGCCGGGGCGCAGCAGGTTCCAGGAGAGCAGGACCACGGTGCCCAACATCAACAGCATCAGGGGGTGGGGCGAGCCCAGCCAGGGCGTCGTGGAGAGCGCCGCCGCCAGCACGGCCGCCAGGACGCGATCGGCGGGCCGACAGGTAGACTCCATGCCGAGCAGTTCGGATGCGGCCAGGCCGACGACGACGGCGATGACACCGACGATGGCGATGAGCGGCCCCCACAACAGGAGGCAGACCACCAGTGGGGCGAGGATCAGGCCGGTGGCAATGCGGATGAGCAAGGCTTCCTCCTACGACTGCGCCGAGGTCTGCTCGGTTTCATCTGTCGGGGGCGAGGGGGCCGTCCCAGTCTCTCCCGAAGGTTGTTCAGCCGGCCAGGGGCGACGCCGGACGAGGACCCAGATCGCCCAGGCCAGCAGCGGCAGGCTGACGAGCTGCGACGTGGTGATGGTTCCCCACAACCACTCCCCGCGATCGTCAGCGCGGATGAACTCGACGGCGATGCGGAACGTCGCATAGAGCGCGACGAAGTGAAAGAAGACCTCGCCGGTGAAATGACGGCCGCGTCGATACAACCACAGGCACCACGCAGTGATGGCCAGGGCGGCGGCCGCTTCGTAGAGCTGGGTCGGGTGAACGGCGAGGGAATGCAGCGTATTGGACTCGACCAGGCCGTCCTTCAAGTGTCGATCCCAGGCCGGGGAGAAACGCGGGAAGGCGATTCCGGTGGGCCCCTCCGTGGTGCCACCGAAGCAGCAGCCGGCCAGGAAGCAGCCCAGCCGGCCGAAAACCAGGCCCAGGGGGATGCCGATGCCGGTCATGTCGCCCATGGCCCAGACCGACTGGCCACGGCGGCGCACGAACCAGATGCCCACCGGGATGCACAACACCAGGCCACCATAGAAGACGTAGCCGCCATACCAGATCTTGAGCACCCGCAAGCAGTCGCGGCTCTGGCGACACAACCCGCTGGATGGGTCACAGAGGTCGCCCAGGCCCGCCTGCAGACACTGCGCATCGCTGGCGCAGGTCCGACCGCCGGCCAGGGCCAGGCCCTTGAGCTGCGATGGGTCGGTGCACAGGTGCACGTAGTCCCAGAAGTGGCCATCGGCCAGTACGTGCAGGATGCGTGAGCCCAACAGGCCGCAAAGCAGCATCAGCAGGCCCAGATCGATGATGGTGTTGCCGTCCAGGCCCCGACGCATGCCCTCGCGATGGCCGAAGAGGATGCCGGCGGTGATGCCCACCATCAGCAAGGTGAAGTAGGCCGGCAGCGAAGTGAAGCCGAGATCGAAAGAAGGAAACACGGCCCTAGTCCTCCTTCGCCGGAGGAGTCCGGGCGCCGCGCTGCAGGAACAGCTCGAGGAGGATCAGGCCGACGCCGACAGAAATCCCGACGTCGGCCACGTTGTAGACCGGCCAGCGGAAGTCGCCGACATAGTTCAGCACGAAATCGACCACGACCTGGTATCGGGCGCGATCGATCAGGTTGCCAATGGCGCCACCGAGGACCGCGCCCAGGGAGATCGTACCCAGGGCGGTGCCCATCCAGCCGGTCCAGATGGCCCAGAACATGCCGAGCGCGGCGAGCGCGGCGACGGCGCTGAAGAACGCCAGCCGAAACGACACGCTCGCGTCGCGCATGAAGCCCCAGGCCGCACCCGGATTCTCTGCGTAGACAAACTTCATGAAGCCATCGATGACGCCGACTTCGCGACTCATCAGGGCCACATATTCGCCGCTGCCGAGGCGCATGTCGGCGCTCATCAGCGGACGACCAGCAGCCAGCGCCCCCGATTCCAGCACGCCGGTGACCGCGGCTGGGGCGATGTGTGCCCGCTCAGCCAGCAGCTCGCCCAAAGTGCTGTGGCGGTCGCGCTCCAACAGGCGGATGCGACGCGGTGCGGGGTGGCCGGTGCCGGCCACCAGGATCAGTTGCCTGGGCACCTCCGCTTCGCCGATTCGTTGCCCTGCCGTGAGGTGCTTGACGGGCCGATACGACCACAACATCCGTCGCCTGATGGCGTCTGCAACCTCCTCTGCGGTGACGCCGCGCGTGGCCAGCAGGGTCTTGGCGTCCGCGACGCCGTCGGCGGCCACGATCAGCGGGTGTGCCGGACTGGCCAGGTGTTCGACCGCGAGGTCTTTGGTCCACTGGTCCAGCAGGATGACAAGGACCGCCAGGCCATACGCCGGCCAGCGGCTGGCGCGGAGCGCGTGGGCGAGATCCGTGGCGGCGGAGGTCATCGAGTGGTCCGGTCCGGAAGCGGCGCGCGAAGGGAGGCGATCGACACCCGAGGGCGGCGACGGCAGAGGGTAGGGGCGGGTCGGGGGTCCGTCAATCGGCGGCATGGGCCGCTTTCGAGAGCCGAGCCGGGCCTCGCCCAACGCCCCCGGAGGCCCGCTGGCCTTGCGCGCGACACGCGCGGCGATATGGTTGCTCGCCCCCTGGCCGGCTCGGCGGGTGAGTTGTCCACCGGCTGCGCCGACACCGCCGAATGAAACGGGGGACTCACTCGCGGCCGGCGAGAGCCGGACGCGCGCCCCCAAGGGCGGCGAAGCGTAGGGGTGAGGCCCGAAAAAGACGTTTTTAGGGCCCAGGGGGGGTGCGGGAGCCCCCCGGGTTTT
>CAYTLW010000030.1:0-65980 GCA_964438735.1 uncultured Enterobacteriaceae bacterium | reverse complement strand
CTGGGTGGCTATTTGACTTTGGCTCCGCCGTATCTATTTGACTTTGGCTCCGCCGGGATAGCCGTAGCTGACGAACTTGTCGTAGCCATAGACCATCAGCCCGACGCCGAACTCGGCCGTGACCTTTCGCTTGCCGGGGGCGACGGGAATGCGCGCCGCCGACCACTGCTGCTTGACGCCGAAGGGCTTGAACTGCTGCAGCGGCACGGGCTGGCCGTCGATCTTGACCCAACTGCCGGTGACGGCGGTGATGTTGAGGAAGTTCTTGGCGTACTTATCGGGCACCAGGATGACGTAATCATCCAGGTAGCGATCCACCGGCACCACGAGCATGAAGGCGGGGTCGCCGGTCTTGGCGTCCTGGGCCTCCTTGATGTTGGGGCAGTCGGCGTTCTTGCCGCAGGCGATGGGCTCCTTGACCGGGCAGTCGTTGTCCTTGGCGCAGGACAGGAAGCTCAGGTTCTGGCACTTGTTGGCGACGCACTTGTTGGTGTCGGGCAGCTGCTTGAGGTGGTGCTCGCAGACCTTGGTGCCGCTGAACTTGGCCGTGCAGGTGTCGTTCTTTGGATCCGGCGCGTTGGCCGAAGTCATGAACTGGCCCACTGAGATGGCCTTGTTGCTGCTGATGATGAAGTCCTGCAGCGACTCGAACTCAAACCAGTCGCCCTTCTTGAGTTCGGGAATGGCCGCCTGCGGTGGATCGGTCTTGATGATGGTGCCGTCCTCGGAGGCCAGCACGCGGTAGACGTCCTTCTCCAGGCCGCGCGGCGACAACTTGGAGGCCAGGTACTCGGTGCCCCAGGCGGTGACCGGGAAGAGCTGCTCCTCGAGGTGGTCGGCGCAGCAGGTGATGGGGCAGTCGCTGTTGTTCTCGCACGCCCAGCCCTGGTGCTCGCACTTGCCCTTGAGCTGTCCCGGCGGCTTGATGCACTTGTTGGTGTCGGGTACGTTGCCGCCTTCGTGGCCGCCAAATACCGCCACCGGCGCGTCGGCGTCGATATACGTGCCGGTCAGGTCGGCGCCCAGCTCGTTGGTCTCCAGGTTGAAGACCTCGCCCTGGGACAGGGTGAACTTGAAGTTCTGGCCCTTCTTCAGCGCCGGGATGCCAGCGCCCGGCAGCGTCTTGGCCGACGAGATGACCGTCACTTTGGTCTTGCCAGCGACGGTGCCCACGATGGTCACGTAGCCGCGCAGGTCGTTGTGATTCTGCTGGCGCGACATGACGAAATAGTTCTTGCCGATGACGTTGGCCGGCAACAGCAGGGAGGCGTCGTTGCTGAACACCTTGTAGTTGGCCAGCGGGTTGAACTGGTAGGCGACGATCGGCACCGTGCTCTGGATGCGATAGGACTTGTTGTTGATGCTGGAGCCGTTCTGGTTCAGCGGCCCGCCGCCCCAGGCCGGGTCGGGCAGGTTGATGACCTTCATGTCGCCGCCAGGCACCTGGTACTTGGCCGACTTGCCGGCGCCGGTGGTGATGGTGACCTCGGCCTTGGTGGTCTTGGTATTGGAGATGATGATGGAGTACTGCATGTTCTGCGCATCGCAGAGCACGGGACCGCAGGGCACCTGGGCGTTGTCCAGGTCGACGCCCCAGTAGTCGCAGCCGACGTTGGTATTGGACTTGATGTCCGAGCCGCATGGATCGACACAGAGGCCGCCCAGACAGGCCAGGTCCTTGGCCGCGCAGTCCGCCTCGACGGCCCATCCCGAGCCGTCCGGCTTGCAGGCCATGGCCTTGAAGCCGTCGCACTTCTTGAGCCCCGGCGTGCAGATGCCGCACTTGCCGTTCAGGCATACCGTGGCGCCGCCGCATTGCAGCACGACGTCGCCGTCGGTGCCGCTCTCATTGCACTTCATCAGCAGCTTGCTGCTGGTCTGACCGGGCGCCGGCGTGGCGCAGTAGTTCTCGTTGGGGATGCACTTGCGGCAGTCACCGGCGATGCAGTGGGGCGCCGCCTCGGGGCAGACGCTCTTGAGCCAGCCCTTGCCGTCATCGGCGCACTTGGCGGGAAAGCCATCGATGCAGTCCTTGGACTTGGGCACGCAGCTGGTATTGGCGCAGTTGTTGTTCTTGGTGCAGGTCTGGCCGGCCTTCTTGCAGTGGAAGTTGGTGATGCACTCGACGCAGACGCCGTCGAGGACCTTGCAGTAGGGGGTCGCCTTGTGCGGCGCGCACTCGGATGGCTTCTTGCAGACCGGACCCTTGGGGCCAGCGTCGGGCGCTCCGGCATCGACCGGGGGCTTGACCACGTCCTTGGTCTTGCCGCCGCCATCGCCGGTCGTCGGGCCGGTATCGACCAACGAACCGCCGTCCTTGACGCCGCCCGAGCCGTCGGTGAGCGGACCCGACGAGTCCTGCGGTTGGGTGACGCTGTCGGTGGGCGTGCTGCCGTCCGGCGTCTTGATGGCGCCGCCGTCCCCATGCCCGTCTGGCAGGCTGAGGTCGGTGGTCGCGGGAACGTAGGGGTCCTGACTGCTGCAGGCCGCCGTGGACAGCCCGGCACCCACCAGGACAAGTGCGGCGAGGGGCACCACAAGACGACAATGGGCAAGGATTCGAAGCGACATCGCAGGGGCTCCGTGGCAGGGGTCCGCGGCATGCGCGCGAGTTCGTGCGCCGGGAGAAGGTACCCGTTGCGCCGCGATTTCGCCAGCGTGCGGCGCTTCTGCCGTCGCGGTTGGCGGGGCATAAGGGACCGAAGTGCGGGCGCACAACCCCACAATTCCATCAGGACTCGCGCGGCGGCGTCTAATGTCCTATACCTGCCGCGCTATCGCCGACAAGCCAACGTGGAGGGGGAGATGAGCGCGGGGCAGTTTTCCGATCTCGTCCACATGCTGAGCCGCTCGATCAAGCGATTCGGCCATCGACGCCTCTTCGGCACCAAGGTCGATGGCCAATGGCAGTGGCTGGACTACCGCGCGTTCGGCCACATGGTTGACGAGATTCGTGCCGGGCTGCGTCACGCCGGCATTCGCCGGGGCGACACGGTGGCGATCATCTCTGGCAATCGGGTGGAGTGGGCGGCCGTCGCGTACGCCACCTACGGGCTGGGCGCTTTGCTGGCCCCCATGTACGAGCACCAGCACGAAGATGACTGGCGCTACATCCTCAACGACTCCGGCGCTTCCTTGCTGATCGTATCCACCGCCGAGATCCACGGCCGCCTGAGCGAATGGACCGGCCAGATTGGTGCCCTGGACAAGCTCTTCTGCATGGAGCTGCCCGAAGGCAACGACGACAGCCTCGCCGCCCTGCGTCATACCGGCCGGCAGCAGCCTTTCGCCAGCATCGCGCTCACTCCGGAAGACCTCTGCGGCTTCATCTACACCTCCGGCACCACCGGTAAACCCAAAGGCGTGCTGCTCTCCCACGGCAACATCGTCTCCAACATCAACGCCGTGCACAGCTTCGTGCCCATGAATCGGGACGATACGTCGCTGTCCTTCCTGCCCTGGGCGCACTCCTTCGGCCAGACCTGCGAGCTGCACTGTATGGTCTCGCTGGGCTGCACCGTGGCATTCGCCGAATCGGTCGAGACCCTGGCCGAGAACATGCTCGAAGTTCGCCCCACGGTGCTCTTTGCGGTGCCGCGCGTCTTCAACCGCATCTACCACGGCGTGCACAAGCGCGTGCGCGAGACCGGCGGCCTGCGCAAACGCCTGTTCGACCTGGCCATGCGCACCTCAGCGCGACGCCGGCATCGGCGCGAGGAGGGCCGTCCGTCGATTCGGGCCGAGACGCTGCATCCCGTGCTCGACCGGCTGGTCTTCGACAAGGTCCGCGCTCGCTTCGGCGGGCGATTGCGCTTCGCGTTCTCCGGCGGGGCCGCGCTCTCGGCCGAGGTGGCGACCTTCATGGACGACCTGGGCATCATGGTCCTGGAGGGCTACGGCCTCACCGAGACCAGCCCCATCGCCTGCGCCAACAGCCCCATGGCGCGCCGCATCGGCTCGGTCGGCCGGGCCATCGATGGGGTCGAGGTCACCATCGATACCAGCGTGCTGGACGATGACAGCGGCCACGGCGAGATCCTCATCAAGGGTCCCAACGTGATGCAGGGCTACCACAACCTGCCCGAGGTCACCGCCGAGGTGATGACCGAAGATGGCGCCTTCCGCACCGGCGACCGCGGCTACATCGACGACGACGGCTTCGTCTGGATCACCGGCCGGATCAAGGAGCAGTACAAGCTGGAGAACGGCAAGTACGTGGTCCCTGCACCGCTGGAGGCGGCCCTGCAGCTCAGCCCGTGCATCGACCAGGTCTTCGTCTACGGCATGAATCGGCCCTTCAACGTCGCGTTGGTGGTGCCCGATCGCGATGCTGTGGAAAAGTGGGCGGCCGGGCAGGGCATTGACGCCGACTGGCAGACCCTGCTGGGAGATCGACGAACCCGCGCCCTGCTCGACGGCGAGCTCGCCCGCTACGGCGCCCAGATGCGCGGCTTCGAGCGTCCCCGCATGTGCGGACTGCTGGCCGATGGGTTCACCATCGACAACGGCATGATGACGCCCAAGATGAGCCTCAAACGGGCCATGATCGAGAGCACCTACGCCGACCTTCTCGAGGAGCTCTATGCCTGATGGCCGCCCGGAGACTGCGTCGCGACGCGGGTTTCGGCCCCTGGCCCGCGGCGACCGGGTCTACCTCATCGTGGTGATCGCCTTCGCTGTGCTGGCCTTCCTGCCGTGGAGTCGCGAGCTTCAGCTGGGACCCATGGCGCTGTTGGGATGGCTCATGGCGGCCCTGATGGTGCTGTCACCCGTCATCGCGCTGACTCGCCTGCGCGCCCAGCGACGCTCGCGCGACAACGCTCCCAGCGCCGAGCCCGAGAACCGCCGATGATCGAGCGCGTCGTGGTGGTGGCTTACCTGGCTGCCTGCATCGGCATCGGCGTGCTGGCGTCGCGCAAGGTGCTCACCTCCAACGATGAGTACTGGGTGGCCGGCCGCCGCATCGGGCCCTGGGTCAACGCCATGGCCATCATGGCCGCCCTGGCCAGTGGCGGCTCCATCATCGGCGTCATGGGCCTGGCCTGGAAGCGCGGCATCCCCGCGACCCTGGCGCTCTTCGCCGGCGCCGTCGTCGGCTTCCCGCTGGCCTCCATCCTGGTCGCCCGCCCGCTGCGCCGCTTTGGTCGATTCACCATCGGCGACTTCCTGTCGTTTCGGTATCCCCATCGGATCGTGCGAATCGGCGTGCCTTTGCTGGTGGTGGCCAGCTTCACGGTCTACATCGTCGCCCAGATGAAAGCCGCCGGCATCACCGCCAACGCGCTGCTGGGCATCCCCTACGACCTGGCGCTGACCATTTCCACCGTGGTCTTCGTCCTCTACGTCTCCGTGGGCGGCATGCTTGCGATCACCTGGACCGACGTGGTCCAGGGCACGTTGATGGTCCTGGTGGTGCTCGGCCTGGCGGCCCTGCTGGTGGCCCGCGACGGCAACCCCATCGCGGTCATGAGCACGGTGCCGGCGGCCGCCTCGCTGGGCGAGGTCGGCGACCAGTCGTTGGGAACGAACCTGGGGGCCTTCGTCATCTGGGCGGCGGCAGTGCCGGTGATCCCGCACATCGTCATGCGGGTCTATACGGCGCGGGATGCGCACGGTGCCCGCCTCTCCCTGAACCTGGCCATGGTGGTCTACAGCGTGGTGATCCTCGCCGCGGTGCTGGCCATCGTGCCGTTCGGCAAGGCGCTCTTCCCCGACCTGCAGGACGCCGACCGGGTGTTTCTGGCGGTGGTGGAGGCCCGTTTTCCGCCCATTGTGCGCGGACTGGCCGTTGCCGCGGTGTTGGCCGCCGTGATGTCCACGACCGATGCGCTCTTGCTGGCCTGTTCATCTGCGGTGGCGCACGACCTGCTGGGCGCCTTCGACATCCGGCCGAGCCAGCGCGCCCAATCGCGCATCAACATCGTCGTGGTCTGGGGGGTCGGCGGCGTCGCCATGGCCCTGGCCTGGTCGCCGCCGAAGCTGCTGACCATGCTCTATTCCTCAGCCATCGGGGTCCTCGCGGCGGGCCTCTTTGTGCCCGTGGTGGCCGGCCTGTGGTGGCGTGGCGCCAACCTGGCCGGTGGCGTGGCTTCCCTGGTGACGGGCGCGGGCGTGTATGTGTGGGTCCAGTTCTCGTCCTGGGCGCCGCCGTTGTCGGCGATCCTCTTTGCCCTTCCGGCCAGCGCCATTGCCATGTGGCTGGGTGGTCACTACGGTCAGGACGACCCCATGGAACGGACAGCGGCGGTCGACGCCTTGATGCATGATGACCCAGCACTCAAGACAGATTGAAATGAACTCGCGGGCCGCCGTCAGACGGTGTTCAATCTTTCAACACAACATGTCGAGAATCGCACCGCTTCGTCTGAACCGACGGGCAGCGAGGCTGGCATCAAGGCGGCTATTCGCGCACCTGAAGCCACTTGTGGTGCTGTGGCACGACCCTTGCTATTGAATGCGGTCGGAGACGGTCGAGGCCCGGGCGCGGGCTGCTGACGCCGGGAGAGGAGAGATAGATGACCAACCTGACCAGCAAGACCCTCGCCATCGCCCTCACCATGGCGGCCACAGCCGTCGCCTGCGAGGCCACCACCGGTGGCGGTGGGGGCGCGCCCGACGCATGTGCCTACGCCCTGGGCACCGAGAGCGCCCTGCACGTCAGCCAGACCTGCGGCGTCGCGGGTGGTGACGGCAGCATCGCCAGCCCCTACGGCACCCTGGCCGAAGCCGCCGCGGCCGCTGAAGTCGGCTCGACCATCGCCCTGGCGCCCGGCGCCTATGTCGGCGGCATCGAGCTGGCCGCTGGCGTGAACCTGGTCGGCTTCCTCGACGAGCATGTCAGCATCACCGGCGACGGCGAGCACGTGCTGGCCATCAAGGGCGCGGGCAAGACGGAGGTGCGCGGCCTGACCGTCACCGGCGCGGCCAAGCGGGGCATCGTGGTCACCGACACGGCCATCACCCTGGGCGGTGTGCACGTCAAGGCCATCGGCGGCACCGGCGTGCACGTTACCGGCTCGCCGACGGTCGACCTGATCAGCAGCAGCATCACCGCCAGCGTGGGTGTCGGACTGATCGCCCGCAACACCGGCAAGGTCGGCATCATCGACCCCATCTACCTGCCGGCGCCGCGCCTGGTGGACGGCAAGGTGGGCATCATCGATCCCATCTACGCGCCTGGCAGTAGCATCCAGGGCAACAAGGGCGGCGGCGTGGCCATCATCGACCCCATCTACAGCCCGGCCAAGACGGACGAGGCGGCGTTGGCCCACCTGTTGATCAAGGCCACCGACATCGACGCCAACGGCGGCTTCGGCGTGGCGCTCTATGGCGCCGGCGCGGTCATCGAGCGGAGCGCCATCCGCAACACCACCAAGGGCGCCAAGGGTCCCTGGGCGGACGGCATCCTGGTGGCCATGGGCAAAGCCACCCAGACCCCAGACCTGCAGATCGACGCCGGCTCGCTGGTCCTGGATAACGCGCGCACGGGCGTGCTGATCATGGGGCCCTCCAATACGAAGATCGACGGCGAGATCTCGGGCAATGGCTTCTGCGGCGGCTGGGCCGGCAACATGAAGGCGACGATTCAACTCTCCGCCAAGGCCACGCTGCACGGCAACAAGATGGTCGGCATCACGGTCAGCAAGGGCGCTGACCTGCGCATCGACGGCGCCACCATCAGCGGCACCACCGAGATGATGCTCAAGAACGCCGCTGGCGAGGTCGCCAAGGTCGCCGACGGCATCGGCGTCTACGATGGCGCCCGCGCCACGGTCAAAAACGCCCAGATCGCTGGCAACGCGCGCGCCGCGGTGGTCATCCACGCCGCCGCCAAGAAGAAGGATGACGGCGGCAACATCCTCAAGGACCCCAACGGCAACGACGCGCTCGACGTGACGGTCGAGGGCTGCACCCTCAAGGGCAACAAGTTCGGCATCGTGGTCAACGGTGCACCACCGCCGCCCGCCTATGTCGCTGCCAATACCCGCGAGGCGGACGATGGGCAGAAGCGCAGCGGCGGCGGCGGCGAGAATACCCAGCCCGAGCCCGGCAAGGATGGGCAGTCCGACCTGGGTGTGCAGACCGAGTTCTGCACCGGCGATAACGGCGGCGACGAAGGGTGCGCGCCCGGCTTTGAATAGCGCCCGATTCCGAATTCGGGCTCAGGCCCGTCGGCGTCGAAGCACAAGCACCAGGCCCGTCAATCCCAGCAACGCAAACAGCGCCCACCACGGCGAACCGCTGATGGGCGAGGCGCTGCAGGTGCCGCCGTCGTCAGCGACCGTCGTCGGGTCTTTGCCGGCGTCGTAGATCGGGTCGATGATGCCGACCTTGCTGGAATCCCAGGAGTTGGCCGGCAGCGTCTTCTTGAACTCATCGGTCAGGCTGGGTTTGCCCAGCTCCACCTCGTTCAGGGCGGCGTCCACCTTGTCGGCGACCCGCGGGTCAATGGCGAAAGGCGGTCCGGACTCGTCCAGAACCTCCACCCTCGCGGCCGGCTGGCCACCGGCGCTGACGATGGCGCCCTTGCCTTCACCGACGCCGACGCTGCCGACGGTGTCGAACATGCAACCACCGGTGTCCTTGGGCACCGGCACGGTCAACTCGTGGCCGTCGGCAAAGGTGAGCTTGACCTCGTGCGCCTGGTTGTTGCCGGCCTTGCAGATGGGCTCGGCTTTGGCCTTGTGCACGCGGTCGACGTCGGGCAGGTCCGGATTCCAGGCAAAGATGGGATCCTTGTCCATCTCGTCCGCCGACAGGGTGGTGTACATGCGGGTGAGGTACTTCTGGGTCTCGAAGTGCACCTGCACCTCGGTCAGCGGCTTGACGATGTTGGCCTGGATGTCCTTGGCGAACGCCGCCGGGTCGAAGGGCAGCAACGCCGTGGCCGACTTGTAGTCCGAGCAGGGCTTGCTGCTGCAGCCCTCGCATTGGATGCAGTTGTAGAACTCGTTGTCGGGCACGCTCTCGTACTCGGCCGGCTTCTTGATGTGCTTGCGGATCAGGCCCTGCATCTGGGTCGTCCGCGGGTAGTTATCCTGCAGGAGCTTCTGCAGGAACTTTCCGGGATCGCTGATGGTCTCCAACTTCTTCGTATCCCAGGTCGGCTGGGCGAATTTGGCGGTGAACTTGCTCGTCGGCTGGGCGTACTCGGTGGCGAACGCATGGCCCGAGGCCTGGTCCACGGCCTTGCTGATGACCGTCTTGTAGTTGGTGCCCGGCTGCAGCCAGTTGATGGTCGCGTCGTTGACCACCACGTGCAGGAAGTTCTTCGGGATCGCCCGATATTTGCCGAGCATCCAGGCGACGATGGGCATGTCCGGCTGGGTGGCGATGGCGGTCAGGCGGATGGGCAGGCAGGGGTGGGCGTCGTCCATGGTCACGACGATGGGCGCGATGTCGCCAGCGTCCTTGTCGTTCTGCAGCTTCAGGGCGAGAAAGACGTAGCCGCCGTTGACGTAGACATCGACCAGCGGGGCGGTCTCGGTGGGCTGCTGGTAGCCGTTCTTGTTCAGCCACTCGATCAGCTCCTTGGCGCTGCCGCCTTTGAGGACGACGCTGTCGTAGGGCCCGACCTTCTGCTGCTTGAGCACCTGCACACCGCCCTCGCCGTTGCCTTTGTCGCCCGGCACGCCGCCGGCGCTGGCGTCGAACTGGCAGGGTGAGTAGCCCCAGCAGTCCTTCTTGTTCTGCCAGTCGAGCTGGAAGATGGGCGCCGTGGCCTGCTCGAGCACGCTGAAGACGCTGTCCGAGCCGATGCCGAGCTCCGGCACGGCGAGCAGCGGCAGCACCCAGGAGAACTCCTTGTCCTTGCCGGTGTAGCTGATCTGGATGTGCACGGTGATCTTGCCGTCCTGCTGCACGTACAGAATGCGCTCGGCGCTCTGGTCGATGGGCTGGGTGAAGCAGAAGAAGCCGCCGCATGCCAGGGCAGGGGCCGGCAGGGTCAGGGCCAGCGCCACCAGGGGCAGGGCCGCAACAAAGCGCGCTTTGTGGGTGATCGAAGCCATGGTGGACCTCCTGTGACCGCATGGGCGGCGCGATCACGTCGCGTGGACAAGCTACCGGTCCGCCGCCGGGCCGGCAAGGCGTAAGATGGGCGATTGATTTGTATCAACGCGGGGGTACGTCGATCGCCTCGATGCGGGTCGTGGTCGCGTCCGGGTCGCCGGCGCGCACCTCGGCCTCCTCGAGTACATCGGCTGCGGCTTTGGCCATCGCCTCATTGCCCAGCCGCAGTGCCAGCTCCTTCGCCTCGCCCGCCTTGGTCAACGCCGCGGTGAAGCCGCCGGTCTCCAGCCGACAGATGGCGATCAAGCGCAAGGTCTCGGGCAACATGTCCAGCGAGCGGCTGCGACGCATGGCCTGCTCGGCCGGCAACAGCTCCACCAGGGCCGCGCCCGGCTCCTTCTTGTCCAGCAGGACATTGCCCAGGTTGGTGCGCGCCACCGCGACCCCCTGCAGGTAATCGATCTGGTGGCAGGCATCGGCGGCGCGGCGATAGACGTTCTGAGCCCCGTCCAGGTCGCCGCTGCGGTAGGCCGCGTTGCCCAATGACAGCAGGGCGACGTTGACGCCGATCCGGTCGCCACCACGCTCGGACCGATCGCGCGCGGCCTCGAAGTGGGACCGGGCGACGTCGAAGCGTCCCCCGATGGAGGCCAGGTGACCCAGCACCACGTGCAAGCGCCCCAGGCCACGCTGCAGGTCGGCCGTGGGCACCGCGTCGACATAGTGGTCCAGGCCCGCGCGGGCGAACGCGCCGGCCTCGTCGCGCAGGCCAGCCCGGAACAACACCATGGCCTTGCGGCCGGTGGCGATGGCGGCCAGGCCGACCCCGCGGGCGTCGCTGGCGCCGATGGTGGCGGCGTGACCGTAGGCGTCGATGGCTCCGTCGTAGTCGCCGGCGCGGGTCCGCAGCTCGCCTTGAACCAGGAGGGCGCGGGCGCGCACGACGCCATCTTCGGCAGCGCGCGCGTGGCCGAGCACCTCGTCTGCGGCGGCCAGCGATTCGTCCACTTCGCCGATGTGGGCGCCCACCTCGGCCAGCCCCAGCAGGGCCTCGATCAAGGTGGGCTGCACCGCGACCGCCTCTTCCGGCTTGCGGGCGGCCTCTCGCGCCACCTCCACCGCAGCGGCGAACGCCTCGCGTGCATCCCGGGTCGCGAAGGCGCGCATGGACTCCTGGGCCACACGGACCAGGAACTCGGCCGCACGTCGATCGTCGCCGGCGACCAGGAAATGATGCGCCAGGGTGGCGCCAAAGCCGGGCGGACGCGGCCCCTTCCAGTCCATCAGCCAGCGTGCCGCGCGGCGATGAAGATCTCGCTTGTGGGCCGTGGGCACCGCGTCGGCGAGGATGTCGGCCACCTGTCGCTGGCGGATGGCGAACTCCCGCTCGCCCTTGAAGTGACGCGCCCGCAGTTCGACCACGTGGCCGTTCTGGCAGACCCGATCCAGCTCCGCTGCGGTGATGTCGCGCTCCAACATGGCCGCCAGGAGTCCCAGAGGCGCATACGACCCGGCCGAAGCCAACGCCCGCAGCAGGCTGCGCTCGGCCGGCGGCAGGCGTCCGATGCGCTGCAGCACCACCTCGCTCAGCGAGCGATCCAAGGCCGCGCTGACGGCCGACTCCGCGGCCACCTGCCAGCTGCCTTCGACCAGGCGGAAGACGCCCTCTTCCTGCAACGCGTCGAAGGCCTCCTCGACGCGACCGGGCAGCCCGCTGGCGAATTCGTGCACCCGCACAGCCAGGGAGGAGGGCACGTTGGCGCCTTCGGTGAGGGCGGACAGCATCCTGGCCGTGCCCGAGGCGGTGAATGGGACCAGGGTTCGGGTGATCGATCTGCCTTCTGGTAGGGCCAGAGCCTTCAGGACCTCGTCCGAGCGCTCGCGGCGCAGCAGCTTGACGATCAGCAGCGGCAGATCGGCGCAGGAGCGGAGGATGTGGTCGAGCAGCTCCAGGGTCTGCGCCCGGGCCCACTGCAGGTCCTCGAGCACCATGACCAGGGGCGAAGCCACGGCCGCGCCGCGCAGGTAAGCGACATAGGCCTCGAATGCGCCGGCCTGCTCGACCTCGTCCGCCGGCCGGGCGGCCTCCAATCGCAGGGTCTGGTTGGCCTCCAGCCCCATGAGTCGACCCAGCGCTTCGGCACGATTGGCGATGCGCTGGTCGCCTGGTTCACCGCCCCCCAACAAGGCGGCCAGGCGGCCGGCGATTGCGCCGCGGTCGCTGGCTTCATGAGCGCCGGTGCGGCTGCGCAGGATGTCGACGAAGGGCTCGAAAGGCACCGGGAAGCCGATGGGACTGCAGCGGGCCACGTCCACCTGCCAGCCATCGCCGCTGCGCTGCAGTTCACTCAGGAAGGCGCCGGCCACCCGAGACTTGCCACTTCCGGCCTCGCCGGCGATGGCCACCGTGTACAGGCGTCGGTCGCGGCGCACCGTGGCGGCGCCCTCCATCAGGGCCTTCAGGTCGGCGCTTCGGCCGACGAGCGGCCCGCGACCGCCGCGCATGCCGCGACTCGACAGAGAAGTCGACGCGCGCGTGTGGCGGAGCACCCGATGCTGGCCGACGCCCTGGGGCCGCGTTTCGAAGACCCGTTCGACCTCGCGGCGCACGATATCGGTGATGACCACGCCGCCATCGGACGCCGCCGCGGCGGCTCGACGGGCGGCCTCCACCACCTCGCCACCAGCCAGGGCTGTGCCCCAGGCAAACCCCAGCCCGCTGGTCGCCAGCCGTCCCAGGGCGATGCCCACGGCCATGGTCAGGTGCTCCTGCTCGCCGCGCAGTCGATCCAACAGACGGGGCAGGGCCAGCGCCGTGTCCACGGCCGCCTCCACCTCGCCTTCGCGCATGCCGCCCAGACCGAAGACTGCCAGGCATTCGTGCCCCAACAGGGCCAGCGGCCGGCCGCCCTCACGTTCCACCGCCGAGGCGAAACTGCGGGCGAACTCTGCCGCCACGACCGCGCCCGGGGCGCCCACCGCGCCGCCCAATCGGGCGACCAGCACCGCCGAGGTGACCTGACCTGCGGCGCCTACAGCTTCGGTGCCCTGGCCACCATCTTCCTGTTCAGCGACGCCACGGCGTGCGGTGCCCAGCAGGGAGGTACCGCATTCAGCGCAGAAGTAGCGTTCACCGTGTCGCCGGGCGTTGCAGGCCGGGCAGCGAACCATAGGCACCGCCGACCCGCAGCTCTCGCAGAAGCCGCCGCCACCGCGACAAGCGTGCCGACAGGCCGGGCAGGGCACGACGCTGATCCGCCCGGTGCGCAGGGCCAGGCCCGAGGCCTCTTCCAACTCGGCGGCGAAGCTCAACACGTCGTCCTGGCGACCCTCGACCTTCTTGGCAAGCGCCCTGTGGATCACCTTCTGCATGGCCTGGGCGGTGGACTTGCGCACACCCGGCACCACCAGCGGACCCGGCTCGTCGAGCAGGTGCGCCAGCAGGATGCCCTGCGCCGACTGCCGATAGACGGGCAGGCTGCCCGAAAGCATCTGGAAGCAGAGTACGGCCAGGGAGTAGAGATCGGCCCGACCGTCCACCGACTGGGCCTGGATCTGCTCGGGCGGCATGTAGGCCGGCGTGCCCAGCATCTGCGTATCCTGGGAGGCGTCCTGATCCGGTTCGGGCGCGCCGAACACTCGCGCGATGCCAAAGTCCACCACCTTGGCCAGCAGGACGCCCGACGCCAGTCGACGCAGCAGCACGTTGGCCGGCTTGATGTCGCGATGGATGATGCCGTGACCATGCGCCTCGGCCAGGCCGCTGGCGATCTGGCGCGTGAGCGAGACCGCATCTTCGAGGCTGAGCTTGCCCTCGCGCCGCAGCACCTCGTCCAGGTCCTCGCCCTCGACCAGCTCCATGGCCAGGTACCAGGCGTCCGCATGGCGGCCAAAGGCGTAGATCGCCACCACGTTGGGATGCACCACGCGGGACATGACCCTGGCCTCGGTCTGGAAGCGCATATCCGCTTCGCTGGAACCGCCGATCTCGCGATGCAACACCTTGACCGCGACCCGTCGATCCAGCGTGGTGTCGCGACAGACGAAGATGCTGCCCATGCCGCCGCCGCCGAGGAAGCGCTCGACCACGTAGGCGTCGCCGATGACGTCGCCGACAGCGATGGGAGGCGGTGTGCTCATGCGGATTCGTTCTGCAGGCGGGATTCCCGCTCCAGGCGCGTGGCCAGGGTGTGGATGAGGCGCATACCCACGGCCGGGTGGGCGGTGATGAAGTCCTCCAGCTGAGCAGCGTTGAAGAGCAGCGCCCAGACGTCGCCATCTGCGCGCATGGAGGCTGTGCGGGCGCTGCCGGTCAGGGTCGAGACCTCGCCCAGGAAGGTGCCCTCCCGCTCGCAGACGGTCAGCAGCTGCTCGCCCCGCTCGACCCGCACCCGGCCGCGCAGGAGCACCCAGGCGTGATGCGAACGCTCGCCTGCGTTGCACAACAGCTCGCCATCTCGGAAGCGCACCACGTGGCGCAGTGAGTCCCGGCCTGCGCAGACGCTGGCCCAGAGCGGGTCGATCAGGCCGTCCAGCACCACGCGGGCCTGGGCATTATCCGGCGGCAGGGGCACGGGCAGGCCACCGGTGCCGCTGCCGCGACGACCGATGCGGGCCAGCACTTCGGCGGCGCCGCCCGGTCGACGCGCCGGGCGGATGGCCACCAGGTCCATGATCGTGGCCTCGAGTTCGGCCGAGACGAAAGCCCCCAGGCGCGACGGTGGCGGCAGGCCGTAGATGTTCTCCGGCGTCTCCTCCGCGATGCGTACGTGGGCGTTGCGATCGAGCTTGATGCCGGTGACCGCGGTCCACATGGTGGCGCCGGCGCCCCACAGGTCGGTGCGCGCGTCGAAGATGTCGGTGGCGTTGTCGGCCTGTTCGGGCGCCTGGTAGCCGGTGGTGCCGCGTCCGGTGGCGACGATATCGCTGCCCACCTGGGCGCCCTGGGAGATGCCGAAGTCGGTCAACATGTAGCCGTCTTCACCATCGAGCAATACGTTGCCGGGCTTGACGTCCAGGTGCAGCAGGGCGCCATTGTGGGCGGCCGAGAGCGCGGTCATCAGGTCGAGGAGCAGGCGCCAGGCCTCAGACTCGCCCAACGCGCCTTGCTTGCGCAGACGAGCGCTCAACGAACCGCCCGAGCAAAAGGTCACCACCACGAAGGGCATGTCGCCCTCCACATCCCAGTCGTAGACCGCCGGGATGCGCTCGCAATGCATCGGCAGCATGGAGGCGAGCTCCCGCTTGAGCAGCTCGCGTGAGTCCAGCCCCTCCGGCGCGTGAAAGACCTTCACCGCGCAGCGCTCGGGCGGCTGCGCCATGCCATCGCGCTGGTCGCCGGTCTGGCGCGCCGCAGCACCGATGCGCGTGGCGAGAAATACCGAGCCAAAACCCCCGCGTCCGATCCGCTTGTCCAGACGCCAGCGCCAGCGGCCGAGGACCTCGTTATCGCCGGCTGGAGTCGGCACCACCGAGCGGGCGCTCGCCGGGCTGGATCGGCTGGCGTCGTTGGTCGAGTCGCGCGGCGGCAGCAAGGTCGTGCGCGCGTCGTCGTCGTGGCCTCCAGCCGAATGCCTGTCTTGGGCACCGGTGGCCTTGAGCGGTCGGGTTCGCTTGTCTCGGCCAGACATGGCGGGCTCCGGTTCAGGCGGACTCAGAAGAGCGGTTTCGTCGATGTGCGGCCCATCGGGCGCTCTATCGTGCGCTTGCCGGCGGCGTCAGTCCAGCGCCGCGTGCGCACGCTGTGACGCCTGCACCCAAACCGCAGCCGGCCCTACGTTGACGACGTGCAGCTCGTGTCCGCCGGGCTGCAGATCCTCTCGCAAGGGCACGAACACCCGATCGCATTGTCGAACCGAAGCGAAGGGTCGATGGACCTGCCAGCCGCGCGTGCCGCCGACTCGCGTCGACGGGCTGAAGCGTTGGATGGCCTCGGTGGCGCTGGCAAAAACGAGTCCCGGACGGCGCTTGGGCGTGCCGCCGTCCACGCGCACCTCCAAGTGCCCACCCTGCGCGGCGTAGGCGACCAGGTACAGGCCCGACACATTGCGAACGGGCACGTCGAATCGCAGCCGACCGGTGGCGCCGGGCAGGAGCGACAGGGCGCCCATGTTGGTCAGCAGGGTGCAGCCAGTGCCAGGAACCGTGCCAGGCGCGACGCGGGCGAGCAGGATCGCACCCTTCGGCACGCCCTCGGCGCGCCAGCGAAACGCTCCACGTCGCGCCAGTCCGCCGCGACGGAACGTGCCGCGTTGACCGACCAGCTTGTCGTCGATAGCCGGTTTGCCGGCCAGGTCGGCGCGTACATGAAGCTCGCCATTCGCGCCGCGGGGGCGAACCACCTCGGCCTCCAGGTAGCCCGACGTGGGCGCCTCGACATCGACCAGCAAGGCCAACTCGGCCCGCCCGCCGGGCGCACAACGCAGCCACAGGGGTCGGCCCGCTGGCGCCTGGCCGACCACCGGAAAGAGCAGAGACTGGGTCTTCGCCGGATCGACCGTCTCCATGGGGCGCCAACCATCGCCAAGGGGTCCCGCGGCGAAGCCCGGATCCACCACCGCCTGCAATCGCACCTGGGCCCGAACAAGCACCTGCCGGCCCGCCGCTTCGAGCGCGGCCGCTCTTTCTGGCCGCGTCGAGGACCAGGGAGCCAGGTCTTCAGCACGATGTCGCCACACCCTGTTGGCCGCGCGCGTCACCGCCCCCGGCAGCGCAACCGAAGGGCCTCCATGGGCAAAAGCTCGCACCAGGAGGGCCTCCTCGCTCGACAACTGCACAAATCGTGCGCCCTTGGGCAACGAGAGGGTGCCCGACCACGGCTCCGAGAGCGGGTGCGCGGCGTCGCCCTGTCCGGCCTCCGCCAGCGACTCGAAGCGGGCCAGCGACGGGGTCAACCAGGCATCCTGCACAGCCAGCACCGTGGAGCCCTCGCCTATGGCCTCGACCTTGAAGCCACGCGAACGAATGTCGCCTGCGCCCTCGAGCACCGCCCTGACGTGCAGCTTGAGCGCGCGATCGCCGGTGACCGCGAATCGCAACGGAGGCTGTTCCCTGCCGAGCGTGGTCGCAGGCAGGCGCACGACATCGGGCCCCAGGTGACGCCGTGTCTCCCCTGCAGCGGTAGCCAACACGTGAATGGCCTCTCGTCCAGGGTTGTGAAGCAGGACACTGCGCGCGCCATCGGCCATGGGCAGGCGCAGGGTCCCGTCCTTTTCCAAGGTGTGCAGTTGAGCGCCCGGTTCGGAGCCTTTCACCGGCCAGGCGGCCACCACCGAGATGCTGACCGGCGCGGGCAAACCGGCGACCAGCTCCAACTCCAGCGAACCGGCGCGTTCCAGGTTGAGCGCGACGCTCCGGCCAGGCCGGATAGCCAGCACAGCGGCCCGCCGTGGCGGGACAGTTGGCGACGGCCGATCGTTGGCGCTGACCGCCCGCTCGTGCGGGACATTGGGGTCCGTCTGCTCGGCGTCGTCCCAGGGACGCCACCAGAACAAGGCCAGGAGCAGCAGACCGCCGGCGAACCCAGCGGCCGCGATTCGCGCCGACATCTTCACTCTGCGGACGGCCACTTCAACTGGAATTCCAATTCTTCCTGCCCGTCCTCGGCCTCGTGCTCGATGGACAGCTCGGCATCCGCAGGCACGGTGAACCGCTTGTTGACCACCTGGATGCGGAACGACTCGCCGCCCTCCAGGGCATCTGCCAGCCGGCGCAGGGTCTGGATGAAGGTTGCCGGGTCACATTGTCGTTCGACGTCTCTCTCAGTCATGTCGGATCCTCCTCGCGAGGGGTTTGCCTCTCGGAATCTCGACGATGGGTGGGCGGCAGTCAATGCGGGGCGGGTTCGAGCCCTCGGCGCGGCGGTCGCATTCGCGCTCGCCGTAGCGCGTTTGGTCCCGAGCCACGCCCGACGAGCAGCGGCCTTGAACTCGTGGGCGGCAAACCCCATCCTTGCTCGCCCATGCACGTACACCGCCTCATCACCCTGGCGCTTCTGGCGACTGTCGCCTGCAGCAACAACTCCTCCAGCGGCAGCAGCGCCGGCAAGGCTGGCGATGCCTGCGTCCCCTCGCTGCAGAACGAGGGCTGCCAAAAGACCACCGGCCAGCCCGACAAGCGCATGCGCTGCGACAAATCCACCGAGAAGTGGATCACGGTCGAGACCTGCAGCGCCGGCAACCAGTGCGTGACCTGGGAGGACCCCGCCGCAGCCGGTGGTGGCCAGCTGGTTCCGCCCATGTTGTCCAAGTGCAAAGCCGACGTCGACGGCGGCGCCACCGGCAACCCGGACGGCGTTTCCGTCGCAGGCACCCCCGACATCCAGGTCCGCATCGGCGAAGAACTCATCAACAATTACACCTTCCCCTGGTCCGAGCCGAGCAAGGGCCCGAAGGTCGTCGAGGTGCAGATCACCAACCACGGCACCGGCAGCGCGACCTTGGAGGCGGTGCACTGGGCGACCAACAACCCGGCCCTGACCATGCTGGTGCAAGACCGCTCCCACCCCCTGCCGCTGGCGCTCACCAACGGCATGACGGTCGTGGTCCGCATCCAGTACGACCCGGCCCACAACACGGGCAGCACATACGCCGGCCAGCTCAGCCTGCAGTGGGCGCCGGGGGTCAAGGCGGCCAAGTCGGTCAGCTTCTACAGCCCACCGGTCGCCGGCACCGCCTGCGCCGACGACATCGCCGGCTACACCTTCTGGATGACCCCCGAAGGCGACACCATCGCGCGCTGCTTCCAGGTCTACAACTGCGGCAAGGCGCCGCTGAAGTTCGTCAGCGTGCAGCTCGAACAGACCCTGGACCACTTCGAGGTCACTTCGGCGCCCGACAGCGACGACGTCCTGCCGCCCCTGGGCGCTGCCAACAGCCCCGCCGCCGCGCCACTTTCGTTCTCCGTCTGCGTCAACGCCAAGCCGGACACCAGCGGACAGGCCAAGTCCGGCAAGGTCAAGGTCCTGACCAACGACCCCAAGGGCGCCCTCAGCTTCCCCCTGACCACCGCCTGGGCGACCCCGCCCGCGTTCTCCCTGAAATGCGATGCATCTGACATCGCACTGCTGGTCAACTGGAAGAAATCAAACCAGGTCGTCTGCACACTGGAGTCCACTGGCGGCGACGCGTTGCTGATCAAGGAGGCGACCATTCAGCCCTGGCATGCCAACCTCAACGCGACCGTCGCCAGCCTCTACAAGTTGACCACCTACTACAAGGCCAACGGCTCCTCGAATCCGGGCACGCCACCCAAACCACTGTTGTTGGGGCAGGGCGCCCAGCTGGTGATGGGCATCCAGCGAATGAAGGACCAGCCCTCGGGTCAGCCCGGAGCCTATGTGCACATCATCTACAGCCGCGGCGACGGCGACCGGACCGCCAGAATCCCGATCCACGCCGCCACCTGCGACGTACCGCACCTGCTGCATTCCCACGCCGGCTCGGGTTTGTTCCTGCACGCGCCGGTCGGCGGCGCAGCGTCCACGAAGCTGGTCCTGCACGTACCCACCTGTGCGCCGACCAACCTCATGTTCCTCTGCACGTCGCAATATGGCGGCAGCAACCCCACCTCCATGTGCGGCGGCGGCAAGATCTCGCCGTACGTGATCCACAGCCCCGTGGTCTACAAGGGCACGCTGCCGAAACACTCCCTGACGGCATTCACCATCAACCTGGCCAAGATCGGCGAACCGCTGGCCCTGGGCAGCCACTTCGTCTCCACGTACTGGTGCCAGGGCACGGGCACCACGTCGGTGTGCAAGGGCAAGGCCTTCAAGGAGAACTACGCCGCCTGGTACCACATCGGAGTGGCCCCAGATCTCGACCCGCCCACGGTCCTGCATCCTTTCAACACGCCCAAGAAGGGCCACGCCATCCAGTTGATTGCCAGCGCTCACCAGTCCTTGTGGCCCGTGCCCAAGGACGGCGGCTGGCGCTGGCACCTGGTCAGCCGTCCGCCGGGCTCCACGGCCTGGATCCATGCCGAGCACCAGCTGTCCGCGACACCGGTGCTGCACTTCCTGCCCGACGCCGTCGGCAAGTACGAGATCGCCGTCGCGCACAAGATCGTCAACCCGAATAATACGCTGCAATTCCAGTGGAGCCCGGATGCTATCGTGAAGCTATCGGTGTCAAACTGAGCCAGGTTGCTATCAACCTGCAGAGACGTGCGCGCCACAGCGATAGAAGTTGCTGGACACGCCCGACGCCTGCTTGTCGGCCTTGACCTTCACGATCAGCTTCGTGGCACCGGCAGGGATGTCGATCTGTGAGATCAACGCCGAGTTCTTCGCCGTCTCCAACGCCAACCCGCCAGGAACCGAGCTGCCATCTCCCTGGGTCAAGGTCACACTGAAGTCGCGCAGTCCGGAGCCGGAGCGCTGGGCACTGCAGGCGACCGAGATCTTGGTCGCGCCGTTGGGCACGGCGATGCTGTAGTGGTCAACATCGTTCTGAGCGACGACCAGGTTGCCTTCGACGAAGAAGCTGGTGCCGCCCGTGCTGCTGTCGGTGGCGTCGAGGCTCTGGGCGCCTTCGGGCTTGTTGTTGGCCACATCGTCGGCCTCCAGCGGATTGCCGTTCGCGTTGCGGTGATTGACGAAGTAGAAGTCGTTGCTGCCCGCGCTGCCGCCGGCGTGGGGGATGTACAGGTAGTAGGGGGTGTCCAGGGCCATGGGCGGGGCCAGGGAACCGCCCTGCACCAGGTCGACGCTGGCGATGGCCTTGGTGGGCGAGGCTGCGGTGGCCAGCCAGGCGACACCAGCGGACGACGTCGAACCGTTGCCGTCGGGGCCGGAGGGGTAGAAGTCGAAGTAGGACACTGCGTGGCTCTTGCCGACCGGCACATCCTTGGGAATGGTGAAGCTGTACACATCGATGTCATCGGCGCTGCTGAACGTACCGTAGAGCAGGTTCAAGACGTAGCCGCCCTGGGTGCTCTTGGCGTAGTTGATGGCGTTGGCCGCGTCGATGCCGTTGCCCTTCTCGTCATCGGGGATGATGTTGGGGCTGGTCGGGTCGATCTCGATCACGTCCAGGGTGTAGCTGGTGTGGATCTTGTCCTTGGGCTGGGCGCAGCTGGCGCCGGGCGCGTTGGCCTCAACCCAGGTCCAGCACTCCTGCACGGTGACGTAGTACACGTCGGTGGCCGGCAGGATGGTCAGGATCGTGGAGTCGTTGGTCACGCGCGGCAGGGGATCGTCGTTCTCGGCCAGCTTCTTCTTGTTGGCGTCGAAGATGGTCAGCACGGTGTCGATGCTGTCCTTGTCGAAGGCGGTCGTCTGCGCCTGCAGGCGGAAGATCAGCGCCTGACCCTTCGTGCCGGAGAACTTGTAGTAGTGGATCGCGCCCGTGGGCTTGAGCTCCTTGGTGATCTCGGACTTGAGCGCGATATCGACCGCGGTCTCGAAGCTGGTGTTGGCGCCGCCACCGCTGCCGGTGTCCTTGGGGCCGGTGGTGCCGGTGTCGCCGGGTGTGCCGGCGTCGGTGGTCGTCGGGCCGCTGTCGACGGCGGCCGCGGTATCGACAGTCCCGCCGGCGGTGTCGTTGTTGTCGGTCGCGTCGGTCGCGCCGGCATCCGTTGCACCCGAGTCCACCTTGGTGGGCGTGGTGTTGGTGTTGCTGTCGCCGCTGCAGGCAGGCGTCAACGCCAGCACGAGGGACAACGCGATGAGGGAGGACAACAAGCGCATGATCATGACCGAATCTCCGTCTCTGAGTAGATAACGCGGCGGCAAGATGGGGATCGCGCCGGCTTCTGTCAAGGGTTGCGTGATAAGGCGAGCCCGGTCCCTCATCCAGCGCATTCGTCCTCATGAGGACTTTTGTCTTGAATGGGGGACTGCGGCCTGATCGAAGAGGCCGTCAACGACGCCATTGCCGCACCACCGGCAGGTCTGCAGGCGAGGCGACGATACCCGGCGGCGAGGCATCGACCGGCACCGGACCGACGGCCAGCCCCGGCGGCGGCGGTGGCGGCGGCGCTCCATAGGTCGTCTGGCGTGTGCTCAGGTGCAGGTGATGATGGTGATGCAGGTACCAGCCGGCGCCACCGTTGGTCTCCTCCCAGGCCACCGCCGGCCCAAATCGCTGCCAGGCAGAGGTGCGGATCAACTTCTTGTCGTGCAGCTTCTTCATGGCCGCGGCGATCAGCGGGCCGATCTTGCCGTCGACGCCGATGACGCGTACTCGCGGGCTCTCCAGCAGGCGCGCGATGAACAGCGCCGAGCGCTCCGCGTCGAGGATGTCGGGCGGTCCGACGCAGTGGTAGGCCTTCTGGCCGTTGATCAGGTGCGGACAGACCGGCCGCAGGTAGTTGTTGGCGGTGTTGACCTGGTAGTAGGCGATGTCGATGTCGAGCCCGGCCTCATGGGTGCCCTTGGGGTGGCGCTTGATGCCGCTCTTGGTGGTCGGCGTATCACTGTCGGACATGCTCATGTCGCCCAGTGCCAGCGGCCAGCTGCCGGGCAGGGTGCACAACACCGCAGAGGTGGCGTGCTGAACCAGCATGCGCGTGTCGCGTCGCAGCCAGCTGTAGGCGTTGCCGTGGGTGACCAGCCAGGCGTCGTCGGACTTGGGCACGAAGAGCTCCAGCTTGGCGCAGTCGGGGCCGTCGGTGCATTCGCGGGGCGGAATGGCCGCGCAGAGGTACTCGCCGCTACAGGTGCTGTGGTCGTACAGGCAAGTGTTGCCGCACTTCAACTCGCCGCTTTTGTGGCCGAAGGCTTCGCACGAGAGGTTGTCCAGGTCGTTGCCATCACAGATCTCGCCGAACTCCCGCTTGCCGTTGCCGCAGACAGGCGGCGGGTCGGGGCTGCAGTAGGGGCTGCCGCCATCGCCCGAGGGCGTGCAGTTCAGGCCGGCAGGGCATTGCGGTTGCGCCTCGCTGCACAGGAAGCCGCAGATGGACGCGCCGCTCTGCAATTTGTAGGCGCAGGTCGCGCCCGGCGGTGAGGTCGGGCAGGCCTTGGCGTCGCTGCACGTGGTGGTGCAGTAGCCGTTATCCTTGTTGGTCTCGGTGAACAGCACACAGGTCAAACCGGATCCGCAGTCGTTGAACTCCTCGCCGCAGGGCTCACCGAACTTCGCCTCTTCGCCGAATACGCCGCCGCACTGGGAGACGTCGTAGGCGCAGTCGTCGCCGCAGCCCAGCTGGCCCCAGGCATAGCCCATGGTCTGGCAACTGCGAATCGTCCAGGTGCCGGGCTCGCATTGCTCCTTGCCCTCGACCTGGTCGTCGCCGCAGACGGGCCCCTTGGGGCCAGTATCGACCGGCCCGGTGTCCGGGGCGACGTCTTCGCTGGCCACATCCGCAGCCGCGCCATCGGCCGCGTCCGGCACCGCCTGGGCCACGCCGGTCGGTTCCGCACCACAGGCGGCCAGCAGACACCAACCGGCGAGCGCTGCCAGTCGGCCCGTTCCACGGGCGGGCAGTCGTCTATCGGTCGGGCAGGGCAGCGCGTTCATCGGTCCTGCCCCTCGACGATGTCCAGGTCGATGGTCACGTCATCGCCCAGTTCCTCAAGGGCGGCGACCAGCTGATCCTCCCCGACCTCGGGTGGGCATTCGATCTCCAACGTCGCGATAAAGAGTTCGCCGCCCCCCATCGGGGCGTGCTCGACGCGGGTAACCAGCTCGAGGATGTTGACCCCGTGCGCCACCAGGACGGCCGAGACTGCGCGCACGATGCCGCTGCGCTCGGCTCCGGTCACGTCCAGTCGCATCCGCTCGCGATCGCCGACCGCCTGGGCGTCGCTGCCGACCTCGACGCGCACCGTCAATCCTTCGCGGGACAGGGCGTTCAACTCGCCTGCCAGTCGATCGGCCACCAGTGAAGGCGCCGAGGCCTGGAGCACACCGGCGAAGTAGCCAGCCAGCCGGGTCATGCGACTGCCTTCCCAGTTTCCGCCACCGTCGACGACGGCCTTGGCGAGCTGTTCGACGATTCCCGGCCGATCGAGACCGGTGAATGTGACGACGAGAGATCGGCGCATGGGACCCTCCTGATGCTCGTGGACCGGGCTGCGACCGAGGCGGACTACCAGATCCGGGCCCAGAGCGGAAGCGTCGCATCCCCCACCTGCAGCAGGCGCGGGCGCCGCGCCTCGACATTCCGCTCCCAAGCGGCGATCTTGATGGCGGGTTCGCCAGTCTGAGGCAACTGGGTTCCGAGGAGAGTCCCATGCGCTACTTCCTGATCGCGGCCATCGCCGCGACCACGCTCCTGATCGTTGCCCCATCCGCCCAGGCGGCCAATTCGGCCTACGGTGGAGAGGTCGTCGAACGCCGAGGCCACCTGCTCATCGTCGAAGGCCATGGCGTGGCCCGCTGGACCACCGGATTGCGGGTGTGGATCTCCCAGGTGGACAAGAACGGCCAGCCCGGGCTGGTCCTGGCCGAGGCGCTGGTCCGCTCCGTGCATCAACGACGGGCCGTGGTCGTGCTGCAAAAGGCCACGCCCAACCTGCCCAAGAAGGTGTTGGTGGAGCCTCGTTTCGTCGCCGAGTCGCGCCAGTATCGGCGCACCATGCGGCTGTCCAAGCCGGGCACAGTGACCACGGTGCGCCGCGTCGAGCGCAAGCCATTGCTGGATCGGACCTTCCACAAGCCGCCGAGCAAGGTCGAGTGGGGCGAGTCGCTCTGGTTGGAGGTGGTCGGCGAGGCCAATGTGCGCGACGTCGCGGTGCGCTGGCGCCTGGGCCGGACGGGGCCCTTCCAGACCCTGCCCATGAAAGCCGCCGCAGATGGCATGTGGACCGCCAACGTGCCGGTCGGCCGCACGCCGCCAGACATCCGCATCGTGCAGTACTACGTCTCGGCGACGGTGACCGGCACAGACGGCAAACCCGAGCGACGTGTGGTCGTCGCCCATCCCTCGCGGCCGCAACGCGTGTCCATCCACAGCGCGCCCCATCGCCCGCGCGGCCAGAAGATCGACCACGACGCGCCCAGTCGCTGGACCCACAAGCAGCCCCTGGTGCTCACCGCCCAGATCGACAAGCGCTACCGCAACCCGGTGGTCTGGTATCGCCACCGCGGCGGCGGCACCTACCAGGCGCTGCCCATGACCTCCATCTCGCCCGAGACCTGGCAGGCGAAGATCCCCGCCCGCAAGGTGGTCGTGCCCGGCATCGCCTACTGGATTGGCGTCACCGACAACAAAGGCGTGCGCCGCGATGGCTTCCGCAACAAGCGCCGGCCCTGGACCGTGCACGTCACACGCGGCCGCATCCTGTCCGAAAAGGAGCGCCGCAACCGCATGAGCCTGTCGTTCACGCGCGTCAGCCATGGCGACAAGGACGACACCTACCAGGAGTACGACATCGGCTTCGAGCGCCTCTTCTTCGGCTTCCTGGTCGCGCGCCTGGGCGGCAACGTGATCAACGGCCGCTCGCCGGCCACCGATCCGGACTTCAAGCCCGATCCCGACAAGCCCGAGGTCAAGCCCACCTACATCGGCCGCGACGCCAACCTGCTGGGTGGCTACGCCGGCATCGAGGCCAGGATCGGCGACTACTTCAGCGCCCACGCCGACATGCAGATGGCCATTCATAACGACGGCGGCGCCGTGGGCTACCGCGGCGGGCTGCGCATCGGCGACGAAGCCGGTGCCAACCTGACCGGCGAATACGGCGCCGTGCACGACATCGACACGGCCGAACAGGTCTTGGAACGTATGCGTTTTGCCCTCTCGGCGCCCATCGGCACCTCGATCCGGCTCGCCGGCGTGGTGGTCAACGAGGACGTGCTGCAGGACAGCAGCAAGGGCCTGCGCCTACAGGTGGAGGGTACCTGGATCCTGCACCCGCGCTTCTTCCTGGTGGCGACGGTCGGCTCAGCGGGCCGCGACGCGGATTCGCTCGGCGTGCTGGGTGGTGGCGGCGTGCACCTGGTGTTCTGAGATCAGCCCGGGCCGAGGCGGCGCAGCAACGTGGTTGCATGGCGCCGGGAGCACCTCGTGGTTGACCGGTCCGCCCCGTTGATACGAAGCTCATCGTGCGCCGTGGGTCGCGCACCAATGAGGGAGATGGGCCGTTGGTCGACGCAACCCCTGTCATGCCGGAACAACGACTGGTGGTTACGATCCCGGCCCGCCCCCCGCGGTCGTGATCGATCCGGTCGAGGTTCCTGCTAGACTGGGCCCATCGGCTTGTGCGAGCGACCCGGAGCAAACATGCAATCCATCCCTGTCACGATCGCCTGTGGCGCGGCCGCCCTCATGCTCCTGTCCTGCACCACCGGGGGCAGCGGCGGCGGTGGCGGTGGCGGCGCGGCCTGGCAGCCCGGTTCCGGCGGCGACGTGGGCGCGAGCTGCCCCCAGAAGGCGGAAGGCATCGCCTGCACGGCGGACCTCAGCGCCAAGGTCCGTTGCAAGGACGGCGCCTGGCTCGACGATGGCGCCTGTGCCAAGGGCCTGAAGTGCGTCGAGACCAAGGCCACCGACGGCAGCGGGACCATCATCGCCACCGCCTGCGTGGCGCCTCCGACCGCCAACCCGAGCCTGGCCGCGGCCTGCGCCCGATACGACGCCTGCTACTCCGAGGGGGGTGTCGGCGAGTGCATGGAGATCATGTCCCAGGCCAACGCCTGGACGCAGCTCTGGAAGAAACTCGCCTGGCTGCCCGAGATGGACGACATGGCGATCCTGCAGGTGCCCGCCAAGCAGAGTTGCCTCCTGGCGGCCAAGGACTGCGCGGCCGTCAGCGCCTGTTTCACCGCCGGCGTGCCCAAGTACGGCTGCGGCGGCGGCAAGGTAGTTGGCTGCACCGGTTCGGTCGCCTGGTTCTGCGAAAACGGCGTGCCCCTGACGATCGATTGCAGCCTCTTCGGCATGCCCTGCCGCACCGTCACGGACCAGATCTCCTTTTGCGCCCATCAACCGGACTGCAGCGCCGGCAAGAAGGGGACGACCTGCAAGGGCACGGTCGCCCACATCTGCAAGCAGGCGGACGCGACCACTTTTGACGGCTGGACCATCGACTGCGCCGGCATCGGCATGACCTGCCTGCCGGAGGTCAACGACGATGATCCAGACGTCTGCGGCCAGGCGGGCGCGGCGAGCTGTGACGTCGACACCTTCAAGAAGCGCTGCGAAGGCAACGTCCTCGTGGAGTGCAACGAGGGCCAGGAGCTGCGCATGGACTGCGGGCTCATCGCCAGGAAGTGCACCGTCGAGGGGTTCAGCGGTGATGCTGACGCGGACTGCCGCAGAACAAACCTGTGCCCGACGGACAAGGACGGGGACCCCCTGCCGGATTCCTGTCAGGGCAATGTGCTGACCTTCTGCGACGGCAAGACCGTGGCGTCGCTCGACTGCGCCAAGTACGGCATGACCTGCAAGGCCGAGTACTCCGCCACATGTGTCTTCTGATGCCTGACTGACCCGCTCAGGGCGCCGATTTCGGCACGTCACGCGCCACCACGGCCTTGAACGGGAACACGCCCTTAGCCGGCAGGGGCGTGTCGAAGACCACCCGGCTGCCGGCGATCTTCACCGACCCGGCCCCGCTGGCCTGGAAGCTCTCGATGTGATCGCCGAAGGCGAGCGAAAAGCGCGGCGCGTCGTGCTCGCCGACCCGGAGCGTGCCGGTATAGCCCAGGTCCTCGTCATAGCGCGCCTCGATTCGCACCCCGTCGCGGCCGCGCCAGAACTCGCCCGCCTGAATCATCCGCATCACCTTCAGGCCCCTGTTCTTCGCCTGCCGGATGGCCCAGCGGGCGGCCTCCACCTTGAAGGCCACGTTGCCCACGGTCACGTCTTCGCCGACGCCCCTGGAGGGATGCACCAGGCTCACGATCCAGGCGTTGTTGTCGGCGTTTTTGAGGATCGCCTCAGCCCAGAGCGCGCGGAACCTGGGCCAGGACCCCCTGTGCAGCTCCAGGCGGTGGGCGGCGCCTTTCTTGCCCTCTTCGGCCAGACCATCCTCGATGACGACCGGGAACTCCCACATCTCGCTGACGTTGTCGAAAGCGCCCGCGTCGTAGGGGAAGCGATGACCAGCGAAGGGCAGGTTGGTGCGCGCATCGCCCATCGCGATGCTGCTGTCGAAACGCACACCGTGCTGGTGCAACACCTCGAACTGGTGCGGATTGATCAGCAGGTAGGGCGTCCGCCACGCGCTCAGGGGGGCGGACTTGCCCATGGTCTCGCGCAGAATCTGGAGATTCACGCTCACCTCACCGCAGATCGTCGGCTTGCCCGTGTTGTAGCTCGCCTCGGTGACCTTGCAGTCACCCTTGGGCATCGACGACCAGTCGGCGTGCAGGATGCTGTGGCCGCCCTGCGGGCACATGCCGCACTCGCACAGATCCGCCACCACGGCCGGATCGTAGTAGTTCGCCACGATGTCCGTGGTCACGAAGTAGGTGCCGCGCACGCCCTCTTCATGTTCCATGCGGGCCATCTGCAGCGCGCCGGGTTCCCCCCATGCGCCCTCGCTGTTGGCGTCGGGGGCGTCGACGTCGTGGCTGGCGATGAAGACGGCATCCTCGACGCCCGGCACGGTATGCTTGACGACCATGTGGCCAGCATTGGCCTCGCGCCAGGCGCCCTTGAGCATCATCGCCAGGCGATCGCGTCCGGGATCGAAGCAGTTGATGTGGCAACGACGCCCCGGGTAGCCCAGAAAGTCGACGCCGAGGGTGTAGACCACGCCTTGCTCCAGCGACCGCCGCACGCCCACGACACCCGCCTTGGTCTCGCCCTGCCAGGCGGACATGAAGGGGGTCGAGACACCGTCCAGGTCGGGCAGGTAGATGTGCGCTTCGACCGACTGCTCGTCGGGGTCGTGCGAGAGGGTGAACTCCCGCTCCTCTTCGGCGTCCAGCCAGACCGTCGCCGTCGCCGCGGCGGCGATGCTGATCCGGGTGATGTTCAATCGCCGCTTGGCGGCCACGACGCCGGCCAGCTTGCCCATGGGCCCCTCGGTCGCGCTGGAGGTCATGTGGAACCAGACCAGGACGCCACCCTTGCGCACCCAGGCCTCGAGCGCGGCCACGTGTTTGGACTTGAAGTGCTTGTACGAGGGCGTCGTGTAGCCCGGCATCACGACCAGGTTGTAGTCGCCGAGCTGGCCGAGCGCCTGCTCGAAGTCCGCCCCCTTGGTGTCGGCGTCGTAGGGGATGCCGACCGCGTCGAGGGCGTTTCGCACGGCGTACACCGCACCGTGGTTCTCCAACCACAGGTAGGGCGGGACCAGGACCCGCGCCCGCGCGACGCCGCCGTACCCCGGCGGCACGTCGTCGACGACGCCGTTGCAGTCGTTGTCGATGCCGTCCCACGTCTCGTGGGTGGGCGTCACCTCAGGGCAGACCTCGCCGCCGTCACGGCAGACGCGGTAGCTGAGCGCGCAGGCGCCCTTCGCGCCGGTCTGGCAGCGATTGCCATCGACCGGCAGCAGCACGTCGATTCGGCCGTCGCAGTCGTTGTCGAGGCCATCGCAGGACAGCTCGACGCCCTCGCGGGCGGGGTGGCCCTTGGCCAGATCGCACTTCGGCTCCGGTTCGTCACCGTCGCCGATGCAGGCCGGGGCTACCAGAGCCGAGGCGAGCAGCAGGCACAGGACGCGCCAGGGCGCAATGCGCCGGCCGGCGACGTGGGCGGGAGTGGCATGTCTCACGGCGATCTCTGGCGCAGCACGGGGTCGGGACGGTGTGCTCCACACCCCAAAAACTAGATAGCGCCGCCCACCGACGCAAGCCGAGCCCGCGCCAAAGTCCTCGCATTGGCGCCCCCTCGCTCGCTTGCCCGACGCTGGTCTGCGTCAGGGTGAGCGCCGCGGCAAGCGGGTCTTCTGGACCTCGCCGCACGTCGCCCCCAGCCGGGTTGCGCTCCTGCAGCGGAGCGCAACCCCTCCGTGATACGGTCCATCGAGGAGAATTCGATGGCCATCACACTGTGTTCGACAACCGCCAGACGGTGGCGGAGTTGGGCTTCGGGCCGACGCCATTGGTGCACTACTGCGCCGAGCTCTCCGCCTGGGCGCGGCAGCGTGAGTTCGTCTATTCTTACGCTCCGCTGCCTGAGCGGCCGGGGCAGACCCATGCACGCTCCACAGAGGCTTCCACTCGGCTGGGTCCTTGGGCGCGGACTCTGCGCGGCCGCCATCGCATGCACGCTGGTCTGGGTGGGGTGCGGTTCGACGACGGACCACGAAGACGCCAGCAACGGAGACGCCAGCAACGGAGACGAGGTCGTGGCGGACACGGCGGAGCCCTGCGACGACCGGTACCGCTACGGCGCCATCCCCTCGAGCGCCGGCGAGTTGGACCCGACCGTATGTTTCTACGGGAAGCCGCCCGGGCCGGAAGCCACGGTGGCCGACCTGCCCATGCCGGATGCGAGCTGTTGTGAACGACCAACTCCGCTCTTCTTCAAGGCCGACGAGCCGGCGCCGGAACCGACCTTGAAGGTCGAGTTGGGCCGATCGGATCCAAAGACCGGCCGGTTCGTGCCCTGGCAACCGGGTCAGTGGGCGCCGCTCCGCTACGCGCCGGCGACGGCTGGCTTCCATATTCGTGCGGCGTTCCGCGTGGTTCTGCCAGGCCAGACCGCGCCAAAGGTCAAGTTGAAGGTGCAAGCGCAGGGCCACTTCGAGTGCAAGGTGGCCGCGCAAGGCACCACGCCGATCATCTGGATTCGACGGGATGCTGACGTGCGGTACGGCTACACGAATGCCAGCCCCGTGTCGTGGGGACTGATTCTGCGCATCCCGACCTCGACCGGCTCCTGGTATCGCTACTGTGGCATCTGGCTGGAGGTCCGCGTGGCGGTCAAGGAGCCGGCGAGCGGGGCCTGGGGCGAGGCGAGTCACCTGGTTCGTACCTACCAGTCGTTGCCCAAGTGGAAGTAGTTTTCGGGCGGGGTGTGATGGAGGCCTGTCGATCATTCCTGACCAGCCGAGCCACCCCGCCGAGGCTGAGCTTCACGAATGGGGGGTCAGCGCGCCCGCTCGTTGAGCGCCAAATATCCCTTTATAAACAACTACTTGCGCAAAACCACGCATGCGTGTTTTTGCAATACCCTCGCGAGCGTCCACGGGATAGACTACCCATCAAGAGCGAACAGGCAGGCCACAATTCAGCAGCACCAGCCTCTGACGGCCAACCTGGCTCGGCCAAGGGGGGAGTCCATGCGGACCGGACAACTCATGCCTGACCTGAATCGTCGGCTGCCGGCGCGTCCTCGCCAACTGGCCCTCGTTCTGTGCCTGCTGCTCCTTCTGCCCGCACTGCATGCCTACGCCTGTGGCGGGGTATTTGGCTACGCGGTTCACAAGAAGATCGCCAACAACAGCCGCGCCATGATGGCCGTCGCCATCCGTCCCGGGCGAACGACCCTGTGGACCGCGGTGGAGGTGGGCGGAGACGCGACCGACTTCGCCTGGGTGATGCCCACGCCGGAGCCGCCTGACCGCGTGCAGGTGGCCCATCCCGGGCTCTTCGAGTGGTTCGACGAGTTCACCGCCCCCAGCGTCGGTCTGTTTACGAAGTACGTCGGCGGTTCAGGCATCAGCTATGAAGACAGCGGCTGCAGTTGCGACATGTATCCGTCATCTGGCGGTGGAGGAGGGGGAGGGGGCGCAGCCGGCGAGGATCCCGAGGTCGTCGTCGTGCACGCCATGGGCGAAGCCGGTCCTTTCGAGTGGATGGTGCTTGGCGCGAACGACGCGGGCGACATGATCGAGTGGCTGAACAAGTCTGGCTACGCGGTGGCCAAGACCGATGCCGAGGCCTTGACCGGCTACGTGGATCGCGGCTGGTCGTTCACTGTCATGCGGGTCAAACGCCCCGAAGAGGCTGGCGACATGTTGGTGCCCATGAAGCTGGGCTGGCCGAAAGCGACCGTGCAGCTCCCCCTGGAGATCATGGGTGGCAGCCAGTTGAAGACCGTGCAAGCGACGGTCTGGGTGCTGGCCGAACAGCGCTACGAGCCGGCGAACTACGTCGTCGCCCGGGTCACGAACGAGACGCTGCAGGAAGTCACCACCGGCCAGGTTCAGCAGGACTACGACGCCGCCCTTGACATCACCCTCGCTCAGGCGGGTGGAAGGGCGTTCGCGTTGGAATACTCCGGCGCACACCCCTGGAAGTACTGGGTGAACGAACCTCGCGCGGTAGATTTCGCTTCCGAAGCGACCCGGGTCGGCAGCAACGCGGTGCTGACTCGACTGCGCACCCGCATGGCCCCGAGCTTGTTGACCGAAGACCTTGTATTGCAGCCGTCGGCGGATCCCTCACCGGTTACCAACAGATACGGCGTGTCCTACGTCTGGCTACCCGACACGAACTCGGGCGACGCTTCGCTCGGCGTGTTCCTGCTGTGTGGACTTCTGCTGGGCTCGCGACGCCGTCGTTGACACGTCGCTCCGCCGGCCCGCGAGGAGTGCCTCTATTCCGCCCACGCGTGGTCCGATACGGCACCGACCTGGGACACCAGCACCGAGAGGGGCACGGCATACAGCCGGTCGCCCAACGACACCGGCTCACTCACCTGGCAGGCCAACAAGCCGGCGACACATCCTGGTGTCACCTCCACAAAGCGCCGCAGCGAACGCAGATCGGAGCGAGACCAGCGAGCCGCGCGTTTGGCCTCGATGCGATGAATACGCGAGGCCGCTTGACCAGGCGGGCCACGGGATTGCCCAGGAAAGGCGGCCGGCGGAAGATGGAGAATCCGCCACGTCTTCCTACGACACGGTCTCGGCCCGAGACAGCACCGCGTTGACCAGCACGTTGGCGCCGGCGGTGATCCACTCGGGTTTGGCGTCTTCGATCTCGTTGTGGCTGATGCCGTCGACGCAGGGCACGAAGATCATCGAGGTGGGGGCCACCTTGGCCAGGTAGCAGGCGTCGTGACCGGCACCGGCGACGATGTCGCGATGTCGGTAGCCGAGGGCCTCGGCGGCGTCGCGCACGGATGGGCCCCTGCTCGATGTGCACCTCGAAGAATGCATGCACGTCACCGCCGACCTCCGCGTCGTCCGCGTAGCCGATGCGCGCGAGCTCCTGCCCCATCGTCTTGCCATCCTTGTCCGCACGGCTGAGCCCGTAGTCGAGCTCAAAGACGCCCGCGTACACCCCGGAGGCGACCATGGCGGGGGCAAAGCGCGAGACCTCCTCGTTGGTCCAGATGCTCCCCTCGACCGGGTGCCTGGTCTTGACTGCATCCCCCAGAGTTTCAGTTCGCGCGCACCTCGATGGCGCCGGCAGGCACGATATGTCGCCGCGACCTGTCGGGTTGTGAGGGTGTTGAGGGCGCACAAAAGGCGCGTCAACCCCTCCGCGCGCGGCCCTGTCTCAACGCCACCGCTCCAGCGCTTCAGCGATGTCCTCTGCCCGATGCCCCTGCTCATTCCAAGGCCGCCACAACGGCATCAACACGCCCCCCTCAGCCTCCCAGCGTTTGCGATACCCGCTTCGGTCATCGATCAGAATCCGCCCGGGCTTCGAACACACATCCTTCGGGCTGCCGATGAGCATCCGCGTCTTCGGTCCCAACTGCTCATGCACCCAGGCGGTCTTGCCGGCGGCGCTCTCGGGGAAGGGGCCTGGCGTCGTCAGGATGATCACCCGGTCGCAGGCGGCGTTGCATGCGGCCCACAGGCGGTCGGTCCAGGGCAGCTTGGGCAGGGTGCGCCAGAACGCCTCGCCCTGCGCCTGGATACGCGGCCAGAAGTCCGGCATCTCCACGCCCAGGCCCCATTCGCCCGTCTCGGCCCAGCCGGCGTCGTCCAGAGTCGCGGGATCGGTGCCCCAAAGGCGCACCATGGGGCTGTGAAAGTCGGCCAGCACGCCGTCGAGATCGACGAAGATGGCCTCCAGTGGTCGGGGCAGCAGGTCAAATGCATCTGTCATCGCGCGCTCCTGGCGGCTGCGGTGCACAGGCGGGCACCGCGCTATTTCGGGATGGGTTTGAACGGGCTGTCCCGGGAGCTGATGCCCGGGATGCCGCTGCCGCCACCGCTGTCTTCCTTCGTCGAGCCCAGGCCCAACAAGGCGCAGATGTCGTCATCTTTCGGCGGCGGGGGCGCCTCGAAGTCCTCGCCTTCGGTCTCGTGGCCCATCTCCTTATGTCTGGCCCGTTCGATCCGCTGATGCAGCGAGCGCATCTCGGCGTCCACATGGGCTTCGCCACATTCATCCCGCTGCCCGTTGGGCCCGTAGCTGACCACGGCGATGCCGCCCCCGACCCGGCGCAAGCGGTAGGGGTTATCCCACATGTCCACGCCCGGATCGCGACCGAAGCCGCCCTTCATGTTCTCGCGCAGGTAGCTGGACAACGCCTCGGGCGAAGATGTGCCTGGCAGGCGGCCGGAGAGCACGAAATCGGACTCGAGCAGCTTGACGGCGCCGGACAGCTCGTAGCGCGCCATCACCACCTTGACCGTGTCGAGCAGGTCCGAACCCACCGTGGTGCCGCCCTTGGCGACGGCGACGCCGCCGCCGACCACCAGCAGAGCCGGCAGGATTCGCGCCAGGGTGAAGGTTTCCACCTCAGCGCCCCTCCAGGTCTCTCAGGCGGGCGGCAGCGAAGCGTTGCAGGCCAACGGCGACGCCAAAATCAGCCAGCAGCATGTCATCGAGCACGTCGGCGGGTACGCGCACCAGGGTGGCCGCCTCGTTGACGCGCACCGTGGCGGTTCGGGCGATGCCCCGCAGGAGCGCGATCTCGCCGAAGAAGTCGCCCTCATCGAGGCGACCGACGTGTTGTTCTTCGTCCCCTGTGCCGCGCAATACATCGCAGGCGCCTTCGCGGATGACGTACATCACCTCGCCGGGTTCGCCCTCGCGGATCACCAGGTCGCCCTCGGCGCGATCCTCGACGCTGATGCCCGCCAGCAGGCTGCGCATCTGGTCGGCGCCCAGGGTCTGGAATACGGGCACGGTGCGCAGGAAGGCGGCGTTGCGCACCTGCTCCAGCACATCCTCTGTGCCGAAATTGCTGCTCTCCACCAGGGTGATGAAGGTCTCCCGATCCAGGGACAACACCTCAACCGGCCCGAGCGCCCGCACCGTTGCGGTCCGCCCGACCTCGCGGAGCAGAGCGATCTCGCCAAAGAAGTCTCCCGCCTGCAGGGTCGCCAGCCGATGGATGAGGCCGCTCTCCTCTTCGAGCAGCACCTCGGCCTCACCCTGGTGCAGGAAGCAGAAGCGGTCGCCCGGTTCGCCCTGCTGCACGATGATGGCGGCGTCGTCGTGCGTCTCGTGGCGCATGCCGGCGACCAGCCCAGCCAGGCCTTCATCGTCCAATGCGGCCATGAAGGGCACCCTCCGCAGCTCTTCGACCAGGTCGTCGGCGGCATCACCGACCCGCTCGCTGCGTGTCGGCGGGGTGCTCTGCTCGTTGCGCATCAGCTGCCAGACGCCAGCGACGGCGACCACAGCCAGACCGACGGCCAGTGCCAGCAGGATGACCAGCATCACCAGGGTCAGGATCAGCGCCACCACCGCTTCCGGCGAGGCCAGGCCCTCCGCACCAGCGGGGTGCCGCACCGTCTCCATGACCGCGCGCAGGGCGCCGGGCACCAGGAAGTCGCTCAGCAGGTACAGACTCGCGACCGCGTGCGCGAGCCAGCCGGAGGCGACGGCCAGGTACATGCGCTCGATGGCGCCGATGGGCTCGTTGCGCATCAGGTTGCGCAACGTGCGGCGGAGCAGGAAGGTGGCGCCCCGACGACGCAGGTCGGGGACCGCGGTGTGGATGCCGACCACGTGCCAGACATCGCCGCGGCCGTACGGCATGGCGTCGGCGAGCATCAGGTAGAAACCCGCCGCAGCCGTGGCGTGGGCAAAGCCCAGCCCGCCGTCGTCCAGGAAGAGCCAGGCCAGGGTCGCCAGACCGGTGCCCAGCGCCAGCGAGGCGATGCCCGTCCAGGCCAGGCCCAGGCGTTGTGCGCGGGTCGCCGCCCGCCGCTCGCGATCGTCAAATCCCAGGTGCAGCACGCCGAAGAGCACGCGCAGTTCGCCGGCGGGCACTCGCAGGCCCATGGACGCGGCCATCCAGCCGCGCGCCAGGCCGCGAAGGGTGAGCAACGCGGCGACGCCGAGGTAGATCAGGGGTACCCGGACCTCGAGGTGGGTGCCGCCGAAGGGATCGAGGAACTCCAACAGGCGGCCGGCGCCTGCTGCGGCGAACAGTCCGACGCCGAAGACCGCCAGCGCGGCGCGCTGTAGCAAGGGCCACGATCGCTCCGGGATGGGTTTCCCGGGCGCTATCAACAACGACAGTCCAGGTACCGGCAGGCGCGCATCGAGCAGCCTGCGCGCCGGGCTGCGACCGTGTTGCCGCGGCAATCGCTCGCCAGCCCCGAAAAGCGCCCCTTGCGCGTCTTCGAGCCCGGCGACCATCTGGGCACCGAAGAGCCGACGCACCAGGCCCATCACCGCCAGCGGCCGCACCGGCACCGGCAGGCTGCGAGCGTCTTCAAGCAGGGTGGAGAAGCTCCGACCGCCATCCAGCAGGTCCAGCACACCCTCTTCGCCCTCGTGGATGGTCATGTACTGGCGCCGCCCAGGACCGACCAGGATCAGCTCGCCATCGGGGTTCTTGCGTCGATCCAAGCCGTCCACCAGCCGAGGTCGCAGGTCGGCCATGGCGGCGGAGTCCGGCAGGGCGCCGGTGGCCTCGTTCGGATTGGCCGACTGCATCGATCTCCACACGCTGGTAGTGGGGTTGCCGAAGGCCCATGGTGGGCCAAAGGCGAGGTCGCGGGCAAGGGCGGTCCCGGAACGCGACACTGCGGCAGGATGGCGGGTTCGTCGCCTCAGTCGGCGCGGCGCAGGCGGATGACCGTGACCTCATGGGGCGCGGCCAGGCGCATGGGCGGCCCCCAGTAGCCGGTGCCACGACTGACGTAGATCCAGGTGTCGTCGTGTCGATGCAGACCCGATACGTAGGGTTGGGACAGGCGCACCAGGTGGGCCCATGGCCAGATCTGGCCGCCATGGGTGTGGCCGCTGATCACCAGACCCGTGCCCAACGGGGCGGCGTCGTAGATGGCCTTGGGCTGGTGGGCCAGCAGGACCAGCTCGCGGGTCTGGTCGCGTCCCGACACAGCCCGCGCCATGTCGGCGCCGTGTCCGTTGCCGAAACGATGGGCGGTGGCGTCGTCGACGCCGGCCAGGTCGAAGCTGTCGGGGCCAACGCCGATGGTCACCCGCTCGTTGCGCAGGTTGCGCATCCCCAGGCGCGAGGTCTCAGCCAGCCACGATTCGACGCCGGAGTAGTATTCGTGGTTGCCGGTTACGAAGAAGGTGCCGTGGGTCGAGCGCAGGTCGCCCAGGGGCGCGGTGTGCTCGCGCAACATGTCCACTGAGCCGTCGACCAGGTCGCCCGTCACCGCGACGAGGTCTGGCTTCAGCCCGTTGACCAACTCGACCACGCTGGCCACGTAGTTGCGGCGGATGGTGGCGCTGACGTGCAGGTCGGTGATCTGCACGATGCGAAAGCCGTCCAGGGCGGCCGGCAGGCGCGCCAGGGGCACGTCGACCTCAACCACCGAGGGGGTGCGTGTGGCTGCCCGCACCGCCGTCCCCGTCAAGGTCGCAGCACCCGCTGCGGCGGCGGTGCCAAACAGTCGCGCCAGGAAGAGCCGGCGATTGGGATCCATCGAGCTCTCAGCGGCGGCCCAGCGAGTCCACAGATGCTGCCCCAGTCGCACCAGATCGACGGCAAATAGCATCAACAGGAGCAGAAACATGGCACCCACCCAGGTGAACGCCGCGGCGCTGACCAGGCGGCTGTGCGGATAGTTCAACAGTCGCGCCGAGATGGGCGCCGCGAAGACGCCGATGGCCATGGCCACGATGAACACTGTGGCGACCTTGCCCCAGGGCGCCGGCAACTGCGGATCTCGCACCAGGCGCGCCCACAAGTAGCGATGGGCGCCGCCGACCACCAGCACGGCCACGATCAGGAAGATGGCTTGTGAGAGGAATCGGCCCATGGCGCCCAGGGTGGGTGACCGCCGCAGGCAAGGCAACGGTCGGCGATGGAACACCGGAATCGGCCTGCACATGCCCCGCGCCTTGCGAGTCGTCCACAGTGGGTGTAGACCGCCGGACCATGCCCCAATGGCTGGTCCAGACCCTGCTCGTCGTCTTCGCGGTTCATCTGCTGCTATTTGGCCGGGCATGGTGGCGCAACCGTACGCTTCGACTGGCGGTGACGACCGCGACGTTTGGGCTCCTGGTGACGTCTTTCAGCCTGCGCCTGGCAGCGCCGGAACTGGCGGTCGGCGGCGTGGCGGTGTGGTGGCTGCCCAGAGTGGCGGGCTGGGTGGGTGCGGTGGCGTCGGTGACGTTGTGGCTTCGCGAACGGCGCGGCCGCAACTAGTCTCTGCTCAACGCCAGGTCGCGCGCAGACAAAAACCATCTTCGGCGGCATCGACCAGCTGCACCTGCGGCGACTTGCCGCCCGCCGTCTCCACCGCGCCGCGCAGGCCAAAGACCTGCAGCAGTCGCCAGGTGGGCTGGCCAAAGAGGGCTGCCTCGGACCAACGGATCGTTGCCTCGCCCTCCGCCACCGTCGCCTCGGCCTCGCCCACGTCGTAGAGCCAGCCATGAATCCGCCCGGTGGCGCCCAGGATGCGGGATACCCCCAGTTGGCGGGCAAAAACCCGCGCCGTGATGCCCGCCGAACGCCGGGCGTCAGCGATGACCAGGGGCTCCAGCGCCAGCGCGTCGCCATCCAGGTAGCGGGCGACGATGGCATCGGTCAGGCGAATCCAGCGCTCCACAGGCAGCCAGTCCCGCATGGGCGGCACGTCGGGCAGCAACGATTCGTCCAGGCCGAGATCGCCCCGTAGTAGCGCCGGCGCGTCCTCTCCCCAACGCCGCCGACAGCCCTCAGCCCAACGCCCGACCACCGCGCCGCGACAGCGGCCGTTCAGCGCCGACAACGCCTCGGGGGACCAGGTCAATTCCGCCGCCAGCGCGGCCAGGGTCGGAACAGGCATCTAGTAGTGGCGCTCGAGCACGTACCAGCCAAAGGAGCGCAGCATCAGCTTCGGCAGCGAATCCTCGACCAACGGATCGAGCTTCTTCCAGGCCGCTTCCACCAGGTCGCGGGCCTGGGTCTCGCAGATGTCCAGGGCGCCGCAGTCCTCCAGGCGGGCGATGATGGCCTCGACCCGGTCGTTGTCCTGGTGTTTGGCCCGCACCTCATCCCAGACCCAGGTGCGCCCCTCCAGGTCCAGGCGCGCCATCGCCTTGGCCACCGGCAGGGTGATCTTGCCCTGACTGAGGTCCTCGCCGCGCTGCTTGAGGTTGCCCTTGAAACCGCGCAGGTTGAGCACGTCATCGATGATCTGAAAGGCCAGCCCGACGGCCTCGAAGAACTCGCCCAGACCTTCAATCTGCGCCTCTGAGCCCTCGCCAGCGATGGCGCCCATGCGCGCCAGTGATGCGGCGGGGGCGGCGGTCTTGAGACGGTGGATCGCCAGCACACGCTCTTCGAGCAGCTCGCCATCCCCGCTGGCCACCACGTCATCCATCAGGTGGTCCAGGCCGTGCAGATCGAAGGCCTGCCCGGCGTGCCCGGCCCGCAGGGCCTCAAAATAGAGGGCATACAGGCGCAGGCGATCGGTCTCGCTGAGATGGTCGCTATGGAGCAGCTGCTGACCCATGAAGTAGCAGGCCGTGCCTGCATTCAGGGCGATGGACTCACCGTAGACCAGGTGGCAGGTCGGCCCGCCGCGGCGCACGGTGGACTGATCCTGTACATCGTCGACGATCAGCGAACCCACGTGCAGGAATTCGGGAAAAGCCAGCCAGCGCACAAAGGGTCGCGAGTCGCCGCCGACCACGTCACAGCAGGCCAGGGCGGCGTAGGATCGCCAGCTCTTGCCGCCTCGATCGGTGATCTCGCGGATGGGCCGGATCATCGTGTCGACGAAGGTGGGCGTGTGCACGCCGCGCATGTACTCGGGGCGATCCTCGCTGGCCACCAGGTCGCGCACCTGCTCCCAGGTCGGGTCGAAGGGGATCAGCTTGTTGACCGACCGTCGCGTCTCCCGGCCCACCTGCTTGAAGAAGCTGTCCAGGTCGTTGGCGGCCAGGAAGCCGCTGCGCTCGACGAAGCCGGTTCCGGTGATCGGCTCACCGTTCTTCGTCCCGGTGAGGTGCACACGGCCCTCCCAGAAGGCCGGCTTGGAGATCAGGGTGATGAACTCCTGGTCCTCGAACGCACACGTCGCCTTGAGCGAGAGCCCCGCCTCGGGCAGCTCCAACTCCCAATCTGTCGGATAGTCGTTGAAGCTGCGCGTGCTGCGCCACAAGCCGCTGGGTTCGAAGTGCACATCGGTCAGGCTGGTGTAGGTGCCGTCGGCGTGGATCACCACCGCCCAGCGACCGGCGCATTCATCGCTGACCAGGTCGTGCAGGGCGTAGGTGCTGACCTCGCTGCCGTCGTCCAGCTGGGCGCCGATCCAGTTCCAGGCGATGTCGTGTTTGGCCACCGACTCGCCATCGGTCTCGCTGGCCGCCTGCTCGCCATCGGCGAACTCGGACACCGGCGCTGCCTCGCCGGCATCCAGGGCGAATGTCTCACCATGTTTGCTGGTATGGCAGCCGAACTCGTGGTCGTACCAGCCGTCGGCGTCCAGGACGAACTCGACGTCCTTGGGCTCGTCCTTGCCCTTGCCGAAGTGCAGCTCGCCATTCACCCCGCAACGCGGGATGAAGTAATAGAACATGTCCTCGCCGTGCACGCTCTTGACCACGCCATCGTCGCCATGACGGGCCGGCGGCTTGCGCGGGTTGAAGTTCAGCTCCACGGCGATGTCGAAGTGGTCGTGATAGAGCGACAGCTGATAACTGCCGTCATCGAGCTTGCGCAGGCGTTGACCGTCGAAGTCCAGGTCGAGTCGGTCGGTGGCGACCTTCACCTCGCCCTCGAACATGCGATCGGGGTAGGGCACATGGCCCTTGACCAGCACCTCGCGCATGGCCCGCCGCAAACGCGGATCGTTGGAGCCTTCGCCGCGATCCACCTTCTTCAGGCCCAGCTCCGGCGCCGAGCGATCGACGCGCGACTCGGGCCAGTACTTCTTCTTCTCCACGTCGACCAGCGCCCAGGTCAGCGAGTGCGCGTGGATGGGCGCACCGGTGTCTTCTTCGCGCCCCGATACGATGCGGAAGAAGGACGCAAAGAGCGACATGGTCCGCCCAGTGGCGGTGACCAGGTGGCTGTTGACGTACCACCACTCGGTGGTCGACGACGTATGCGGCGGGTCGTGCGCGTCGAGATCGATGGGACCGGCGCCGGGCCAGTCCTCGGGCGCCTGGAAGAGGTCGGATTCGCTCATCTGGGCTCGCTGGCTGCTGGGCGGGTCGGCCGAAGCGGACCGGCGGGTGAGGCCGCCCGAAGGCGGGCAGGCGGCGGAGGATAACAAAGGGCGAGGTGGGCAACCAACCGGGCCCAGCAGGCTCTTTGTGACCCCGCAGCCCGCCGCGGAACAGCTGCCGTTGCGACCACCGATCACGGGGCAGGCACGTGCTTGGCGTAGTCGAAACATTCCGGCCCGTGCAAGCGCTTGATGAGCTTGCGATCGGGCCCGTAGATGTCGAGCACCGGCAGGCCGCTCACAGCGGGCAGGTGACGCTTCATCTCGGGCGCGCCCCATTCGGTGGCGTCGACCTTTTTGAGCACCACGTCGTCGCGTCCGGCAGCGAAGGCGGTGACCAGCGGCGCCAGCTTCTTGCACGGCTCACACCAGGTGGCCCAGTAGTCCACCAGGGTGATCTTGCCCGGCACCAGCAGGTCGGCGATACGCGCCTCCTTGGGCACCTCGCCCACCTCCACAGAGGGCTTGGGCGCCGGCGGCGTGTCGCGCCAGCTGTAGTTCAGCGAGACGAACGTGCCGATCTCGGGGATGACCTGCAGGCCGACCACGTCGCGATACACCGGCACGCGCAGGGTCGCCGTGGCCGAGAAGCCCGCCGGCAGGATCACCTGGAGCATGGGATTGACGCCAACCCAGTGGCCGCCGCCGTTGATGAACTCCTCACCGTTCTCCAGCCCGCGGCCGCGCCATTGCCACTCGCCGGCCAGGGAGCCGTTGAGCACGCCCTTCCAGATGACGCCGTTGATGCCCAGGTTGTAGCGCATCTCGTTGCCCCACTCGAAGTCGTATTGGGAGGGCGTGCCGCGGAACTCGCTGATGGTGGTCAGCGGCATACGCATGTTGATGGCCGCGTAGTAGCCGATGCGATCGGTGATGCCGCCGATGATCTCCAGGTCCGCCAGGCCCCACCAGACCCCACGCCCCAGCGAGATGTAGCGATCGCTGATGACCTCCTCGGTGGCGAAGCTCGGGTTGACCACATATTCGCCGGTCGGCGCCGACGCGCCCACCGAGATCACCACATCGGGCAGGTAGCTGCTGTCGATATCGACGAAACGCCGAAAACCCTGTCGCACGCGCATCTCCATGTCGCCGATGCCGTGATCCACCGAGGAGATGAGGTGGTTGCCGAAGGCGTCGAACACACCGCTCTTTTCGTCGTAGTCGTAGCGGGTCGATTCGGCGCGGCCCATGGGCACGATGAGTGAGATGCCCGTGCTGGTGGGCAGGTCGACGCTGGCCATGGCGGTCAGCAGGTGCAGGCGGAGCTCAAAGTCATTGGTATTGAGCGCCTCTTCCTTCTGCTCCGGCGACAGGTGCTTGGTGCCCTCGTAGAGCTCGTAGTAGTTCGTATAGCCGTAGACCAGGCCACCGGAGACGCGCAGCACCTGGCCGGCGGTGCGGTCGAAGTTGCGCGAGATGTCGTTATCTCCCACCGGGAGGGCGGGATTGCCTCAGGCCGCGCATTGGGCCATGGCCGGGCCGGGCAGGGCGATGGCCACGCCGGCGACGAGGAGGGCGCTGAAAATGAAGCGCATGCCGTAGCGCATGGGTGTGTTCCTTGGCGGGTGGCGCGGTGCGGGGGTTCGCGCGGCCAGAGGGTGGCAGAGCCCGGCCGGTGCGACAAGGCTTCACAGCCGTTCGTCGTCGTGGCGGAAAGATGAAGGGAAGAGGGAAAAGGGGAGCAACCGCTGCAGGATGGGCAGCATCACGGCACCGCCCGGGGCAGCGAAGACCGCCAGGGCCGGAATCGTCCGGCAGATGTCCACCAGCTGGGCCCGCATCCGCTCGTTCTCGTCGTCCGTCAGCGGCTCCTGGGTGCTCTTGGCCAACAAGGCCACCAGGTCGCCAGTCTCGCGCACCTCGGCGAGCAATGCGCCCAGGTTGCGGCGGACAGCGGCCTCGACCTGGGCCTGGGTGATGCGCAACGAGCGATGCATCAGGCCGGTGGTGGTCAGCCCGCGTCGGATGTGCTTGTGGCTGGACAGCAGGCGATCGGTCTCATCGTGCAGCCGCGCCACCTCAGCCGAGTCGACGCCGAAGGCCCCGGCCAGCGACTCGATCCAGCGCTGCTCATCCGGGCTGTACTCGCCATCGATCAGGGCCGCGATCATTAACGTACGCAGCAGCGATCGGCGATCCTGCGGATCGGTGATGTTGCCGGCGATATGGTCGGCCTCCACGTCGCCCTTGTTCAGGTGACGGCGCAACAGCTTGCGCTCGGCGTCGCTGAAGCCGGCCCAGGCGGCCAGAGCCTCCACCAGGCGCCGCTCACTGCGCGCAAGGTGCTTGTCCGCCCAGACCAGGCCGATCACCGCCTCGACATAGCTCAGGCGCTCCACCTGGGCGCGGGCCAGGTGCTCCTGCACGCGATCGCGGGTCAAGCGACCGGTGTACAACTCGAAGGCCAGCCGCTCCACCAGGCGCAGCTCGCCGTGCATCAACGCGTGGTGAAAGGGCGTGTCCAGCAGTGTGTCGTGATCGCCCAGCTTGCCCGCCAGCAGGCGCTGGCCGATGGCCGGCACCTGGCCAGCCAGCAGCTCGTTGAGCCGGCCATCCGCCCAGGATCCCGCGCGCCGCAAATCCGAGCGTGCCGATGCCAACTCCGTCAACTGGGGCCAGCACTCGGACGCGCCGGCCAGCACCAACGCCACCTCCAAGCGCATCTCCTGGGGCGGCCGCTTGCCGAGGATGCAATCGGCCCACCAGGCTACTCGCCAGACCAGGTTCAGCTGGTGCTCGATGAAGATCGTTCGGCTGCGACCTGCGGCGTCGGCGGGCCGCGCACCCTCCACTTCGTCAGGACGGGCGTCCACGTCGGGCAGCTCGCCACGGTCGCGCAGGTCCAGCGCCTCTCGGATCACGGCGATGGGCCAGGTCGGATTGCGCAGGTCGATGACGTTCATGGTCATGGGCTTTTGCGTCTGCAGGAAGCCGCCTGGACGGTCATCCGGGTCAGCGGGCGCGAGCGTATCGGAGGCTCCCGTGCCCGGGCAAGGCTGGTCGTGACGCTGGCCCCGGCTATACTGCGGCGGCGTGGGGCCGACCGGCGCTGTCCGGGAACATGAACGAAGAATTCTCGCCACACCTGCTCGAGTTCTACGGCACGCAGCTGATGGCCTGTCCCTACCTGGACGGGCGCAGTGAGCGCAAGCTGCTCACCGAACTGAGCGCCGACGGCGACCCGCAGCGAACCTACGACGCGCTGGCCCGTTATGGCTTCCGCCGCAGTCATAATTGGGCCTACCGCCCCGCGTGCCCGGACTGCAGCGCCTGCGTGCCCGTGCGGCTGATGGTCGACCAGTTCGTACCGACCCGCTCCATGCGTCGATGTCGCAACCGCCATCGCCACTGGCAGGCCCAGAGGTGTGCACCGCGCGCAACGGGAGAACAATTCGCCATCTTTTCGGCCTACGTGCGTCGCCGACACGGCGACGGTGAGATGGCGGCCATGGACTTCGAGCAATACCGGACGATGCTCGAAGAGACGACCATCGACACGTCGCTGGTCGAGTTTCGCGACGGCGAGCGCCTCGTCGGTGGCCTGATGGTGGACCGTGTCCGCGACGGACTGTCTGCCGTGTACAGCTTCTTCGACCCCGACATCGAGGGCCCCGGGCCTGGCACCTACATGGTGATCTGGCTCGCCGAGCGGGCGCGCGAGGCCGGTTTGCGCAATCTCTACCTGGGATATTGGGTCGGCGATTGCCGCAAGATGGACTACAAGATCCGCTTCCGCCCCCTGGAGGCGCTCACCGCTGGCGGCTGGCGCACCTTCTCGCCGCCCCCCTGGCAACCGCCCGCAGGCGACTGAACCGCAACCCCCGACCCTCTTGGACACAACCGGCGGTAGCGGTCCGCCGCTTCCATGTCTAGACTTCGCGCCCGGCCCACCGCCGCCGACCGCCTGGAGCCACGCCCATGAGTTCAACCGCCCTCATTCGAATCGGCACCCGCGGCAGCCCGCTGGCCCTGGCCCAGGCCTACGAAGTGCGCAGCCGCCTCAGCGCCGCCCACGACGTGGCCGAAGCCGACATCGAGATCGTGGTCATCAGCACCAAGGGCGACAGGGTCCTGGATCGCCCACTGGCCGAGATCGGCGGCAAGGGGCTGTTCACCCAGGAGATCGAAGATCAGCTCCTGGACGGCCGGATCGACCTGGCCGTGCACTCCATGAAGGACATGCCTACCGAGCTGCCAGACGGCCTGATCATCCCCTGCCTGTTGCCACGCGAAGACCCTCGGGACGCGCTGCTGACCGCCGGTGGCCAGCCCCTGGCCGATCTGCCCGCCGGTAGCGTCATCGGCACGTCCTCCTTGCGCCGCGCGGCTCAGCTGTTGGCCGGACGGCCGGACCTGAAGATCATCGACTTCCGCGGCAACGTGCAGACCCGCGTGCGCAAGCTCTCCGAAGGCGTCGCCGACGCGACCCTGCTGGCCATCGCCGGCCTCAACCGCCTCGACATGGGCGAGGCAGCCACCGAAGTCCTGGAGCCCGAGGTCCTTCTGCCGGCGGTCGCTCAGGGCGCTATCGGCGTCGAGTGCCGCGATGGCGACGCCCGCATCGGCGACCTGCTCGCGGGCATCAGCTGCGCCACGACCATCAGCCGGGTCTCCTCCGAGCGCGCCCTCTTGGCTGCACTGGAGGGGTCCTGTCGCACGCCCATCGCCGGGCTGGCCCTGCTCCAGGATGATGGCTCCCTCTGGCTGCGCGGCCTTGTCGCCAGCCTCGACGGCCAGCACATCTGGCGCACCGAGCGTCGCGGCGCCGTCGCCGACGCCGTGGCCATGGGCCGCGATGCGGGCCTGCAGCTCAAGTCCGAGGCCGGAGATATCGTCAAGTTCTGATGAAGCCAATCCGACAAGTGCGTCCATCTGACAGGTGCCAGCCGATTGGCAGATTCTGAGCCTCCTTTTTTGTGAAACGCCTGGCACCTCGCGAATTCATCGCGAGGCGCCGCCGCTTGGGCACGGTGGCCGCATCGCGCCGCAATCGTTATAATGCGCCGCCGCGTGGTCCGTTCCGGGCCGCCACCGCCCACATCTGGGGAGACCAGCAATCATGGAATGCACTACACGTCTTCGTGGAACGCTTTACACATTCATCACCGTCGCCGCACTGGCCGCCCTCGCCACGCCGGCGTTCGCCGCCCCATCGACCGTCCTGGTCCAGGGCACCGTCAGCAGCAGCGGTGGCGGACCGGTCACCGACGGCAGCTACGCGTTCGCCTTCAACATCTACGACTCCGTCAAGGGCGGACAGGCCCAGTGGACCGAAGCCGGTGTGCCGGTCGCCGTGAGCGGCGGTCGATTCCAGCACGCGCTCGGCAGCCTCAAGGCACTCCCCGCACCCTTGTTCGCCACCGGCAAACCCCTCTGGTTGGGCGTCACGTTGGGCGCTGAGCCAGAGCTGCCCCGCCAGCCCCTGCACGCCGTCCCGTGGGCCCTGCGCGCCATCACCGCCAACTCGGCGACCTTCGCCCAGGGCATCAACTGCACCGGTTGTGTACCCATGGCGGCGTTGAAGTTCGACGGCGACCTGGACCTGGGCGGCAACGCCATCAAAGCCAAGCTGGCTGTCCTGGGCTCGGTCACCGCCGGCACCGTGTCGGCCCAGAGCCTGGCCGGCGACGGCTCCAAGATCACCGGCATCCCCAAGCCGCAAGGTAAATGCGCCAAGGGCGAGGCGGTCGTCGGCATCGACGCCACCGGCAAGCTGCTCTGCGAAAAGGTCGCCCAGCCCATCCCCGGTGGCGCGCTGAGCCAGGTCTCAGGCGGCCTGCTGAGCAACCAGTTCACCGACACCTTCAGCAGCGACAAGGCGGTGCCGATCCCGGACAACAACCCCATCGGCGCGGCCAGCACCATCGTCGTGCCCGACATCGGACTGGTGGACTCGCTGACCATCAAGATCCACGTCACCAACTCCAACCTGCAGCAGACCACCATCACGCTCTTCGACCCGGCCAACGCCAAGTACGTGCTGGCCGATAAGTCGGTCAAAGGCACGACGGTGAAGGCCAGCTTCCCGGTGCCGAACAAGCCCATCAGCGGCGACCTGAACAGCTGGAAGGGCAAGAACCCCAAAGGCAAGTGGATCCTCAAGGTGGTCGACCAGGCGTTCAAGAACAACACCTCGGACGGCGCCATCCAGGGCTGGTCCGTGGAGCTGCACACCACCAGCACCAAGAAGGTGCAGGTCAACGGCGACCTGGTGGTCAACGGCAAGCTGCAGTTGCCGAGCAAGGACGGCCCTTGCGACGCCGATCGGCGCGGCGCCATGCGCTTCCTGGTCGAGGTCGGCCTGGAGATCTGCGACGGCGTCAACTGGGTCGCTGCGCTGCCCAAGCCGGTCTTCTGGCAGGGCGGCTGCTCCGCCTCGGGCAGCAACGGCTGGCGCTACTTCTGCACCGACCTGACCACCTACAACACCGCCGGCAAGTACCTCACCGTCGCGCCCACCAAGAGCGGCACCTCGACCAGCAACAAGACCGGCCGCATCACGTTCAAAATCCCCGGCTACTACCGCGTCGACATGCACAGCCACGGCGGCAGCGGCACGCGCACGTTCGAGATGTACCGAAGCGGCAGCGTCTTCGGCACCGGCAGCACCGGCTCGGTGGGCAACAGCAGCCTGGCGTTCAGCCGTGTAGTGCGCTTCTCCAAGGGCGACTGGTTCAACCTCCGCCTGTACAACAACAGCGGCTCCTCGTGGAACGGCGGCACGGCATCGGCCAAGTTCACCACCTATCCGCGTCACGCCTGGCTACGGGTCACCTACATCGGGCGCGATTGGAAGCCGGCCGTCTGCGGCGATGGGCAGCCCGACGAAGGCGAAGAGTGCGACGACGGCAACAAGAAGGACGACGACAACTGCACCAACAAGTGTGTCAGCAACATCACTTCCGGCGTCTGGTCCGAGGTGGCGCCGTCCTCAAAGAACCCGACCATCCTGCTGGGCACGATCCCGGGCAAGCCGGGCAAGAAGATCAAGGTCGTCAAGCTGGGCATCTGCGGCGACTCACGCAACAGCTCGGGCTCCAATCGCTTCAAGATCAGCGGCGGCGGGCTGGGATTCAGCTGGTACGCCGGACAGAACAACCCCGGCGGCACCTACAAGCTCTCGCCGACGACGTCCAAGAACGGCTCCGGCTACGGCTTCACCTACAAGACGGTCAACCATATCGGCCAGGCGGGCGCCTCGCTGGCCGTGCACTGGGACTACCACTATGACTGGGACGGGTTGTACTGCCACGACACCGATAGCGAGGGCAATTCCTACAAGGACACGCCCTCGTCCGTGCGCGCATGGGTGAAATACGAGTACGTCAACTAGCGGCAGATTCGCCGTTCAGTCAGCCTCGATAGCGCCGCAATCGAGGTCCGATCTCGGTCAACGCCAGGTAGATGGCCAGCCCGGCCATGGCGATCCAGAACTCCACCGCGTACAGCCGCCGGGTCATCATCATCTCGAAGGGGAAGGTCTTGGCCTTCTCCAATAGCGGGCCGCCGCCCTCCGGCGCGATGACGGCGAATACCATGTAGCCGGCGTAAGCGATCTCGACCACGAAGTTGATGATGATCGCCCAGTGCAGGACGAGCAGCAGGCCGTAGCCGAGTCCGCGGCCAGGCCTTTCTGATGTGGACTGCTCGCTCATGGCGCCCTCCGATGAACGACCAGGGTGCGCAATCGGACTCGATCCGACAAGCAGGTGCGCCGTGGCCGACCCCTTGCTACCCTCGCGGCCATGGTCACGCCGTTCTCGCGCTCCACGCCGCCGCAATGTGCTATCCGCAGTCCCTTCAGGCCGGCTGGCGGCCGCATCGCGTTGGCCCTGCTGATTGTCAGCGCGGCTGCGTGCCTGGCCGACGTCGTCGTGGCCCAGGAGCGCATCGCCGTCGCCGTCGCTCCCTTCGCCAACCGCAGCAATACGACCGAATACGAGGAGCTGGCCCGTGGCCTGGCCGACATGTTGATGACCGACCTGTCGGTCAGCAAGGACCTGCGCCTGGTCGAGCGCGAGCGCCTGGACGCCCTGGTGGCCGAACTCAAGCTGAACAAGACGAAGCTGGTCGACAAGAAGACCGCCCAGAAGATGGGCAAGCTCATCGGTGCGGAGCTGGTGGTGACCGGAGCGCTCACCTCCTTGGCGCCGAACCTACGCATCGACGCCAGACTGGTGAGCGTCGAATCGGGCGAGGTCATGGCCACGGCCAAGGCATCGGGACCGATTCAGGACTTCTTCAAGGTCGAAGCGCAGCTGGCCAGGGAGCTGTTGAAGGGCTTCGGAGTGGCCTTGTCGCCCCTGCAGCGCATGCGCATCGGCAAGCCGCCGACTCGCAACCTGAAGGCCATGCACGCGTACTCCAAGGGGCTGGTTGCGGACGCCGCGGGCAAGGGCCCAGCCGCCAGCAAGGCGTACAAGACCGCCCTGGCCGCCGACCCGGGGTTCGCCAAGGCCAAGAAGCGCCTGGCCGCCCTGGAACAGCGGGTCGCTGGCCTGGAAAAACGCACCGAGGCGGTTGAGCGGGCGGGCGGGTTGATCCTCAAGCCCCGCACGGCGGTGGATCACTTCTCCAACCACAGCGTGCACGCCTCTCGAGGCGAGGACGCGCAGGCTCGTCGTTCGCTGGCTGCGGCCCTGCGGCTGCGTCCGGATGCTGTAGACGCCCTGTGGCGACACGCTTCGCTGAGCCGACGCATGGACGGCAGGGCGCCCGACAAGGCCGCCTGGACCAAGGTGCTGGGCAACAAGCGAGCGCTGCCGCGAGCCAAGGCGGTGTCGGCCCTGGTGTCCAGCGATCGCGAGGGTGCTCAAGAGGCGACTGCCAGTCTGCTGCGCGGCAAGGCCACCGACACGTTGCATGTGAGCCGCTACCTGCGGCTGCGCGCCCTGTCGCCGCCGGTCAACAAGGAAGCGACAGCGGTCGAATTGGCGGAAGCGGCGGCGCTGGCCGGCGAGCTGGGCACAGCCGCGGCCCACGCGGCGCTTCGCAAGGCCACCATCGACGCCAAGGAACGCAAGACGCACCTCGGCTTCGTCGACCAACGCGTCAAGTGGTTTGCCAGCTTCGCGCCCGGCTTCCGCATCCGACGTCGCGACCTGGCAGCGGAGCCCGTGGCCATCGGCGCCATCGAAAACCAGCAGCGCCAGGGCCGGCCATTCGTCCTGCAAGTGAGAATCGCCGAGGTCGGTCCCTCCGAGGTCGTGGCCGTGCTGCCGGGGCGGGGGGAGTTGCCGTTGAAGTTCGTGCCACGCGGCGGCGCGGAAGGGGGCGCATCGCTGTGGCAGGCGCCCATCCCCAAGCCCCAACCCATGGGCTGGCAGACCGTCGGCGTGCGCTACATCGACCGTCGCGGTGCCGCCGTCAAGATGCGCCGCAAGGTGCTGCTGCCGTCGGTCTGGAATGGTTCGTGGCGCAGGCGAGGAGAGGCCCTGGGCCGCGTGGTGACCAGCAAGTGGCCCATGTTGAGCAGCAACCTCGCCGCACTGAAGGACGCCGACCAGGACAGCCGACTGCTGGTCGACCCCATCGCTGGCGTCTGGACGCGTCGGGCGAAGGTGGACGTGCACAACGTGCAGGTGCTCTACGCCAGCCAGCCGACCGTCTTCGCCACCGGCTCGCTGGCCCGCTATGTCGACCAGGCCAGCGGACGCGAACAGCTGGGCCTGCTACGCGCCATCGCGTTGGATGCTGGCACCGACAAACGACCCAAGTGGCTGGCGGTCGGCACCGGTCGTTATGTTCGTGAAAGGGAGCGGGACACCTCGCGCTATCTCAGCACCGCCGAATCGCTGGTCGGAGAGCGCGGCCCCGGTCGCAGGGCGTTGCTGGCCGCGCCCATGGAGCACGCGCTCGGCCTGCTGACCGCTGCACGCTGGACCGCCGGAGTCGACGCTTTCCTGGACGCCGTCGCCAATCACACCGACGCCGCCACGCACACCTGGCTGGCCCACGAGATCGGCGCCTACGCCTGGATCTACTGCCTGGCCGCAGCGCGCAGAAGCGGCCACAGACTCAAGGCGATGCGCGCCCTGGCGCCGCATATGCGGGTTGCCGGCCAGATGGGCGAATGGCTGAAGATGATGGCCGGCGTGGCCAACGGCAGCCAGCGGCCACAAGCGCTGCTGGATCGGGCCGCCGAGCTCGACGGAGCGCCGCGGGCAGAACGAGACCGCGATCCGTGGCGGTACCGGGCGGAAGCTGCAGCGGCGGTTGTGCTCAGCAACGCACGCTGGAACCAGGATGCCCAGCTACGCGCCGCCGTAGCCGCCGCGCAACAACACGTCTCGCCGGTGACGCTCGAGTGGCCGCTGTTGGCGGCGGCCATGCGCGCCCACACGGCGTCCTCCCCTGAACAGGTGCAGGTGAGAGGATTCCGCGGCACGTTGCCTTCAGTCCCCATCCCAGCGGCGTTGGGTGAACGAGTCGGCACTCGCAAGGCCGCCCCAGCCCGCCGCGCCGGCGCCAGCTCATTCTGGATCGACCGTGACGAGATCTCGGTCGATGAGTATTCGGCATGCGTACGCGCTGGTGGCTGCCAGGAGCTGCTCGGTTCGACCTGTGGCCACGCTCGCGGCCGTCGCGGCGCGCTGGACCTGACCGGCGACCAGGGCACGGGATGCCTGCCCGTGAGCCCGAATCCCTATCCGGTCACCGACGTGCTGCGACGTCAGGCGGCAGACTACTGCCGCTGGCGAGGTGGCAAGCTGCCGACCCACGACCAGTGGCGCACCGCCGCGCTGGGTCCAGATGGCGCCGCCGCGCCTTGGGGCACCGGCCCGCTGCTCGGCAGCCACGTCAATCTCTACGACGCGGTCAGCTGCGAACTGCGCCACAGCCGCAAGGTCCCCACCTGGTGTGCACCGCGCGAGATTCGCCGTGAGCTGCTCTGGGATGGCTGGATGCACGTCGCCCCCAGGGGCAGCCACGTCGCAGGCGCCAGCGCGGCGGGCGCCCTGCACATGCTGGGCAATGTGCGCGAATGGCTCGCCGGCAAGGCGCCGCTGGCCGCCGGTTGCAGCTACCTGGACCCACCGGCGGGCAACGGCACCTGGTGCGCGTCGGCGGTTGGTCCCGTGAAGACGCCCTCCCATGTCTCAGTCGGCTTCCGCTGCGTCTACGACGAGGCGCCCAAACGCAGCGCTGAAGCGCAAGCGGGCAGGGGCAGTGGCCCGCGCACCGGCAAACCATCCATCGACTGGGTTCGAGTCCCCGCTGGCGAATTCGAGGCCGGCGCCAAGGAAGATGCTGGCCCGCACTTGGAGCTCGGCAGCGCCGACAGCAAGGCCCGCAAAGCCCTGGCCGACGCCGTCGCTGGCGCCAGCAATCGCGCCGTCTCCCGATTCGTCAGCCGCCTGGAGAAGCTGGGCTTGACCGGCAAACTCAGCGCCCACCTGGTCCAGGAACTGGCCTCCAGAGGGCGCTGGAAGGGACACTCCTTCGAGGACGCAACCCAGCTCTTTCTGGCCACGATTGATGGCGGGGATCCTAAAGAATTCAAGAAAGTTTTCAACGAATATGTGAACAAGGACTCGATGATTCGATCCTGGGCTCGCAAGTCGCGCCGCAAGCCCAAAGAACTGAACGACTCCGAACGCCGACAGGCCCTCTTCGAAGGCATCGTCTATCGCTTCCGGGGCCGTCCGGAGGCGCCGCGTCCGCGCGGTTCACCCCGCTTCCACGACTCGCGCGGCGTGTCGTGCAGCCAGCAGCCCATCGGCGCCTGCGTCGACCCCATGGGCCTGAGCGGCAGCCGCCTCCGCGCCCGCCCGCTCCAGCCGCGGAAGGTAACCGTGGCCGGCTTCAAGCTGATGAAGACGGAGGTGACCCAGGCCATGTTCCGTCGCGCCATGGGCTGGGTGCCCTCGTTCTCGACCTGTGAGGACTGCCCGGTCGAACGGGTCACCTGGCACGAGGCGACGAACTTCTGCAAACGCATCGGCGCTCGCCTGCCCACAGAGCACGAGTGGGCCCGTGCGGCCCGCGGCGGGGGCGCGGGGTTGCGCCACGGCAAGACCGATCAGATCGCCTGGACACGGATCGACGGCGCCGCCAAGGCCCGCGACGTGGCCGGCAGGAAAGCCAACGCCTACGGCCTGCATGACATGCTCGGCGGCGTCTGGGAGTGGGTGGCGGACCTGCATCGCGACAGCTCGAGCCTGGGCAGCGCACGCCGCAGCCTGCGAATCCGCATGGACAAGGACTCCGGCAAGGCCTGCATCGACACCCGGCGATATGGACGCCACATGGATCGAAACCTCGATCGCCTGCCCTGGCAGGTCGACAAGAAGCGAGGCCGATACCGCGCCTGCTACAGCGACGAGGCAGCGGCGAAGTCCGCCCTGGCCGCCGTGCTCGACGTGAATCCCCGCGGCCCTGCCGTGCGCAAGGATCGGGCCAGCAAGCCGCAGCTTCGCGTGGTCCGGGGCGGCTCGCGGGGTTCCGATGAGCGGCTGGTGACCGCCGCCCACCGCGCTGCCTATCGCGACGATCAGCGTTCGCCTTTCGTTGGTTTTCGTTGCGCGAAGTGAGGCCCTGGCAACTCGGCGCCCGGCCGATTCCAAGATCCAGTCCCCTGTGGCAACCTCGGAGACCCCCCGTCTGCCCGTGAGCCCGGAATCGCCATGAACCAGCCTGCCGACCCCTTGCTCGGCACCACCTTCGCCGGCCGCTACCGCATCGAGAGGCTGCTCGGCGCTGGCGGCATGGGCTGCGTCTACACGGCCACCCAGCTGTCGATGAATCGAGAGGTCGCGCTCAAGGTGCTCAACCCCGACATGAGCGCCAGTGACTCGGCGGTTCAGCGCTTCCATCGCGAGATGCAAGCCACCTCCAAGGTCGAGCACGCCTGCACGATCCGCGTCTACGACTTCGGCCGCGCCGATGATGGCCGCCTCTTTCTGGCCATGGAGCTGCTCGACGGCCGCACCCTGCACGCCGCCCTGCGCGAGCGCGGTGCATTCAACACCGCCCGGCAGCTGCGCATCGCCGAACAGATCGCCCGCGCCCTCGGCGCCGCCCACAGCGAAGGCATCGTGCATCGGGATCTCAAACCCGAAAACATCATGCTGCTCGACCGTTACGGCGAGCATGATGTGGTCAAGGTGCTCGACTTCGGCATCGCTCGCTTCGCCGCCGGCAACGAGCCCGATGAGACGCCTCAGCTGACCAAGACGGGCACCCTCATCGGCACGCCGCTGTACATGTCACCGGAGCAGGCCCTGGGTCGGCCGGTGGATCATCGAGCCGACATCTACGCTCTGGGCGTATTGATGTACCAGATGGCCACGGGCGTGCCTCCGTTTACCGACGCGCAGCCGGTGCGAGTCCTGTTCATGCACGCTCAGCAGGAGCCCAAGCCGCCCAATGAGGTGGCCGGCGGTCGGCTGCCTGCCCGCCTGGACGCATTGATCCGCAAGATGTTGGCCAAGTCGCCCGACGACCGGCCGCAGACGACCGACGACGTGGTCCGTGCCCTGCAACGGGTCAGCGAAGGCGACACCCGCTGGGACGGGGACACGGGGCAGGCGCCCATCGTCTCTCGCCTGGCCGACGATCCCGAGGCCATGGCCCGGGCCCGTGCCGGTCACGCCGACCCGCAGAGCCTGATCGCCACCGTGCAGGAGTCGATCACGGTCGATGATGGCGCCGACGCGCTGGGCGAGACGGTGGTCGGCGTGGGGCCCATCTCCATGGGCGACGAGGGCTTGGACACCGCCGAGACCATGGCGGCGGATGTGCTGAGTCCGCTCACTTTTCAGACCGACGACGCCGTCGGCGGCATGGAGACTGCGGAGACCATCGTCGCCGGCGCGTCGACCCTGCCAGCGGGTCCCTCTGCCGAAGCCAGGGCCGCGGCCCGCGTCTCGTCGCCGCCGGTACACGTACGGCCCTCTCCGCCATCCCAGGTGGCGGTGGTGACCGCGGACGATTCGGACGGCGTGAACGTCGCCGACATCGACGGGCCGACCGCGGGCGCACCCCTGGCGTCGGATCCACAGGCCACCGAAGAGGTTGAACTGCCCGGCCCCAAGACCGTGGTCACCGGTCAGGACAAGGACTCGGGCGGGGGCAAGTCCTGGCTGCTACCGGCCATCGGCGCCGTCGTGCTGCTCGGCGGAATTGGCGCCTGGCTGGCCATGGACGGGGCCAAGAAGGACCCCGTTGGGGCTCCAGACCAAGCCGCCGAAGCCGTTCCAGCGGTAGAAGCGGAGCCAGCGAAGCCGCCTGCCGAGCCACCGGCCGACCTGGCGCCGGTACGCGAGGAGCTGGCCGCACTGGCCAGGGCCGCCGGCGACCCGGTCGCCCCGCCCAAGTGCCAGTTGAAGGACGTGGCCGCGGCGCAAACGCTGGCGAAGGCGCGCAAGCTGCTGGTGGATGGACGGCCGCGAGGCATTCGCCCGCAGGACGCGCAGGCGTTGGCGCTGATTCGCGAGGTGACGGCCACTCACGGCGCAGCACCGGAGGTGGCCACGGCTCTGGCCAAGGCGCTGCTGTTCAGCGGCAAGGGCTCAGACCCGACCATCGAAGGCGGGGCCAGCGAGGCGGCGAAATCCTGCCCGACCTGGGGGTTGCCGCATGAGATCGTCGGCCGTGTGCACCTGCTGGGCGGCCGAGGCGAGGCGGCCGCGAAGTACTTTGAGCGCGCGCTGAAGCACGATCCGGCGTTTACCCGGGCGCGCTACAACCTGGGCATCGCCACATTGACCGCCAAAGACCCGGCTGGCGCCGTTGCGCACTTCGACCAGGTGTTGAAGGACGACGCCGAACACGACCAGGCGACGTTGGCGCGCGGCCAGGCGCAGTTGATGCTCGGCAAGCATGCCGAAGCCATCGCAGACCTCGAGCGACTGACCGGTAAGCAGCATGACCACAAGCTGGGCTGGTACCTGCTGGGCGGCGCCTATGCAGGCAAAAATCAGCAGGAAGAGGCTGAGAAAGCCTGGTGCAAGGCGGCGAAGTTGGGGCATAAAGCGGCTGCGAAGCTGTGTCCGACACCTTGAGTCCCAAGATCTGAGAGCGGGTGTGAGTGCGGGTGCGGGTGCCGCGCTTCCGCGCGGCTACTGAACCATGGAAGACAGGTCCAATTGCGCCAGGCGGAAGTCCGGCCGCGCCTTGACCACCTTCTCCAGTTCGCGACGCGCGGTCTTCTTGTCGCCGCGATCCTTGGCGTCCAGCGCCTTGGCGTAGCGCACCGCGGTGCGGGTATGCAGCTTCTTGGGCGGCGTCACCCGGCGACTTCGCGACTGGGGGCGGGCCTTTCGCCGCTTGGCGGCCTTGCTGGGGGGCAGGGCGCCCTGCAGGATGGCCGCAACGCCGCCGCTGACCTTCTGCTCGATGACGATGAACTCATCCTGCTTGCCGTTGGCGCCCACGGACTTGATCACCCGACCGGTCTCCACCTCCACCACACGGGCGTCGATGCGCAGCGTGCCCATCATGGCGAAGTAGCCGCCCAGGACCATGAAGCGGGCGCCCAGCAGCTTGCCGATGCGTCCTGCGGTCTTGGGATCGATGCGTTTGCTCTGCTGGAGCTTCAACTCGGCGATGATCTCCTGCAGCCGATCGCGCTCCACGATGCGCACCTGCTCGAGGGCCGACAGATCGGAGATGAACATCTGCGCCAGGCCCTTCTTCAACACGGCCAGCTCGGCGTCCTTGCCCGTGTAATCGAAGTAGAGAACGGCCACGGTTGGGCGCTTATCCACTGCCTTGCCAGCCGCTCGTTTGTCGGCGCTCAGCGCGGTCGACGACAGCGCCAACGATGCGGTGATCACGAATCCGATCAAGATGTTGAGGAACCTGCTGCCCATGTCTGGCCTCCTGCCGGATCGGCGAGGCCGGAGCATATCACACGCCCTCTGCCTCGATCGCTTCGCCGTCTGCCTCGATCCCGTCGCCCTCGGACTCAACGTCTGGCGTCTGATCGCCATTCCACGGCGCGACCCAGTGGAGCAGGATCATGCCCGGCACGGCGATGACGGTGCAGAAGAGGAAGAAATTCGTCCATCCCACGCCTTCGACGATGAAACCGGTCGTGGAGTTGGCGAAGGTGCGCGGGATGCCCATCAGACTGGTCAGCAGGGCGAATTGCGTGGCCGTATAGCGACGATCGCAAGTGCGCGCGATGTAGGCCACAAAGGCCGCAGTGCCCAGCCCCACGCCCAGGTACTCGCCGCTGACCACGACAAAGAGGGCGTTCACATCGGGCCCGATCTCGGCCAGCGCCGCAAAACCCAGGATGGTCACCAGCTGCACCACGCCGAAGCACCACAGTGAGCGATTGATCCCCAGGCGGATCATGATCACGCCACCGATGGTCGCCCCTGCGACCGCCGCCCAGAGCGAGGCCACCTTGGCCACCGTACCGATCTGCGTCTTGGTGAAGCCCAGGTCCAGGTAGAAGGGCGTCACCAGGGCGGTGGCCATGCTGTCGCCGAGCTTGTAGAGCAGCATGAAGGCCAGCACGGCCCCGGCGGAGCTCAACGTGCCGCGGCCGAAGAACTCCCGGAAGGGCTCCACCACCGCATCGCGGAACGAGCGCGGCGCGCCCCCCTCCACGGTCGGTTCGGGCATCAACAAGGTCGTGATCACGCCCACGGTCATGAACGAGGCCACGATCATGTGCACCTGCGACCAGGGCATGCGGTCGGCCAGGATCAGCGCCAGCGCGCCCGGCACCAGGGACGACAGGCGATAGGCGTTGACGAACATGCTGTTGCCGATGCCCAGCTCCTCGTCGGGCAGCAGCTCGCGGCGATGGGCGTCGAGCACGATGTCCTGGCTGGCGCTGAACAGAGCGACCATGAAGACCACAGCCGCCACGGCCCAGATCTCCTCGGTGGGATCCAGGGTCCCGAACATGGCCAGGGTGATCAACAAGGCGATCTGGGTGAGCAGCGCCCAGCCGCGTCGACGGCCCAGGAAGGGCGGGACGTAGCGGTCCAATACCGGCGACCAGACAAACTTCCAGGTGTAGGGGAAGCCCACCAGCGAGAACAGGCCGATGGTCTTGAGATCGACGCCGACATCGCGCAGCCAGGCGGGGATCAACTGATAGAGCACAAAGAGCGGCATCCCCGACGCAAAACCACAGAAGATGCACACCAGCATCCGGTGATTGGCGATGGATTTCCAGATGGAGGGGCGGGTCACGCGGGCTCCGCGGTCAGCTTGAATCCCATCTTGCCCGACGAGGGCCTGTCGGCCAGGAAATGGCCGCCCCGAGCAACCACCGTCGGCGATCCTACCTTGACCTTCGGCCCCATTGTTGCCATGAACCCCGCCGGCAACCGCCCAAGCCCAGGAGACGCCGCATGACCTCGAGCCAGACCTTCGATTCCGCAGCCACCTTGAATGTCGGCGACCGTTCGCTGACCTGGTACCGCCTCGGCGCCCTCGCCGAACAGGGCTACGACATCGGCAAACTGCCGTTCTCGACCCGAATCCTGCTCGAAAACCTGCTGCGCAATGAGGACGGCGTCTCGGTCACCCGCAAAGACATCGAGACGGTCGCCGGCTGGGATCCGGCCAGCCATCCCGAGCTCGAGATCGCCTTCCGCGTGGCGCGCGTGCTGCTGCAGGACTTCACCGGCGTGCCGGCCGTGGTGGATCTGGCCGCCATGCGCGACGCCATGGTCGCCATGGGCGGCGACCCGGACAAGATCAATCCGCTGCAGCCTGCCGATCTGGTCATCGACCACTCGGTGCAGGTGGACCACTTCGGCACCGCCGACGCCTTCCGCAAGAACGCCGACCTGGAGCATCAGCGCAACCAGGAGCGCTACAAGATGCTGCGCTGGGGCCAGCAGAGCTTCGCCAACTTCCGCGTCGTGCCGCCCGACACCGGCATCGTGCACCAGGTCAACCTGGAGTACCTGGCGCCCGCCGTCTTCGTCGCCGACGGACCCGACGGCGCCGTCGCCTACCCGGACACCGTGGTCGGCACCGACTCTCACACGCCCATGGTCAACGCTTTGGGCGTGGTCGGCTGGGGCGTGGGCGGCATCGAGGCCGAAGCCGCGATGCTCGGCCAACCCATCACCATGCTCCTGCCCGAGGTGGTCGGCTTCAAGCTCAACGGCAAGCTGGCTGAAGGCGCCACCGCGACCGATCTCGTGCTCACCGTGGTCGAGATGCTTCGCGCTCAGGGTGTGGTCGGCAAGTTCGTCGAGTTCTACGGCCCCGGCCTGAGCGAACTCGCGCTGCCCGATCGGGCCACCATCTCCAACATGGCGCCAGAATATGGCGCCACCATCGGCTTCTTCCCGGTGGACGAGGAGACCCTGCGCTACCTGCACCTGAGCGGTCGCAGCGAAGAGCAGGTGGCGTTGGTCTCGGCCTACCTCAAGGCCCAGGGCCTGTTCCGCACCGACGACACCCCCGATCCCAACTTCTCGGCCACCCTGGAGCTCGATATGGGCACCGTGGTGCCGTCCATGGCCGGACCCAAGCGGCCGCAGGACCGCATTCGGCTCGATGAGTCCAAAGCCGCCTGGCACAAGACCCTGCCCAACCTGATCAAGGGCGTCGTCGCCCTGGACGCCACCTGGTCCGGAAGTCGCGACGGCGAGGACTTCGAGGTCGGTCACGGCTTCGTCGCCATGACCGCCATCACCTCCTGCACCAACACCTCCAACCCCGCCGTGCTCGTGGCCGCCGGACTGGTCGCGCGCAAGGCACGCGCGCTGGGCCTGAAGGCCAAGCCGTGGGTCAAGACCTCCCTGGCGCCCGGCTCCAAGGTCGTCAAGCGTTACCTGGAGGCCACCGACCTGCTCGCTGACCTGGAATCGCTCGGCTTCCACATCGTCGGCTACGGCTGCACCACCTGCATCGGCAACTCCGGCCCCGTGCCGCCCTACGTGCGCCCCGCGGTCACCGAAGCCGGCCTGGTCGCCACCTCCGTGCTGTCCGGCAACCGCAACTTCGAGGGTCGCATCAGCGCCGACATCCGCGGCAACTACCTGGCCTCGCCGCCGCTGGTGGTCGCCTACAGCATCGCCGGCCGCATGGACATCGACGTCTACGCCGAGCCCCTGGCCCAGGCCGCCGACGGCAGCGACGTCTACCTGCGCGACATCTGGCCGAGCAGTGTCGAGGTCGCCGAAGAGTTGGCCAGCGCCGTGACCCGCGAGATGTTCGTCGCCGAGTACTCCGCTGTCTTCGAAGGCGACGCCGCCTGGCGCTCCTTGCCCGTGCCCGAGGGCAGCACATACGCGTGGGATGACAGCTCCACGTACATCAAGGCGCCGCCCTTCTTCGAAGGCATGGGCCGCGTACCCGGCGAGCCCGGTGACATCACCGGTGCCCGCGTGCTGGCCCGCCTGGGCGAGTCCGTGACCACGGACCACATCTCCCCCGCCGGCGCCATCGCCGCCGACAGCCCCGCGGGCGCCTATCTGCAGGCCCACGGGGTCGCCCCCACCGATTTCAACAGCTACGGCTCCCGCCGCGGCAACCACGAAGTGATGATGCGCGGCACCTTCGCCAACGTGCGTCTGCGAAACCAGCTCGCGCCTGGCACCGAAGGCGGCTGGACCACCTACCTGCCCACCGGCGAGGTCACCTCCATCTACGACGCCTCCATGCGCTACCAGGCCGACGGCGTACCCCTGGTGGTCCTGGCAGGCGGCCAGTACGGCACCGGCTCATCGCGTGACTGGGCGGCCAAGGGCACCCAGCTGCTGGGCGTCGGCGCGGTCATCGCCACCAGCTACGAGCGCATCCATCGCTCCAACCTCATCGGCATGGGCGTGCTGCCGCTGGAGTTCCTGCCCGGCGACAGCCATGACTCCCTGGGTTTGAAGGGTGACGAGACCTTCGACATCACCGGCATCGCCGGCGGACTCGAAGCCGGCACGCGGCTCAACGTCACCGCCACGCCGACCAACGGTGGCCCGAGCAAGCAGTTCGAGGTGCTGACCCGCCTGGATACGCCGGTGGAGGTGGACTACTACCGCCACGGCGGCATCTTGCAGTACGTGCTACGCAATCTACTCGAGGCTTGAATGTCAGCCAGGGCAGGGCGCCAGATGGATGTGCCGCGTTGGGTAACCAAAGAGATCTCAACCCTGCAGGACTGCAGAATCTTCAGACTGCAGCGTCGCCGATGTGAGCGGGCCGCCAACGACCCTGGCAGCGGTCCCGCCGAGCACGACTTCTTCTTCATGGAGACTGCCGACTTCGTCAACGTGGTCGCGTTGACGGACGACGATCACGTCCTGTTGGTCGAGCAGTGGCGCGCCGGCATCGATGACAACACGCTCGAGGTGCCCGGCGGCCTGGTCGACGCCGGCGAGAACAGCCAGCAGGCCGCCGCCCGCGAGCTGTTGGAGGAGACGGGCTACGCCGCTGACAGCTGGGTGCCGCTGGACTCCTGCCTGCCCAACCCCGCCATCCAGGACAACCGCTGCTACAGCTGGCTCGCCCTGGGCGCCCGACGGGTCGCCGAGACGAGTTTCGATACGACGGAGTTCTGCCGCCTGGTCACCCTGCCTTTCGACGAGGCCATGGCCATGGTCGCTGACGGCCGCATCGACCACGCGTTGGTCTTGATCGCGCTCTTCAGGGAGTCTGCAAGACGCGAGGCGACACGACGCGAGGCAGCAAGCGGCGAATCAGATTGACGGCCGGGCAGGGCGACCGACCAGCCGATAAGGCCCTGCAAACACTCAGAACGCCAGCTTGAGCCACTTCAACTTGCCCTTGTAGGGCGCGTAGCGGAGCTTCACGTCGATGGCCGTGCTTCGCTTGACCACCGCCTTGGCGTGGCTGAACACGTTGAAGCCATAGCGGCCGTGATAGGCGCCCATGCCGCTGTTGCCGACGCCGCCGAAGGGCAACTCCGGCACGCCCGCATGGGACATCACGTCATTGATGCTGACGCCGCCGGAGATGGTGCTCCGCAGCACCTGCTCCTGCACCTGTTCGCTGTCGCTGAAGATGTAGAGGGCCAGCGGTCGCTCCCGCCGATTGATGAACGAGATCGCCGCACTCGCCGAGTCCACCTCGATCACCGGCAGGATGGGACCAAAGACCTCCTCCTGCATGATCGGGCTGTCCTGTCCGACGTCGCGGAGGATGGTCGGCGCCAGGTAGCGCTCGGACTCGTCGTGATCGCCGCCCACGACGGTGGCGCCGCTGTCCAGCAACGCGACCAGGCGTCGGTGGTGATTCTCGTTGATGATCCGGCCGAAATCCGGGCTGTTGCGGGGCTCGCTGCCAAAGAACTCGGCGACCATCTTCTTCATGTAGCGCAGCAGCGGCTCGACGACCTGCCGATCCACCAGGGCGTAGTCGGGCGCCACGCAGGTCTGTCCTGCGTTGAGGAATTTGCCCCAACAGATGCGACGCGCGGCCACCTTCAGGTCCGCATCCGCCGACACGTAGCACGGGCTCTTGCCGCCCAACTCCAGGGTCACCGGGGTCAGGTTCGGCACCGCCGCCTGCATCACGATGCGGCCGACCGCGGGCCCGCCGGTGAAGAAGATGTGGTCGAAACGCTGGGCCAGCAGCTCGGTGGTCTCCGGCACCGCGCCTTCCACGACCGTGATGGTCGAGGTGTCCATGTACTGGGGCACCAGACGAGCCACGAGCTTCGAGGTCGCTGCGCTGACCTCGGAGGGCTTCAGCACCGCGCAATTGCCGGCGGAAATCGCCGGGATCAACGGCAGCATCAGCAGTTGTAACGGGTAGTTCCAGGGCGCGATGATCAGCACCACACCACGGGGATCGGGCTGCACCCAGGAGCTGGAAGGGAAGTTCACCATCGGCGAACTCACCTTGCGATCGCGGACCCAACTGTTGATGTGCTGCAAGGCGTGGTCGATCTCGGCGATCACCAGGCCGATCTCGATGGCCCAGGCCTCCAACCGCGGACGGCCCATATCCCTGTCGATTGCGGCGCAGATCTCGTCGCTATTCTCCACCATCAAGCGCCGGAGCGCTCGCAGCTGGGCCGTACGCCACTCCAGCGGGCGGGTGCGACCCGCCTCGAAGGTGGCGTGCAGGTTGTTGACCAGGGCCGGGATGTCCATGGGTGCTCCTGTTCTGCAAAGTCGCGGAAGTGTCGACAACGAGGTGACATCGAGCAAGGCAACGCCCGGCAACCACGCCGATAGTGGCCACATTCGCCCCGGGGGAGGTAGGCTTGGCGCCCCGCTGAGGGAGGATTCCACTTGAGTATGAGCCAGATTCGCAACGATGAAGCGACCCTGGACGCCTGCAGCCAGGATGTTTCGGGCCTCGTCGGGCGCGCCGACGCGGCAGTCCGGATTCGGGACGAGGCCGACGCGCTCGAGGCGCTTACGTGGGCCCGCGCCCACAACATGAGCGTGCTCCCGGTAGGCGGCCAGACCAGCACAACGGGCGCCTCTGTGCCCGAGGGCGGGCTCCTGGTCGACCTGTCGGCGCTCGATCGTCCGCCGGACGTGGATGCAGACGCGCTGACGGTCACCGTGACGCCAGGCACACGCCTGCAGGCCCTGCGAGACGCCCTGCAACGGCGAGGTTTCGATCTGCCCGTAGACCCCACCAGCGCCGCCGAGTGCACCATCGGCGGCGCCATCGCCACCAACGCCTCCGGAGCGGCCTCCTATCGCTACGGCGCCATCGACGACTGGGTCCGCGGCATCGAGTTGCTCGACGGTCGCGGCCGTCGGCTGCACCTGCGCCGTCCGGGCGTGGATAAATGCGCTGTGGGACCGCCATCCGTGCAGGATCCAACGCGATTCGTCGTCGGTTCAGAGGGCACGTTGGGCATGATCCTGGGCGCCACGCTGGCCATTCGCCGGCCTGCGGCCGCAAGACTGGGCGCGCTGATCGGGTTCGGCACCCGAAGCGAGCTGATCGACGGCGCGGTGGCCTTGCGCAACGCGCGCCCAGACCTGCATCTGCGCTGCATCGAATGGCTCGACGGAGCCTGCTGCGACCTCCTCCGCCCCCATGCAGGCGGCGTCTCCCTGCCTTCGACCCGGGCCGGCGCACTCTACATCGAGGCAGAAGGGCAGGGCGGCGAGGATGGCGCTTTCGAGGCCCTCGAGCGCGCCGTCGAGCTCCTTGGCGGCGTCGGAGCGGACGTCGAGGGTGTGCAGCTCTTCCAGACCGCGCCGGAGCGCGCCCACTTCGCGGCCCTGCGCCATCGAGTGCCCGACACCATGAATCGCCGCGGCGCCGCCCTGCGCGACAGCGACGGCGGCGGCAAGCTCAGCACCGACTGGTCCGTACCGCTGGAGCACCTGGAATCGTTGCTCCAGTGGACCGAGCAGGCCCTTCAGCCGCTCGGCCTCGAGGGACTCTGGGCATACGGTCACATCGGCAACGGTCACCCCCACCTGAACCTCCTGTGCCAGGACGCAGACTCGCGCAAAGCGGCCCTCGCCGTCCTATCCGAACAGATGGGCAGGGTGGTCGACTCGGGCGGATCGCCGGTCAGCGAGCACGGCATCGGCAAGCTCAAACGACAGCTCGTCGCGCCGCACCTGCCGCCAGGTTTCACCGCCGCCCTGGCCGGGCTGAAACGATTCTTCGACCCGGACGGCATCTTCGCCCCCGGAAATATCGTCGCGCCGAACAAGCCAAAGACTTGACGAATCTTCAGCCCGCATCCGCTTGACATTCAACGACTTCTGACAAACTCGACAAATGTCGAGTCGAAGATCGGGCCGATCGATCGCTGGATCTTCGACAACCACCGCTTCCCGATCGTCCATCAACCCGATCCTGTCGATCGTCTAGGCCCCGCCAGCTCCGCCAAACCCCGCTTGATGCCGATCGAGCGCCAGATCCGCCCCCCGCAACACGGCCCTGCAACCGGGCGCCGGTTTCGACCAGGAGCGAAGTCGGCCAGAATCGCCATCCCACCTCTTCCAAGCGCGAAGTCGGCCCAGAACTTGCCCAGCAAACGCTATACTGCGGTGGTGGGATGGAATCCTCCACCACCCTCAACGCCTGGTGTGATCGGTGTTCACTTTGGTATTGGTGGGATGAAATGCGCGTTTTGAGGCCGAGCGGCCCATTCAAATCCCCGCTTCGGCGCAACGAATGGCTCTCAATACATCGTTCATCGCTCATCCCACCAGGCGGGCGCTTCGATGCGCACGTCACGTCACCCGGGCGAGCTCGCCACCAGTGGGCCACTTCAACGGGGACAATCACCGCCATCCGCGCCCCGATCGTCCACCCGGAGCTTCCGCCCACACGCCACCCAGAGACCGCCAGCCGCGCCCCACAAACGCGAGACGGAGGGGTGGTGGGTCACAGGATTCGAAGGCGGAGGTTGTTCGTGGCCGAAGACTCACCACGCTTTCGGCGAACCAAAAGGTGGGAACCCCCCGCCAGGCATGCTGACGGGGGGCTCCTCGACAATCCCGGGCCCTCTTTCCGAACTCTCAACCGGACTCCGCGCTGTTGCGACGCGGTGGGGATCGGCTGGGGGCCTTCTAATGTCCGGCTACGAGTACCTCAGAACGGTCTTTCGACTGGGGGATCCCTCGGGTTGCTTACGTACGGCCGGTTAAACGGCCATCTCCATCATCGCCATTGCCGTCTCAAATGCAAGGGAAAAAACAGGGCGCAGATCCAAATGAGTGCGCCCAGAATCGATGAGGCTGCGAAGTAGGGGAA
>CAYTLW010000029.1:0-66682 GCA_964438735.1 uncultured Enterobacteriaceae bacterium | reverse complement strand
GGTGGCTGGGGAGAGAGTTGAACTCTCGACCTAACGATTATGAGTCGTTCGCTCTAACCAACTGAGCTACCCAGCCGGATGGATCTCCTCAAGCGACCTACCGCTTGGAGAACTGGAACCTGGCCCGCGCGCCGCGCTGGCCGTACTTCTTGCGCTCCTTGGCGCGTGCGTCTCGTGTCAGCATGCCCGCCGCCTTCAGAGGCGTGCGCAGCTCGGGCTCTGCGTCGGCCAGGGCCCGGGAGATGCCGTGGCGCAGGGCGCCCGACTGACCGGTGAGGCCGCCGCCGCGGACTGTCGCCATGACGTCGTAGGACTCGCCGCGCTCGACGATGTCGAAGGGCTGGCGGACCTGGTTGGCCAGGACGGGTCGGCAGAGATAGTCCTGGATCTCGCGTCCGTTGACGGTGATCTTTCCGCTGCCGGCGCTGATCCAGACGCGGGCGGAGGCCTCCTTGCGGCGGCCGGTGGCGTACCAGCGCTTGGGCTGGTCGACGGACTCGGTGACTCGGCGAGTGGTTGCCATCGTGCTTCCTCTGGTTCCGGCTACAGTTCGAGCGGGATCGGCTTCTGGGCAGCGTGCGGATGCTCGGTGCCGGTGTAGACCTTCAGCTTGCGCAGCATCTGCCGGCCCAGGGGGCCCTTGGGCAGCATGCCGCGGACGGCGCGGCGCACGGCCTCGCCACCCTTGGTGTCCAGCAACTTGCGGGCGCTGGTCTCTTTGAGGCCGCCCGGGAAGCCGGTGTGGTAGCGATAGAGCTTCTGCTCCATCTTACGGCCGGTCAGGGTGATCTTCTCGGCGTTCAGGACGATGACGAAGTCACCGGTGTCGGTATGGGGGGTGAACGTCGGCTTGGACTTGCCGCGCAGCACGTTCGCGATCCGTGTCGCGACCCGGCCGAGCACCATGTCTTCGACGTCGACCACGTACCAGACCCGCTCGACGTCCTCGGTGCGGATGCTGTCTGTCGACTTGCTCAGGCTCATCTCTGCCTCTCCTCGCGACGTCCTTGCCGTTGGCACTTGTTGGCTGGCGGTGGATCGTTCGCGCCCGTTGTCGGGCCCCGGGCGCGGGGCCGACGGGGCGCGCATTGAGCCAACATTCGCCCCCAGTGTCAAGCGGTTTCTGGCCGTGCCGAACGGCCCTGGAAACGCGCTCGGTGTCGCTGCAATCGTGGTCCTACAGGCCCGCGGCCGACTTGAGGTCGGCGACGGCGTCCGTGCGCTCCCAGGTGAAGGCGTCGCCATCGCGGCCAAAGTGACCGCCCGATGCCGTCTGCTGGTAGATCGGACGGAGCAGGTTGAGGCGCTCGATGATGGCCTGTGGGCGGAAGTCGAAGACCTCGCGCGCGGCCGCCTCGATCCGGCTCGGCTCGATGGCGCCGGTGCCGAAGGTGTCGACCTTGACGCTGGTGGGCTGGGCCACGCCGATGGCGTAGGACAGCTGCACCTCGACCTCGCGGGCGAGGCCGGCGGCGACGATGTTCTTGGCCACGTAGCGGCTGAAGTAGCTCGCGGAGCGATCGACCTTGCTGGGATCCTTGCCCGAGAAGGCGCCGCCGCCGTGACGACCCCAGCCGCCGTACGTGTCGACGATGATCTTGCGGCCGGTCAGGCCGCAGTCGGCGTGCGGTCCACCGAGCACGAACTTACCGGTCGGGTTGACGTGGATCGCGGTGTCGGCGTTCAGCAGCTCGGCGGGGATCTCCGGGGTGATGACATGCTCGATGATGGCCGAGCGCAGATCGTCGTAGGAGACCGTGTCGTAGTGCATGGTGCTGACGACCACGGCGTCCACGGCGACCGGCTTGCCGTCGGCGTAGCGCACGCTGACCTGGCTTTTGCCGTCGGGGCGCAGCCATTGCAGCGTGCCGGCCCTGCGCACGCTTTCGAGGCGATTGGTCAGGGCATGGGCCAGGGCGATGGGCAGCGGCATGAGCTGCGGCGTCTGGTCGCAGGCGAAGCCGAACATCAGGCCCTGGTCGCCGGCGCCCTGCTCCAGATGCAGGCCCTCGCCGGCGGTCACGCCCTGCGAGATGTTGGCCGACTGCTTGTCGATGGAGGTCAGCACCGAGCAGCTGCGGGAGTCGAAGAAGTCGGCCGGATCGTTGTAGCCGATGTCGGAGATCGTCTTGCGGATCACCTTGGGCATGTCGACGTAGCAGGAGGTGGTGATCTCGCCGGCGATGAGGGCCAGGCCCGTGGTCACCATGGTCTCGCAGGCCACGCGGGCGGCGGTGTCCTCGGTGAAAATGGCGTCGAGGACCGCGTCCGAGATCTGGTCGGCCACTTTGTCGGGGTGACCGCAGGTGACAGATTCGCTGGTGAAGGTGAAGTCGTTGATGGCCATGCGTAGTTTCCTCCTCCCGACCGTGTCGGGGCGCGGCAGCATCTACGCGGGCGTGCGGGGTGTCAAGTGAATGCGTGCGCGCCCGAACGCCCGCTTGACCGTCCGCGCATGCCCCGCCGGGGTTTCGGTACAATTGATTTCGCTGGCGATCCTGGCGCGCGGTCGCTAGCATCCCGCGCCCGAGCCCGCCGTGGGACCGGCAACAGGACGAGTTCATGCGCAATCGCCATCGCATAGCAGGGGAGCAGCAGGCCGCATCGCGGCGCTTGTTCTCGCTTGTCCTGGTCGGTGTGCTGAGCTGCGCATGCGCCGACAAGTATGAATTGGTGGCGTACGAAGCCGCACCTGGCGATCGCATCGAGAGCGAAGGTCGGGCCGATCCTGGCACCTTCCAATTCAGCCCGGATGGGGCGGCGCTCGACGGCGGCGGCGGGGCGGATCGCACCTCGACCTTTGATGCCGGGCACGATGGCGCAATGGGCCATGGCGGTCCGCTGTCCGACAGCGTGGGCGACAAGGACGACGATCCCGCCTCGGGCGTCGACGGGGCGGCCGAACCTGGCGACGATGCCGGGACCACAGGAGCCTTTGCCGATGCAGACGAAGACGATGGCCAGGACGATGGCGATGGCGCGGGGCCGCTCAACAACCTGCCAGTCTGCAGTCACGGCAGCTGCAAGTCGTCTTCGGATTGTGGCAGCGAGCTCATCGGGGTGACCTCGTGCAACCTGGCGGTCTGCGTCGACGGCTGCTGCGAGATCGCCGTGGCGCCGCCCGGTTCACCCTGCGACGACGGCCAGTTCTGCACCGTGAACGACACCTGCGAGGCGAGCGGGTGCAAAGGCAAAGCCATGGTCTGTGACGACGGCCTGACCTGCACCTCGGATCAATGCGATCCCAGCACCGGCGTGTGCAACTACACCATCGACGCCGGCTCGTGCGAGATCGAAGGCGTCTGCCACGCCGCCGGTCAGGTCTCGGCCAAGGCGCCCTGCGACTGGTGCGACCCGAAGCTCTCGGCCATGGGTTGGAGCAAGAAGCCCGGCTGCTGCGAAGCGGACAAGGACTGCCCGCATGGTGGCGTCTGCGACCTGGCCAAGTGCGACGTGACCACCGGCACCTGCAGCCTCGACAAGAAGCCGGGATGCTGCACCCAGAACGCGCAATGCGATGACGGCAACGCTTGCACGCAGGACGCTTGCGACCCGGCCACCGGCCAGTGCGTCATCACGCCCAAGTCATGCCCCGACCCCACGTCCTGCCAGCAGGGGGCGTGCGATCCCAAGACCGGGCAGTGCGCCGCGACCTTGAAGGCCGGTTACTGCCTGGTGGGCTTCCAGTGCGTCGTCGCCGGCAAGAAGGCTGTCGGTCAGCCCTGCGCGGTCTGCAAGCCGAAATCCAAGACCGATGGCTACTCGGTCGACGTCGGCGCGCTCTGCAACGACGGTGACAGCTGCACCGAGTCCGACGCCTGCCAGGCCGATGGCCAGTGCAAGGGCAAGGCGCAGTCCGGCTGCTGCAAGTCCAATAACGACTGCCAGCCGGCGCCGGGTCCTTGCGTCATCCGCACCTGCGACGTGAAGGCCGGCGTCTGCATCAACCAGGCCAAACCCGGCTGCTGCGACAAAGGCGCCTGCTGTGACGTGAAGGGCTACGTCGTCAAGGGCGCGGGCGCGACCTGTTCGGCGGCGATCCTGGCCAGCGAATACAAGTGTGATGGCAACAAGGTCCTGCGCCGCGACAGCCACCCCGGTTGCACGGGCAAGAGCGCCGACGGCTGCAGCAGCAATCCCGCGCACCTGGTCAAGGGCCCCTGGCAGACCCTCAAGACCTGCGGCGCCAAGACCGCCTGCAAGCTCGCCGGCTCCGGTCAGCCGCCCCAGTGCCTGCCCACAGGCCCGGTGGGCTCCTGCAGCACCGGCTGTGGCAGCAAGACGAAGATCCCCGGCGGTACCTGCTACTGCGACGCCTTCTGCACCAAGCTGGGCGACTGCTGCAGCGACTTCATGGCCCTGTGTGGCTGCTCGAGCGGCGTCTGCTGCGATGTGGCCAAGAAGTATCCCAAGTCCAAGGGGCTCGCCTGTGGCGTGCAGGTCAAGGCGCAGTATCAGTGCCTGGGCACTTCGCTGCAGAAGCGCACGGCCCAGGGCACCTGCGACGGCAAGGCGACCGGATGCTCCACGGCCAGCGCGTCGTTGAAGTGGAGCGCCTGGGCGACCGAGAAGACCTGCCCCGCCGGCACCATCTGCAAAGTCTCCAACGGCGGCAGCAGCGGCACCTGCGCGTCCAAACCCGGCGGATCCTGCGTCGGCAAGTGCGGCGGCCAGTCCACTGGCTGCTGGTGTGATACCGACTGCGTCAAATACGACGATTGCTGCGCCGACTACGGTTCGACCTGTGCGTGCGGGGGCAACGCCGGCAAGTCCTGCAAGGGCGCCTGTGGCAAGCAGGGGGTGGGCGGCTGCTGGTGCGATTCCCTGTGCGTCAAGTTTGGCGATTGCTGCGCCGACAAGCCGACCTGCTGTACCTGACCGTCCGATCGTCGAACCGGCCGGGGTGGGTGGCCCGTGTATTCGCTTTTTGACAGTCATGTGCACCTGGACGCCCGCGCGTTGGCCGGCGATCGGCTCGCCGAAGAGCTGCGCGGCGCCCGGCTGGCGGGCCTGCAGGGCGCTGTCATCGCCGGCTATGGCCCCGATGAGATCGCCCGCTCGGCCGAGATCTGCGACCACCACCGCGGCATCTGGCGCGCCATCGGCGTGCATCCCTGGTGGCTGGCCGACCATGCAGATGATGCCGAAGGCCTCGAGGCGGCCTGGCAGGCCATGGTCCACTCGGCGCGGGATCGGCCCCCGGTGGCATTGGGCGAATTCGGTCTCGATCGCGGCGTGCGCGACCGCCTGCCCATGCAGGTCCAGGAGCACTGGTTGCGGCGCGGGCTCGATCTGGCAGCGGAGATGCAACTGCCAGTGATCCTGCACGTGGTGGGGGCGCCGGCGCGGGCGAGCGAGATCCTGGCGCCCTACAACCGCGCGCGTCTGGGCATCCTGCATCGGTATGGCGGCAGCGCCGAGATGGTCCCCGACTTCGAGGCCATGGGCCTGTACCTGTCCCTGTCTTCGGCCCACCTGCGGCGCAACCCGGACAAGGCGGCGGCCGTGGCCAAGGCCATCTCTGCCGACCGCCTGCTGGTGGAGACGGACTGGGCCGGGGGCGGCACCGGCTACGCCAACGAGCTGCGTGCCATGCGCAGCCTGATCGCGGCGCTGGCCCGCTGGCGGCGGGAGGATGAAGGGCGGCTGGCTGCCCGACTGGTCGCCAACGCCATGACGATCTACGGTGTCGACCCGCGCGGGAGGGAAGGGCAGCCATGACCGAGTCCAGACAAGCGGCCGCCGTGGCCGAGGGCGCACCGCCGGAATCGGCGCCGAAGGTGGCCAAAAGCCGACCCAGTCAGCGCCGCTTCGACCGGCTGATTCGCCTGGTCTCGGTGCCTGGATTCGACCGCCTCGAAGCGGCCCATGTCATCGTCTTTGGTCTGGGCGGCGTGGGCGGCTATGCGGCCGAGGCCCTGGCCCGCAGCGGCGTCGGCACCTTGACCCTGGTGGACTTCGACCGCGTCTGCGCCACCAACGTCAACCGCCAGATCCAGGCCCTGGCCACCACCGTGGGCGGCTCCAAGGCCGGCCTGCTCGCCGAGCGGGTGCGCGACATCAACGGCCGCTGCGAGGTGCGGCCGGTGGAGGCGTTCTACAACGCCGCCGCCGCCGATCGGCTGCTGCCGTTGGACGATCGCCCCACCTGGGTCATCGACGCCATCGACAACGTGGCCGCCAAGATGCACCTGATGGATCGCTGCCGGGGGGCCGGCATCCCGCTGATCTCCTCCATGGGCGCCGCCGGCAAGCTCGATCCGACGGCCGTGCGCGTGGCCGACCTCTACCAGACCCACACCGACCCGCTGGCGCGCGTCCTGCGCAAGCGCCTGCGCAAGGAGTACGACTGGCCCCGCCACGATCCGCGCCAGGAGACCCTGTCGGGCGTGCAGGTGGTCTTCTCCACCGAGTCGCGGCGCAAGCCCCTGCCGCCCAACTGGGATGACGCCTACGGCTTCCAGTGCATCTGTCCTCATGGCGACAACGGCCTGCACTCCTGCGATCAGCGCAACCTGATCGAGGGCTCGGCGATCTTCGTCACTGCGACTTTTGGCCTGGCCGCAGCCAGCCTGGTGGTGCGCGCCATCGCCGGCGACGACCTGGCGCCGACCTTGGACGAGGCCGGGCAGGCCCCCGGCCCTACTCGTGGGCGCCCGGGTGCGAGGCGAAGGCCATGAAGGCCAGGTAGGCCGCCTGGCTGGCACCCTGCAACGCCGCCTTGCGCATGTTTTCCGGCACCTCGCCACCCTCATGGGCGCTGAGGAACTCACGCACCGCCTCGGCGGCGTAGGTCATCTCGCTGCGCTTGATCTTCGATTCGGCGTCGGCCCGGCCGAGCCAGCGCCTGGCGCTCACGGCGTCGCCGCCGGCCATGCAGAGGTAGCCGATCATCTCGTCGAAGCCCATGCCTGGCTTGACGTCGTCGCCCACCTGCATCGCCGCAGCTTTGGCGCGATCGTACATGCGCGCCGAGACCAGCGCCGCGGCCATGAAGGAGTGTGCATCCCCCTGGCCGAGCAGCTTCGCCATGAGGCCGCCGCCGCGGGTGGCCAGTGCGATGCGGCCGACCTCGCTCCACTCCGCCATGGCGTCGAGGAACTTGGACGGCCAGGCAGCGGCCGGCATACCCAGCATCTCCACCAGCTCATCCAGCGCAGCCTTGCCGCGATCGGGCGCCAGCAGCCAGGTCTCCAGGGCGTCCATCACCGCCTCGGCGGTGGGGGCGTGACAGCGATCAGCCCACTCGACGGCGTACTCGGCGTCGATCAGGTAAGCGAACATGCGGGCCAGCCGATCGCGCGGCCAGGCCTCGATCTGCCAGCGCTCCCAGAGATCCTGCACCGCCAGCCAGAGGAAGACCCGCAGGCCCTCGTCGTGGGTGCCCGAGCGCTGCAGCCAGTCGTCCTCGATGGCCGACTGCATGGGCGCTTCCAGGGCCGCGGCGGTGAAGGCAGCGCGGTCGATCTCGATGCCGAGCTGGCGCAGTCCGTCGATCACCTCGTCATCGGACCAGTCGCGTAGATCCGGCACCGTCCCGTCCCAACTCGCCAGCCTGCCGGTCGCCTCGAAATCTGCCATCTGACACTCCTTGGAGCCATTGGATGCGGCGCAGGGTGGCATGGGCCGTCGCAGGGCGTCAACGCGCCAGACAGGCGCGTCGACCCCGAAGTCTCCATGGTCCTGGGCACGCCCGGGGGCTGGTGTTTGCGGCTCCGGGCCGCTCTGGTAGCCTCCGTCTGCGGCCCCGGCATCCGCTACGGGAGTACACCCATGCGACTGGCGATCATCAGCGACATCCACGCCAACATCCAAGCGCTCACCGCGGTGCTGGAGAAGTGCGATGAGGTGGGCGTCGACGAGATCGTCTGCCTGGGCGATGTGGTCGGCTATGGCGGCAACCCCAACGAGTGCTGCGACCTGGTTCGCGAGCGCTGCAGCATCACGCTGATGGGCAACCATGACGCGGCTGTGGCCGGCGTGATGGACACCGACTACTACTACGAGGCCGCCCGCCGGGCCCTGTTCTGGTCACGCCGCGAGCTCAGCCACGACAACTTCCGCTGGCTCTACTCGCTGCCCTATTGTCACCTGCGAGACGAGGCCGATACGGCGCTCTATCACGCCGCGCCGATCCTGCCGAGCGGCTTCTACTACGTGGTGCGCACCGAAGAAGCGGAGGCCCTGACCCGCATGAAGGCCGGTCTCTACGGCCACAACTTCATCGGCCACAGCCACCTGACCACGGCCTATGCCTACAGCGGCAAGAAGGTCAAAGACGTCACCGGTCGCTACGAGTACGACAAGAGCTGCAAGTACCTGGTCAACGTGGGCTCGGTCGGCCAGCCGCGGGATCGCAACCCCGACGCCTGCTTCGTGCTCTTCGACACCGAGACCAAGGCCATGGCCCATGTGCGGGTCAGCTACGACATCGCCTCGGCGTCGCGCAAGATCCGCGAAGCCGGGCTGGACGAGAAGTTCGCCCGCCGGTTGACGGTCGGCGTCTGAAAGCACCCCTCAACGCGTCGCGTCAGGGAAGGTCCACCGGGCACGCAGCTGGTAGGACGACGGCGGCGGCTCGTGGCCGCGCCGCGTCTTGATGCGCTCGACGCGGACGAGGAAGCCGGCGCCGCTGCCGTCGACGCGCACGACCTTGTTGTCGCGCGACTCCCTGACCTCAACCTGGCGTAGATCTACGTTGGACGAGCGGTCGCGCACCGTCAGCCGGTAGGCGCTGCCCTTGGGCGCGTTGGCCTCCAGCTTGATGCGCTTCATATTGGCGTCACCGGCGTCGATACGCAGCCAGTCCACACCTGCGGCATCGGTGGCGTCGCCCACATGCCAGGCGCCGAGCACCATGTCGCGGGCCGTCTCGGGCGTATTGTTGGGCTCGGGCACGCCCTGGTCGCCCAGATCTTCGAGCGCGTACCACAGCTTGTACGGCACCGACCGGGCGCCGTTGCGCTTCCAGGCCCGTCGGGCGGCTTCGGTCAGGTGGATCACCAATCGGCCGGGGATCTGTCTCGGCGAGACGCCGAAGGCCAGCTCACCGCTGGGCTGGCGGGCGGCCAGCAGGCGGGTCGTCAGCGGTCGATCCGACAGGTCCAGCAAGGCCACGCGCACCCCCTCCAGGGCGTACTCGTTGGCGCTGCTGATATGCACCCGGATGATTCGATGCTCGAAGTTGTCGTTGAGCGTGAAGAGGTCGCGATCAAGCGGCCCGTCCAGGGTGCCGCGCAGGCCATTGGCCTGGGGCAAGGCGTCGCGGGCGTCGCCGTCGTTGGGCTCCTGCTCGATGACGCCCTGACGCTGACGCACGGTCACGCCGAGGCGGTAGATATCCGACAGGCTCTCGCCGGCCACCTGGCCGGGCACGGCTTGCTCGCTCACGCAGACCACCGCCGGTGCGCCGCCGGTGGCCAGGTGGCGGAGTTTTTCGCCGTCACCGGGTCCGCGATGGGACAGTGACATCAGCGCCGTGCCGTCCTCGTTGTGCAGCGAGACCGCCAGGTCCATGTTGGGCACGCCCTGGACCTCGACGCCCAGGTCGGCGCCGTCGGGGATGTCGGGCAGGCGGAAGCAGTCGCGATCGCCGGCGAATTTCGAGCGCCGTTGTCCGATGGCGCCCTGGGTCTGGCCGTCGCTGTCGAGCAGGTTGGCCTGGCTCGGCGTGTCGTTGGGTTCCGCTTCCTGGCCGATGGAGGTGCCCGAGACGCCCCAGATGACCGCGCCCGCAGCCACCAGGAAGGCCAGGCAGACCCCGGCAAAGGCGAGCCCGCCTCGGATCCGGCCCCGCCGGGCGTGGGCGCCCAGGGCCTCATCATCTTCGACCAGTCGCACGGCCTCTTTGCTGACCTTGTCCAGCGCGGCGATGACCGCCAGGTCGTCCTCGTCCACCTCCAGGTGCTGTCCGCGACCGCCTGAGGGCAGCGAGACCTTGAAGCCGGCGTCGGTGAAGTCCGACTTGCGCGCCGCGACCAGGGCCTCTGCCATGGCTTCCATGGAATCGAAGCGCTTCTCGGGCTTCTTCTCAATCGCCTTGGCGACGATGTGTTCCAGGGCCTCGGGGATGTCCGCGTCGGGCGCCACATCCTTCATGCGCGGCGGCGCCTCCATCAGGTGCGCCTTGAGGATGTCGAAGGTGTTGCGCTCCTGGCCGAAGACCTGCTCGCCGGTGAGCATGCGGAAGATCAGCGCGCCGACGGCGTAGATGTCCGAGCGATTGTCCACCTCGGCGGCGCGGATCTGCTCCGGGCTCATGTAGTGCGGCGTGCCGAAGATGTCCTTCTGCGAGTGGATCGTATACGGGTCGTCCACATCCTTGACCTTGGCGAGGCCGAAATCGAGGATTTTGACGAAGTCCGGATGCGGCCCGTTGGACAGCAGCATCACGTTCTCTGGCTTCAGATCGCGGTGCACGATGCCGTGCCGATGGGCCTCGGCCAGCGAGTCGCACATCTGCAGGATGATCGCGGTGGTGCGGTCGGCATGCAGCGGCCCTTCCCGGTTGAGCAGGGCGTCCAGGGCCTCGCCCTCGAGCAGCTCCATGACCAGATAGAAGACCTCGCCCCAGCGGCCGAAGTCGTAGACCATCACCGTATGGGCGCTGGACAGGCGGGAGATGGCGCGCGCCTCGCGGGTGAAGCGACTGACCAGCTGTTTGCGCGAGACCAGGTTCTCGTGCAGCAGCTTGATGGCCATTTCCTTGCGCAGGTGAACCTGCTCGACCCGGTACACCGCGCCCATGCCGCCGCGGCCGATAAGCGTCTTCACCAGGTAACGATCGTCGACCAGCTTGCCCAGGTAGGCGCTGCCGACTTCATCGGAGTCATCGCCCACGTCCTCGACCGAGGTAAGGCGGGTTGCGGCCTCGTCCTCCGATGAACTGACACCCATCTGTGCCGCCGCCATGGCCTTGTCGGTGCGCGGGATGATCGGGCTGCTATCGTCGGGCGTCTTGCGGGGCGGAAAGAGCTTGTCCAGGTCCGGCGCTTGCACCCGGTCCTGGCCGCCGGGAGCCTGGCCCTGCTCCATGGCGCCGACGGAGGAGTACAGCAGGGTGTCCTGGCGATCGGTCGACGCCGGCCCGCTGTCCGATGACTTGGGCGGCAGCGGCGGAGGTCCCACCACTGTCTGCTCATGGGCGGGCCGGTCGGACTGCAGCGGAGATGGCAGCGTGCCCCGTGGATCGGCGGCACCGCTCTGCGCGACGAGTGGACTGCCATCGTCGGGGCAGAATTGCTTCTCCTCGCTGTAGGTCCGGCGGCAGATGGGACAGGTCTTCATCGCGCGCGTCCGTGCGTCGGCAGTGAGTCTAGGGCAAGGGAAGGGGGGCGTCCATCCGGCGGTCCAATGAGCCGCCGGCGCCGGCTTGGGTAAGGGGACCGATCAGGGCACGAATGGTTGGGGGCGTTGGCCGGGCTTGCGGCGCCAGGCCGGTGTGTAATATCGCCCCACCGGGATGGCAAGTGGGTGGCGAACGGCGCCGTCGTGGCTGGCGATCCACAGGCGCGGCTTCTTGCCATCTTCATCCGAGACGTAGAGTACGCGCCGGCCGCAGGTGGACCAGGAGGGCTCCAGGGAGCGGCGCCCCTTGCCCGGCGTCAAGCGCTGCATCTGCTTGCTCATGTCGACGGTCAGGATGTCCACGGCGGCGCCGCGCAGGCCCGAATAGACGATCTTGCCGCTGGGGCCCCAGTCGGGCCCCGTATTGTAGCGACCAGCGAAGGTCAGGCGCTGCAGGCCCGAGCCATCCACGCCGACCACGTAGACTTGCGGGCTGCCGCTGCGATCGGAGACAAAGGCGAGCATGGAGCCGTCTGGTGACCAGGTGGGGCCCAGGTCGTCGGCCTCGTCGCGGGTCAGGTTGAGCACCGGCCGGCCGGCCTTGTCCAGCAGCCAGATGTCGGCCTGGTCGCCATCGTTGATGGTCGCGGCGATCCGCCCGGTGACACTCTGAGCAGCCGTGCGGAACTGCAGATCGTTGCTCGTGGCGAAGGGCACGTGTTTGACCTTGGCCGGTACCGGTCCGGCGCCCTTCTTCTTCTTCAGGGCGCGCAGGATCGGCGGCGGCGTGGTGATGTTGGGCGCGGCGCGGGCCAGCAGGTTCACCTGCGCGCCGGTCAGCCGGAACACTGAGGGCAGCCCGGTGCGGAAGGAGACATAGGTCATGCCCAGGTCCTTGGTCTGCCGGGGCAGCATGTGGATGCTGTCGTCGCCGATGAGGATGCGGGCGTTGTAGCCATCCACGTCGGCCACCCAGATGCAGCGGGCGCAGCCGGGCGCCGGCGCGCTGTAGAAGAACTGGCCGTCGAACGAGCCCATGACGCCGGTGAAGGCGCCGAAGATGGCGTTGGATGCCCGGTGGGCCAGGACGCGGATGCGGGAGGCCGGGCCGCGTTGCACCGCGTGGCGGCCCAGGTTGAGCAGCTTGCCGCTGCGTGCGTCCAGGACCGCGACGTGCAGTTCGACCATGCCGGGGTGCTGCCGGGCGCGCCGCAGCCAGGTGCCGACGGCGTAGACCACCTCGTTGGCGCGCGCCACCTTGCGGTTGATCTCGAACTGCGGCGGTGCGTACTTCTTGATGGCCTTGACCTTGGCTGCGGGCAGCTCCAGGGCGCGGACGACACCGGACAGGTGCATGTCATTGTGGATCACAGCGCGTACGGTCTTGCAGATGCGCTTGAGGGGGCCGCAGGTCGGCGGCATGACCAGCACGCCATCCAGCGGTCGCTGGGTCGCCTCGACGATGACATAGAGGCCGTCGAGCTCGTCCAGCTCCTCGGAACCGTCGCCACCTGCGGGTCGAACCTGGGAGGGACCGGCGCCGGCGGGCACAGGGGGCGCCGGCTGGGCCGTCGCCGTCGCTGCGGCCATCATTGCCAGCCACAGGGCCGCCAGCCAGACCCGGTCGAGTCTGCCGGCATGCGCCATCGTGGCCGATTGCCAATGCACCATCTCAGTCATCTCCCGGGTTTTCCTCGCCGCGAAGCTCTTCAATCCAACGGGCCACCTGGGCCCGATCTTGTCGATGAACGTAGAGGCGCTCGAGCACCGCCGCGTCATGATAGCGTTGGAACAGGCGCGTTGCCTCGCTCAGCGGGATGAAACGCGATGATCCGACGCGCGGCTTGATGCGTACCCAGATCGCTCGGCCCGGATCGCTCTTGCCGCGGTACTTGGACAGGGCGCCTTCGCTGGTCACGCGCAGGTAGTCCAGCCCGGTCGCCTTCAGCCGTTCCTCCAGGCCGTCGATGGGATCGACGCGGGCGTGCGGGCCCCGCTCGGCGATCACCTTCAGTGGCCGCCCGGCCAGGATGCCGCGTCCCCATACCGACTCGCGGTTGCGCCACAAGGCGCTGTAGATGGCGCCATCATCCCAGGCCAGGAAGTCGTCCGGATCGGCCGGGATCTGAAAACCCGTCGGCAGCTCCTCGTAGAAGCGCCGCAGCATGTGGTCGTAGCAGACCACCTTGCTGTGGTGATAGACCATCAGGAACATGTGATAGCGCGACAGCAGGAAGTCGTCGAAGGTGTAGATGGCGCGGTCTTCGATGGCCAGGTAGACGCCGCCATCGTCGGCCACGTGATGCGTCAGGTGGCTGAGCAGCCAGTCGTAGTCGAACTTGCCGTAGCTGACCCCGGTGTAGTGGGAGTCGCGCAGCAGGTAGTCCATGCGATCGACGTCGATCTCGCCCGAGACCAGGGCCGACAGCACGCCCTGCACATCGCGGCCGTTGATCACAAACGCCGCCCGGTCACATTGCACCTCGGGATGCAGCAGCGCTGCCACGTGCTCTGGCCGCACGCCGAGATCGGCGAAGCCGTCCTTGATCACGTCGGCCAGATCCGAGTCCAGCAACAGCTTCAGCGTGTAGTGCTCGTGGCGCGCCTGTTTCGGCGAGTCGGCGCCGGCCAGCAGGGGCACGGCCAGGGCCGAGATGGACGGAAAGAGCGATTCGGAGGTGTGCGACAGCGGCGCGTGGCCGATGTCGTGGCATAGAGCCGCCAGCCGCAGCAGCTGGCGCAGCCGGGCGCGCTCGCCGTCGGGCAGCCAGTCAGCGCCACGGAACACGGCGTCGAAGGCCTGGCCGGCCAGGTGCATGACCCCGATCGAGTGCAGGTAGCGGTTGTGGGTGGCGCCCGGAAAGGCCAGCTCGGCGAAGCCCAGCTGCTTGATCCGCCGCAGGCGTTGGAACCACGGTGTGTCGATCACCGACTCTTCGCCGGGAGCGATGGGGATCGGACCGTGGATGGGATCTCGGATTTCCATGGCGGGGGCTGAATAGCACCTCGTGGCCCGCCTTGGAACTGTTTTCAGGGTTTTTTCACGGTCTTTGTCGGCGGCCCGCGGGCGCGTTTTCGGAGCCACGGCTCGTGGCGACGCATCCGCTCCACATCCCGGCAGACCCCGGCCCAGTGGAACAAGGCGACGTGGCCCAACGGTGTCAGGGTCGGGTCGGCCTCCATGGCGTCGGCCAGGGCGCGGCTCTGGTCGCATTGTTTCAGGCGGAAGTGGGCTTCCAGGAGCGTGATCCGGGCGTCGTGGTCGTCGGGTCGCAGGGCGACCGCGATCTGCAGGTGGGGCAGCGCTTCGGTCTCGCGCTTCTTCTCGACCAGCAGGCGGCCCAGGTTGTAGCGCATCTTGGCCGAGCGCGGTTGTTGCGCTACGCCCCATGCGAAGAGCGATTGATCGCTGCGCCAGGGCCCGGCGGCGGCGACCATCTGGCTCAACAGGAGCAAGCAGATGACCAGGTGAGGTTCGAGCAGTCTCAGCGGCCAGAGTCGCCAGCGGGACCAGCCGGCCTGGTGCAAACGGTCGAACGCGCGGTCGAAACGCCCCTGTGCGAGCGCCGCCGGCCAGGCCAGCAGGGCACAGGCGGCCACCGAAGGAGCGAAGAGCAGCCGCTCGGCGAAGCGCACCGGGATGGGGAAGAGCAGATTGCTGACCGGAAAGTAGAACGCTGCGGCCCAGACCAGGCCCAGGGCAACCAGTCCGGCGCGGCCGCGACGTCGGGCGCCGGTCAATCCCCAGATGGCCGCCGCTGCAGCCGCCACCGTGATGCACATACCGGCGATGGCGCGCGGGCCGGGCGTCGACGACACCTGCAGGGCATCGAAGGACCAGTCGGGGGCCTGCAGGATGGTCAGCGGCACAAGCAGGTGGGTCGCCGCCAACCAGATCCCCTCCAGCGCGCCGATGATTCGGGTCGGCCCGTCGACGATGGACAGCGGGTTGTCGGCCCACGGGATCTGCGCCACGAGCACACCGCCCAGGACCAGGTGCCGCCAGCCCAGCAGAGCCACGGTGAGCAGTACACAGGCCGCCGCCATGGCCGCGCTCCGGCGCAGGCCCCCAGGCCGGATCCAGGCGGCCACCAGCCAGGGCGCCAGGGCGCAGACGGCGCTCTCCTTGCACAACAGCGCCAGGCCAAAACAGGAGACGCCGGCCAGGGTTCGCAGCCAGGGATGGGAGGCGCCCTGCAGGAGCTGCAGCCAGAACAAAGAGGCCAGCAAGATGAAGCCCAGGGCCATCAGCTCGGGTCGATAAGCCACCGACATGAGCGCGCTGCCGTGCACGGGATGGAGGCAGAAAATCGTCGCCGAAATCGTTCCCCACGCGTGCCATCGCAGGGTCGAGGCGCTGGCCCAGAACGTGGCCATGTGGCCGAAGACCCCTCCGACCAGCACGCAGATGAGGGCGTAGATCGCGGCGCTGACCAGGTGGCGTGCCCGGCTCGACGTCCAGCCGAGCCCCTCTTCAGCCGCGAAGGAGAGCGTGACGAGCGGTCGGCTCAGGGGCATGTGGGCGAACGCCTTGCCGGGGCCGAAGTAGGAGGTGCGGAAGGTCTGTGCCACCGGTGGCGGCCAGGTGACGTTGGCGTTGTCCAGGACCGCGGGGTGGTCGTCGTGCACGTACTCCGCATTCCAGCCCAGCACCGCCACAAGGCCGGCGACGATGAGCACCGTCACGAGTTGAGAAGCGAGGGTCGGCCTGCGAGCGGCTCGGTGCGGCTCGGCCTCGGTCATCGGTTGGTCCGACGCAAGGCGATATTGAGCAGGAAGCCGCAGCCCAGCAGCACGGTGAGCACGCTCGAGCCGCCATAGCTCATCAGCGGCAGGGTCATGCCAACCACGGGTAAAAGGCCGATGACCATTCCCGCGTTGATGAAGAACTGCCAGAAGATGAGTGCCGCCACGCCGACCGCCACCAGGGCGTCGAAGCGGTCACGGGCCCTGTGGGCAATGCTCAGCGCCCACCAGAGCGCCCCCCCATAACATATGAACAGGGCCAGAGAGCCCAACAGTCCAGTGAGTTCGGCCCAACTCGCCAGCACGAAATCGGTGTGCAGGAAGGGCAGGTGGCGCAATACGGAGCGGCGCGCATCGGCGGTGGTGCGGCCGACCCAACGACCCGAACCTACGGCCCAGAGGGCTTGCTCGGCCTGGGAGGCGCGCGCAGTGCGGCGCGACATGACCGCGTCTTCGTCCAGGGCCAGCCAGGCCTGTACGCGCGCCTTCTGGTAGGTGTGCACGGCGCCGAAACGCCAGGCCAGGGGCAGGCCCAGGACCACCAGCAGGAGCAGGCCCACCAGGGTCTGGCGGCGCACCCCCTCGTACAGGATCATGCAGCCGCCGATCAGGGCCACGCAGATGGACGTGCCCAGGTCTGGCTGGCGGTTGATGAGCCCCACCGGGATCAGGAGGATCGCCAGGGGAATCAGGAGCTGGCGCAGGCCCCAGGCGGACGAGCTGCGTCGTCGATCGAACCAGTGCGCCAGTACCAGCACCATGGCCAGCTTCATGAACTCGCTCGGCTGCAGGTTGACCGGGCCGAGCTCGATCCAGCGCCGGCTGTTGTTGATCTCGCGGCCGAAGACCAGCACCACCAGCAGCAACAACACCAGCACCTGGTACAAGGTGCCGCTGATGCGGCGGAAGAAGTGCATATCCATGCCGGCGATGATGCCCGCGCCGATCAGGCCGAGCACGATCCAGGTGGTCTGGGCGCGGTGGTAGCTGGTCTCGCGCAGGGAGTCGACGAACCAGAGATTCCAGATCGCCGCGCCACAGATCAGCAAGATGCAGGCGACCCCGCCGATGAGGGAGGGTTCTCGCAGGCGACGGGCGAGGCTCATGGCGGCCCCCTGTCGCGCGGGCGCAGCGTCGACGTTCGCAGTGCCGATGGCGGTGGGATGACCGGACCATAGGTGGCCGTGTCGTCACCATACGTCGGCCGATCCCCCTCCGGTGGCCGGCCCAGCTCGGGGTGGGCCTTGAACCACGCGGTCATGATGCGCTTGGCGATGGGCGCCGCCACCGCGCCGCCGAGCCCGCCATGCTCGACGAAGACCACCACCACCAGCGATGGCGCCTCCACGGGCGCCCAGGAGGCGAACCAGGCGTGGTCTTCCTTGAGCCAGCGGCGGATGCTCTTGGGCATGCCCTTGCGCGCCCGCTGCGGCGCCTCAGCGGTACCGGTCTTGCCGGCCATGCGCACGCCCGCCAGGCGATGCCGATGGGCGGTGCCGTACTCGCGCGCCACCACCCGCTCCAGGCCTTCGTGCAGCGTGGCCAGGGTACCCGGCCGCAGGCCCATGGAGCGTCCCTTGCCGCGGCCCAGGACGGGGATCGGCTGGCCCGAGCGCTGCAGCGTCTCCAGCAAGGTCACGTCGGGCAGGTGGCCGCCCCGGGCCAGGCCGGCGAAGACCCGCGCCAGCTGCAATGGCGTGGCGGTCACGTCCTTCTGGCCGACGGCGGTGGACAGGGCGAAGCCGGGGAAGTAGCGCACCTTGCGCTTGTCGTACCACGCCTTGGTGGGCAGGCGGCCGATCCGCTCGCGGATCTCGATGCCCGTATGTTCGCCGAAACCCATGCGCCGGGCCTGCTGCTCCAGGCGCTCCAGGCCGAGCCGCTCGCCCAGCTTGTAGAAGTACACATCACAGCTGCGTTCCAGGGCCTGCACCATGTCGATCTCGCCGTGACCCTGGCGCTTGTAGCAGCGGAAGCGGCGGCCGCCGTACTCGTAATGCCCCGGGCACCAGATGCGCGTATCGCGGCTGGCCAGGCCATGTTCGATGGCCCCGGCGGCGGCGACGATCTTGTAGGTGGAGGCCGGCGGGAAGGGGTGCACCGCCTTGTTGAGCAGGGGCGCGAAGTAGCTGGCGTCGACGCGCGCCTTGATCTCCGGCGTCAGGCGGCCGGACCAGGCGTTGGGATCGAAGCTCGGCTTGCTGTACATGACCCGCACCTTGCCGTTGCGCGGATCCAGGGCCACCACGGCGCCCGAGTGCACGTGTTTCATGGCCACCTTGGCCACCCGCTGCAGCTCCAGGTCCAGGGTCAGGCGCACCGACAGGCCCGGCACCGTAGGTCGCGGCTTCATGGCCTCCAGCAGGTCCTCCAGGTCGCGCGTCTCCTCTTCGCTGCCCCGTCGGCGGACCAGCACCTGCTCGCCATCGACGCCGCGCAGCATGGCGTCCAGGGTGCGCTCCAGGCCCGCCCGGCCGATGTGATCGTTGAGCGAAAATCGCGACTTGCCACCCTCGACGAAGGGCCGCATATCCCGGCGATTGACACGCGACATGTAGCCCAGCACATGGCTGGCCAGGTAGCGGTAGGGATACTCGCGCTGGATCTCGGTGCGCACCCGCGCTTCGGGCAGCCGGTGCAGGTGCGAACGGAGCCGCGCCACCTCGTCGTTGTAGGTCCTCCCGCACATGGCGCAATGCAGGATGTGTTCGCCGCGACTGACCGGCGTGTCGTCGTAGGGACAGGTCTCCTTGTCGAGGAATTCGCGCGCGCAGACCGGGCAGTGCAGGCCATCACCGCTGCCGCTGGGCACGAGCTTCTTGCGATCGACCGGACAGATGTGGCGCTTTGGCGGCTGTTCGTAGGTCCGGCCGCAGGTGCGGCAGAAGGAGTAGTTCACCTCGCCGACCAGCTCCAAGCGGTGGGAGTCGTAGGGGCAGTGGGTCGAGACCAGGCCGCGCCGAACCACCAGCGGCTTGCTGCGTCGGGGCGGCAGGGGGCGGCGCAGCTCGGCGATGAGCCCCTTGTACTCCGAGTCGGTCATGTCCAGCAGGCTACGCAGGATGTCCGCCACGGGCTGGACCCGCTCGGGTTTGACCCGTCGTGGCAACACCTCGAGGCGATGGCTCTCGATGTTGCGCGCCAGCACGTCGCCACCGGGCCCCATGATCAGCCCGCGCGCGGCCGTGGCGCGCACCTTGGAGACCCGCTCCACGGCGGCGAACTTCTCGTAGCGCTCGCCCCGCACCGCCTGGACCAGCAGCAGGCGAGCGAAGAGCATCATCAAGCCGGCCAGCACCGCCGCCCGAGCCACCTTGTTGCGGCCGCTGAAGGCCGTGGCGTCGTGCGATTGACCGAGCGAGAGACGGGCCATGGTGGGGCTGCGTTCCTACCTGAACACGGAGGCAGGCCCCCGCCGTTCGAAGATTCGGCCGACGCGGTCGAAGACGGCGCAGAGCACGGGCATCACCAACATGGTCATCAGGGCCAGGGGCAGCGCCATGATCAGCACCTGGTCGGTGCCGGCGAAATCGCGATCGAAGATAGCCGACAACAGCAGGAAGAGACCGCTGGCGAGCAGCGAGGCGGCCGCCGAGGTGGCCATCAGGGGCACCGTGCTGCGCAGGTCGACGCGTCGGGTCAGCACCCGGGTGGCCAGCAGGGCCAGCACGTTGATCTCGGTGAACAGGCCCAGCGGCGCGGCCAGGGAGAAGCCATCTTTGAGCAGACCGGCGGCGAATGCGCAGATCAGCCCCGGCAGCAGTCCGGCCCGGCTGGCCAGGTAGATGGCCAGTAGCAGGGCCACGTCCGGCGCATAGAACTGGAAGTCGACGCGACCGAGCAGCGGCGATTCGAGCGCCAGCAGCACGTAGGTCAACAACAGCCAGACTCCATACTTCATCGAACGTCCCGGGCGCTTGCGGGCGCCCCTCCTTGTGGCTCAGCCATCGGGCTGGTTGGCGGGATCCAGGCGCAGTCGGCGATCCTTGCCGGCCCGCGGGCGCGGCAGGTCGCGCGCCGGCGTGCGATGGCGGGTGACGATGAGCACCTCTTCGAGGGTAGCGAAGGCGACCGCAGGTGTCAGCGTGAACTCGTGATAGGGCCCGGTGCGGGTGCCGGGGGCGGCGGTGATGTGGCCGATCTCGAGGCCGGGCGGGAAGACCCGATCGTGGCCCGTGGTCAATACCGCATCGCCGGCGCCCAGAGGCGCCCGTCGATCGGCGCGCTCGAGGTAGACGAACTCGACCCCGAACTCCTTGCGCTTGCCCTTGCCGCGCACGGTGCCGACCACACCCTTGCCGGCGACGGTGGCGTGCACCTGGGAGCGGGCGTCAGTGACCAGCATCACGTCGGCGAAGTTGCCCGAGACCTTCTCCAGGCGGCCGACCACGCCGTTGTGGCTGACCACCGCCAGGCCCTCGCGCAGGGGTGTGCCGGCGCCGACCTCGACGCGCACCCGCAAGACCCGAAAGAACTGCGAGATCTCGCGCCCGATCACCCGGGCGGGGATGGTCGACAGCTCCTTGCGCACCGCCTTGAAGTCGCACAGCTGCTTGACCCGCCGTAGCTCCTCGCGCAGGGCGCGGCTCTTGAGCGCCTCGCCGAGCAGGATCTTGTTCTCGCGCTGCAGCTCCAGGTTGCGCCCCTTCACGCCGGTGAGCAGCACGTAGCCATCGAGCAGCTGGCGGGCGCTGCGCAGGGCGCCGTCGGTGGCCGCCTGGCCCGGGGCCGTCAAGGTCAGCATCGACTGCTCGAAGATCGTGCTGCCCGTACGGGTCTTGCCGTGGAAGTACATGGACGCCAGGGGCAGCGCCAGCGCCAGCGTCAGCAGGATCGTGCGCCGATAGCGCATCAGCAGGTCGCGCAACATCAGCGACTCAGCTCCTGTGCCGCCAGATGCTCACGACGGACGCGGGGCGCCACAAAGAGCAGGTGGAAGGCCATCAAACTGGCGCAGACGGCGTTGCATAACACCGGCAACCAGAACACCGGCTGGGCGCCATGCTCCACCACCTGGTCGCCGATCACCGACCAGCCGCTGAGGGTCTTTTCGAAGAGCAGAGCCGTCCAGGCCAGCACCACCGCTTCGGCGAAGAGCCAGGTGGCGATGCGGCGCAGCCAGCCCGTGGTCGGGTGCAGGCGGCCATAGGCGGTCAGCACGATGGCCGTGCACAGGCCCATCAGGGCGTAGAAGACCCAGTCCTCGTAGTTGAGCAGGTAGGTGGTCGCCGTAGCGAACGCGCCACCGGCCAGGTAGAAGATGATCGCCGCCAGGTTGAAGACCGAGTGCACGCGCAGCATGCGACGTGCGCGTGCGACCGGATCGGCGCCGCTTGCCGGCGCGATCACGGTGGCCTCGTCCGGGCCCGGCTCGTGCAGGGTCATGGTCGCACCGCGGCGCGCAACGGCCCCCGGGGCACCACGGTGGCGGGGCTGAGCGTCGCCCTAGGGCTCGTAGCTGTACTTGGCGAAGTTCGCCTCGACCTGCTCGGCGGTCGGCGCGGCGCCCTTCTCGATCTCGGCGACCTCGAAGTCTTCCTCGTGATCGACCATCTTGTGGTTGAGCGCGATATCGGACTCGAACACGTCCGGCACCTCGTCCTCTTCGAAGACGGCCTTCCACGGGCACGCCGGCTCGCAGTTGGTGCAGTCGATGCACTCATCCGGGTTGATGTACAGCTGGTTGGGAAACGAAGCCTTGTCGTCCCCTTTGTACTCGTAGATGCACTCGACCGGGCAGACATCGGCGCAGGCCGTATCCTTACAGTCCACGCAGAGTTTCGTGATGATATACGCCATATCTTGGACTCCTGACGCCGCTTTGTGGGCTGCTCGCGCGCCCGGGTTGCCAGTGCGGCACCCGGTCGTGGTCAACTAGCGCGCTGGGTGCCCCTCCGTCAAGAGAGGGGCGCGCGCCAGGTTGTTGATGGCGCTTCAGGCGCGTTCGAAAGGGAAGGCGATCACCTGGTCGATGGCGTCGTAGCCGCCCAACAACATGATCATGCGATCCATGCCCAGGGCGACGCCGGCGGCCGGTGGGCAGCCCTCGGCCAGAGCGGCCAGGAAGCGCTCGTCGATCGGATAGGCAGGCAAGCCCAGGCGGTCCCGTTCGGCCAGGTCGACCTCGAAGCGGCGGCGCTGTTCGTGGGGATCGACCAATTCAGTGAAGCCGTTGGCCAGCTCGACGCCGCAGACGTAGACCTCGAAACGCTCGGCGGTGTTCGGATCGTCGGCGAAGGGACGCGCCAGGGAAGCCAGGGAGATTGGCCAGCGATCGATGATCACGACCCGGTCGTCAGGCAGGCGCGGTTCGACATATTCGACGAACGCGGCCACCAGGGCTTCGGCGTCGGATTCATCGACCTTCCCGGCACCGAAATCGCGCAGCGCCTGGCGAAACGGCAGGGTCATCGATGGCTGCGACAGGGCCTGGCGCAGCGGCGCCAGCTGCTCGAGTCGCGTCGGCGACAAGTGTGGCGACATGGCCTGCCAGCCCGCCGCCAGCAGACCCTCCACATCGGCCACGATGGCAGGGTAACGCGCGTCCACCCGGTACCACTCGGCCATGGTGAATTCCGGGTTATGCCAGTGTCCGCGCTCGCCGGATCGAAACGATCGCCCCAGGCTGTAGATGCGCTCGAAGCCGCCCACCAGGAGGCGCTTGAGGTGGTACTCCGGACTGGTCACCAGCCAGCGCGTGGTCGCTTCGCCGCCCATGCCCTGGCGTAGATCTGCTCGGACGGCGTCCAGGTGCACCTCCAATCCAGGGCTGGTGGCCATGGCGGGGGCTTCGATCTCGATGAACTCCCGCTCGTCGAAGAATGCCCGCGCCGCTCGCAACACCGCCGCCCGCTCGCGCAAGGCTCCGTAGACCCGCCCCTGGTCGGCCGCCAGTCGCGCCACCTCGCCATCGGGGTGGCCATGCCGGGCTGGATCGTGCGGCCGTTGGAGCAGGTGCAGCCGGTCGCCATCCACTCGCACCAGGTCGCCAGATTGCAGCGTCCTGTGAGCTTCCGCGGCGGCGATGGCCAGCACCCGGCCACCCTGCCAGAGGGCGACCGCGCCCTGCTCGTCGACGGCGAGCACGCGACCGGTGGTCAAGGTGGGTTCCGCTACTCAGCGATGATCGTGGTGCTGCGCTGCACCGGCTGACGATCGATCGCGGCCCGGACCAGCTGCCAGACGGGCGGATGTTTGGCCTTGAAGGTGCCGTCAGGCAGCTCGATGCCGCTGTAGATCACCAGCTTGACCACGTCGGCCTCGGTGCCGCCGGGCGCCGGCGTGCCGGCCGGTTTGCCGGTCACCTTGAGGGCGTTGGCACCGGCATGGAAGGTCGTGCCCAGGCCGACCGTAAATGGACCGGTCTGCAATCCGATCTTGCGGAAGGGTTTGTTGTTGATCTGGATGTCGAAGGTGAAGCCCACCTTCGGGTTGGGCTGGTAGACCAGCACGTAGCGGGTCTTGGGTTTGGCGGCCTTGGCGCCCACGGCCTTGAAGTCCGAGCTGCCGACCACGCGCACCGGCTTGCCGGTCTTGTCGAGCACGACGTTGTAGCCCGGCGACAGGATGTGCAGGTTGCCCCGCGCATCGAACTTCACCTCGCAGTGCAGCAGATCGGCGTTGACCAATCCGGTGGCCCGCTTGCCGTTGATGTAGATGTCGATGGCTTCGGCCGGGGCGGCCGCAAAGAGGGTGGCCGCGACCAGGGAGGTGATGATGGCGATGCGCATGGTGAACTCCTGGGTGAGGTTCCAGTCTGGCAGTGTCAACGTGCCACAACGTCGGCGATTCGCCAGAAAGGCGATTGTGCCGTGGCGGCGATGTAATCAGTCATGCATCGGGTCGGGATCGCCGCAGTCTTTGGGCGGTCCGGTGCAGATGCGGGGGGTGCCCCGGTAGGCTACGTAGAAGGCCTGCGTGTAGCACTTCAGTTCGCTCATGAAGTCCTCGTCCACCTTGCCCTGGGGCGTCGCCTTCTGGAAGCAGTGCCAGTTGCAGCAGTCCAGTTTGCGGGTCTTGGTGTCGAAGAGCTGGCAGGACTTCAGGTATGTGCAGTAGCCCTTGCAGACCTGTTTGGCCTCGTTGTAGCGGGGCGCCGTGTACTGATCCTCCCACTGGCAGGCCAGGGGATCGACGCGCTTGTGGCCGTGCGCGCTGGGCGCCTCGCAGACGCGTGTGGGCAGGTCGTTGTAGAGATTCTCGTTTTTGTAGGAGGGCTTGGCGCAGCGCTCCCAGGTCTTCCACACGGCCGTGCACTCTGCGGTGTTGTCGCACTTCATGGCGCAGAAGGGTTTGATCGGGCCGCGAAATCCCTCCGGCATCTTGATGCACAACGCGCCGACGCCCTTCAGCGCCGGGTCGACGCAGTGGTCGCCCTGGAGTTTTTCGTCGCAGAACACCGTGCACCAGCCACCGGGCGCGAAGTCGCTCTGCATGCAGAAGAGCCCGGCCGCGCAATCGGCGTTGTCGATACAGCCGGCGCCGAAGGGGGTGTCGCCACCGACCACCTCGGCCTCGACATCGCCGCTGGGGCCGGCGTCTTCCTTGCCGGCCGCGCAATCGGCGTTGTCGATACAGCCGGCGCCGAAGGGGGTGTCGCCACCGACCACCTCGGCCTCGACATCGCCGCTGGGGCCGGCGTCTTCCTTGCCGCCCGACTCGTTGCCGCAGGCGCTCAGGGCGGCGCTGCCCAACACGAGGATCAGGATCGGAGCCAGGACTCGCATGCACACTCCACGGACCGACTTGGCGACGTCGACGGGCACCAAGCTACGAGAATCAGGACGCCGACCACAAGGGCATCCGGCCAACCGCCTCCCATTGACCTTTCATAGACCGGCATCTAGCTTCGGGACACCCCGCTAAGGGCGGCCATCGGCCACGGAGGAACGCCATGTTCGATCGCATCCTGCTGCTGACCGACGTCACCGACAAGCCTGAGCTTTGCTACCAGCCGCTGTCCGTGATCTCGGGCGTTTGCTCGTCCAAGGTGATCATCTTCCACGCAGTGCGCGGCTCCAGTGATCTCTTCTACCTCGAGGGCGAGGCGGCCAAGGTGCGCGGCCTGATCGACAAGCAGGCCCAGGACCAGGTCATGCCGGTCTTGCAGGAGATCGCCTCGGACCTGGAGGCCCTGGGTGTCAACACGGGCATCGTGACCCAGATTGGCTCCACATTCGACCTGGCTGTACGGGCGATCAACGACCTGGACATCGACCTGGTGGTCATCCCGCAAGAGGGCTACGCCGACTTCACCGCGCGCATCCTGCACTCGACCACGGCGCGCATCATGCGCGAGACCAACGTGCCGGTGTTGACCTGCAACGAGGCCTTCGCCGCCCGTATGCAGAACTGGACGGGCTTCGGCAAGGTGCTGCACCCGGTGAACTTCGATACCGGTGGCACCGCCGGCATCGAGCCGGCCGAGAACTTCACCGCCGAGTTTGGTGGCAAGCTCGAGATGCTGCACGTGGTCGAACCGGTCCACCAGCAGGTGCTCGATACGCCCGAGGGCGAGATCCTGCTGCCCAAAGACCTCTACTACCGGGTGCGCTCGCGCCTGGAGGCTCGCCTGAGCGACGCCGCGCACACCGTCGAGAAGGTGCCCTGTGCCTGGCGACTGCTCGAAGATACCAAGCCGGGTTCGGGCGTGATGGCCTACGCCGACCGCACCAAGGCCGACCTGATCATCATCCCGCCGGTGGGCCGCAGCGCAGTACGCAACACCCTGATGGGCAGCGTCGCCGAGCACGTCATCAAGCATGCCCGCTGTCCCGTGCTGACCCTGCGTGAGGGGTCACTGGATTGACGGCTGCGCCGCTCGCCGATCGCCTTCGACCGCGTGACCTCGACGAGGTGGTCGGCCAGGAGCACCTGACCGGTCCGGAAGGATTCATCCGTCGCGCCCTGCAGGCCGAGAGGCTGCCATCGGCGATCCTGTGGGGGCCGCCCGGCACCGGCAAGACCACCATCGCGCGCCTCTTCGCTCGCCATGGCAAGGCTCGGTTCGTGGCCATGTCGGCGGTACTCGCGGGCGTGAAGCAGGTACGCGAGATCGTTGGACGCGCTGAGGGCGAATTGCGCCTGGGGCGGCCGACGCTGCTCTTCATGGACGAGATCCACCGCTTCAACAAAGCGCAGCAGGATGCATTTCTGCCCCACGTGGAGGCAGGCACCGTGGCCCTGGTCGGCGCCACCACCGAGAACCCGGCTTTCAGCCTCAACAGCGCGCTGCTCAGCCGTTGCGCCCTGTTGCTGGTCAAGCCGCTGAGCGAGGAGGCCCTGGTCGGGCTGTTGCGCCGGGCCCTGGCCAGCGACGAAGGCTACGGCGAAAGCGGCCTGCAGGTGGCCGACGACGTGCTGGCCCGCATCGCCGAAGAGGCCGATGGCGATGCCCGGCGGGCCCTGTCGGCCCTGGAGGTGGTCGCCGAATTCACCCTGGAGGCCGCCGGCCCGGAGCCGGATGCACCGCCAAGCGTGGACATGGATGGCTACCTGGCCCTGCAGTTGGCTGGCGGACCGCGCTACGATCGCCGCGGCGACGAACACTTCCACCTGCTGTCGGCGTTCATCAAGTCGCTGCGCGGGTCCGACCCGGACGCGGCGCTGTACTATCTGGCGCGCATGCTGGAGGCCGGCGAGGATGGCCGGGTGATCTGCCGGCGGTTGATGGTCTTCGCGGCCGAGGATGTGGGCAACGCCGACCCGCGCGCCTTGCCCCTGGCCGTCTCTTGCGCCCAGTCGCACGAGATGACGGGCCTGCCCGAGTCGCGCATCGCCATGGCCCACGCCACCACGTGGCTGGCCTGCGCGCCCAAGTCCAACGCCAGCTATCGGGCGCTCGGCGAGGCCGCAGCCGTCGTCCGTCGATCGGGCAGCCAGCCGGTGCCGGCGACCCTGCGAAATCCGTCCAATCGCGTCGCCCGCGACCTGGGCTGGGGAGCCGACTATGTCAGCCCCCACAAGGAAGGTGGCTGGGCGCCGCAGCACTATCTGCCGGACTCTCTACGTGGACAGCGATTCTACCATCCCGGCGGCAACGGCCAGGAAGCCCGCATCGCCGAGCGCCTGGCCACCTGGCGTCGACTGCGCGACGAAGCTGACGATAGCCAGGATGCAAAGAGCTGACCGAAGGAAGATCTGCCGACCCTGCGGCGTTGTCGGCTGTGGTCGCGACATGCTCGCGCGCGTGCGCTCTTGACCCGTCACCGGGGCGCCCCTATACCTACGCGCCAGTCGCCAATGGAGGCAAAGTGATGATGAGCAACAAGACATGGCCGGTTTCTCTGCTGATGCTGTGCAGCCTGGCGCTGGTCGCCCAGGGCTGCGGAGACAAGAAGAAGAAGCCCGCCTCCGCCGCCAAGGGCGCCGCGGCCAGCCTGGATCGGCCGTCCCTGGGCGCCACCAATGCCAAGGTCGAAGTGCTGGCGTTCATCGACTACCAGTGCCCCTTCTGCCGGGCCAACGCGGCCGACCTGCTCAAGGTGGCCGAGGCCCACAAAGGCGAGCTGCGCCTGCGCATCCTGAACCTGCCGCTCGAGGTGCATGAGGGCAGTGTTGACCTGGCCAAGGCCGCCGTGGCCGCCCGCCAGCAGGGCAAGTGGCGCGCCTTCTACGACCACATCTACACCCTGGACAAGCCCGATCGCGAAGCCGCCATCAAGTGGGCGGCCGGCGCTGGCGTCGACGCCGAGAAGTTCAAGACCGCCCTGGCCAGCAAGGTCGTGGCCGACGAGGTCGCTCGCGACGTGGCCATCGCCGGCGCGTTGGGTGTCACCGGCACGCCGTCCTACATCGTCAACGGCGGCCTGCTGCAGGGCGCCAAGGATGCCGAGGCGTGGGCCAAGGTGGTCTCATCGCAAGTAGCCAGGTACGACGAGCTGGCCAAGGCGGGCGCCAAGCGGGCCGAGGTGATGGCCAAGCTGGTGGCGGCCAACAGCGAAAAACGCGCGCCGGAGTACGACAAGTACGTGGTCAAGGGCCAGGCGCCGCCGCCCATGCCGGTACCCGCCAAAGTCGAGCGCAAGAGCGGCGTGGCCAGCGCCCAGATCATGCCCGTCGGCGGTGGCATGGGCGGCATCCAGGTCGGCCAGCCGGTGCGCGTGGGCGACGGGAACGCTGACAGCAAGATCGTCTGGCGCGTCGCTGTACGCCCCGACGATCCCGTCGTCGGGCCCGTGCATGCCCTGGTGACCCTGGTGGTATTCGAGGACTTCCAGTGCCCCTTCTGCAAGAAGCTGCAGGGCACGCTCAAGACGCTGAGGACCAAGTACGGCGACAAGATCCGCGTCATCTTCAAGCACAACCCGCTGCCCTTCCACTCCGACGCCATGAACGCCGCCATGGCGGCCGAAGCCGCGCGCGCCCAGGGTCGCTTCTGGCAGTTGCACGATGCGCTCTTCGAGGGCCAGGCGGATCTGAGCCAGAACGGTCTGACTTCCAAGGCGGCGCAGGCTGGCCTCGACGCGTCCCAGTTCCAGAACGCCATGTCGTCCCGCGGCGCGGAGCCGCGGATCCAGGCCGATATCGAGCAGGCCGCTGCGCTCGGCGCCCGCGGCACGCCGATCATCTTCGTCAACGGTCGCAAGCTGGTCGGCGCCAAGGGCGAGGCCGAGATCGCCGCGCTGATCGACGAAGAGCTGCCCAAGGCCGAGGCGACGGTCAAGGCGGGCACGAGCCTGGACACGCTCTATGCCAAGCAGGTGGGCGAGGGCAAACTGCTCGACTCGCTCGACGCCAAGGCAGCGCAGATCGACGTGACCGGTTCGGCCACCCGCGGACCCTCCGGTGCGGCCATCCATATCGTCACCTTCCAGGACCTGCAGTGCCCCTTCTGCGCGCGCCTGGATCAGCACATCGCGACCATCGAGAAGGAGTTCCCCGGGCGCATCAAGGTGACCTGGATGGACTTCCCCCTGGGCGACATCCACCCGCAGGCGCAGATGGCCGCCGAGGTGGGCAAGGGAGCCCTGGCGCAGGGTAAGTTCTGGGAGTTCATGGCCGCCGTCATGGCCGACCAGAGCAAGCTCGATCGCGCCGGTCTGCTGGCCACGGCCGCCAAGGTGGGCGTCGACGCCAAGAAGCTGGCCAAGGCGCTGGATGAGGGCGCCTACAAGGCCGCCGTCGAGCGCGAAAAGGGCATCGGCGCGGGCCTGAAGGTCAAGGGCACGCCTTCGGTATTCATCAACGGCCACGCCTTCGTGCCGCAGCTCGGCTTCAGCGCGACCACCTTCCGCTCGGCCGTGCGGCGCCTGCTGGGCACCCGCCAGTAGTATGCAGCCGCGTCGCCGCGCCGTCGCCGGGAGCGTGGCTGCGGTCGCGCTGGCGGCAGTGTTGTTGACCGGCGGTCAACCGCTGGCAGCGACAGGGCAGGCGACCTCGCCGACGCTGACGGTTCGTCTCTTCATCGACCTGCAAGATCCGCCCTCGCGGGACGCCTGGGCGGCGTATCGGCTGGCGCTGAAACCCTACGGCGACAGCGCCCGTTTACACGTGCATCACGTGCCCCTGGCCCGGCATGCCCACGCCCGCAAGGCCGCGGTGGCCGCCCTGGTGGCCCGGGCGCAGGACCAGGAAGCGGCCTTCATCGACGCCCTGCTACGCCACCCCGTGCCCGATGGACGGGCCATCAGCCGAGCAGCCGGCGCGGTGGGCCTGGACATGGACGCCTTGACGCGCGCCCGCGCTGCCGGCGCCGCCTCGCCCGAGGCGCGGGCCCTGGAGACCGGTCGCAGGGCGGCGATCTCCTTCGGTGTACGCGCTGCCCCGAGCGCCCTGCTCAACGGTCGCGGAGTCGGCGGTGTACCGCCCGCTGCCGCCCTGAAGACGGCACTCAAGCGCGCTTTCGAGCGCTGTAAAAAGGTCAGGCGAACCGAGGCGTCGCACGACTGCGAGGGCAGCCATACCCGCAAGCACGCGCCCCGCTCCTACCCCGCTTTCGATGCGTTGCGCACCGGCGGGGCTGCGGCTGGCGGTCCGGCTGCGCCTGCACGGCCGGCGGGCACGTTGGGGCCCCGATTCCAGGTTCAGATCCTCGGCGGCGAGCCGATCCTGGGTCCCGCAGATGCGCCGGTGACGGCGACCTGGTTCGCCGACCTGGCCGATCCGGCCCAGCGTCGTGGCCTGGGTCAACTGCTGGCGCTCGTCGATGCCGGCGGCGTCCGCCTGGTCGTGGTGCCATTGCCGCGCGTGGACCCGGCAGGCAGCGCCACAGGGCGCCGCAGCAGCCTTCGTTTTGCGCTGGCGGTCGTGGCCCTGGCCACCTCGTTGTCCCAGCGCATCCGCGGCAAGATGATTCGGGGCTTCAGCGACCGGCGACTCAAGGACTGGGCTGGCGTGGAGCGCCTGGCCGCGGCCCATGGCATGACGTCGGCGCAGCTCGGCCGCGCCGCCTCCGCCCCTGCCACCACCGTCGCCCTGGAGCGCTTCGTGCGCCTGGCCGCCAGCGTCGATGCACGCCCCGGCACCCTGTATCTCAACGGGCGGCGATGGAGCGGCAGCACCGACGAGCCGGGCTTGAAACCCGCGTTGACCCGCAGCAGGGCCGAGTTCACCTCCGTGGCAGCCCGCCGCGTGCCGCCGCGCCTGGTCTACGGGGCACTGGTCGCCGCTGGACGCATGATCAGCGCCGCGGAGCGGGACCTGGAGCCGCGCGAGGCCGACGTGGACTTCAGCGGCGTACCCGACCTGGGCACCGCGGCCGCCAGGGGCGTCAAGGCGCTGCCCGTACACCTCTTTGTCGATTTCCGGGGCCTGGCGTCGCGAGCGACCTTTCACGCCCTGGAGCGATTGCGCCGACACGGGACCCACCCCATCCGGCTGCACCTCATCTCCATCGCCTCGGCCGCCCGACCCGGCGTGACGCCATCGGGCGCGTCCTTCCTGGTCGCCCACAAACATGGCAAGGGCCTGTCCGCGGCGCGGCGTCTCTTTTCCATGTCCGATCCCAACCGCTGGTCGTCCCTGCGCAAGGCGATGAAGCGCCTGGGCATCGGCCTGGCGAAGCTGCGCGCCGAAGCCGACGGCGAAGCGGCCCGTGCTGGCGCGGCGACCGCCGTTCGCCTGAAGGCCCGCCTGGAGATGGACGAGGAGCCGGTTCTCTATATCGACGGCCGACGCTACGTGGGCCCCATCGATGAGGGAAGGATCATCGCCGCCGTCGCATTCGCCGCCGGCAAAGGCGGCGGGCAGGCCGTGCCATGAGCCTGATCTGGCGACAGACCTTGCGCGGCAGCTACTTTCGCGTCGAGACGCCCGATGAGGTGCACGCCTGCGAGCTGGTGCTGGACCTGCGCCTGGATCGTCCGCCCTGGCATGCCGGCAAGTGGCGTGCCGCAGTGAGCGGGCGCGCCAGCCTCGATGGGCTGCTGGAGCATGCACCCGTCGGCGGTGACCTGCATGTGCGCTGGTGGCCGCCCGCGCGTGGCAGCTACCATCTCCACATGGGGTCGATGCAATTCCGCGCCGCCTTTCGGCCGAGCCCGCTGCGCCCCGTGCGCAGCCTGACCCGCTTCTGGGGCAGCCTCGACGAAGGGGGCCGCACCATCGCCCTCGTCCACCTGCACTTCGACCTGCGTCGCGACCTCGCCGAGATGATGCAGAGTCTCGGCCGCATCGCCTCACCATGAGTCCCGGAGTTCCGATGAATTCGCCGCCCCTCTCCAACCGAGGACGCCTGGCCCCGGCCTCGCCGATTCGTCGCCTGCATCCCTACTCCGTGGCCGCGGCCGCGCGCGGCGTGCACGTGCACCACCTCAACATCGGCCAGCCGGATCTGCCCACCTCGTCGACCATGCGGGCGGCCTACAAGGCTTTCGATGAGCCCGTGGTGGCCTACAGCCCCTCCCAGGGCACCGCCGAGCTGCGCGGCGGCTGGGCTGACTACTACAACCGGCTGGTGGTGCCGCCGGAGATGGCGCCCATCACCGCCGACCAGGTGATGATTACCGTTGGCGGTTCGGAGGCCCTGCTCTTCCTGCTGGCGGCCCTGTGCGATCCGGGCGATGCCATCCTGGTGGCCGAGCCCTACTACACCAACTACGCCGGCTTCGCCCACTTGCTGGGTGTGCAGGTCTTGCCGGTGGCGACCTACGCCTCGGAGGGCTTCAACATCCTGCCCGAGCGCGTTCGGGCGGCGGCCACCGACCGCTGCCGCGCCCTGGTTGTGCCGACGCCCGGCAACCCCACAGGCGCGGTGCTCTCGCAGGCCGAACTGGGCGCGTTGGCTGCGGTCTGTGCCGACAACCGGATGACCCTGATCTCGGATGAGGTCTACCGGGAGTTCGTCTACGAAGATGGCCTGGAGGTGGCCCCATCGGCCCTGTCCCTGCCCGGCTTCGAGCAGCATGTGGTGGTGGTGGACTCGGTCTCCAAGCGCTACTCCGCATGCGGTGCCCGCGTCGGCTGCCTGGTAACTCGCAACGAGACCCTCTACGCCGCCGCGCTGAAGTTCGCCCAGGCTCGCCTGTCGCCACCCACCGTTGACCAGCATGCCGCCGTGGCGGCCCTCGCCACGCCGGTCGCCGAGATGCGGGCCGCGGTCCGCGAATACAAGCATCGACGGGACGTGGTCGTCGCTGGACTGAACGCCATCGAAGGCGTGAGCTGCCCCAATCCGGCCGGCGCGTTCTACCTGGTGGCCGACCTGCCGGTGGACGACGCCGAGGCGTTCTGCATCTTCCTGTTGCAGGACTTCGACGTGGACGGCGAGACGGTCATGCTCGCCCCTGCGGAAGGCTTCTATGCCAGCGAGGGCGTCGGGCGGAACCAGGTGCGATTGGCCTATGTGCTGGGCGAGGAGCCCCTGCGGCGCTCACTGAACATCATCGCCGCCGGTCTCGCCGCCTGGTCCCGGCGCTGACTCGGACTCCGGCTCGGCGGGTCGCGCGCGCTTCTCGATCAGGTGCTTGACCACCAGCACGACGGCCGCCACCAGGATGATGGCCAGGATGCCGTGCTCGGCCTGGCGCGCCTTGGCCACCACCCGGTCGAATTGTTCGCCCCAATACCAGGCCGCCAGCACCAGCGCCGGCACCGACAGCAGGGCCGCCAGGCCGTCATAGATGAGGAAGCGGCGATAGGGGATGGCCAATGTCGCGCTGGTGAAGAAGACCACCGAGCGCAGCCCGGGCATGAAGCGCGCACTGAACAGCACCTTGGGGCCGTTCTTGTTGATGAAGCGGCGGGCCCGTTCCAGGCGCCCACCGCCCAGCATTCGCGAAAAAGGCCACTTATCGAGCAGCTTCACACCGAATCGATGCCCCATATAGAAGATGAAGCCATCGCCGATCATCACCCCAGCCAGACCGACCAGCACCGCCAACGTGACGCTGGCATGGGGCCGCGGGCTGCCATCGGGCATGGCGTGATAGGTCATATAGCCCATCAGCAGCAGGGTGATGTCTTCGGGGATGGGCACGCCGAGGCCACAGGCGAGCAAAACTGTGAAGCCCAGACCATAGATGGCCAGCGCGTCCATGGACATCAGGTAATCGACAAACTCGATGATCCAGCTTTCCATGGCCGACCCGTCAGCCCCCCGCCTTGCCGGCCAGGCGCGCCCGGATCCGCTTGGCCGCCTTGCGCGCCCGCTGCTTGACCGGGCCCGGTTGCGACAGGTTGGTCCAGGCGCCCACCTTGCGCAGGAAGGCGGCGTCCTCGGCCACTCCCACGTCGCCAAACAAGTCGAAGGCGGCGTCCAGGTGTTCCGTCGTTGGATGGTCGAAGACCCGCCGCAAGCCGGGCAGGATCCGCTCCGGATTGCGATGACGAAGCGCGTCCGCGGCGTTGTTGCGCACGAAGGAATCCGGATCCATCAGCGCCGCGATCAGCACCTGCTCTGCGTCGGCGCCGTCAAATACGGTCAGCGCCGCCGACGCGCGCATGCGCACCAGCCAGTCGGAGTCATCCATGGCGCCAAGTAACAGTTCGTAGGCCAGTTCGCTCTCCGGCCAGCCCTCGAGCGCGCCCACAGCAGATGCTCGGACCTGCTTGATGGGATCGTCGATCAGGCCAACCAGTGCCTCGAACGCCGCATCGCCGCGCCAACTGCCGAGCGCGTCCGCCGCCAACTCGCGAAGCGCCTCGTCGTCCGACCCGGTGAGCGCCAGAAGTCTTGCCTCGCAGCCCTTTTCGGTGAGCGTCTCTCGCTTCTCATCGCGGTCCTCTGCCGGCTTGCCCGTCTCGGAGTCGTTGCCAAGTGTGCGAGTCAAGCGGCGAAGCCCGCGCGCGCAGTACTCCGCGTTGTCGGAGAACAACTCGCGGATGATGGTACGCACGGGCATAGGGTCTCCAGACGCGCCCTGAACGCGACGCGGCGGACCGGGCCAGATACCCCATCAGGGCGTCAGATGTCCATGTCTTCGACCGAATCGTCCTCGTCTTCGGAGCCGTGCGGCGACTTATGCACGTGTACGCACTGCCAGCCCACGTTGCTCTGGTCGAATACGCGGGTCTCGTCCGACACCGACAGCAACTCGACGCCTTCGTCGAAGCCACGGATGCGCAACGTATAGCTGACCACCGCCGCGTCACCGGCGAAGCGAATCTGTACGTCCTCCACAGACCACTGCAGCTCCTCGGGCGGCACGCGATCGGCGATCAACTCCTCGTGCAGTCGCCGACCCTCGATCCGGCCAGCCTGGATGTACCACTCGTAGACGCTGACATCGGTAGCAGTCATGGACGTGTAGGTCGGCACATCGCCATGCAGGATGGCGTGCAGCAGGCAGTCCAGGGTGATCATTACGGACGTCTCGCGAGTGTCGACGTCTTCGGGTCGGGGCAGGGCCGCGGCCCGGTTGAGCGCGTCACGCGCCGTGTCTGTCATGTAGCGTCCAGGTTGCCCGGGCCGGGCGGACAGGGGGATCAGCGCGTCGGCAGGCCGCCGCCGAGGCCGAGGGCCTTGCGTTGGGCGCTGAAGTCGCACTTGATGGTCAAGACGCCGGTTGTCGGCGGCTTGTCTGGGACCTTGAATCGACGTTCCTCGGCATTGCAGCCCGGGCACGCCGCGTCGTTGGCCTTGCACTTCAAGACATGGCTGCTGCCGGTCCGCAGCGGCCGGCGTTTGTAGCCGCTGGTGCTGATCAGTTGGCCGTCGAGATAGAGCAGGGCGTTGGGCGGATTGCTGCCCAATGCCACGTCTATCAGCCCGCCCTTGGGTGCGGGCGGTTCCACCTCTTTGGGGCCGGCGCTGCGCGGTCCGTCCGAAGCGGGTCCAGCGGCGGCGGCGAGCTTGTTGCGCGGCGCCCGCCGTCGGATGCGCACACTGGCCGCGGCGGGTTCGGCAGCCGGTGGAGCGGGCACCGGTTTCGCTTCAGCGACGGTGGGCTGCGCCGCGGTGGCGGCTGACCCCGTGGCGGCCACAGGATTCGCATCGGGCGCGCCTGCGACCACTGGTCCAGCGGCCTGCAGCTTCGGCTGCGCAGCCTGAGTCACCACCCGGGGATCCATCGCCGGCGGCAAAGGCGGCGCGTCCACGGCCGTCGCCGGGCGATCCACCTGCACCTCGACAGGCGCAGCCGCCCGCTGTTCGGCCAGCGCCTCGACGCCCTTGTACAAACCCACGCCGACGATGGTCAGCGCCAGGGCCGCAGCCAGGCCACGGACCCGCCGCCTGCGTCGGCTGCGCGAGGTCAGGTCGTTGAGACCGCGGCGCGGCTCGACCGCGTTGTTGTCGATGGCCAGGGCGCGGTTGTAGGCGTCGATGGCCAGCGCGAGCGAGCCCTGGCGGGCCTCGTTGCGACCCTTGGCGCAGAGCACCTGTACCAGCACTGGGCGCCATTCCAGCTGGAATTGCTCGGGCGCGGTCAGCAGGCGTCGCAGCAGCTTGTCCGGATCGTTCATCCGGTGCTCGCGCAGGTAGGCCTCCAGGGCGTCCTGAACCGCCGCCATGCTGCTGAATCGCTGCTCGCGGTCGCGGGTCAGACAGGTGCTGATGATCTCTTCGAAGCGCCGTCCCACGGCCGGGTTGTGCTGGCCGGCATCTTCGTAGCGGCACTCCAAGATGAGGCGGAACAGGGCGTGCGGATTGCTGGCCATGAAGGGCAGCCTGCCGGTGACCAGGTAGTAGAGCAGGGTGCCGAAGGCGAAGACGTCCACCCGGGCGTCGATGTCCTGGCCGTCGATCTGCTCGGGCGCCATGTGAGCCGGCGAACCGAGGATCGCGCCCGTGGCCGTCATCTGCTCCAGGTCGATGGCGGTGGCGATGCCGAAGTCCATCAGCTTGATCTTGCCACCCTTGGAGATCATCAGGTTGTCGGGCTTGATGTCGCGATGGATGACGCCGGTGGCGTGGGCATGGGCCAGCGCACCGGCGACGGCATAGCCGATCAACGCCGCGGATTGGGGCAGGAAGGGGCCGTGGGTCTTGCAGAAGCCGGTCAGCGTCTCGCCCTGGACGAACTCGGTGACCAGGAAGGCTTCGTCATCCTCGCCACCGGAGAAGTCGAAGACGTCCACGATGTTGGTGTGATGCAGGCGTGCGATGGCCTGGGCCTCGCGATTGAAGCGTCGGCGGGCGTCATCGCGCCCGGCCAGGTGCGGGTGGAGTACCTTGATCGCGACATCGCGCTTGAGCACGGAGTCGCGCCCCAGGTAGACCGTGGCCATGCCGCCAGTGCCGACCTGCTCGACCACTTCGTAGCGATTGCCAAAGACCTGGACCACGAATCACCGCCGTCGCGAGCCGCACGTAGATGCACGACTCCCATCTGACATTTCAATGCATCGCGCGCAATCGCGCAATGGCAAGGATCAAGAGGGGGTTTCGGTGCGCGATCCGGCGGCGCTGGTGGTGGGGCGAATCCGCCGGCTTCGGCGTGGACGTCAGCCGACTTCAGCGCGGACTTCGACCAGTCTCAACTCGGCGGCGATGCGTCGGCGGCTTCCTGGTACAACTCCGAGTCATCGCTGCCCATGTGGCACTTCTTGTACTTCTTGCCGCTGCCGCACCAGCAGGGTTCGTTGCGACCCAGTTTCGGGCGCGATCGCCGCAAGGTGACCACCGGGCCGGGATCTTCGGCCAGGGGTGCGTCGGCACCCGCTGTGTCGCCGCCTTCCATGGCGTTGAGTTCGGCGTGGGTGGCCTGCATCTCGGCCTTGACGCGCGCCCGACGGGCCTCCGCCTCGCGCTGCATCCGCTCCAGCTCGGCGCTGGACTTGACCTCGACGTGGAACAGGGTGTGCACCACCTGCTCCTGGATCCGCCCGATGAGCGCCTGAAAGAGGTCGAAGCCCTCCTTCTTGTAGACCAGCTTCGGATCCTTCTGGGCGTAGGCGTTCAGGAATACGCCCTCCTTGAGAGCCTCCATATTGCGCAGGTGATCGCGCCAGTTGGTGTCGATGGCCCGCAGATGGGTCTCGCGCTCGAAGTATCGCCAGTGCTCCTCGGCCTCCTCCAGGGGCGGCTCGTCGGACTGGCCGGAGTCCATGCTCAGCACGATCGACTCGACGATGCGCTCGCGGCGCTCGTTATACTCGGCGGTGAACGCCTGGGTCAGCGACTCCTCCATCAGGCTGAACTCGGAGGCCACCTCGCTCAGGTCCACATCGAGGCCGGTCATCCGGTAGATGCCGTCCTCGAGCCCCTCTACATCCCACTCTGAAGAGCGCGTGTCCTGGGGGCAGTGGCGGTCGATGCTGTTGTAGATGACGTCGTCGACCAGCTCCCTGAGCAGCTTGCTCGGGTCCTCGCCGCTGATCACCCCGCGGCGCATGGCGTAGATGGCCTTGCGCTGCATGTTCATCACGTCGTCGTAGTCGAGCAGGTTCTTGCGGGCGTCGAAGTTCTGCCCTTCGACCTTGACCTGCGAGCCCTCGATGGCCTTGCTCACCTGCTTGGAGTAGATCGGCTCGTCCTCGGGGATCTTGAGCCACTCCATGATCTTGCGCACCCGATCGCCGCCGAAGACGCGCATCAGGTCGTCCTCGAGGCTGAGGTAGAACTGGCTCAGACCGGGATCGCCCTGCCGTCCGGAGCGGCCGCGCAGCTGGTTGTCGATGCGCCGCGATTCGTGGCGCTCGGTGCCGATGATCGCCAGGCCGCCGGCGGCCAGCACCTCGCCCCGTTCGGCGTCGCACTGCTCCTTGAAGCGGGCGAACGTCTCCTGGTAGAGCGGGTTGTCTTCGTCGAACTCCTCGTTGATCGACGCGCCGCCATAGACCTCGTTGCGGGCCATCAGCTCGGCGTTTCCGCCCAGCACGATGTCGGTACCGCGGCCGGCCATGTTGGTGGCGATGGTCACCGAGCCCCGGCGACCGGCCTGGGCGACGATGTCCGCCTCGCGGCCGTGGTACTTGGCGTTGAGCACGTGGTGCGGGATGCCCCGTTCGCTGAGCAGGTCGGCCAGGAAGGCGCTCTTTTCGACGCTGATGGTGCCCACCAGCGACGGCTGGCCGCGCTCGTGGCAGTCGACGATGTGGTCGAGCACGGCTTTGAACTTGCCGCGCTCGTTCTTGTAGACGAGGTCCTCGTTATCGGCGCGGATGATCGGCTTGTTGGTGGGGATGACCACCGTGTCCATGTCGTAGACCTTGGCGAACTCCTCGGCCTCGGTCTCGGCGGTGCCGGTCATGCCAGAGAGCTTCTCGTACATGCGGAAGAAGTTCTGGAAGGTGATGGTCGCCAGGGTGTGGGTCTCTTCCTGGATGCGCAGGCCCTCTTTGGCCTCGATGGCCTGGTGGATGCCGTCGGACCAGCGCCGTCCGGGCATCTTGCGGCCGGTGTGCTCATCGATGATGACCACTTTGCCGCCGTCGACCATGTAGTTGACGTCCGAGCGGTAGAGGTGATGCGCCTTGAGGGCCGCCTGGATGTAGTGCACCCAGCGCATGTGCTCGGTGCCGTAGAGGTTGTCGATCTTGAGGCGGTCTTCGATCTTGTCGACGCCAGACTCCGTCAGCGAGACGTGGTGGGACTTCTCGTCGACGATGAAGTCCAGGTCCCGCTTGAGGAAGTGCATGATCGCGTTGGCCTGCAGGTACGGACCGGTGCTCTCTTCGGCAGAGCCGGAGATGATCAACGGCGTCCGCGCCTCGTCGATGAGGATCGAGTCGACCTCGTCGATGATCGCGTAGGGCAGCAGCTTCTCGGCCTGCGGATCGTGCGCCGTGGGCAGGTAGCGATGCACGTAGTTTTCCAACGCGAATTTCATGTTGTCGCGCAGGTAGTCGAAACCCAACTCGTTGTTCTGGCCGTAGGTGATGTCGGCGGCATAGGCGGCCTTGCGGTGGTGCTCCTTGGCGCCGGTGTGGATGACGCCGGTGGTCAGGCCGAGGAACTTGTAGACCTGGCCCATCCACTCGCAGTCGCGGGTGGCCAGGTAGTCGTTGACGGTGACCACATGCACGCCTTTGCCGGCCATGGCGTTGAGCACCGCGGGCATGGTCGCGGCAAGGGTTTTGCCCTCGCCGGTGCGCATCTCGACGATGGTGCCCTTGTGCAGGAAGTAGGCGCCGATCATCTGCACGTCATAGGGCCGCATCCCCAGCACCCGCACACCGGTCTCGCGCACTGTGGCGAAGGCCTCGGGCATCAAGTCGTCGAGGCTGGCGCCTTGATCAAGACGTTCGCGGAAGCGCAGGGTCTGGGCCGCGAGCTCGGCATCGTCCAGCGCCTTGACGCGCGGCTCGAGCGAGGCGATCTGTTCGATGACGGGCCGCACCTTCTTGATCTCGCGATCGTTCTTGGTGCCGAAGACCTTGGCCAGGGCTTTCTGGAACATGGGGTGCCTTCCAACGAAACCGGTTGTGACCGGACGACGGATCTGCGTCTCGTCGCGCCTTCGGCCATACCTCGGGGCGCTGCAATGTAGGTTGCGGCTGGCGCCCGCGCAAGGCAAAAGGGCAGCGTGGATGCCGCCCTGCGTGTGCAGCGTGGCGACGGGCGACTCCGCGTGGAGCGACGAACGATGGTGGACGATTCCAGGGGCATCCGGCTCAACAAGCGCATGGCCCAGTTGGGCCTCTGCTCGCGGCGCGAGGCCGACGGCTATATCGCCGCCGGGCAGGTCCTGGTCGACGGCCAGCCGGTGGATGTTTTGGGCCTGCGGGTGCAGCCAGAGCAGCGAATCGAGCTCGCCTCCGCGGCCGATGATCGGCAGCAGGCCCGCCTGACCGTCCTGCTGCACAAGCCGGTGGGCTGGGTCAGCGGTCAGGCCGAAGATGGCCATCGGCCCGCCCTGGACCTGATCACCCGTGATCGTCTGGCTGCGCCTGGCTGGACGCCTTGGGGAGACGATGACTGGCCGCGCCGGTGGTGGCAGGGGCTGGCGCCTGCTGGCCGCCTGGACCTGGACAGCAGCGGACTGCTGGTGCTGACCCAGGATGGCCGCGTCGCCCGTCGTCTGGTGGGCGGCCATGGCGAGGTGGACAAGGCCTACCAGGTGTCCGTTCACGGCCGCCTGGACGAGCGCACACTTGGGTTGCTGAGACACGGCCTGCAGCTGGATGGTGTGCAGCTGCGCAGGGCCCGGGTCGAGGTGATCGGAAGGGGCGAACTCCGCTTCGTGCTGCGGCAGGGGCGCAAGCGCCAGATCCGCCGCATGTGCGACCTGGTCGGGTTGCGTGTGAGAACCCTGCATCGCGATCGGATCGGCAACCTCGAGTTGTCCGATCTGCCTGCCGGTCGCTGGCGCTTCCTACGCCGTTCAGAGTCTTTCTAGCGCCGACATCGAGCGCCGCGGCTCGCGCGCGCGACCCCGCCCCATGTTGCGACCGCACGCCCCTTCCCGGTACCTTGACGCAGAGCCCGAGCCCGACGAGAGCGACACATGAGATGTACCCCGCCCCCACCCGCTCCCTCCGCACCCGCCGCTGGCGTGCGCCTGGGACGGTTGCTGATCGCCTCCCTGCTGGGCGGCGCCCTGGTGATGGCCTGCACGCCGCCACCGCCCGTCCTACCCGATGAACCGGACGAGGAGGACACCGAGCCCGACGCAGAAAAGAAGGACATCAAGATCGACACCGGTCTGGGTGGCTTCGACACCGGCAAGAAGAAGGACGCCGGCAAGGACGCCGGCAAACCCAAGACCGACACCGGCAAGAAGGATGGTGGGACCACAAAAGACACAGCTGCTGATGTTGTGGCCGATACGGCCGATACAAGCACCACCGATGGCGGCGGCGGCGATAGCGAAGGCGACGTCGAGGGCGACGCGGGCGATGACGGCGGCGACGCCGAGAGCCCGGACGTGGCCGTCATCAGCTGCACCGCCGACGCCAAACTCTGCGACGGCAACAAGGCGGTGGTCTGCAACGCGGCCGGCGACGGCTACAAAGCCGGCGGCACCGACTGTGGCCCGGGCGTCTGCGACAAGGGCGAGTGCAAGGCCGACCAGGCCTGCCCCAAGGATGCCCAGAAGTGCGTCGGCAAGGTCGGCTGGAAGTGCGCCGACGACCTGAGCGAGTGGGAGGAGTTCCTGCCCTGCGCCAAGACCCAGGTCTGCCAGATGATCGATTTTGACGGTGACAAGCTGGCCTCGTGCGTGGACCTGGCCTGCGTACCATCCAAGGACACCTGTTCGGGCAAATACGACTCGGCGACCCACTCCACCGCCGGCGACGTGGTGGTCAAATGCACCAAGGATGGCACCAAGAAGTACCCCACCTCGACCGGCAAGGACTGCACCAAGGACGGCAAGGTCTGCGTGCTCGACGCCAAGGGCATCGGCGCCTGCGCGTTGCCGAAGTGCGGCGACGGCAAGGTGAACAAGGCGGGCAAGGAGGAGTGCGACCTGGGTACCGATCCGGCGACCGGCATCTCCAAAAACGGCGCGCCGGGCACCAAGTGCACCAAGGATTGCAAGAGCATCGACGACAGCTGCAAGACCAACGCCGACTGCAGCAAGCTCAAGCTGGGTCAGTGCGACGTGGCCTGGGTCTGCAACAAGAAGGACCAGGTCTGCGAGGCCCTGCCCAAGCTCGCCGACCCATGCGATGACAACAACCCCTGCACCGTCGACGACCTCTGCATCGATGGCGCCTGCCTCGGCTACGACGCGCCCTGCCAGGATGACAACCCGTGCACCATCGACACCTGCGACATCCTGACCGGCTGCAAACATAACGACGCGGTCAACGTCGCCTGCGACGACGGCGAGGATTGCACCGTCGGCGACAGCTGCGCCGGCGGCACCTGCAAGGGCGGCGAAAACGCCTGCGACTGCGACGAGAAGGACCCCAAGAGCTGCAACAAGTTCGACGACGGCGACCTGTGCAATGGCACCCTGGCCTGCAAGGCGGGCTCCTGCGTGGTGGCCGAAGGCACCGCGGTGACCTGCGGCAAGGGCGTCTGCATCTCGACCAAGGAGAAGTCCGCCCTGGCCTGTGAGAAGGCCGGCAAGATCTGGATCCCGGGCACCAAGAAGTGCCATGACCCGCTGACCAAGTCGCCCGTCAAGAACGCCGGCGCGTGCGAAAAAGCCAAGGGCACCTGGCAGGAGAACAACGCCTGCCGCAAGTCCATGTGTTTCGCCTCCAGCGGCGCCTGCGAGATGAAGCTGAAGGTCAGCGGCACGCCCTGCGTGGACGGCAACGCGTGCACCAAGGCCGACCAATGCTGGGGCGGGCTATGCGATGGTGATCTCATCAGCTGCGATGACAAGAACCCCTGCACGGTGGACGTCTGCCACAAGAAGAAGGGCTGCCTCTTCGCCCCGGCCACACTGCCCCTGGGCAAGAAGAAGCCTTGCGACGACGGCGACGCCTGCACCAACCCCGGCGGATTGGACGCCTGCGAAGACGGCCAATGCGTCGGCGTCAACTCCTGCGAATGCAAGAATGATGGCGACTGCGCGGGCAAGGGTCTCAACAAGTGTACCGGCACCTACAAATGCGACCTGGTCGCCAACAAGTGCAAGGTCGACCCCAAGACGCTGGTGGTCTGTAATGAGAACGCCGAAGGGCCCTGCGCGGTCAACGCCTGCGATGACGCCACCGGCAAGTGCAAGATCACGTGGAAGAACGAGGGCGCGCTCTGCGACGATGGCAACGCCTGTTCGCTGGAAGATAAGTGCGCGCCCGGGGGCAAGAAGCTGACCTGCAAGGGCAAGAAGAATGGATGCAATGACGGCAACTTCTGCACGACCGACGCCTGCCACCCCAAGTTTGGTTGCACCAACTTCAACAACTCCAATCCCTGCAACGACGACAACCCCTGCACCACCGACGATAAATGCGTCGATGGCAAGTGCTGGCCCGGGGCCAATAAATGCCAGTGTTTCACCGATAAGGAGTGCGCCTACCTGAATATCGGCAACCTCTGCCAGGGCACCTACAAGTGCAACCAGGACATCAACCAGTGCCACTTCGACCCGGCCTCGATCATCAAGTGCGGCGCCGGCGTCTGCAACTCACCGGCCAAGACCAACAAGTTCGACTGCGAGGCGGCCAACGGCGGCATCTGGACGCCCGATAACGACTGCGCGTTCACATTCTGCGACGGCAAAAAGGGCAAGTGCGTGCAGAAATGGCTCAAGAACGAGGTCACCTGCAACGACGCCAACCCGTGCACCACGCCGGACATCTGCACCGACGGCAAGTGCGCTACGAAGGACAAGGTCTGCAACGATTTCAACGCCTGTACCGACGACAGCTGCGACCCCTTCAAGCCCTCCGGTTGCGTCTTCGACGCCAAGGCGATGGACGGCAAACCCTGCGACGATGGCGACGTCTGCAACGCCGAGGGCGGCTGCAAGGGCGGCACCTGCGAACCTGGCAAGGGGGTCAAGGATTGCAACGACGGCAACTCCTGCACCTTCGATGGCTGCGACGCCAAGCTCGGCTGTTTCCACCAGGCGCTCAAGGGCGAGCAGTGCAACGATGGCGACTACTGCACGGGCTCCGGCACGGGCAAAGGCATCAAGCTGATCAAGGATAAAAGCGATCACAAGCTGGATCTCTGCGACGACAAGGGCATGTGCCAGTCCGGCGACAAGTTCACCTGCAACGACGGCAACGCCTGCACCAAGGAGACCTGCAAACCCGGTGGATTCATCGCCCCCCTGCCGGGCGCGGCCACCAAGAGCTGCGAGTTCGTCTACCTGAGCGCCGAGGTCACCTGCATCAGCGGCAACAAGTGCAAGACAGGCAGCGTCTGCAACGGCGGCGGCGGCTGCAGCGATGACAAAGCCAAGGACGTCAACTGCGACGACGGCAACGTCTGCACCACCGACTCCTGCGCGGTGCTGGAGGGCTGCAAGACCAAGGGCAACAACAAACCCTGCGACGACGGCAACGCCTGCAGCATCGAGGACACCTGCGCGTTCTCCAAGGACAAACCCCACCTGGGCACCTGCTTCAGCCTCAAGTCGCTGGATTGTAACGACGAGAATCTGTGTACCAAGGACAGCTGCGACCCCAAGACCGGCTGCAAACACGAGGTCGATCCGGCGGCCAGCTCGTGCGGCGATTTCGCCGCCTGTACCAAGCCGCCCGACCCCTATTGCGAGTTCAAGGGCATTCAGCACCTGATGATCAGCGAGATCTACGTCGGCGATCCCGATGACCACTCCGATGACTTCATCGAGATCTACAACCCCAGCCAGAAGAAGCCGAAGCTGGGCGACTACGTGCTGCAGTGGCGACCCAAGGAGAGCAAGGAGGTGGCCGACTGGAAGCTGCTCATCAAGCTGCCGGCGGTGACCCTGCACGACTACGGCTATCTGCTGGTCGGCAACATCGGACCCCTGCCCGGCGGCATCCAGGCCGACGCCACCGACATCAAGAACTTCAAGCTGATCGCTTCGGGCATGCAGGTGCGCATCTTCGACAAGCCGCACACCCTGAGCCACGACGTGGTCACCTGGGGCGTGGGCAAGGAAGTGGTCAGCCCCGAGGGGCAGCCCCTCAAGCCCTGGTTCTCGGCCAATTCGGTCGAGCGCAAGGCGACCAAGACCTCCACCGCCAAGACCATGGCCGAAGGTGGCCTCGAGTGGTACGCCGGCAACGCCGTGGACAACAACAACAACAGCGGTGACTTCGTCGTCCGCCTGACGCCGGAGCCGCAGGGCCTGAGCCTGGGCAAGATCTACGAGCCGGCCTGCAAGGGCAAATGCTCCACCCAGAAGGTCTGCGACTACAAGGGCGCCGGCGCCGACGCCTGCGTGCTGGACAAGACCTGCGCCGTCGGCTGCGGCAGCGGCAAGACGTGCCAGAGCGGATTTGGCATCTGCGTGGCGGATTTCAAGGAGAAGGTCGTCATCAGCGAGGTCGGCTTCGGCGTCAAGGGCAAGGCCGGCGCTGAGTTCGTCGAGTTGTGGAACGCGGGCAAGAAGCCCATCGACATCACCGGCTTCGTGCTGCAGTTCAAGCCGGCCGCCTCGGGCGGGCCCGATCCGTGGAAGTTCGTCGTCCAGGTGCCCGCCAAGACGATGTTGCTGCCCAATCGCTTCTATGTGCTGGGTTCACAGTCCTGGGCTGGTCAGCGCGGTAGCGTGGACGTGGTCTTCAAGGACAGCGCCATGGGCCTGGACCCCGCCGGCGGCTCGCTCCATCTCTACGACCCGCGCACGCAGGTGGAGTTGGACAAGGTCGGCTGGGGCACCACCAAGGAGTACAAGAGCGGTGCCTTCAAGGGCGGCACCATCGACCCGGGCATGACCCTGGTGCGCAAGGCCAAACCCGGTTCTACGGGCAGCTCCATGGCGCCGGGCGGAGCCGAGTTCCTGGCCGGCCATTCCGTGGACACCGATTCCCCCATCAAGGACTTCGTGCTGGTCGCCAAGGCCGGGCCCTGGTCCAATCGCAGCGGCGCCTTCGCGCCCGCTTGCGGTGGCGGCTGCAGCTCGCCGGCGGTGTGCAACTTCGCAGGCCCCAGCGGCGCCTGTGTCGACCCCACCTGCGGCGGCAAGTGCAAAGCCGGCGCCGTGTGCAATATCAAGACCGGCAAGTGCGACAAGACCGTGTTGATCAGCCAGTACTCGATCATCGGCCCGCCGGCGAAGTACAAGGCGGGAATCGCCTACAAGAACCTGCCCCAGAAGGAGAACGAGTGGGTCGAGGTCTACAATCCCGGGCACGCGCCGGTGTCCATTCTGGGGATGCTGCTCCAGGTCAAATTCTTCGGTGTCGGCGGTTGGAAGACGCGCACCCTGCCCTTCGAAGACGCCTGCAGGTTCTACGACGTCAAAACCAAGACGATCACCAAGCAGGCCTGCGGTGGACCCGGCGAGCCCTGCCGCTGCCAGAACGACCTGGAACGGGACGCGGACGGTGGCTACAAGCTGGACGCGTCGGGCAAGCCGTCGCCACGACCATGCATCGCCGACCAGCAATGCCAATCCGGCGTGATCCCGCCCAAAAAATACGTGCTCGTCGCCGGGCCGAAATACGACGTCAACCTGCCTATCCCCACGTGGGTGGCCGAGTCGATCTTCGACTGGGGCTTCGACCCCTCCGGCGGCGGTCTGCGGCTGGTGCGTGGCGACGGGAGCAAGTTCGCCAACAACAAACAAGAGGCCGACAAGGTGGGCTGGGGTCTGCCCGGTGGGGCCCAGTTCTGCGGCCCGCAACCCCTGCCCAAGCCGAACGCCAAGGAGGCCCACTGCGTCTTCATGCGCAAGCCCTGGAAGGAGGCCACCGCCGACCAGATGGCCGATCCCATGCACCCGGCCTACTACGGCGGCAACGGCTACAAGACCGACAGCCTCGACGGCAGCAAGGACTGCCAGACGAACTGGGTCTGGGTCTGCCCGCGCAAGCCGCGCAACCTGGTCCACCGGCCGCAGCAGCCCTGACCTCGTCAGCCCATGATCCACCTGCAGGCGATCAGCCGATGGTTCGGGGAGCAACGCCTTTTCGAGGGGCTGTCCTGGCATATTCGCGGCGGATTGAAGTACGGCCTGGTGGGTCCCAATGGGGTCGGCAAGACGACCCTGTTGCGTATCATCAGCCGCGAGGTCTCTTCGGATAGCGGCGCCGTGGTGCGCAGCAAAGGCGTGCGGGTCGGTTATCTGCCCCAGGAGGTCGACCCCTTCGAGTCCGGCTCGGTCCTGCACGCGGTGCTGGACGGCGTGGTCGGCTACAGCGCCGCCCGGGAGCGGGTTCAGGCGGTGGAGCATCGGCTGGCCACGGATGCGCTCTGGGCGGCGGAGTCGGCGGCGTTGCGCGAGCTGTCCCGGGCCATGGAGGCCTTCGAGGCGCTGGGCGGCGATGCGTTGATCCACCGGGCGCGCGCCGCATTGGGCGGCCTGGGTTTTCTGGACGTGGAGATCGACGCCCCGGCGGCCCAGCTCAGCGGCGGCTGGTTGATGCGTGCGGCCCTGGCCCGCCTGCTGGTGGAACAGCCCGACGTATTGCTGCTCGATGAGCCGACCAATCACCTCGACCTGGAGGCCCTGGGCTGGCTGGAGAACTTCCTGGACGACTACCCGGGCTCGGTCATCGCCGTCAGCCACGATCGCTACTTCCTGGAGCGCTTTCCCGACCGCATCGTCGAGCTGACACCGACCGGGGTCTGCGAGTACGGCGGCGGGTACGAGGCCTTCCTGGCTGGCCGCCAGGCGCGCATCGAGCAGCAACGCAAGGACAAGGCCCGCGTGGACAAGCAGCGCGCCCACCTGCAGCGCTTCGTCGATCGTTTCCGGGCCAAGGCGACCAAAGCCAAGCAGGCCCAGGCCCGGCTGAAGATGCTCTCGCGTCTGCAGAGCGTCGAGGTCGAGGGGGAGACGGGCGGCATCACGCTGCGCCTGCCGCCGGCAGGGCGGACGGGCAGAGAGGTGCTGCGCCTGGAGGGGGTGACCAAAGCCTGGGGCGAGCTGGTCATCTATCGCAACCTGGAGATGACCATCTGGCGCCAGATGCGGGTCGCCCTGGTGGGCCCCAATGGCGCCGGCAAGTCGACCCTGCTCAAGGTGCTGGCCGGGGTCACGCCGATCCAGGCCGGGCGGGTCTTTCGCGGCGGCAATGTGCGGCCGGAGTACTACGCCCAGCACGCCCTGGAGGGTCTCGACCCGCGCCTGACGGCCTGGCAGGAGGCCAAGCGGGCTGCCGACGAAGACACCGTCACCATGATCCGCAATACGCTGGGCGCGCTGCTCTTTCGCGGCAAGGCGGTGGACAAGAAGGTGGCCGTGCTCAGCGGCGGCGAAAAGGCCCGCCTGGCGCTGGTCAAGATGGTCCTGCGTGGGCCCAGCCTGCTCCTACTGGACGAGCCGACCGGTCACCTGGACCTGCTCAGCCGCGAGATGCTCGAAGAGGCCCTCAACGCCTTCGACGGCACCATCGTCATGGTCAGCCACGACCGCTACTTCATCAACGCGGTGGCGACCCATGTGCTGGAGATCCTGCCCGGCGGCCGGACGACGTTGTTCGAAGGGGATTACGACGCCTACCTCTATCGCAAGAGCGGCGGCGACCCGAAGGTGATCGAGCGCCTGCTGCGCGGCGAGGTGGTCGATCTGAAGGCCCCCGGCCAGGCCGAGCGCGCCGAAGCCGATGCCGTCCGCGCCGAGGGACGCGCCGGCCAGCGAGCCCGCAAACGCGCCGAAGCCGAACAGCGAAACGCGGCCTCGCGGCGAACCAGACCGCTCAAGGAGCGCATCGCCGCCCTCGAAGCCGAGATCACCACCAAGGAAGCGCGCCTGGCCGAGATCGAGAACATGCAGCTCGACCCGACCCTCTACGACGACAACAACCGCGTGCTCGCCCTGGCCGAAGAGAACGGCCGCCTGCGCAAGCAGGTCGACAAGGCCATGCGCAGCTGGGAGTCCTACTCCCTACGCCTCGAAGGCGTCGAAGAGGAACTGGCCGCCGCATTGGACGCAGCGATCGCCGAAAGCGACGGTTAGAGTCCGTTCGCCTTGGATCCGCTCAGGCGAGCCTGCGTCGCCAACCCACAAGCGCCACCAGGCAGAGCAGCAACAGCGCACCTGCGGCGCCGTTGGATGAGTTCGCGCTGGAGCAACCGCTGTCGGCTGCCGGCACGACGGCGGGCACACCCACGGGGCCGGTATCCTGCTGGCCGGCGTCGACCGGGCCTGGATCGGGCTTGGGCGGCTCGTCGACGGTATAGGCCTTCTCCTTGAAGCCGACCTGGCCGTTGGGATTCTCGATCAGGACCGTGTAGACGCCCGGCACCATGGGCGCGAGCACCTTGGCTTCGATCTTGGTCGCGGTGACCGAGACGACCAGCTGCTTGGCGCTGCCGATCTTGACCGTGGCGCCATCCTCGAAGTTCTTGCCGACGATGGTGATCTCGTTCTCCACGTCACCAGGGCCGTGATCGGGTGTGATCAGCTCGATCTCGGGTTTGGGCGGCGGGCCGGCGTCGGGCGGTCCGGTATCCGGCGGGCCGGTATCCTCGGGCCCGGTGTCGGCCGGTCCGGCGTCCTCCTCGGGTGGGGCGGTCACGGTCAGGGCGTCATCCTTGAAGCCGATGCCGCCCGACGGATTCTCGACGATGACCGCGTACAGACCCGCGGGCACATCCGAGAGCACATTGGCCTCGATCTTGTTTTCGCTGACCTTGCTCACCTGGCACTTGTACTTGCCCACTTTGACGATGGCGCCGGCCTCGAAGTGTTTACCCAGGATATCGATGGCGGTGATCTTGCCCTCCATCACCTCTTTGGGCGTGATCAGATCGATCACCGGATTCTTGATCGGCGGCGGCCCTTGATCGACCGAACCAGCGTCCTGAGGCTTGGGGCCGCCAGCGTCGATGATGCCCGAGCCGCCATCGCCGGAGCTGCCCGCATCGGGGACTGGCGCCGCGCCCGAGGTTTCCACTTCCATGCGGAGGATGAAGTCGCCGCTCATGGACTTGCCCTCTTTGGACACGTCTTCGATCCACATCCACTTCTTGCCGCCGGAGCACTGGCCCAACGGGGTGATGATGTGCATCAGGTTGGACTTCTTGGTGGTCGACGAGTCGGTCAGCGGGGCGACCTTTTGGCAGCCGCAACCCAGGGTGACGCCGGCGATCTCGACCTTGGCGCAGCCGATCTCATTCCACCACTTCTGGGCGTCCACCGCCTTGCTGGTGAAGCGGACCATCAGCCGGACATTGCCCTGCGTGATCTTCTTGGGGGCGCCCTGGGGGTCCTTGTAATCGAACTTGTAGACCATCGCCGTATTGCCGGTCAGCGGCATGTTGTCTTTCTGGGTCTGGGGGTTCCAGAACTCGCTCGAGGAGATCTTGAAATGTGGGGACTTCGTATTGGGGGTGGCCGTCTGCGAGGTGTCGTTCCAGATCTCGATGTCGATGTTGGCGTCGCCTGGCGGGGTGACGTTGGGCGAGGCGACGACCATCTTCACGCTGAGAATCTTGATCGGATAGTCGCCCGGCTTGGGCCGGTAGATCTGACCGTAGGCCTCGCCCGCAACGAACCCCGGATAGGCCTTGTGGGGGTGCTTGTTCTTGCCGTCGGCATTCTGCTCGATGGTCCCCTGCCAATCGTCGTACTTCCAGACGACCGTATCGGCGTGGACCGGGGCAGATAGCAGCAGGGCAGCCAGCGCGGTGGCGGCGAAGATGGCTCTCATCGCGTCTCCTGGAGGGGGGCGAGGACGATAACGAGGCCCATCATACGTGGCGCCCGCCCCTTTGCTCAACCGTGGATCGCTGACAGCTTGACCGGGCGGCCGACATTGGCCCACGCTCGGCCCCCCATGGCCCTTGTACAGCTGTCCCAGATTCGCGGTCACGGCGCCCAGATAGAGGTGCTGCGGCGCATCTGCGCAGCGTCCCAGCCGGCTCATGCCTACCTCTTTCAGGGACCGGATGGCGTCGGCAAGCAGACCGTGGCCTGGGCGCTCTCCGCTCGCCTGGCATGCAACAAGGCCAGCGGCCGCGACGACGCCTGTGGACGATGTCGCTCCTGTCGCGCCCTGAAGCGAGGCAACCACGCCGACATCTCCCTGCTCAGCCCCAAAGGCGCCAACATCCGCATCGATCAGGTGCGAGAAGCCAGCCGGCGCCTGCGCTTCGATCCGGTCGTGGGCCGTTGCAAGGTGCTGCTGGTCGAGTCGGCCGACAGGCTGCGCGAGGAGGCGGCCAACGCGCTGCTCAAGACGCTGGAGGAGCCGCCCCCACGGACCCACTTCATCCTGCTGACCAGCAAGCCGCAGTTGTTGTTGCGGACGATCATCTCGCGCAGCCAGGCGGTGCGCTTTTCCAACCTGGCCGCCAGCGACATCTGCGCCATCCTCGAAGCCGAAGGCCGCGATCCGCAGGCGGCGCACGTGGCCGCGGCCCTGTCCGAGGGCAGGCTGAGCCGCGCCCGCCCTCTCTGCCAGGCCGACTGGCTGGCTGCGGTCGACCAGGTGGTGCGCTTCACCCTCTCGCTGGGCAGCAATGGCGCCTCGCATGTGCCGGCTTTCGTGTCCGAGTTCATCGGCACCTGGGCGCGATTGGAGCCCCTGGACGCGCAGGAAGCCGCCGACGAGCCGGCGCCCACCAGCTCCATCGCCGAGGCCCGCGCCCTGGCCCGCGGCCAGCCCATCCCGGTCAAAAAGAAGAAGAAGTCAGTCAAGACCACGCGGCGCGGACCGGCACGCCTGGATCGCGAGGCCCTGGCCTGGGCCGTGGACGCGGTCCGCCTGGTGCTGCGCGACGCCATGTTGGTCGCCGGCGGGCTGGACGCCGACTCCCTGCCTCATGCCCGCTACGCCACCGAGCTGCGGGCGCTGGCGGCGCGCGCTGACGTCGGTCGCATCGTCCATGCCATCGAAGCGTGCGAGCGCCTGGAGCGGCGCTTCGTCTACAACCCGAACACCCGTCTGGCGCTGGAATCGGTCCTGGTCGAGGCGGCGCAGGCGCTGCGCTGACCTCTGCCGCGGCTCCCTGCTACTGCAAGCAGAGGTAGTCGCGCGCCTCTACCAGGCCCAGCCCGTTCAACTCGTCGCGCACCTGCTGCCGGCCCCCCGCCCGGCCGATGGCCACCAGGGTCGGCACCTGCAACCAGTCGACCAGCCGCCGGTGATCCAGCACGGGCACGTCGCCGCGGATGGTGCCGCCGATGCGACCGGGGTGCAGGTCAAAAACTCGCTGCACGCGTACATCCGCCTCAGCAAGCAGGTCGCACCAGCGCTTGGCGTCCTTGCCAGCGCCGCAGATCTGAACCTCTTCGATGGCCTCGGTGCGCAGCCAGGTCGCCACCAGATGGTCCCGTTTGCGAGCGGCGAATGCGGGCGCCCCATAGCGGGCGTCCACCCGCGTCAGGCGGCCGGCGTGGTCGCGCCAGCGGTAAGCGATGGCGGCGATCTTCTCCAGCCGAGCGCCGGCCTCCAGCAAGCGCAACCACAGGTCGTAATCCTCCGGGAAGGGGCCGTCGAGCCAACCGCCCGCCCGTCGTAGCAGGGTCGTCGGCAGCAGCACCGTCGGGTGACAGATGGGCGACTCCACCAGCCGCTCCCGCCAGTGGTCTTCGGCGCTCCGCAAGCCATTGAGCCAGCGGCAGTAACGCACCATGCCGGCGCCGATGGGTCGATCGTCGGCAAAAGGCTCGACGCCGCAGCCCACGACCAGGTCATCCGGTTGCCCCCGTGTGCGCCAGTGTTGGAGCTGGGCGTCCAGGCGACCTGGCAGGGACTCGTCATCCGCATCCATGCGGGCGACCAGGTGTCCGCGCGCCTGCGACAGAGCGTGGTTGAGCGCGACCACATGACCGCGCGCAGCCTGCCGAAGCAGCCGCAGCCGCGGCTCGACGCGTGCCAGTCCCTGTAGACACGCCAGGCTGTCATCGGTCGAGCCATCGTCGACCGCGATCAGCTCACAGTGAGCGGCGTTGTCCAGCACAGAGGTGCAGGCCTGCCGCAGCCACGGACCGCCGTTTCGAACCGGCAGGAGGATGGAGATGAGTGATTGTGGGGGCACTGCGAGGGCTCAGCCGAGCGCTGGGTCGGACGAACTCTGCTGGCGCAGGTCGCCGAACAGGGCCTGCTTGATGGCCACGTTGATCAGCCTGCAGTTGTCCGGTCGCTTGTCCGGCTTCTTTTCCATGCAGCGGAAGATCACGTCGACCACGCCCTTGGGGATCTCGGCGTTGAACTGCAGCGGATCGGGCACCGGCTCGAGCGCATGGGCCACGAAGACGTTGCCCTCGGTGAAGGGCAGCCTGCCGGTGAACATGCGGAAGAGGATGACCCCGAGGGCGTAGATATCCGCCCGGTGGTCGACCAGCGAGCCGTCGATCTGTTCGGGCGCCATGTAGAAGGGGGTTCCCGCCAGCACGGACTGCTCGCCGAATCCCTCGTCGAGGATTCGCGCCAGGCCGAAGTCCAGCAGCTTGCAGGTGCCCTCGTTGGAGATGAGCACGTTATCGGGCTTGATGTCCCGGTGGACCATGTCCTTCTCGTGCGCATGATCCAGGGCGGCGCAGAGCTGCTCCACCACCGAGCCGATGAAGACCTTGTCCCGCACGGGCTGGTTGGGCGGCAGGTGGGCGGTCAACGGCCGACCATCGACGAATTCCATGGAGTAGTAGAGCACGTCGTCGACGTTGCCCATGTCGTAGATGTGCACGATGTTCGGGTGGCTGAGGCTGGCGGCCATCTTGATTTCGCGCTGGAAGTAGCGGCGCGCCACCTCGGTGGGCATGGAGCCCTCGATCATGAACTTCAGCACCACGATGCGATCCAACAGCGTGTCAACACCGCGGAAGACGATGCCATTGCCGCCCTGGCCCAGCCGCTCCAGGCCCGAATAGCGCGATGCCAGCGCAATCGGCACGCCCTGCGGCCAGCCGTCGGGGCCCACTTCGACGCCGAAGTCTGATTCCTCGGTGGGCTGCACATGGCCGTCCACATAGGCCACTGTGCCCTCGTGGTAGCTCTGGGTGGCCTCGTCCTCCACCGCGCCTTCTACCGCCCAGGTGGCCTCTCCCAGGCCGGCGGAGGGGGTGACGTACTCCGGTTCGCTCTCGTCGGGCAGCTCGTCGAATTGCTGGCGCAGGTTGTCGAACCACTCGCGCGCCTGTCCGGTCGCCGGCACCTGGTCTTCGATGCGGCTGAGCAGCTTGCGGCCGGTCGACGGGCGGGCCAGGTCGACGCAGAGCTCCGCTGCCCTGCGCCCCACCTCCAGGCGCGTGGCGTTGTCGAGCCCGGCCTGCATCGCCCGGTAGAGGTCCTTGAGGGCGCCGTCACCGTCGTCCGACTGGACGCGCAGGTCGGCTGCGATCTGCATGGCCTCGGCGAAGCAGGTCTCCGTGGACACCACCGCCTCGGCCAGGCGGAGGGCGACGTCGTTCTCACCGCGAGCGATGCGCAGCTTGATGACCGCGATCCGATCGCCCTCCAGGGTCAGGCATTGGATCGCCCGCTCCACGTCGCCGCCCTGCGAATGTTGCGCGGCGGCCTTGCGGAACATCTGCAGCTGCTCGTACAGGGCCGCGGCCTCCTTGTGGAGCTTGTGTTCGGAGAGCAGCTGGGCTGCGTCGCCCACGCGACCGGTGCGCACGAAGACCTGCGCCGCCAGTTGGATCTCCCCGGCCTTCTTGAAGTTCTCCAGCGCCCGATCGTACTGCTGCACGTTGGCCCAGTGACGGGCCGCCTGGCCGTGGTCGCCCGTTTCTTCGGCCAGCTCACCGGCCACAACGTGCATCTTGGCGGTGTCCCCGGCCTTGCGAAACAGCTCGATGGCGTCTTTCTTGCGGCCGATCTTGAGCAGCATCGAAGCCGCCTCGCCGGGTTTGCCCTCTTCGACGGCGATGCGCGCGGCGTCATCCCAATTGCCGGCCTCCTTGAGCACGCGGAGGTAGTTGCGCTTGTCGCCGGCCTTCTTGTGGCAGAAGGCGGCGCCATCCCAGTCCTGAATGCGCTCATAGGCGGCCGCTGCTTTGGCCCAGACCTGACCCCGTTTGTAGGCGCGCGCGGCGTCCGCGATGCGATCCGCCTCCTGGTAGAGCCGGCCCGCGCGTTCGTACTGCTCATGTTCGAATGCGATCCTGGCCGCGCCGATCCGATCGCCCTTGCCGAGCGCCTTCTGAATCAGTCGCTCGCCCTTGGTCTCCTCCTGGGCCGAGAGCCGACGCACCAGCCAGACCACGAGCCAGACGCCCAGGCCGACCACCACGATGGCGATGGCAGCGCGTACCAGACCGGGATCAAGCGAATCCATCGAAGCAGCCGAATCGGAGGGATGGGCGTCACCGGGCGCCGAGCACGACGCCGATATGCATGGTAGCACGGGATAATCCGGTCACAAAGATGCGCCAGCAGACGATCCGGGCGCGCGCGTGCTCTGGGTCAACAGCCACAGGCCGACCTCCAGCGTATCGCTCGCGCCGTAGAGGTCGAACGTGACGGAATCGCCCAGGTTGGGCGCTTCGCGGCGGAATACCGGCGTGGCGTCATTCCGGCTGCGCAGATCCAGACACGCATCGTGAAGGCGGGATGGCGAACGGCGATCGTGGCGGTGCATCCAGCATCGATACCCCTGCAGGTAGTAGACGGCCACCTCCGGCGGTAGACCGACCTCTTGTGCGTTCTGCCAATCCCGGATGGAGACGACCCGACCATTGCGCCACGGCGGGTGAAAACGCCAGGTGGGCAGGTGCAGGTGCAGATCGCGAGTGGCGCCGTCGGCGTAGCTGCGCGTCACCAGCCAGAAGGGCTCGTCTCCCGGCAGCGAATCGAGCGCCTCGGCCAGCAGCCGATCCTCGGCGTGGGCGTTGCTCGTTTGCAGGGTGGCAGGGAGCGTCCAGCCCGCGCTGAGCAGCCACAGGATCGCCCAGGTCAGCGTGGCGGCCAGCGGGCGTTCGTGGTCGGTGGCGAGCTGGCAGGCCAGCGCGGCGGCGCCCATGGCGAAGAGGGTCGCCGCCGGCACCTGCAGGCGCAGCATGGAGGTCTCGTTGAAGTCGGCGTAGTAGGGCAACAGCCAGATGATGGCCAGCGCGGGCAGCAACAGCCAGCGATGGTGGGCCCCCGCGACAGCCCGACCCCGAGCGATCCAGGCGAGCACGACGGCCCAGGCGGCCAGGGGAAAGAGCTCTGCGCGCAGCAGCACATTGTCCAGCAGCAGTCGTCGCGGCAGGTCGGCCGGGTAACTGGTCAATTGCGGCAGGTTGGCCCGCTCCAGGTCGCGCGCCACACGCTCCCCCAGCAGCAGGGCGATCGCGACCATGCCGGCGACGCCGCAGACCACGATCAGCAGGCGCGCGGTGCGCGGCGGAGCCACCAGGTCGCGCAGTCGACCGCCAGCCAGCCAGCGGAAACCCAGCACGGTGAACAACGTCAGCGGGGCCACGTCGGCGCGGAAAAGGCCGGCCAGCACGCAGCCAGCGGTGATCACCGCCAGCCCACCGGCGGATACCGCCCCGCGCCCGACCGCCGCGTAGCAGGCCAGCGACACCGCCCACATGGCGCCCACATGCACGCTCTCGCTGCCGTGATCGCGAAGAAACAGGGGACTGAACGCCAGGACAGCGCCGACCCACCAGCCCGTCGCCCGTTGGCCGCTGATTCGCGTGGCGACCATCGCCCAGATTGCCACCGTTGCAGCGCCGAGCAGGTCGTGCAGGCGCAATACCACACCGTGATCGTCGGTCAGCGAGCCGAGTAACATCGACCACAAGGCCGTGCTGCCAGGGCCATAGCGGGGCAGGGCGTCCAGGTGTGCGGCGTGGCCGAGCAGCTCGTAGCCGAAATAGACCATGGCCAGCCGGTCCGGGAAGAGCAGGCGCAGGCTGGCCGCAATGACGAAGATCCACATCGCCTGCCGGCGCGCGGCGGTGGGCAATCGCATCAGACCCAGGCCCGTGAGCACCAGCAGGGCGCCGATGAGCGCCGCGGCCAGGGCCAGCGTCAGGCGGTCCAGGTCGCCCATGGGGGGCACGTCGTCGCCAGGGCGAATCGAAGCCGGTTGCCGGTCGGCGGCGCGCACCCGCCCCGTCACCTCGCCCTGCCAGCGGTCGCACGCGACCCCCGTGGATGCATCGGGTCGCACCGTTGCGTTCAGCGCGCTGACATCGGTGGCACCTGCCGCTGCCACCGGCAGGACCAGCAGACTGCACTTCGGATCGTCCGGCTGCCGGATGCGGGCGCCATCCGCAGTCGGTTCGATGACGTCATCAGGCCCGACCCAGGCCCGCAGCGTCGCCGCGTCAAGGGTGACACGTTGAATCTCAGGCGCCCGATCCGGGGCAAATACCAGGGCCAGCGCGGCGGCGGCACCGAGGCCGAGCGCCAGCGCCATCGCTGGCGATTTCACGCGCGCCCCCGACTCCACAGGCGCACGCCGATGGCCGCCAGCAGGGCGACCAGGATGAGGATGGGCAGGGTGGTATCCGGGCCCTCTTGGCTCCCTTCTCGGTCGCCATCCTTGCCTGGGGATTGGGGCGCGTCACCGGTTGCGGTGACCGAATCGGCGCCTGTGGCCGCGCCTGCGGGCGATACGGCGGCCCGGTTGCCCGATCGCGCGGCCGCGGACGCCGGGGTGCCGGGCTGGTTGGCTGGATCGAAACGCACCCGCCCCGGTCCCGGACGATCCCAATCCGGCGGCAGCACGCCGCGACGCATGTAGTCGAGCTCGGCTTTGACGCGATCGTCCTTCTTCGCCGGATTCAACGCCCAGGGTCGATTGGTCATCTCCACGTAGCGTTCCAGGTCGGCGATGGCCTGGGGCAGGTCCAGTTTGCGCACGATCTGCGACCGGCAATAGAAGACGTCCGGGTCGCTGGGCCCGCTGTGTACCGCTTCGTCGATGAGCTTCTCCGCCCGCTGCTGATGACCGAGCCAGAAGTGGGCCATGGCCAGGTAGAGCGGTATGCGGGGGTCGCGATTATCCGTCTCGTACAGCGCCTTCAACTCGGGCAGCGAGGCCTCGAAGTCGCCGCTGTAGTACTTGCGGGTCGCTTCCAGAAAGCGCGCCACCACATCCGTCGGCTCTCTTGCCGCCGCCTTCATGCGCGCCTCGATGGCCTGCACGTCTGCATTGAGGGCGGCGTCGGCGCTGGCCGCGTTGCGCAGGAAGGCCACCATGCCCGCGATCCGCCCGAGCACGATGTCGCGTTCGGGATGTTTGCGGCTGAGCTCGTGCAGGGTCTCGATGGCTTGCCGGTAGCGGCCGGCGCGCAACATGCCGGAGCTGAGCAGGTCGGCGCCCACGGGCGAATCGGGCCAGGCGGTCATGACGCGACGGGCGACCGCCAACTCGCCGTCGGCGTCACGGGCGGCGCTGGCCAGGCCAAAGCGCAATTTGAGCATCTCCATGGGCGGGCGGTTTCGCTCGGCCGCCAGGGGCCCCCTGTCCAGGATCGCGGCGGCGTCCCGGTAGCGTCCTACGGCGGCAAGCGCGCGCACCGCCGGCAGGGCATCACAGCGGCTCGGATCGATGGCGCATGCCAGGCCCTCGACGCGGCCCCGCTTGCCAGCCGAGCGCAGTATCTGCAGCGCGATGGCCTGGCCGGCGCGGCCCGCTGTGGTGTTCGTGTCCACGCTCAACGCCGCTTCCAGCCGGCCCAACGCGCGCTCCCGCAAGACATCGTCGCGCGCCTCGCCGGCCAGCAGCGCCAGGTCCAGCGCCTGGGCCGCGCTCAGTCGCTTGACCGGCTGCGCGTGCACGGCACGCTGCAGGGCGGTGCGCGCCTGCCGTCGATTGCCGGTGGCCAGGGCCTCATGAGCGCTGGCCAGGGCGCCCATCCAGCCGTCGCCGCCGCCGCCCTGACGTCGGACCTGCTGCCAGGTGATGGCGCCTTCACCTGCACGAACGCGTTCGATCAGCGCGGCCAGCAGCTGACCACGCAGCGTCTGGCAGGTCGGATCGCAGTCGCCGCCAGCCACTTTGGGCGGCGGCACGGTGAAATGTGCGGTGCTGATGGCCCGGGGGTCGATGGCGGCCGACTCGCGCAGCGGCAGCCGGAGCTCGAAACGCTGCCCGGTGCAAGCCACCGACAGCGCGATGGCCCGTGATTGGATGGCGATGTCGCCCACCTCGCAACCTTCGGGCAAGGTTGGCTTCTCCGCCTCGAGCATGGCCTGCACGCCGGGCGCAGCTTCCGGTCCGAGGACGCGTTCGCCACGTGGGCCGAAGACCATGTCATAGCCGGCGAAGGGCTCCAGGAGCGCCGGCGGTCGCTCTCCAGCGACGGCCGCAGCGGCCCACAACAGCAGACCCGCAAGCAGCAGGTGGGAGACCGGGAGCCGCGCCATGTTCAGCGACCGACGACGAGCAGCTTCTCGCCGACCTCGAAGGTGACCGCAGCCTTGCCCTCGGCGACTCGCTCGACGATCCCGAGGCCGAAGCGGGTGTGGCGAAGCACGTCGCCGCGCTTCGGGTTGAGGCGCGGCGAGTAGTCCTGCGCCGCCGAGGTGTCTTTTTCGGCCAGGCGCTTCAGAAAGATCTTCTTCAGCTTGTCCACTGACGGCTTGGCCTTGGCCCGGGTCTTGCGCCGGGTGGAGGTGGCCTTGCGCGGCGTCGGTTCCGCGGTGCGATAGCGATGGGTGCCGCCGCAGGTATTGCAGCGGACCTGCACGACCTCCGCGCCGACCATGGCCGAGATGGTGTGACCCAACTCGCCCTTGCAACGGGTACACCAGGCGTCGATGTCACGCCCGACCGCGGGCTTGACGTCTTCTTTTCGGAGTCGATGAAGGCTACTCATCGGGCGAGCATATCGGCGGCCCCTGCCGTCGACAAGGCGCGTTGCGCTCGCTACCATCGCCGCGCTGTTGCAGCCAGTCGGTCGCGACCCCAGCCGCACCATGGAGGCCACCATCATGATCGCCCCACACAGCCGCCGCGCCGCCCTCCCAATGGCCGCCCTGCTCCTGATCGCCGCCCTCGCCTTGCCGGGTTGCGAGATGGTCGGCGAGACCATCGACAAGATCCGGGTCAAGGTGATCGGCATCACCGTCTGCGAGCCCGAACGCGAGTCCGCCGAGTGGGTGATCAAGCGGGCCCTGGACGCGGCCACCGATAAAAACGCCGAGCGGGGATGGAATCGCTTCCAGAAGGTGTTGCATACCTCGGAGCAGACGCCCAACGCGCTGCGCGGCTGGTACGGCATGGGCTGGAAGCGTATGCGCCGGCAGGCCAAGGACTACCTGGATGAGGACGGCTGCTTCACGATTGTGGACTTCAAGAAGATGATGAGCTCGCGTCTGTACAAGACGTCCACGGGCAGGGAGCAGCGGGTGCAGGGCATCGACTACTACGTCGAGAGCTACAAGAAGGAGATGCCGACGCCCTGCGCCGTCTACATCGATGATGACAAGGACGGCAAGTGGCGCATCAAGCGCTGCAGTTTGTAGTCGTTCAGCCGTCGCAACTCTGGAGATCCGGTGTTTCGCCACGCCGCCGAACGCGGCCTCGCCAGTCTGATCGCACGCTGGATGCTCGAGGGCCGACACGACACGATATTTCGCAGCATCGAGCGCTCCGGCGCGCTGCCGCCCGAAGAGATCGACACCCTTCGCGAAGAGATCCGCGCGCACCTGGAGAAGGTACGCGACGAAGGCGCGCCTTATGCCGACCTGGTGATGGCCACGGTCGGCGACCTGCTGCCCGGCCTGACCGGTCTGGCCAAGGGCGCCCGATCGGTGGCGTTGAGCGCCGCCGCTCAGGCCCTGCACACCGCCGGTGATGCCCTCGATGGCGTCGCCACGACCGCCGAGCCGACGACCGACCCGCCGGCAGACCCGCCTGCGGAATCGCCGCCCGAGCCCACGGAACCCGGAGGTGCATCGTGAGCGCGCTCGCCCGCATGCTGCGACTGCCCCAATACGCCCGCAACGTGCAGCGGTTGCGCTTCATCCTCGGCGTCGTGGTCCGACATGGTTTCGGCCACGTGCTGCAGCGCGCCGGACTGGCCCGCCTGCTGCCTTTCACCGGCGGTGGCCTGGCGTTGCGCGCGGACGAATCCCTGCGCAAGGAGAGCTGGGAGGTGCGGGTCCGTATGGCGCTGGAGTCGCTGGGTCCGACCTTCGTCAAGCTGGGCCAGATGATGGCCACCCGGCCCGACATCATCCCCATGTCGCTGATTCACGAACTGCGCAAGCTGCAGGACGATGTGCCGGGCGTGAAGTTCCCGGCCGTGCGTCGGCTGATCCAGGATGAGCTCGGTGTGCCCCTGGGTGAAGCCTACGCCTGGTTCGACGAGACGCCCCTGGCGGCGGCATCCATCGCCCAGGTGCATCGCGCCCGGCTGCACGATGGCAGCGAGGTGGTGGTCAAAGTTCAACGCCCCAACCTCGATCAGCGGATCCGCACCGACTTGGACCTGCTGATGATCATCGCAGAGCAGCTCGAAGAGCGGGTGGCCGAGGCGCGCCAGTTCCGTCCGGTGGCGTTGGTCGAGCAGTTCTCGCGCAGCATCAAAAAGGAGACCGACTTCGACAACGAACGCGCCAATATCGAGCGCTTCCGCAAGCAGTTCGAAGCCGAGCCGAACCTGCACCTGCCGCGCACCTGGCCCGAGCTGTCCACGCGCCGCGCCCTGACCATGGAGTTCATCGACGGCTGCAAGGTCACAGACCAGGCCCAGATGGAAGCCTGGGGCGTCGATTGCAAGGAGGTCGCCCAGCTGGGCACCAAGCTGGTGATGGCGGCGGTCTTCGAGCACGGCTTCTTCCACGCCGATCCCCATCCAGGCAACTTCTTCGTCCTGCCGGACGGCCGACTGGCGCTGATCGACTTCGGCATGATGGGCTCGCTGGATCGCGAGCGGGTCGACGAGATGCTGGCCTTCCTGGCCGCCATTCTGCTGGCCGATCCGGAGATGCTGGTCGCCCAACTGATGGACCTGGGGCTGATCGGTGACTCGGTCGATGTGCGCGCGCTGCGGACCGAGATTCACGAGCTGCTTTCCCGCTACTACGGCATGGAGATCGGCGCGCTCGACATCGGCATCTTCATCACCGAGGTCTTCGAGACCATCATTCGCTATGACGTGCGCATGCCGTCGGATCTGCTGCTTGTCGGCAAGTCCGTATCGACCATGGAAGGCATCGCGCGCCAGATTCAGCCGGACTTCAACCCGATGCTGGAGTTGCGGCCCTACCTGGTGCGGCTGTACGCCCGCCGGGCCCTGGATCCGAGCGCCTACTCGCGCCGAGTCTGGCGGGTGGCCCACGACTGGTGGGGACTGGCCCGCAGCCTGCCCAACGACGTGCGCGGGTTGGCCAGACGGGTTCGTGATGGCGAGATCGTGCTCAACATCAACGACACCGGCCAGGGCGAACGCCAGGTGCGCACCGAGCGCCAGATCAACCGGGTGATCGTCGCCGCGGCGTCGTTCCTGAGTTGGGGCTTGTTCTCGGTCCTGGTCCCCGAAGCGGCCAAGGCCGGCTTCTTCTCCTTCACCACGTTCTGGGCCTTCATATTGGCCGTCAATGGCACCTGGACCAGCGCCTTGCTCGCGTTCTCGCTTTTGCGCTCTCGCGAGCTATGATCCGACGTGCTGTTTCTTTGGGGGGGCCGGGGCTCGGCCCCCAGCCAGGAAAAGTGTGATTTTCCTGGCTCCCCCACTGCGTAAGGCCAGCATACCGCTGCCCTGCGTCCGGCTACGAGATGCCACCTACAACCACTCGTTTCGTGATTCGACTGCTCCCACCGCGCCTGGAGAACAACATGAAGCCGCGCCGTTGCCTGAATCGTCTGATCGGTCTATTCGTGATCCTGTCCTGTGCTGCCTGGCTGCCCGGTTGTATCGCCGTCAGCAAGGACGCCTACGACCGCGACCTGAAGGGCATGCGCCAGCAGCAGGACTGGTTGGAGGCGCAGAAGAAGAAGCTCGCCGTCGACCTGAAGGCGGCCACCGCGAAGCAGAAGAAGACCGCCGAGACCCTGGCCACCTGCGCCCGCGAGCGCGACGACCTCAAGGGCGACCTGGCCGAGTGCCAGGGCAAGCTCAAGCGCATCGCCGAGAGCTGCGGCAAGGCCGGCAAGTTGCTGGTGGAGTGTGAGGACAAGGTCCACAACCTCAAGGGCTCGGTCGCTCAGCTCAAAGACACGAACGCCAAGTTGACGACGCGGATGCAGGCCATCCAGAAGCAGCTGGACGCCCTGCTGCGCAGCATCGAGCGGGTGCGTCAGCGCCTGGCAGCCATGGTCGCTGCGGGCAAACTCAAGGTCGTGGTCAAGGATGGCTTCCTGGTCATCCAGCTGCAGAGCGACATCCTGTTCGACTCGGGCAAGGCGACCCTCAAGGATGCGGCCAAGCCGGTCTTGCGCGAGTTGGGCGAGATTCTCAACAAGTTCGAAGGGCGGCGATTCCAGGTCGCCGGTCATACCGACCCGCGAGGTGGCGATGACATCAACTGGAAGTTGTCGACCCAGCGTTCGGTCTCGGTCGTCCAGTTCCTGATCAAGCAGGGCGGCGTCAAGCCGGAGATGCTCAGCGCCGGCGGCTACGCCTCGTACCTGCCCGTGGTGGCCAACGACACGGACGCGGGTATGCGCCAGAACCGGCGGGTGGAGTTCTTGCTGCTGCCCGACCTGAGCGAATTGTTGGAGCTGGCCGGCCTCAAGACCGTGCCCAGCGGCCCGGCCAAGGCGCCGAAGAAGTAGCGCCCACTCCGGTTCCGCGCCCGATCAAGCGTTCATATCCGACCAGTTGCGCGCCTTCCAGCCAAAGATGCCCAGGGCGATGGTGGCCAGGATGCCGATGATGGCGAAGGGCACCCACACCTTGTACTGGGGCAGGTAGACATCCCAGAGCGTCTTCGTCGCGGTCAGTCGCGCCCGGTTGAGTTCTGAGGCCGCCTCGAAGCGGGCTTCCCACGGGTTCATGCCCAGCACGCGACCTGCGGCGCCCGAAGCGAGCGCCCAGTCGACCGTCGCCAGGGTCGCCTGCACCGCGTCGCGATCGTCGGCCAGGTCGACCCAGTCCACCTCGCCGCCGGCGCGGAGCTTCGCGGCCTCAACCGCCTTTGGCGTGCTGCTCACCAGCGCCTTCAGCAACTCCACATCGCGTGACCAGTTCACCCGCGCCACGGCGTTGAAGCGCACGTGCTTGAGTCCCATCAGGTAGGCGAATGGCCGATTGTGGGCGGGTGTGACCGCGCCGAAGTCCTTCTCCATCGCCTTGCCCAGCGCCTCGTCGGAGACGCCGAGCGCCGCGGAGAGGGCACCGAAGGACTTGGTCCGGCCGATGCCCACCTTCTTGGGCAGCTCTGATACCGGATCGTCAAACGTCAGTTTCGCCGCCGCGTCGTGGGCCAGCGGCGTGGCCTGGGCCAGGAACTCGATGGCCAGGTTGGTCAGGGTGGCCGGTTGACGGCCGTGGCGCTGCCAGAGCTGCTCCTCGATGGCCCCCGTCTGCTTCTCAGCGCCGTCCTGGCTGGCCAGCCAGCGCACCCGCTCGATGGCTTCGCTGCGGTTGACGCCGGTGGCTTCGGGCAGCTCGGCGATGCGCGCCCCGATGGACGCCACGTCCAGGGGTTTGCCGCCCAGCGCCGCGGTCGCCTGCTCTTTGAACTCGTCGTGCAGGGCCAGCTCTTGCAGGGCCAGGTTGGTGGTCTGGCCGCGGTCGCTGCGCAGGGCGGTCACCAGGTGGTCAGCGGTCTGCTCGGCGCTCTTGCCCAGGTGCTTGCCGGCCAGGCCCAGGGCGTCGGGCCGCTTGATGCCGGCCAGCTCGAGCACTTTGTTCAGGGCGTCACTTCGGTCCACGGACTGCGTCGCGCGGGCCACCAACTGCGGCTGCGCGCCCAGGTGTTTGAGCGCCAGCGTCGCCTTCTCGCCGTAGTTGTCGTAGACCAGCCCGGCGATCAGCGAGCCGATGCCGACGCCGACGCCGACCGGGATGTTCACATAGCCAAGGTACATGGCCTTCTTGCCCGGTGGCGCGATCAGGCCCAGGTACTCGTTCTTCTTGGGACCGGTGAGCATCTCGCCCAGGGAGAAGAAGAGGATGCCCAGGAGCAGGATCCAGCCGCTGTCGGTCAGCCCCGCCACCAGCACGCCCACCGTGGCCACGGTCATACCGATGAGCATGGCCTCCAGGGTGCGCATCTTCCGCACGGCCCACGAGATGGGCAGGATCATCAGGATGATCAGGCCGGCGTTGAGGTTGAGCAGGATCTGCTGGGGCACACGCATCAAGCCGCGGTCGCCGTACTCCTGCCACGAGGTGAAGGGCGCCGCTTTGGCCAGGGCCTCGCTGTCGATCCAGTCCTCGATGAAGTTCGGATGCAGATCCCAGAGCTGGTACATCATCAGCCAGAAGCAGCTCATGATGGCCAGCCAGGCGATCAGTCGCGGCTCCAGAATGTTGCGCAAGGTGCGCATGATGACGACCACCGGGCCATCGGTCTTGGATGCGCCCGAGGCCACGTCCTTGAACGTGAAGAGCAGAAACAGGTTGATCGACGTGAAGCCTGCAGAGGCCAGGAAGAGGTTGCGCCAGCCCTCGGCGCTGTGTGGCTGGCCGAGGATCAGGGTGGCGACGAAGGGCGCGGCGAAGGCGCCTACGTTGACGACCCAGTAGAAGATGCCCCAGCCCAGGGACGAGTTGTCCTTGGTCAGGTTCTGCGCCAGGGAGCCCTGCAGACTCGGTTTGAAGAAGGCCGTACCCGTGGCCAGCACCAGGACGCCGGCGAAGAAGCCGTAGTACGACGTCAGGAAGGCCATCATCACGTAGCCGATGATGTTGGCCGTGATGGCGAAACCGAGCGTCTTCTTGTAGCCATAGCGATCGGCCAGACCGCCGGTGACGATGGGCAGGAAGGACTGGAAGACCGCCCACCACATGTAGATCCAGCCCTTGTGCACGGCCGTCAAATGCAGGCCGCCGGGTTCGGTCGCCTGCATGATGTAGATGGGCACCACCGCCCGGATGCCGAAGTAGGACAGCCGCTCGAAGGCCTCGATGTTGTTGAGCATCCAGTAGGTGCGATCGAAGGCCGATCGCTTCTTCTGGGGCGTGGCTGCGGGGGCGACTGGGTCGCTCATGAGCGCTCCGGGGCGAAGTGGAGCGGGGCTTCTACCCTGGCGCCGGCTGGCCGGCAAGCATCGTCTCGCCGTGACTCAGGGGATGCGCGCCAACGCCCGCAGCACGGACTCATCGGTCTGCAACGCCGGCACCTCGTCCCGCGGCACCCAGCGAATCCCATCGATCTCGGCGCTGTCGCCCAGCTTCCACTCCGGCGATCGGAACAGGAATCGCAGGTCGAAATGGCTGTGTGCCGGCTCTCCAGCCAGGGGTGGGATGGCGTGCACGTCCACGTCGAGTAACCCTTCGCCGAGAACCTCCAGGCCATCCAGCCCGGTCTCCTCGGCCACCTCACGTCGGGTCGCCGCCAGCACGGTCTCATCTTCGGCGTCGATGTGCCCGCCCGGCTGCAGCCATCGGCCCAGCTTGCGGTGCAGGATCATCAGCAGTCCCGTCTCATCCGGCGACAGGACGAACGCGCTGGCCGTGAAGTGGCCGGGCTTGAAGTGGCGGCGCGAAAAGGGGTCTCCAACCACCTCGATGAGCGCCAGCATGGCGTCCAGGTGGCGTTGCTCCAACTCATCCGCCGCCTCGTGGCGCTGCAGCAGGGCGCGCACCGCCGTGCAGCGCACAGTCTCCAGGTTTGTCGTGGCGTGTCTCTTCATGGTCGGGCCAGAAACCACACCCTCGCCTCGCCGTCAACGCACCCACCTCCGGGGATGATGAAATATCACCCCCGTCGGCTCGCTCCGCTCACCCCGCACCCGCACCCGCACCCGCACTCCCTCCCTCTCCCCCTCCCTCTCCCCCTCCTGCACCCCCTCCCGTCCCCACCCGCCAAACACCTT